>JAGORM010000005.1 GCA_018062815.1 Candidatus Levyibacteriota bacterium | reverse complement strand
TTATAGCGTATTGTTGTTGCTCTAATGTTCCATGTTCTAGAACCTCTGATATTACTTGAATTGCAGCCTTCTCTATGCTAAGAGCGGGTAGACTATCTGTTTCTTCGAGCTCCCCATTTTTATGGGTATAGATCTTTCTTTCAAGAGTCTTTTCCTTCGGACCCTTTTTTACAAGATCCAAAAAATTACGGATACCGTCTGATGCATTATCTGTCAGTCTTGTGTAATCTTCAGGACTTATATTTTGAAGATATTTATGTAGGCTTCCATAATAATCTTGAGGATATTGCCCGGTGAATCTTCTGAAAGCGAATAATATTTGATATGGGAGTGTATTAGGATTTGCTAAAGTAAATAGATCATCCGGCTCGAAATGGTTGGCTTTATGCTGAAGTTCATTTTTAATCGTAGAGCTGACAAATCCATCAATTATACTATCCTGATATTCTTCAATCTGCCCTGGTGAGAAAATATTTTGAATGTCTGGATCTTCAAAAAAATTCTTTACAAGAGAGAAACGCATATGATAGTTGTCAAAGACGTAGGAAAGTTGATTCTCTTTAGGATTGTTAAGTAGCGTACTTGCTTTATTCATCTGACTATAAACATTTTCCCATTCCTTGCCTTTATGAAAATGATTTCCAGTTGCCTGCTTTGCAAGTATTTCAAATTCTTTAACTTCTTCTATCAATTTCGCTTTTGATTTCACAGCATCGTATGTATTGATAAAATTTTGTAATTTATCTAAATAGTCGTCTGCCCCGTAGTAATAAGAATTGACTGCATGTTGTAAATATTGCAGTTCGTAGGGTAATTTTTGAATTCTCTGCATAATCTCTAAATCATTAACTGGTTGTATACCATCTGGAGAAATGGTTTCAGATTGAACATTTTTGTCTGGGATGCGTTGTGCAAGACGTATAATTTCAACTGCTTCAGCAATATTCTCATCCGTGACAGGTTTATTCCCATATCCAAAGTCATTAGTACCAATCTTGTTGATAAAGGAGCTTTGGATGTCTGCCTCACAAATTCTTCCTATACTTTCCTTGCTAAGCAAAACCTTGTGCTCAGCGTTAACCTCTGTGTCTAGCTTTTCATTGTAATATTCGTACATCTTTCCCACTGAAATTCCGGCTGTTCTTTCAGAAATTAATCCTGCAAGTTTTTCTATATTGCCGAGGTCGTGCAGTTTTGTAGAAGACGTGCTATGTTCATATGCTACCTCACTAACGTCTTCAATTAGAGTCTGAAGCTCTTCCATTTCTTTTGATTGTTCTCCTATTTCACCTCTATGAAGAACTTTACCTAAAAGTAGCTTATCTCGAGATAATGCATGTATGTTTTTTCTAAATACATAAATTGCATCAAGCGCTTCTTGTTCGGTCATTTTTTTGGTCGCGTATTTACCCTCTTTAAACGCGAGTAAAATATCCCTGGAAGAAGAATAATAGTGCTTAATATTGTCAACTGCATTTTTAACATCCAACGTCATAGAGGTTGCTTGTTCAATCAGGTTGTTCATTTCTTGAATTTCATCTGGAGTTTTGGGATTTATTTCAGTAAGTCTTTTAAGTACAACATCTTCATGGTCAGTTTGACCAATTTTTTCCTCACTTAAGATAGAACGGTTTTTCATTTCATCGAGAGTCTCTTTTATCTCATCCGGAGTCATCCCCTCCGTTTTAACTGATTCCATTTTAGGTTCGGAGTTTCCTACCTCAAGTAGCAATTTGACACGTTTAAGTGTTTCCTCGAATGGTTTTTGTCTTAAAGACGAAGGATTTTCACCTTCCACGACGGGTTTATCTTTGGGAATATCTTGTATATTTTTTTGAGTAGTTGAAGTAGTTTCAGCTATGGATTTAGCTTCAGACATAATCTATGTTAGACTAATTTAAACAGAGTAGTCAACAGTAAATACTTATTAGCTAAATTTCTTATTGAAAGAAAATTTTTATTCAACAAGCCGGTAACGGACACAGTTTAAAAATAATTATTTTTTTGGTGAGAAAAAGATATCTAGGGCTTTTTTGCCTGGGGAGCTTTATTATTTGCTTCAATTTGTTACAATAAGAATCATGAGTAAAAAAATTACGAAAATATTGCGCTCTTTACAGAAAGCGCCAGAACGGAAACACTACCTTGAGTTCATAACGGCGGCGCTATCTATTCCTGTACTTTTAACGGTTATTTTAATAAACCTCAATTCATTGAATTCTTCAAAAAAAGACGTAAAAGAAAATCAATCACAGCCGACTCCGCAGACAGTTATAATTCAAGAAAAAGTAGGGGATACGGGAAAGGATTCATCTGAGAGTTCAGTAACTATTACCCCCACAACGTCTGCCTGTAAAAAAACCATAGGACCTGTCTCCATTAGCTACCCTAAAGAGGGCGCAAGAATTACTGACAACCCAGTGAATTTTATTATAAAGTATGATGACTTGTCCTACTGTTCAGTTGTCTGGTCCTATAGAATTAATGGAGGATCGTGGTCTGAATATTCATCCAATTCACCATCAATTTATAACTTACCTAATGGAGATATTACTTTTGAATTAAGAATTCAAAGTACTGTGTCTCAAGACCAGGATCAGATAGAACGCAAATTTACATATCAGGGCACATTAATTAGCCCTTCGCCAATAGTTACACCAACCGTGGTTACATCTCCCTGATTTACCTGTTGCAAAGTTTTTTTTCATCTGTTAATCTTTTTACTGTTTGTTTGTGAGAAATGATTACAATAGTTACAGGCGGTTTTTATGGAGATGAGGGAAAAGGTAAAATAGTAGGATATCTTTCCGTACATGATAAAGCAGATATAGTAGTACGAGCAGGAGCAGGACCTCAAGCAGGGCATACAGTTACATCAAATGTAAAA
The DNA here is from genome assembly GCA_018062815.1 of Candidatus Levyibacteriota bacterium. GTDB lineage: Bacteria > Patescibacteriota > Microgenomatia > Levybacterales > GWA1-39-11 > JAGORM01. The sequence goes on along the minus strand of JAGORM010000005.1, from coordinate 48,543 downwards.
GTTACACAAGTTCCTTCAGGGTTGATAAATCCAAAGTCTAGACTCTTAATTGCTCGTGGCACACTCATCTCACCAGATGTCTTTTTGAAAGAGGTCAAAGAATATAATCTTGCAGGTAGAATATTTATTGACAAGGGTTGCACCATCATTGAAAAAAGACACATACAGGAGGAGGCGGAATTGGTAAAAAGGATTGGATCTGTAGGTACGGGGGTAGGTCCAGCGCGTGTAGAGAGAATCATGAGGAGTGCAAAAATTGCAAAAGATGAGCCAAGACTCAAAGAATTTTTGACTGATGTGGCAGAAGAAGTAAATACAGCAGCGGGAAAGAAAAAGCGCATTCTCATAGAGGGAGTTCAGGGGTATGGATTATCATTATTGGATCACAGATACTATCCCTATGTTACTTCTCAGGATACGACAGCATCGCAATTTGCTGCTGACACCGGAATTGGTCCTAAATTAGTTGATCATGTGGTGGTTATATTTAAAGCGTATGTTTCAAGAGTAGGAGAAGACCCAAGATATAAGCAGTGGAATCAGAAAAAAGCAGATAAAATGGGGATAGTAGAGAGAGGATCAGTTTCAGGACGGATTAGAAAATTATCAGATTTTAATATAGAAATGGCAGCGGAAGCTATTATGAGAAATACAGGTGATCAGGCGGTTTTAACATGCATAGATAGACTTTTCCCAGGAAATGAAAACGTTACTGAATTTAAAAAATTAACTCAACAGGCAAAGAATTTTATTCGTGAAACTGAGGCTAAGATAAAAAAGAAAAACCCACTTTTTACCAAATTTCATATTATTTCCACAGGTCCAGACATAATGGATATTATTGACTTAAGATAGAGAATTAGTAATTCATAAAAATGGCATCAATAGAAACACTCTCAGGTGGTAAAAATTCTCAAGGTAAGGATGAAAGATTCTCTCAAAAAGCTTTTGATGCATTCTTGTCTTCAGGTGTTGGAAGAAAAATGGTTCATGCTATGGTTGACAGGATGTATACGCATATCCCTGAAAGATTATTTGAATGGGAAGGAGTAGAAAATATAGGGAAAATGCATGAGAGAAGACTGGAGGGAGAAAAAGTTCTTATCATTGCAACTCACAGAAGTCATGCTGATGGAGCGGTAACGCTTGCGGTAATTGATGAGGTTAGGTCAGAATTTGAAGGGAAGTTTAATGAGGTTGTATATACGGTAGCAGGATCAATGAAGACGGGAGAGCAGGGTTTATCTATGAAGACTTTATGGGACTTTGGAGTAGAGCCCTTTTTTAATAAAAGTGAAGTAACTCCTGATTTTGTGGTTTCAGATAATGATGTTTTTGAGCGTAAGATGAAAAGACCCCTAGACAACGGAGCCTACACAAAAAAGGTGATGAAAGATCCTGGGAAACTTTCAGTAGTTCACATTGAAGGAAGCACAAAAGGTGGAAAAATAAATCCAAAAACAGGAAAGTTAAACGGATTACAGCCCATGGATAAGGGTTTTAATAGTGTTCTTCTAACTCAAATAAGGAATAAGATTTCAACCATAATTCTCCCCGTAGCAATAGAGGGTACAGAGCATTATTTTGATCCAAATACGAGAAGTTTTAACTTAAACGGAATGCGAAGTATTTTTGAGATGCTCATGGTAGGAGAGGGTACGCGCGTAGGCACGCTAGACGATAAGCTTACAAAATTGATGTTTGGGGATAGTATGCGTTACAAGCCGGGTACTGTAAGGATTGGAGAGAGCAAGAAGCTTCAGGATCTAGGATTGCCGGTAAAGGAAATGCCTAATAATGTTATGAGAATGATTGCTCAAATCACATCTCCTAAATATTTAGGAGATTATGGGAAACACCTTCTAAGTATTTAATTTGGTGGGTGAGGAGGGACTCGAACCCTCATGGAGTTGCCCCCATTAGTTTTTGAGACTAACGCGTATACCATTCCGCCACTCACCCAAGCGTTTGACGTATAAGTATTTGTATTATATACTTTCGTAAGTCATGGCTGCAAATAAAAAAGACGTTCGGCTCCCTATTCATGTATCTCCAGTGAAATATACAATTCACCTAGAACCAGATTTAGAAAATTTCATTTTTACAGGCGAGGAAAAAATAGATTTGCAAATAGACAAAAAAATTACTGAGGTAAGACTTCATGCTGCGGACATAGAAATACTGTCCGTTCAAGTTATTCAAGACGGAAATAAGCAAGTTGGAAGAACTAAATATAAAAAAAATGACGAGGAAGTAATATTTATTTTTAAACACCCAATTAAAAAAGGATCGGCTACTTTAAAAGTTATATTTTCAGGAATTTTAAATGATAAAATGCGAGGATTTTATAGAAGTAAGTATATAGTAGAGGGGAAAACATATCATATGGGAGTGACCCAATTTGAGTCCACAGATGCAAGACGCGCTTTTCCTTGTTTTGATGAACCCTCTCAAAAAGCTATTTTTGAATTAAGTCTTAAAATACCCGAGGACAGAACAGCAATTTCAAATACACTAGAAGAAGAGATAGTGGAGCACAAAAGTGGATATAAGATAATTCGTTTTTCAGAGAGCCCTAAAATGTCTTCTTATTTGCTTGCATTTATAGTTGGACATTTTGAATATATTGAAGGAAGAACAAAAGATGATGTTTGTGTTCGGGTTTATGTTACACCAGGAAAGAAAAAACAAGCTGAATTTGCTCTTACCACAGCTATAAAGTGTTTGGAGTTTTACACAGCTTATTTCCAAATAAAGTACCCTCTTAAAACACTGGACCTAATAGCTATTCCTGATTTTGCTGCCGGAGCTATGGAAAATTGGGGTGCTGTAACATATCGGGAAACAGCACTTTTAGTTGATCCTGAGAGTACTTCAACGCATAACAAGCAGTGGATAGCCTTAGTTATAGCTCATGAATTGGCGCATCAATGGTTTGGTAACCTGGTAACCATGGAGTGGTGGACGCATTTGTGGCTCAATGAAGGATTCGCTTCTTATATGGAGTATGTAGCTGTTGATAATATGTTCCCTAGTTGGAACATTTGGACACAGTTTATATATATGGATCACGCTCGTGCCCTAGACTTAGACGGACTTAAGAATACGCATGCTATAGAAGTTGATGTTTTCCACCCAAGAGATATTAGCGAAATTTTTGATGAAGTGTCTTATTCAAAGGGAGCATCAGTTATTCGAATGCTTGCTGAATATTTAGGTGAGAAAGACTTTAGAAAGGGATTGCATACATATCTTAAAACTCACTCATATGCAAATGCAAAAACAGAAGATCTATGGAATTCACTTGCAAAAACTTCTGGGAAGCAAGTTTTGCAAATTATGCATAATTGGACAAAAAAACCAGGCTATCCGCTTATTACAGTTGAGAGGAAGGATGATGACTTATTGTTGTCTCAAAAGAGATTCTTCTCAAGTGTTGATTCTCAAAAATCAGAGGATACAACCTCCTGGATGATTCCTTTAGGTGTTATATCTGAGGGGATGAGGAGGGAAGAGGGCTTATTGTTAGATAAAAAAGGTTTTTCATACGAGTACAAAAATTTTAAATGGGTAAAGGTAAATAAAAATGAGACAGCTTTTGTACGTGTAAAATATTCAAGTTCACTCTTGGCTCAACTTGTTACTCCTATTAAAAAACAAGACAAGAGGCTAACGGAACAGGATAGGTTTGGAATTATACGTGATTCTTTTGTGCTATCGGAAGCAGGATACTCTTTGACCCATGATGCTTTAACGCTTGCCTTAGCATTCAAAAATGATGAGAGTTATATTGTTTGGTCAGAGATAGCATCAGAAGTGTCAAAAATAAAAAACATACTTTTTGGTACTGATGAGTATAATAAATTTCAAAGCTATGTGGTGTCTTTGTTTGCATCAATCGGGGGGAAAATAGGATGGGATAAGAAAAGCGGAGAAAGTCATGACACAACACTTTTAAGAAGTATTGTATTGGGAATGCTTGGAAGAAATGGACATGAGGAAACTATTAGAAAAGCGAAGGAACTATTTAAGAAAGACATTGCAAAAATCCACTCAGACATAAGAGGATTAGTATATATATTAGTTGCAGAGAATGGTGGAGAAACGGAGTTTAACTTACTTTTGGAAAGGTATAAAAAAGAGACTTTTCCGGAAGAAAAGGATAGACTTCTACGCTCATTATGTGTTTTCAAGGATAAAAAGTTGCTTGAAAAAACATTGCAGTTTGCTTTTTCTGAAGAAGTAAAAGCCCAGGACTCATTTAAAGTTATAGCATTTATTTGTGCAAATCCTTATGGGCGGAATTTAGCTTTCAAAAAAGTACAAAAAGAATGGGAAGATATTGTTGAGAAATACGGAGGCGGTCATTTGTATAGTAGATTTATAAAACCGTTTGCTAATTTTACAACAATGGAAGAAGCGCGTAAGCTTGAAGACTTTTTTAAGACACACGAGTCAAAAGGATTAGAGCGCACTATCGCGCAAATTATTGAGCAGGTAAGAAGTAACGCAGAATGGTTTAAGCGTGACGGTAAATCAATCCAAAGCTTTTTGCAAAATTATGGCAAATAAAGAATTTGAGCCTTCATTTATAGTTTACCCTATGAATTCTGAATTTAAACAGGGTAGAGATAAGTATAGGGAAGACGCTATATACACAGAAAAAAATTCAATTAAGCTCGCAGAAGAAAATCCTGATTCTTTTGTTGGTATTCACGGGGAAAAAGTTGTTGCTGTCTCCCCAGACTTAGATGTTTTGATTGAAAAAATAAAAGACAGTGGTGTTGATCCCAGAGAAGCGTATGTGAGGTTTTTGAGCACAAAAAAACGCAGTCAATACCCAGGATAACTATCGCTCTTTCAATTTCCTCGCACAATTTGTATAATATGTACCTATGGTAGTACAAGAATTAAAGGCTGGTGCCACGTTTGAGGAGGACGGAAATTTATTTCGCGTTTTGTCATACGAGCACATTAAAATGGGCAGAGGAAGTGCGACTATAAAAGTAAAATTAAGGAATGTGCGTTCCGGCGCAGTCGTTGAAAAAGGATTTACGAATGGTGCACAGGTAAACGCGGTATCTGTTGATAAGAAAGAGTATCAATATCTTTATAAGGATGGGGAAAATGCGTTTTTTATGAATCCCACTACATTTGAACAAGTTACTTCTCCCCTGGGTGTTCTTGATGGGGCAGAGTATCTTCAGGAAGGTTCAAATGCCACATTAGAGTTTTATGGAGATGAAGTACTAGGTGTAGTATTGCCCCCAAAAATTACTCTAAAAGTTTCAGAAACTGATCCTGGGGTGAAGGGAAATAGTGCATCCAATATGTATAAAGATGCAGTTTTAGAAAATGGTATAAGAACCAGAGTCCCACTTTTTATAAATATAGGTGATTCAATAGTAGTTGATACAAGAGACGGGTCATACACAAAAAGAGCCTAAAACATAAACTTGTCTTCTTATATACCTATTATGCGGTATAATGTCAGTGTGATATGAAAAGCATGTTGCTAAAAATTTCCACTCACGATTTTGTTAAGCTACTTTCAGACAGACCGTATGCTTATTTTCTTCTTTCTGTAGTGTTTTCACAGGTCGCATTTAATATGATGAATGTGGTTTTAATCTTTGTAGTTTTCAACTTAACATCTTCAAATTTTCTTGTTTCCATGATACTTCTTATATCTCTTATTCCTCAGGTTTTCCTAAGCTTTATAGGAGGAATAGTAGCGGATACTCGGAACAAGAAGAAAATATTGGTTTTTGGTAATTTAGGGCGTGCATTTTTTGTTCTTCCGTTATTTTATTTCAACGATTCGCTCGCACCAGTTTACACATTGGCACTTCTCATATCTATTGTGACACAATTTTATCTTCCCGCTGAAACACCGGTTATTCCTCACATTGTTCCTGAAAAATTATTGGTACCTGCAAATTCACTTTTTGGACTCGCTCTCTTCGGCTCAATCCTTATAGGTTATGTTGTGGCAGGTCCGGCTTTATTGTCATTAGGACATGCATACGTTTTTCTAGTAATAGCTGTTTTCTTTCTTTTAGCCGGTTTGTTTGCATATCTCATCCCTTATTCAGCCTTTCAGAGTGGTAAAAAAGTAAGAAAGCGAATTACTGTTGAAGTAGAAGAAACATTACGGTCATATTTGGTGAACACTTATAAAATTCTTCATGAGACAGCAGGTGTTGCATCATCATTTGTATTACTTATTCTATCTCAGGTAGTAATTATGATATTGGCAGTTATTGTTCCTGGATATGCAAAGGAGATTTTAAAAATTCAAGTTGAAAATGTATCCTTGCTTTTGTTTGCTCCTGCAGCATTAGGAATGATTGTTTCTGCATTTATTGTAGGTTCTGTATTAAAAAAGGCAAACAGAGCAAAATTAATGAATACAGGAGTTTTTGTTTCAGGAATTATATTGCTGCTTTTACCGCTTATGTCAAAAGTTACATCTAGGGATTTTATAACTACTCTTAATTTAGCCTTACCTTCATATTTAGAAATTACCGTTTTGCATATGGTTGTATTTTTAGCTTTTTTTGCGGGAGTAGGGAACGCTTTAATATTTATTCCTGCACAAACGACCATTCAAGAAAAAATACCAGATAATTTTAGAAGCAAAATTTACGGTTTGTTATTTGCGGTGACAGGGTTGTTTTCTTTTTTGCCAATTGTACTAGTTGGAGGTCTTGCTGATACATTAGGCGTTAATTTAGTTTTAATTATTCTAGGGACCGTAATTATTGTAGGTGAGGTCATTCAGCTTCTTGCCGTTAAGTATATTAAGCGAAGATAATATGTTTTTTATTCTTTTTATTCTTTGTATAATTGTCTCTCTTTTCATGCTGTATGTATTAGTTAAGCATGATTTTGTTTTAGCGCGTAAAAGTCTTTTACTGCAAGAAATTTTTGATACTACCTTCTTTGCATATATAGCTTTTATTTTTTTGGGACGATTGATGTATGTACTTGGTGAACAAGAGTATAGTTTTTTTCACTTTGTAAAATTCTTTCACCTGATAAGATATCCGGGAATGCTTATTATTGGAGGGGTATTGGGGTTTGGAATCATTATCTATTACGTCTTCAGAAAGAAAAAAATACTGCTTAGAATTTTTGATATTTATTCACTATCTATGTATCCAATTTTTTTATTTGCACTATCGACTTCATATTTTGGCGGTTATTTTTTGTATTTTAATATTTTGCTTTTTATTCTTTCATGTATTTTTTTTGGGATCGGTATTTATTCTTATAAAAATTATACATTGAAGGATGGTACAATCACATATTTATTCATATGTCTTATCTCAATATTTACTATTGTGTCTGAGTTTTCTGGGGGAAATCGCATTGTCTTTTCATTTTTTACGATTCCACAAATTATCAGTATGATTGTTTTCTTAGGATCATCATTTGTTCTTCTTATGCATGAGGGTATGATTTCCGGGAAGTAGTATGAATATAAAAATAATATTTGAGGACAATAATTTATTGGTAGTAAATAAGCCGGCTCATGTAATTGTGAATAGGGCAGATACTGCAAAGGGAAGCTTAACACTCCAAGATTGGGTAGAGGAATACAGTGGAGTGTTAAAAGATGTATTATCAGTTCAAGAAAAAGAAAAATTCATGATAAATGGGTATAATAAATACGATGAATTCATTTCAAGATCCGGCATTGTACACCGCTTAGATAAAGAAACCTCGGGGATTATTTTAATAGCAAAGAATGTTGAAACTTTTATGAAGCTTCAGGAAAAATTTAAGACTCATGATGTAGTCAAAACTTACTTGGCATTAGTTCATGGTAAGCTTGATTCACCCGAGGGGGAAATAAAAGAGCCAATTGGGAGGCTTCCCTGGAATAGAACAAGATTTGGTGTATTACAGGAGGGTAGAGATGCATATACACATTACAAAGTTTTAGAAGAAAAAAAATACATGGGGGAATGTTTGACTTTAGTTGAGGTACATCCTAAGACCGGTCGAACACACCAGATAAGAGTTCATTTTCAGCACATCAATCATCCGATTTTTGCTGATGTTTTATATGCTGGTCGGAAAACAGCTAGAAATGACAGAAAGGTGTTGAGTAGACACTTTCTTCATGCGGGAAGGATAGAGTTTACAGATGTTTTAAGCTCTAAAAAAGTTTCTTACGAAAGTCCATTACCTGAGGATTTGACTACATTTCTAAACTCACTTGAGTCTTTCCAGTTGAATAAATAGGTGGATTTTGAGTACACTAGATATAGTGACAGAATCCTTCCTGCGAGACATTATATTCATTGCAACGGCTGCCTTCTTTGGCGGTTTTTTAGCCCGTTCCGTAAAGCTTCCACCAGTTTTAGGGTATATCTCAAGCGGTATTTTATTTTCACTAATAGGTCGCCCATTCATATCTTCATATGATGGACTTTTGGCTTTGTCGCAATTGGGAATTTCTCTATTGTTATTTACTCATGGCTTTGAGATTACGATTGATGCATTAAAAAAAATAGATAAAAGGATTTTAGTTGTTGGTGTACTCCAGGTAATTGTTACTTCGTTTGTGCTCTTTCCGATCTTAACTTATTTTGGCCTTTCAATATCAGTTGCAATTTTGTTTTCAATTCTTTTTTCATTTTCGTCAACCACGATTGTTATAAAAATTTTAGAGGAAAAGGGTATGCTTTACAATTTTCCGGGAAGCGCAATCTTCTTATTGCTTTTAGTGCAAGACCTATTTGTGATTCCAGTAATTATTCTTTTCCCGATTTTATTTGGCGAAGCAACAGGATCTGTCTCTAGTATTTTAGGCTCTCTGCTAGTGTCAGCAGTAAAGCCGATTATTATTTTTCTTTTTATACTTATTTTTAATAAGTACTTTTTATCAAAAGTTTTAGGATTTATTTTCAGATACCCATCTCATGAGCTAACAATATTAGCTACTATTTTCACTGCTGCAATTACAATAGCGCTTCTTAAATACGCAGGTTTACCTGATGCGATAGCGGCGTTTCTTGCTGGTGTTATTATTTCAGAACAGGGGAGGAATTTAGCACCGCTTTCAGAAATTCGTCCTTTGAGAGACATATTTCTAGTTATATTTTTTGTATTAACTGGAATGCTTTTTTCAGTACCATATTTTATTGCAAATTTTTGGATGATAATTTTTCTAACTGGTATTGTATTATTTATAAAGTTTATTGTTATATACAGTTTACTAAGAATTCAGTTTTTTAATTTTTCACCAAGCTTAAAAATATCATCATACATTATTAATGTTGGAGAATTTGCAATAGTGATCGGCCAGTTAGCACTTTTAGATCATCATATATCAAACGATTCGTATTTTCTTTTATTGTCAGTGTTTATTTTGTCTTTGGCATTTATTCCATTTGAGAACACAATTATTGAAAAAATACACACAAAAATTAATAAGTATAAGTTTTTAAAAAGACTTTTTCCTGATTCCCATGGTGCTGTAGTACATAGTGAGCAAAAAGTTGTAAACCACGTTATTATATGTGGCCATGGGAGAGTGGGAAGGAATATAAGAACAGTTTTAGATGTTGCAGAAATTCCATACATTGTAATTGACTATAACAGAAAAGCAATATTGGATATACAAAACGTTGGTAAACACGCACTTTTTGGTGATCCTACAGACCCAGATATCTTAGGGCTTGCTCATGTAAAGTCAGCGAAAGCTATGGTGATTACATTTTCAGACGTCACAGAGAACAAGAAAATAATAAAGGTAGCTAAGTATATGAATAAAAATCTTTACATTATTAGCAGAATTCATAGGAAAGAAGACGAAAGTGAATTTCTTAAACTCGGTGCTGATGAGGTTACTTTTCCCGAGTCGGAAGCAGGATTAAGGCTAGGAGTACAGCTTCTTAAAAATTTTCATATCTCAAAAGACAAGCAGGAGGAATATATAAAAAGAATACATGAAGTATGAAACTAAAATATAGCAAAGTAACAATTAACACATTCGAAAAATCTAAAAAAATAAAAAAAACAGACGGAGGTATAAAAGAAAATAGCTCGATGTCTTACCTACTGTATTTTTTGTTAGTTGTAGGAATTTTTATTGTTCTGTCTCTTGTCTTAAGATTTATTTTTATTTACCAAAGTAGTACGTATAGCACGTCTTCTTTTTCTGTACTTGTAAATGCAAAAAAACCATTTATAGTTTCATATGACAAAAATCAGAAAAAACTTACTTTTATAAGTTTAAAGGAGATAAATAACACGAAATTAAAAGAGAGTATTCTATTGGGGGTGCCCATTGATGGGGAGATTAAATCTGAAAGTATGTCTCCTGAAAAATATTTAAGCATCGGAACTATTGCAAGCCAGTTGTTTGCACCTTGGAATTACAGATATTCAGACATGACAATCCTTGATTCGGTAAAGCTTGCGCTATTTGCTTCATCCGTTCCCAGTAAAGATGTTTCGCATTTAAGTCTTTTCGTAAATTCTGAAGGAGAAAGAGCTGGAGTTACAAATGAGCAAATTTATAATACCTTTAAGGATTCAGATTTACTTGATGAGCAAAATAGCATAGAAATTATAAACGGTACAGATATTACTGGGCTAGCAGGAATGGTTGGGGAGGTTCTGAAAAATGCAGGAGCAAATATAGTATCCATACGATCTTCTGAAAACGTGGTAAATTCAACAATTACTGCTTCTAAGAATTCTAAATCTATGGAACGAGTAACTCATCTTTTAGGAGTTCCTGCCAGTGTAGACGAAAACTTTGTTGGAGTTTCTGATATAAGAATTGTTTTGGGATCTGATTTTGGAAAAAAGCTTAAGTAGAAGTATAATATTGATATGATGTTTTGGATTTCAGTTGCTGTACTTTTAGGAGTCTCATTTTTATGGGCATTACATGGTTTATCCTCGGAGCTAGCAAAGCCTAAGGAATTGGCAAAGATTAAAGAAAATCTCCACAAAGAAAAAGTTTTATTTAAGAGAAAATAAGATTATTCCGAGTCTTGAGAGGTAAACGTTGAAGGGAATGATGCCTGATTTTTAAATTTGCTAGACTTCTTAGTTTCTTTTACAAAAACAGATATGTTTTTTTCTTCTGCTGCTTTTATGCAGGCAACATATTCATTCCCTCCCTTAATAAAAGTAATCAGCCGCATTGAAATATTATCCGGTAGCATGCCAATATATTTTTTATCTTGAGTTTGTATAAATATTTTAGAACGTTTTACGATCATATAGACAGGATCTCCTGGTTCCACAAATGAAAGAGTTTTTTTATCAGCTACGTTTTTCAACTCGACTGTTTTTGTTTTTCCTGCCTCTTCAATATAGATGTTTGTGGGCATTGGAGAAGTTGAATTTTTTTCTAACGCTGACTTCTTAGAACCTTTTGAGACTGTTTCTAATCTTTTAAGATTTTTGAGTGCAATTGGATTTGTTTTATCCAGGGATATTACTTGTCTGTAAACGTCACGTGCCTTTGCATATTTTCCTTGTTTTATGCAAGCAAATCCCAATCTGTTAAGGGAATCGATGTCACGGGGATTTTCTAGAATAAGTTCTTCATTCGCCTGTTGAGCGGCTTTCCAGTTGTTAGCTAGGGCATATTGAATCGCGAGTGTCTTAAGGGCTGTACTCATGTATTATCGAGCAAATATTCAAAAACGTAATTGAGATATTTTATTTAGTTTCCTTGAAAATGTCAAGGTGCGAAGGTATAATGTTCTAGGAATTATTGAATTTAAGTGTCTAAAATCATTTAGTTCCTAAAACATATGAGTGGACATTCTAAGTGGGCAACTATTAAACGCCAAAAAGGCGCAGCAGATATAAAGCGCGGGCAACAGTTTACAAAATTGGCAAACGCCATTGTGATAGCGGTTAAGCAGAATGGTGGAGTAGTAGATCCTGAAACAAACTTTAAACTGCGACTTGCAATTGATAAAGCACGTTCTTACAACATGCCCAAAGAAAATATAGAACGAGCAATCCAAAAAGCAAAGGGTAGTTCAGATTCAGGAGATTTACAAGAGGCTATTTATGAGGGATTTACGCCTGGCGGAGGAGCGATTTTAATAGAAGCAGTCACTGATAATAAACAAAGAACTGTGGCTGAGGTGAAAAATGTCTTGGAAAAAAACGGTGGTACATTGGGAAATCAGGGATCTGTCTCGTATTTATTTAATCGGGTAGGCGAAATTGCTGCGCAAATAAATGGAAAAACTTCAGATGAGCTCTTAGATCTTGCAGTTGAGTTAGACAGTACGGATTATTTAGAAGATTCAGGTGATGTGATTTTTTATGTTGACCCAACTAGGCTTGCAATAGTAAAGAAGTTGTTGGAGGAAAAGGGCATGGTTGTTGCAAGCGCTGAGTTAGTATTCAAACCTATAAATGAAATGGAGATTTCAGAAGAAGCAAAATCCAAAACCATTTCTTTAATTGAAAAGTTAGAAGATTTAGGTGACGTACAAAACGTTTCAACTAATACCACAATTTACTAGTATCCCATAGTATTGATATATTTATTATCCCTTGAAACAAAGTATAAGTATGGCTAGAATGTATTATGCGAATTTTGGGAATTGATCCTGGTACGGGGAGAACAGGGTGGGGCGTTATACATCACAAAGAGGCGGATAAAGTAGAGTATATAGCTCATGGTTGCGTAGTCACACCAACTGAAGACCTCATGCAAAACAGACTCCTTACACTTCATAAAGAACTAGGAAGTTTAATTAATAAATTTTCACCAGATTGTATTGTTGTAGAACATATTTTTTTCGGTTTAAATGCGAGAACTGCTATTTCAGTTAGTCAAGCTAGAGGAGTAGTTATGCTTTCCTGTGCTGAAGTGAATTTGCCGCTTTTTGAATACACAAGTCTTGCGGTAAAACATATTGTCGCAGGCAGCGGAAAGACAGATAAAAAAGAAATGCAAAAAGTAGTAAGAAATTTATTAAAACTCGACGAAAAAGTTCTTTCGTTTTCAGCCAAAGACAAGGCATTTGATGATTCTGCTGACGCATTAGCAATTGCTATACACCATGCATGGAAAGTCTGCGGGAAGGACAAAGAAATTTTGGAGTTGGAGAAAGAAAGAAAAAAAACTGAGAAGGATGTTATAAAAAATTTAAAGATCGCTGAAAAAGAAGAAAGAAAAAGGAGGGGAGTGAAGTGAGGTCAATCAAGCTAGGAGCAAAAAATAAAATATCTCTTACAAAGCGCGGAAAGTTTGTTTTGTGTGTATTTACTCTTTCAGTGGCAGTATATTTTTCAGAACTTTTTTCAGGTGGAATTATTATTTTTTTGTCTTTGTTTTTGGCTATATTAACAGTTTTTTTTCTCTATCTAATATTGCGTAAGGATATATATAAAAAATCCTATTTACTTCCAATTTTTATTCTCCCATTTTTTTATACTTTATCTTTTAGCTTGTTTTATTCACTGATCCCTTCAAGATTTTTAACGCGCATTCTTTTGACACTTATCTTTTCATTTGGTGCCTATTCTTTATTTTTAACTCAGAATATCTTTGCAATTTCCACTTTACGAACAATAAATTTACTCAGATCGGCTCGCATTGTTTCTTTTGTCATAACCATTTTTGTACTGTTCTTCATGTTTAGTATTATTTTTTCATTAAGACTGCCGTTATACGTAACCCCTTTCTTGGTTGGGGCAATTTCATATTTAATGGCAACGCAATTTTTATGGTCATACTCCGAATCAAGAGAAGGGAATAGAGAGGTGTTTCTTTTTTCAGGTGGAATTTCAATAATGATGATGGAGTTAGCATTTGCTTTATCCATATGGCCAGTAAGTGCATCTATTTACGCAATTTTTCTCACAGGCATATTTTACACATATTCAGGTTTATCTCACGCATGGCTTGAGAAGAGACTATTTAAGGGAATCCTGTGGGAATATGTTTGGGTGGGCGTATTATCTGTATTATTTCTTCTGGTATTTTCAAAATGGGGAGCGTGACAATATAAAAACAAAGCTATTTTATAGGCGGGTAAGGGAATAGTGGAATAGAGGAGCAATCAGCATATTTAGCTTCAAATGATATAGTTTGATACGCTATATTAGCATCCCATAATAATAAATGTGGATAAGTTTAGCCTCGGGAGGAAACTTTTCACTAGCTTCAAATTAGCCTCAAAAAAGTACTTAATTATGTATAGGACTTTTCACGACTCTGCTGAGTACATCTCTCTGAAGCTAGACTACGCAATTCTTGGTTGAAGCATGAGTAAACGAAAAAAATACGAAACCCCATTTATTTTATACAAGCAGGTGCTATCGCAGAGTGGTGTTTTGAGGCTGAAAAAGTTAAAAAAGATTGATATATTAAGATATTTTTACTCTATCATTTGCTTCTAGATCATTTATTTTCACAGAGATAGCTTCACTTTAAAGCTTCCCCTTGGGGGAGTGGTTAAAATGGCCTCAGTTTTACTTTTTCACCATTGTGCACCATGCAAGTCGCTCTACAAATAAGCATTCTGACCACATGCTGCTCTAGTGGTGTCTATGTTGAATTAATTATGTCGCACAATAATACTTTTACGACATAAACACAATATGTGTGGGAGAGTGGCTTGCGATTTATATGTGGTTTTTATTTGATTAAATGTTGGATATTATTATTGTGTTTATTAATCAAGATGGTTCTTATATCCTCTATATGAGACGCCTGTTAAAAACACATCTATTATAGGTCTTTATTTATGGTATTACTTTCCACAGTGTTTGTTGACCTGCAATACAGCACACAAGAAACAAAGACGACTATCTATACATCTTTACCTTAAAAACCTTCTTAAATCGCATTCTAGAAGGGCCAGTTTACAGGTATCAAGATCTTATATATAATTAGGAAATGACCAAAGAAGCATATGAGCAAATGAAACTGGTTGCTGAAAACGCTGTCACAGCAAGACACAGAAAGAATGCGAGAGCCTTTGCGCTTCTAATTCAGCGAGCACTTGATAACGACGATCTACCTCAACATGCGGATAAGGAATTTGTGCATTCATCTTTCAGATATGATTTAGGCACAACGTTGTTAATATCAGAATCCGGTAAAGTTCATCTTTCTAAAGTTGAAGGTCAAATACTAAGTGAATTTATGAGAAACATTGGGCGAACAATTCCCATGGATAAGCTTATGGGAAGTGTAGATATATGGAGGAATGATCCTGTAGATACTCACATATCAAGTGCAAGAGTCCGTATGTTAAACCTTAGAAATAAAATGAAGAAAATAGGTTTGATAACACCGGAATTTCCAAATGGATTTATTCTGGGTATTTATTCATACGGACATGTCCTTATTGACCCAAAAAACCCCGCACAAGTGGATAAATATAAGAAATTTGCCTTGCAACGTGAGCCTAAATTTTAATATTTATGTCGCATAATATTTTATTTTTTTGTAATAATTATTTTTTCATGCCACAGACTCTCACAAGCCTACATTCAAAACCAACACAAGAATTTAATGTCCATTGACTTCCTGGTGTACTATGTCGCAAAATATATTAGATACCCTACTCTGCCGTGAAAAGTGAATTAGAGCAATACATAAATCAGTTTCTTGAATATTTGGAAATAGAAAAAAATTCCTCAAAGTTGACGATTCGTAATTATAGATTTTATCTTGAGCGTTTTCGGGTGTGGTTTGAGGAACACGAAAAAGAGAGGGAAATTTCAAGTATCACAACTGATGTAGTGCGCAGATACAGGGTGTATTTATCTAATTTGACTGATGAGAAAGGCTTAACGCTTAAGAGAATTACACAAAGTTATCACATTATTGCGCTTCGCTCATGCTTGAGGTATTTAATTCGAAATGACAAGGATACGCTTGCCCCTGAAAAAATTGATCTTCCAAAGGCCGAATCCAGGTCCCTGAAGTTTTTAGATCAAAACCATCTACGGGAGTTATTTAATGCAGTTGACACGGGATCGGAAAAGGGACTTCGGGATAGAACAATTTTAGAAATGCTTTTCTCAACCGGACTGCGTGTGTCAGAGCTAACGCGCTTAAATCGGGACTCCGTAAATCTTAAAACGCGCGAATTTGGGGTGATAGGAAAAGGAAATAGAGCAAGAATAGTGTTTTTATCTGAATCTGCAGTATTTTGGATAACTAGATATACAGAGAAAAGACTGGATACATTTAAGCCGTTATTTATTAGATACGCAAAGTCTCCCAGTATAGAAAATGGCGGTGAAAAGATGAGATTAACTCCTCGTTCTGTTGAGCGAATCGTTGAAAGATATGTTAAATCCTCGAGAATCCCTGTTAAGGCTACGCCTCACACAATGAGACATTCTTTTGCCACTGATCTGTTGTCAAACGGAGCAGATCTACGTTCCGTACAGGAAATGTTGGGGCATAAAAATATCTCGACTACACAAATTTATACTCATGTAACAAATCCACAACTAAAAGAAGTTCATAAAAAATTTCACCAGGGGAATCGTTAGGTCATGATGTTAAGAAGATCGAGCAAAACTAATATTTTTTGCGAGTAACACAAAATTGGTGTAGAATATGGGCATGAGTGTTAAGGAAAGGCAACTAGTTAAGAGAATAGCGTTGGGAGGAGCGTCAGCGATCGGCTTAGCAGCAGCCCTTTCTCCTCTGGCTGCAATTGGCGCTGGAGATCGGGAGTCCGTACTTATACCAGAGCAAAAACCGACCGTTGAAGTAAATAGCTCTAAAGAGAAAATAATATTTGAGGCAACTCCTGATACTACTCATGACTCGTCCATCCCCAGATATCCTCAGGGTAATTTTGGGTCCTATGAAGAGCACGAAAGACCTCGAAAAAACAGATGAAAGCACAGTATTAAGTGCGTAAGTTAATTTCTGATATAGTAAGTAACTCCCATTTGAGAGGTGATTTCATTTTCTCCGGGCTGAAGCTGTGTACTTGTATCAGGGGCAGTTTTAGTCATATTCATTGCTTCTGTCGAGTAAGGTTGATACTGTCCGTCGTTTGCTGCATTTCTGATGGTTACAATTTTCCCTAACTTAAATCCTGCTGCTTTCGCAATATTTTGTGCCTGCTCTTTTGCATTTGCAATCGCATTATTTTGTGCTTCGTTTATATACTGTTGCTTATCTTTGTATTGGTACTCTACTCCGCCAACGTTTATTCCAAGTGCGGTAAGTTTATCAATCGCATTATTTATCTGGTCAACCTTTTCTCCTTTAACCTGTGTGGTGACGGTTGCGATATAACCCTGTTGTACTTGTCTTGCCGGAACTTGCAGTGTTAACGTTTCATTCTCAAAATTTGGGTTTACAAAAAATCCGGTTGTTTTTATGTTTGCCTTTGGAATTCCTATCGCAGTTAATTCTTTTATTGCCTGATTTTGTTTTATATTAGCACTATTTTTGGCTTGTTCCTGTGTAGCACCTTTTTCTTCTATGGTAAACACTGTTGTAGCAATGTTTGGAGCTGCGGTCACTTTACCAGTTCCAATCACCTCAAACGAGTTGTAATTGTTATTTGAGCTTAACGAAATATTAAAATATGTGAACTGATTTAAAATGAAAAGAGTAATTAGTACGAGTACTATATAGCAAATTGGGGATAACAGATAATTCTTAAAAAAGCCTCTAATCACAATTATAGCTTATACCAGAAAATAAATACTGTCAAGGTGAAAGTTTAATATTAAAGTAAGTTTTGATAAAACACTATACCCTTCTTATTTTTTTCCTTAGCATCTCTATTAAAAAATTTATAAGATATTTTGGATAGTTTAAGACAAAATCTTGAGCGTGTAGATATTCAACGTCTTCTCCGCCAAACCCCCGTTTAAATAGTGATAAATTTGAGAATCTGTGATTTGCGTCTGCTGCTACTCCCCAAAAATTATACCTAGTAATTTTTCTTTTTTTCGCTTCTTTTATTGCATGCCATTGGATAAGGTATGCGCCTGGATATTCTCTTCCGGCATCGGTTGAAGCGCCATAATGATACACCGCTTCATTTCCATAGAAAATTATAAATGCTTGTGAAAGAAGCTTATTCTCAAAAAATGAAGAATATAGAATGGCACTTTTTTCTTTTGCAAAAATTTTAAATTGACTCTTTAAAAAATTTTTTGTGAATGGAATAAAACCTTGACGTTTAGAAGTTGTTATTTGCATCTTATAAAACATGTCCATGTCATCCGGATTTATACTTTCTGAGATTGCTATTCCTATTTTTTGTGCTTTTCTTATTTCATAGCGCGTTCCTTTTCTCATTGCAGACAATAATTCATCTTCTGTTTTTGTTATATCTAATTGATTTGTAAGTTCAGCGTGGAGATGCATGGGTGCATTTCTGAAGCCTAATGTCTTGAATAGCTTGACTGAGTCACAGCTTGACAATAATTGTGGTCGTACCCTCACAAAAGCACAAGAATTTTCTTTTCCTATTCTTTTGATTTCTCCAACAAATGCGTTAGTATATAATTTTTTATTAAGATCTATGATGGGACCTGCGGGTACGGTTAGATATGTTCCGCGGCGGGCTTGTTCTATGATTGAAAGCATAATCCCGCACAGCTTTCCGTTGTTATAAAACCCGGAACGAAAAATTTTGTGTCCGAGTGACTTATGGAACTCACCCCAAGCAAAACTTTGAAGAAAATTTGCTTCAGGATGTTTTCCCAGAAATCTTTCCCACTCTGCCCTATTTGTTATTTGTTTTGTTGTAACCATACCGTAATTAAATTAGATAATTTATAGGCATTTTTTTCAGACATATTGACGTGTGTTGGAAGATTCATGATTTTTTCTGCAACCCTTTGAGCATTAGGGCAAGTGTCTTTGGGATAGCGAGCAAGTCCAAGATATTTTTTTGGAGCAACTGGTGCATCATACCATGTGTCGGAAATATATACTCCTTTAGTTTGAAGATATCTAATAAGTGCGTCTCTATTTTCTGTAAAAATTGGAAATCTTAAATTTGCCCCAATGCTAATAAGTTCTGAAATCTCTTTTGACTGAATATGTTCAGGAAGAGATTGCGCGTAAATATTGGCTATTTTCCTTTTGTGGCTAAGTGTTTCCGTAAGTGATTTAAATCCATAGAGAATGAGACTTGCATGCCAAGAAGTTAACTGACTGCTGCTTGAGTTTTTCATCGGATCAGATAGAAGCTTAAGTTTTTTGCTTGTGTAGTGTAGCAATGCACCTATTTTTACAGGGTATGTTTTTCGAATAATCCATGTAATAAGTGGGTATAGTTTTTCTAAAGCGTTTTCTGTGCTTTCCTTTTTTTCTACATTTTTTATGTTTTTATTTTTGGCTATAACCGCACCACCAGATACACTGTCAACAACTTTGTCCTGAGAGAAAGATAAGACAGTGAAATCTCCAATAGTTCCTGCTTCCTTTCCGTTTTTATAAATACTTCCTATGGAGTGCGCCAGGTCTTCAATAAGTGCAATTTGATGTTTTTTGCAAATATTTTGGATTTTCACAATATCGCAAGGAAATCCAAGT
Organism: Candidatus Levyibacteriota bacterium; assembly: GCA_018062815.1. Lineage (GTDB taxonomy): Bacteria > Patescibacteriota > Microgenomatia > Levybacterales > GWA1-39-11 > JAGORM01. Next base: position 29,006 of record JAGORM010000005.1, on the reverse strand, counting down.
GTGTTTTGAACAATAACAGCTTTAATTTTCTCTTTCTTTATGGCTTTTTCTAGCTCCTCATCTGTAAAATTTAAGGTTTTTTCATCAATATCTAAATAATGCACAGTAAGGTTTTGCTTTTCGACTGAATCAATGACCGCAATACATGTAAATCCGGTTACTGCTACCTTGCTTTTTGGTGACAAATTAAGTTCGCGAAGTGCAATTCCTATGGCATCTCTTCCTTTATGTGTAAGAGTCACATTCCCCTGGTATCTTTTTTGAAGATATTTTGATAGTTTATTTTGAGAATTGGCTTCCCCACTTTTTAAACTTTTTAGTACAAACGGGAAGGTATAGTTTGATCCAAGTGAGTTAAAGATATTCAGACTAAATTCTCCTTTATTATGTTAACAACTTCGGATGTATGGGTAAATTGCGGTGAGTGTGTGCCGTCGGGAATGGTAAAAAGCTTTGAGTTTTGTATGCCAGACTTCAAGATAAGTGCGTCAGTATAAGGTGTTATTTGGTCATTTTCCCCCCAAATTATATATGTTTTTGCTTTTATTTCAGATAGCACAGGAAGAAGATCGACTGAGATAAGCCTTTTCATGGTCTCCTGTTGTATTGGGGTGGCATTTTTATAGTCTGACTCATGCGCTAGCTTGTATAGCAAATTTTTAGCAAGTGAACTGTTGGTAATTTTTTTTCCAACCTTAGAAATTGCTCGGAAAGCGTTTCGTTTTGTTCTGGATATGAAGTCGTTGTGATAAATACCTGCACTGTCTATTAAAAATAGTTGGTTAATTTCATCGGGATATTTAACTGCGAATGAAAGAGCAATTCTCCCTCCATTAGAATGCCCAAGGAGGGCAATTTTTGGCTCTTTATTTACAATTTCAAAAAGCCATTGCACATAATCATCAATGCCCCAGGGTTTATCAAGAGGTGCTGTTAAACCGGGGATAGGAAGAAGTACTGGTGTGATTTTTAAATTTTTTAGCTCTTTTAAGAATGGTTCCCAGCGTGATACGTCAGTTGCCCACCCATGCAATATGTATATTTTTTTTTCTAGAGCCCCCATTTTTTCCTCCGATCTTCCCAGACTTTTTCTCTGCGCGCAAGCTGTGATTTTTCTTTCTTATCCAGTAATAAATTCTCAATAACTCCCTCAAGAAATCTGGCTCCTTTAAAAAGAATAGTTTCTCCTCCCTTTATATTTTCTTGAAGATGCAACAAAACTTCTTTAGGGTTCTCAAACACCGCAATAGGAGTGTTTTTTGGAAGTTTTTCTATAAGCTTGGGAAAAGTGTATTTTTTTACCCTGGGTCCGAGTAGCACCATTCTTTTGTAGTTTTGTTTCAAAAGTAGTTCGGCTAGTTTTTCGTGTTCTTCCGCCTCTTCTTTCCCCTGTTCAAGCATGTCGCCAATTACGACCCATTTTTGCTTTGCTGGGTACGAGTTATACATGCTGATAACAGCATGCATAGATGAAAAGTTTGCGTTATAAGTTGAATCAATTATAGTAATGTTTTTTATGCCCCTGAATAATGAGCTTCTGGCAGGAGGAAGTTTGAGTTCAGGGAAAGAAGGATCAAAAGGTAACTGAAGATACTCGCAGAGAATTTTTGTCATCTGAATTGAGTAATACACTTCTTTTGGAAGTAAGGCTTTTAGTTTAATTTTTGCTTCTTTCATGCTAAATACAGTACCGGTATTTGAGATTTCGTAATCTTTTAAGTTATTTATTGTGATTTTTTTTACAGTCGCAGCTGTTCTTTTAAGCTGCTTTTCCACAAGTTCTGAGTCACCATTTACTATGGCAATTGAAGTTGTCTTCTCTATAAAATTACCAAATTCATGAGCAATTGCTTCTTCCACGTTCTTAAAAGTTCCAGGCACAAGTTTGTCAAAATTCATGCTGTGTGTTCTGGTGGAGGACACCCACAAAGTTGCCTCTGGTTTTAGAAGACGAGCTAGAAATTTTCCTTCTCCTGGTCTATCCGCATCACATTCTACAATGTATAGTTTTTGTGAGTAGGACGGCTTAAATGCTTGAATTGGTGCCTTAAAAACAAGTGATACCCATTCAGTTGGCATTAATGTTTTCCTGTGTAAATCAAGAATATCAAATGGTATACCTATTGCGGAATTTGCGTGATGGGAATAATGGGCTTTATTTTTAAGTTGTGATTCAACAAGCGTAAAAAGTGTAGTTTTTCCACTTGATCCAGTAATTACAATAATTCTTGGGTTCCATTTTTTTAGCCTAATACTTGCAAAAAAGGCAAAGTAGTATGCTACTGGAAAGAAAAATATATTTTTAATTCTTAAACCCATAATTCTTATTGTATAGTTTAGAAATGAAAAAATCGAGGCAGTTAATTACTCTAGGATATTTATGCATTAGTCTGTTTTTCTGCTGCTCTGACTAAATTCTGAAAGAGATATGAAAGATTTAATGGTCCTATTCCTCCCGGGGTGGGCGTCCATACGCTTGCAATTTCTTTTATATCCTCCACATAATAATCTCCGGTAAGTTTCCCATTCTCTTTGTGGGTTCCGACCCCAATAAGTACAACGTTTTGCTTTAGGCAAGTTGATTTCACCACTCCACTTTTTCCAGCGGCACAAATTATGAGGTCAGCTTTTTTTAGTTCTTGACACGGGTTTTCCGTTTTGCTATCAATAATAGTATAAGCTACTCCTAGAGTGGATAGCCATTTTATTACTGGGCCACCGGCTGTTTCTCCTTTTCCGACTACGCAAACGGCTTTATTTATCAACACTTTTTTTAAGTCCGAGGCTGTTAGCACTCCATAAGCTTCTCTGATAAAATGCTGTACAGCTAGTAAGACTGGAACAATGTATAACGAATCAGATCTAAATCCATCAATGTCCTTCTCCCTTTCAATACATGTAACTATATTTTCTCTGGAGTAGGTATGCGGTATCGGTCGTTGAACTATTATGCCATGAACGTTTGTACTGTTGTTTTGTTTTTTTATGGTTCTAACTAGTTCATCTTCGTTATCGGGAGACAAATTGATTAGGACAGTTCTTATGCCCAGCCTTTTTGCTGTTTTTATTTTTTGAGAAACATAAGATAGCCATGTTTCCTCACCCCCGACAGTGATAATTGCTAACTCTGGGATGATACTTTTTTGAGCAAGTTTTGCAACTCGTCTCGTCACGTCTTGCAAAATTTGTTCCGAGAGAGTTCTGCCTGATAATTCCATACTGACATTATACATAAATTAGATTTATTATATGTGGTATTTTCTATATTCAACTAATCTGTAAACTTGAAGATCTTTGATAACAAATACAGAAAATCAGAGAATTTAAAGTAGTCCTAGTTTCTTGGCGCAAGCGTTCCAAGGTCCCCACCCACGTTTTTCCTGAAGTATTTTTCCTCTTACTATTTGCTCATCTTTTGATGCCTGAGCAGGATTCCCTGAGCCGCCCGTTCCTTGCCAGGAGGACATATTAAATTGGAGTCCGCCATAATATCCATTTCCCGTATCTGCACTCCAATTTCCATGAGTCTCGCACTGTGCTAATTTTTCCCAAATTTTGTTATCAGATGAGTTAACGGGTTCTATTTTAGGGCTGGGTGTAGGGGTTATTTGAGCTTCAGAAATGGAGTATTCTACTGTTTTGTATTCAGATTTCAGCGTTGGAAGTGTGACGTCTTTTTGGTACCAATTGTTTTCAGGCTTCACGAATTCCGGTTCTTCCTGTTTTGAAAACGCTTGAGATGTAAAGCTTGTAAGTAGAAGTGTAGATGCGAAAACCGCAAATAAAATGATAGCCAATCGTTCCCCAATAAAGATTATTAATTTTACTACCTTTTCCTCTACTGATGAGGTTTTTTCGGGATAGTGCATATATGTATTATTTAAGATACTTATTAAAAAAGTCAACCGAGCGTTCCATCGCTAGGTTGAAAGACTGTGATATGTTGTGATCCGTGTTTTCATAATAAAAAGCTTCAACTGTCTTTCCGTTATTCTTGAGAGCGTCATAGTATTTTTGTGAAAGTGCATACGGGACTGTTTCGTCTGTTAATCCATGATGAAGCTGGACTGGTGAAGCAACATCTGAAATATAAGTACTTGGCGATATCTCATTCCAAAACGGATTGCCCTTATTTGGTTGCCCGTACTTATTTATAAAATTCTGACGACTTGGCCTATTCAATTGTTGTTCAGGAAAACGTGGAGATACGGTAGGAGTTTGTCTCTTATTCCACCATTCAGAAAAAATATCTTCATATGATCCTACTACCCCACCCCATATTACAGCAGCTTTTATATCCTGAGGTTTTATAACAAGTACTCTTTGTGTAATATTTCCTCCTAGTGAGTGTCCCCATATGCCTATATTATTTGCATCTACTTCTGATAATTTTTTGAGGCTTGAAAGCGCATTTAATACATCAATTGTGTATGCAGGAGAAAAATATGCGCCCTCTGGGTTTCCTTCAGAATTTCCGTGTCCCCTGTAATCTGACTTTAAAGTAATATATCCGTTTCTTGCAAATGAATCCTGGTAAGAAACATACCTTTCAGTTGTTTTATATTCTGCGGGAGGTATGTAGCCATGGTTAAAAATGATTGCAGGATAGCCCTTTTCAGGCTTTTTTGTAGTAGGGATGGTAAGTAGACCATAAATCTTTAAATCATCGGAAAAATACGAAGCAATATATTGTTTGTACCCCGCACCCTCAGGTAATTCTTCCTCAATAACAAGTTCTGATCCAGGATATGACCGATTCCTCATTACAATTATTGAGAGAGAATTTTTTTGAGAAGAAAATTTTGAATCAGTATTTGTTGCGGGAAGGTCTCCGGTATTCCTATCTGAGAGCACAATAAACAAAAGCACAATAAAAAAAAGAGAAAAAAGCAAAAGAATACTTGTTCTTAATACAAATGATTGCATGTATTTGTTTCTTATTCTGCTTCAACTGCTGTTGCAGTTGCAACTTTGTCTGAGGCATTTTTAAAACGCATTAGGATGACTCCCTGCGCATTTCTTGATAGAAGAGGTATAGATGTTAAATCAAGTTTTACAATAACTCCCTTAAGGGATGTAATAATTACCTCTTTCGCCTTATCTGAAATAACGGTAGAAAATACTATCGTTCCTGTTTTTTCAGTAATATTTGCGACGCGAATTCCTTGTCCTCCTCTATTCTGATTTCTAAACTCAGAAACATGTGTTTTCTTCCCTATCCCATTTTCTGTTATAACAAGTAGATTTTTATTTGAATTTTTCTCCAGAACATCAGCTGCAACGACCATATCATTTCCTACAAGCTTAATACCTCTTACCCCCATAGAAGACCTTCCTGTTGCTCTAATTTGAGATTCATTAAATGAGATAATTTTCCCACTTTTGGTTACAAGCAAAATGTCATTGTCGCCATTTGTAAAGTCAACAAAAGATAATTCATCATTGGCTTGAATATTTATTGCAAGAATTCCTGATTTTCTGATATTCTTAAACTCATCAATTCCTGTTTTTTTAATTTCTCCTTTTTTTGTAGCCATTAAAACAAATTTATTAGCAGCTTTTTCCTTTGGATTGTACGTAAGAATTGATTTTATTGTTTCACCCGAAGGCATATCAATAAGATTAACTATTGCTTGTCCCTTTGCAACACGTGAAGATTCCGGAATTTCAAATACTCGTGTTTGGTAAACTTTTCCAGTATTTGTATAAAACAAAACAAAGTCATGGGTTTCAGAATACAAGATGTGCTCTATTGCGTCATCTTCTTTTGTAGTCATTCCTGAAACACCCTTCCCGCCCCTGTGCTGAGTTTTAAATGACGTAATGCTTTGCCTTTTTATATACCCAGATTGAGTTATTGTAATGACTGTAGGCTCGTTTTGGATAAGATCTTCATCCGAGAATTCGTCAACTTTTGATTTGTATACTCTTGTGCGTCGGGGATCTTGAAATTTTTCTTTTAGTTTTTCAATTTCACCCTTAATAACTGCAAGCATTTTAACTGAGTCTCCGAGTATTGAGTTAAGGTAATCAATAAGTTCTTTTACCATTTTCCATTCATCTTCAAGTTTTTCACGTTCTAATGCGGCTAGACGTCTTAGCTGCATATCCAAGATGGCTGTTGATTGAATTTCGGATAATTTAAACTGCTCCATGAGTCTTTCTCTGGCATGATCTGCGCTGTCAGATTCTCGGATTAGTTTGATTACGGCATCTATATTGTTGACCGCAATAAGTAATCCATCAAGAATGTGAAGACGAGCCTGAGCCTCTCGCAGTTCAAATTCTGATCGGCGTGTCACCACTGAAAATCTATGCTTTACATATTCTTCAAGTATAATCTTAAGATTAACAGTCTTAGGTACGCCATCAACCAAAGCTACAAAATTTGCGGGAAATTGAGTTTGAAGGTAGGTAAGCTTATAGAGATTATTTAAGATTTTTTTTGGAGTTGCATCTCTTTTTAACTCAACAACTACCCGCACTCCATGTCTATCAGATTCATCCCGAAGATCTGATATTCCCTCAATTCTTTTATCTTTTGCAAGCTCAGCAATTTTTGCTACTAATGCTGACTTGTTTACTTGATATGGTATCTCACGAATAATTATTGCACTTTTTCCCTGCCCTATATCCTCAATTTCAGCGATTCCTCGTATGATAATTTTCCCACGTCCGGTTCTGTAAACATTTTTAATTTCATTGATATCAAATATAGCTCCTCCTGTAGGAAAGTCTGGACCTTTTACATAATCAATGAGTTCATCAATTGATACATCTGACGTGAGGGACGCTACCCCGCCCGTTTCTGACTTCTCTACTTTTGTTCTTCCAATAAGAAAAATCGCTGCGTCAACCACTTCAGTTAAATTGTGAGGAGGAATTTTTGTAGCCATTCCTACCGCAATTCCTTCGGAACCTGCAAGAAGTAAATTTGGAAGTAGACTTGGAAGATATACCGGCTCCATGATTGTAGCGTCAAAATTTGGAGAAAAGTCAACGGTTTCCTTTTCAATATCCCTAAGCATTTCGCCTGCAATTGCCGCGAGTTTTGCTTCTGTGTAGCGCATGGCAGCAGCACTATCCCCGTCCATTGAGCCAAAATTTCCCTGTCCGTGAATGAGGGGGTATCGCATTGAAAAGTCTTGAGCAAGCCTTACAAGGGTGTCATAAATTGCCATGTCACCGTGCGGATGATATTTACCCATAACTTCACCCACTATGGTTGCAGATTTTTTAAATTTTGAGGTAGGATTCAGTCCCAGTTCATTCATAGCAAAAAGAATTCTTCTATGAACCGGTTTGAGACCGTCCCTTACATCTGGGAGCGCACGGGAAACAATAACGCTCATTGCGTAGTCTAAATACGCCTTTTGAGCCTCTACTCCCAATTCTACATGTTCAAGTTTTCCAATATTGTCAGCCATATTATAAATATAATTATTTAACTTCTAATTAACCTAATTTAATTACCTGCAATTTCAATAAATTGACTTTAGGCTATTAGGTCAATTAGGAATCAGTAATTACTTGCCCATTCCTTTTGTGATTTCAGCAAGTGCTTCTTCTTTTCCTTTCCAATCTTTTATTTTAATCCACTTTCCAGCTTCAAGTGTTTTATAATTCTCAAAAAAATGTTTAATTTTATTCCTCAATGCCTCTGGAATCTGATCAATAGATGTGAACGTACCATAAAATGGATCAATTTTTGTGGGTGGAACGGCAACTACTTTTGCGTCAACTCCTTCTTCATCCTCCATCTCTAAAAATCCAATAGGTATTGCTTTTATGGCGCAGCCAGGTGCTATTGATTGCTCAGATAATACTAAAACATCAACCGGATCTCCGTCGGGAGCTTGTGTTCCGGGAATGAAGCCATAATTAAAAGGATAATACATGGCTGTATGTAAAAATCTATCTACAAATACAACGTCGCTATCTTTATCTAGCTCGTATTTTATTGATGACCCTGACGGAATTTCAATTAGTACGTTTACTTGTTCTGGTGCTTTTTCTCCTGCTGTTAATTTCATAATATTTTATTCACCTCCTAAAATAGGTTAAATGTCTAAATTTGCCAATTTCGCGTTTTCCTGTATAAAATGTTTTCTAGGCGGAACCTCTTCGCCCATAAGCATAGTAAACACTCGGTCTACTTCTTCCGCGTTTTCTATACCTATTTTTTTTAAAATTCTATTTTCAGGATTCATAGTGGTTTCCCATAGTTGTTCAGGGTTCATTTCTCCTAAACCTTTATATCTTTGGATTGTGGGTGTTCTTCCTTTCATACTACTAATTGCTAAATTGCGTTCATCTTCTGAAAATGCATATACAACATCTTTCCCGCTTTGGATTTTAAATAAAGGGGGTTTTGCAATATAGAGATATCCGTTTGTAATAATTTGTGGCATATGTCTATAGAAGAAAGTAAGTAAAAGTGTTTCAATATGCTCTCCGTCTACATCTGCATCAGTCATAATAATAATTCGGTGATATCTCAATTTTTCCAAATTTGTGGTATCCCCTATTCCCATTCCTAAAGCTATAATCATATCTTTAAGACTTTCAAATTCAACAATTTTATCTAGTCTTGCGCGCTCAGTATTTAAAATCTTTCCTCCTAAGGGTAAAATTGCCTGAAATTTTCGGTCGCGTCCCATTTTTGCTGAGCCTCCTGCCGAATCTCCTTCAACTATGTATAATTCTGATACTGCTGGGTCTTTTTCCTGACAGTCAGCTAACTTTCCAGGTAGTGATCCACCCTCAAAAGCACCTTTTCGGAGAATTGCGTCTTTTGCAGCCTTTGCTGCAAGTCTAGCTTTGGCAGCTAGCATTACTTTTGCTAAAACTGCTTTTCCTTCTGAGGGATTTTCTTCAAAGAACATGTCCAGTCCTTCTTTGACTATTGCTTGTACAAGTGGTTGTATCTCAGAATTTCCTAATTTTCCTTTGGTTTGACCTTCAAACTGAATATTGTTTTGCTCCATTCTAATTGCAACAACTGCGGCTAGTCCCTCTCGGGTGTCTTCGCCTTGAAGGGTATCTTCATTTTTAGCACTACCTACCTTTTTACTGTAATCATTTATTGCCCGTGTCAATGCCATTTTAAATCCTGTTACATGCGTTCCTCCGTTTACCGTATTTATGACATTCACGTAGGACTCCACATTTTCCGCAATACCGTCATTGTATTGGATTGCAACCTCAACAAGGACATCATCAACTTCCTTTTTAATATATACTGGAGTATGAAGTGATATTTTATTTTCATTCATCTTTTTAACAAGTGAAATGATTCCTCCTTCAAAGAAAAAGTTTAGTTCCCGAGGTTTTTCTTGTCTAAGATCAATAAAATGGAAATATAGCCCGGACACAATAAATGCACGTTCGCGAATCATTCGAAGTACTATGTGCTCATCAAATTCTGTAGTTTGAAAGATGCTTCCGTCAGGATAGAAAGTAGAAGTTGTGCCAGTTTTGTTTCCTTTCACTTTTGCGTGCACATAAGGTGTATTTACAAGAAGTGTATCTGAAAGCTTTAGCTCTTGGAGTTCTGTTTTGGGTACTCCCCTTTCATATTCTTGTCTGTATAGTTTCCCTCCCCGTCTGACCTCTACCCACATCTTGTTGGAAAGAGCGTTTACTACAGATGATCCAACTCCATGCAGACCGCCAGATACTTTATATGCTCCGTCACCAAATTTACCTCCTGCGTGCAATACCGTCATGACAACTTCAAGCGCGCTCTTATTTTGTCCTGTCATGGTATCAACTGGTATTCCACGACCGTCATCTATAATGGTCGCAGAGCCGTCTGCATTTAATACCACCCATACATTTTTCGCATGTCCAGCCAATGATTCATCAACTGAGTTGTCAATTATTTCGCGTAATGATTCATGAAGTCCTATTGTGTCTGTAGATCCGATGTACATCGCGGGACGTTTCCTAACAGGCTCTAGTCCCTCTAAGACTTGGATTTGTTTAGCTGTGTATTCTGAAGATGCCATTATATGTGTAATTTATGTGAGTATATCAATTTTATTGTGATTGAAATGTTGTTTTTTAAACTAGTTTCATTATATCAAAAATTATATCTGTCGGCCAATTAAAAAAGCGATATAAACTATCGCTTGTGAAGTTAGTATAAAGAAAAAAAACAAATGTGTCAACTTGCATAACATAAAATATTTTGTATAATGCCTCATAGAACTCCCACTTGGGAATTTTATAATATGCCTCAGGAAAAACTAAATATTTTTATAGTCCCAACTCCTTCCGATATCTCTACTCACTCTCCTTCATCATTAAGTGTTTTAAATAATCATGCGATTACACGTATTTATTATTCGGGTAAAGACGGTACAGGAAAGCAGAATGCTTCTGTTTTGGGAGGAGTAGTTGGTGGGCCAACTGAGAAAACTGAAACCTTTTCTCCTAGAGATTGTTCCAGTGAGGGGCTTTCTCATTTTAGAAAAAGATTGCACCGGGAAATGGGAAATATTGCTGATGATACGTTGAAAAAAATAAGGGATTGGAATGCTAAACCTGGCAATAAAGAGGATGTGCAGAGTTCTGTTTTGGCGATTGGGGTAATTTTACCAAAAGATGTTGTTTGTGATGTGGTTGATGTGCTTGTGCGTGGCGTAAAAACTGAAAAAAATTCAAAACCTGTTCAAGTAAATACTGAAGAAATTCATTTTGTTACTTTGGAATCGGGCAAATTTTCTTACAAATCCTCCTTTTCTTTTAATGAACAATCTACTGGATTGACGAGATGAGTCCGTAAATCGGAGATATAACTGAAATAATTAAGAATCCTACAGTTACACCTAAAACCACCAATAGTATAGGTTCAATTGATGTTGTGAGTGTTTTTACCTTTAGTTCTAGGTCGCGCTCAAAGTATTCTGCGACTTTATTTAAATTTTCATCAATTTTTCCGGTTGATTCTCCGACCTTTGTCATTTGAATAAAAATAGCGGGGAATATGTTCTGCTGCTCAAAAGCCGCTGAAAGTGTTAATCCTTTTTCTACTAAAGTTGCAGATGAGAGCACACCCTGTTTGTATTTATAGTTTCCTGCAACGTTTGCCGCTATGTGAAGACTTTCTAAGATTGATGTACCTGATGAAATAAGAAGAGAAAGAGTTCGGGCAATTTCGTCTTCAATGGATAACACTAAAATTTTTCCGATTACTGGCACCTTTAGTTTATATGAGTCAATAAGTTCTTTTCCGGTTCCACTCTTTGAGAAACGTTTATATAAGAAGACGCACGCAATAATGAGAATTATCATAAGAGGAGAAAATGTTGTGAATAGTTTTGAGAACCCAAGAACAATCCTAGTGGTAAGCGGTAATTCAACGTTTAGACCTTCGTAAAGCGTAGATAATTGTGGAATAACAAAAACATTCATAACTACAATTACTAAAACTACGCCCACGACTACTATAAGCGGATAAAAAAGGGCGGATCTAACCTTTCTTTTTAAATCCTGAGAGCGTTCTAGGTTATCTGCGAGACGTGATAATATTTTATCCATTACCCCCCCCGCTTCTGCCGCCCTAACCAATGCGATATAAACATCTGAGAAAACATCTCTGTGATAAGAGAGAGCTTCGGAGAAAGAGCTGCCACCGGATATGTTTGCGATAAGGTCAGCAAGGAGTGCCTTTAGCTGTGTTTTCTGTGCCTGGTCTTTTAAAATAGTAAGTGCTTCAATTAGGGTAAGACCGGTTTGTATCATGGATGCTAGTTGTCGAGTAAAAATAACAATATCATCTTGTTTAACGCGGTTTACATAATTTAAAAAAGGGAGATGATTCTCATGTTCTTCGCGGATTAATATTGGGGTGAGATTATTTTCTCTTAAGTAGTCTATTACTTCTTTTTGACTATTTGCTTCAAGTAATCCTTTTTGTTTTGCTCCTGTATTGTTTACTGCTATATATGAGTATCGCATAGTGCATTTTATGAGAGTAGTCTTAAGAATGAATCCATATGAAGCGAGTAGCTTTTACCTGTATCAAGTGCAATAGCGCCATCTTTTACTAGATTTGCCAAAGATACGTCAAGCGGTATCATCCCTTCATTCTGGGAGGTTTCTATAATGGAGTCTAATAAATGTGTTTTACCGTCTCTGATGGTGGCCCTAACTGCATTTGTTCCGAGTAAGACTTCAGTGGCTACTGCTCGGCCAGCATCAATCCTCTCAATAAGTCTTTGAGAGATAATCCCAGCTAGTGTTCCTGCAAGTTGTACTCTAATCTGAGCTTGTTGTGCTTCTGGGAAAGAGTCAATTATACGGTCAATGCTTTGCGCTGCGGAATTAGTGTGAAGTGTAGAAAAAACTAAATGCCCGGTTTCCGCAATTGAGATGGCTGTTGCAATGCTTTCAGGGTCTCGCATTTCTCCAATTAGAACAACATCAATATCTTCTCTTAGTGCGCTTTTAAGTCCTTCGTGCCATGAAAAAGTGTCAGACCCTAATTCTCTTTGAGAGACTATGCTCTTTCCCTTAGGGTACATATACTCAATGGGATCTTCAATTGTGATGATGTTAGATGAACGCTCAGAGTTGATTTGATTTATAATTGCGGCGAGCGTTGTAGATTTTCCATGACCAGTAGGTCCTGTTACAAGTACAAATCCTTGTCTTAATTTTGAAAACGTACTACAAATTGGTGGAAGTCCCAATTCCTCAATGGTTCTAATTCTTGTTGGAAGTAGTCTGAAGGCTGCCGCAAGTGTTCCGCGTTGATAATAACAATTTACTCTAAATCTGCCTCTGTCACCAAAATTTCCGCCGCCATAGGCATATGAAAAATCCAAGCTTCTATTATTTACTAAGAATTCTTTTTGATGAGCAGTCAAAATACTTGCTATCATTTTTTCCATTTCGTCTTTTTCTATCTGAGGATAAGTATTTAAAAATGTTAATCTTCCGTCAATTCTTATCGCAGGTACATCCCCGACAACTAAATGAAGGTCAGAAGCATTGTTTTGAACTGTTTTTTCAAGTAATTCTAAAATTTCCATATATTTATTAATCTTGAGCGACTCGTAATACCTCTTCAATTGTGGTTGTTCCCTCTAAAGCTTTAAGATATCCGTCTTCTTTTATGGTAATCATTCCTTCTTTCTTTGCTTCTTGTTCAATAGAGTTTGCATCTGATCGCTCTAGGATCATTTTTGCTATCTGGTTTGTCACAGTAAGAACCTCATATATTCCTACTCTGCCAAGATATCCAGATTGTCCGCATGATTCACAGCCGTTCCCTTTATATAAATGTATTTCCCCTTGAGGCATTAATGACCCCAATACATGTTTTATTTCTAAAATTACTTCCTGAGTTGGGATATAGGAAATTTTACAGTCTGGGCAGATTTTTCTGGCAATTCGTTGCCCTACTATTGCTGTCATAGTGGATGCTAAAAGAAAAGTTTCTGCTCCCATGTCTATAAGTCTTGGAAGGGCTCCGGATGCATTTGATGTATGAAGTGTTGAAAAAACTAAATGTCCTGTTAATGCCGCTTGGATTGCAAGATCAGTAGTTTCCTTGTCTCTAATTTCACCCACCAAAATTATGTTCGGATCCTGTCTTAAAAATGCTCTCAAACCGCTTGCAAACGTAAGTCCTACGTCTGGATTAATTTGTACCTGATTAGATCCAGGTATTTGATATTCGACAGGATCTTCAAGAGTTGAGATGTTTACTTTTGTGGTGTTTATTCTTGAAAGTACTGCATAGAGGGTTGTTGTTTTTCCGCTTCCTGTTGGTCCACAAACAATAATTATTCCATGCGGTCTTGAGATAGCTGCCTCTAATTCTTTCTGGGCTGTTCCCCGTATTCCAAGCTCTGTTAGAGTAGGTACTCCCCCGCTTTTTCGAAGAAGACGCATGACAATCTTTTCTCCATATGTTGTAGGTAGAACTGACACGCGAAGATCTACTTCCTGATCAAGATATTTAAAATTAAATCTTCCATCTTGAGGTGTTCTACGCTCGTCTATTTTTAAATCAGAAAGTATTTTAATTCTGGAGATGACTGCGTCCTGTACCGCTTTAGGGAGGGCGAGTCTTTCGTATAAGATTCCGTCAATCCGGTAGCGCACTCGTACACGATCCTCTTGAGGTTCTATGTGAACATCTGACGCACGGCTTTTAATGGCGTATTCTAGAATAGTTGAGACAATTTTGGCAATTGGTGCTTCTTTTATAACTTTTGCAATACTTTCTTGGTCAAAAGTTTTTATTTTAGAAATTTGCTCAGTTTCTTTTAAAGCCTCTTTAACCTCACCTATAAGTCCTATGTTGTATTCGTTTTTTATTGCCTCAGAAATTTCTGAAGGGATAGATTGAAATGCAACCACAGTCATTCCGGTTTTTTGCTGAATAAAATTTATTGCCTCAAAATCTAGGGGGTCAGCCATTGCAAGAGAAATAGAAAGCTTCGCCTTGTCGTAAGAAAAAGGTACTACCTGAAAGCGTTCTGCAACATTTTTGGGAATAAAGCTTAATGATTCAGGTGAAAACGGAAGTGTTGCAACGGATACAAACGGTATTCCTGTAAGTTTCGCGCGGGCCTCATAATACTGTTCCTCATTAATTATATTCGTTTCAAGTAAAAGCTGCTCGACCGTTGTTCCCCGAGCGGATGCTTCTTCTGTTAATCTTTTATATTGTTCAGGAGTAAGTAACCCTTCCTCTATGAGAACATCTGAAATATTTTTTTCAGGTTTAATATTTTGATTTGTCTGTTGTGGTTGATTTGTTTGGGCAGGATCCATAGAACAGTATCCCAATTCATCTGGGATACTTGTTTAATAGTATTAGAATAGTTATTATAATGTCAATAAAGAAGTATGCACACATACGCACTCATTGGGTCCTCAAATTTTCAAGAAACATATTTAAGTTCGTTTATAAAAACACACCATGTTCCAGCATACCATGTTATAAAACTTGAGAGTTGCAAAATTGCTCAGGTTCGTTTGCTTCAACATACAATGTCTCTAAAATTGAAGGAGGGTGAAATGAGGGTAATAATTATAGCGAGTCCAACATTAGAATCCCAAAATGCGCTTCTGAAAACAGTTGAGGAGGCGACTTCTCAAAATGCCATTTTTTTTGTATCTAGTACAAAAGATGAATTGTTGCCCACTATTTTGTCAAGATGTCTGATTGTGAATTTAGAAAACGAAAAAAAAGAAATGGATGTTGAACTTTTTAACAAAATAAGTAAAGTTTTTGAAGAATCACAATATAATACTTTTGGAATTGTAAGTCTCTTGCCGGCTATTATAGAAACTGAAAATATTGAGTCAATACTCCTTGCATTAAGAAGTCTTATTAAAGAGGATTTATCACGCGCTTCTGTAATTTTGCCAGTGCTTAGAAAATTACACAATTCCTATAAATTAACAAAAACTAACAATGTTAATAAAAGACTTGCTCTGGAGGCTTCACTTCTTTAAAGATGCAAAGATAGAAGTATATGCTTTTTTAGATAATTGTTTGATGCAATTATATAATTTATCCTCTAATATTTTAGTATTTCAGATATAGTCCTTATTTAATAGTAAAAATTTAATAATAAGGTAAAAATATTTATCCTGTAAGAAATTGCTTATTGACAAGCTATTCAGTTTTCTGATTAGATATTTTTAACATGAAATTATTACCTGCCCAAATAAGAAACTCAAAAGGTTTCACTCTTATAGAGCTCATTGTTGTTATTGCAATCCTCGGAGTTCTTGCAGCAGTCCTTATTACAACAATTGATCCACTTGATAAAATTAACGCAGCAAACGATTCAGGCGTTGTTACATCTCTAGCACAATTTGGAAAAGCAAATGATACATACGCTGCTACGCATAATAACACCTATGTGGGAGGAACAACGGTTAATGCAGCTCTTACAGATCTGCAAACTGCAGGAGAATCAAAAATAGGTTCATATACAGCTCCAACTGGATACACTGTAAGCTATGCAACAACAGCATCATGCACTACTGCAGGCGCAAATTGCAATAATTATGCTTTTTGGGTAACAGCTTTGAAGTCTAAAAAATACGGAGGACCAACATCTGGACAAATATACGTATACGCAAACGGACAAGGATGCTTTAAAGCAAACGGAACGTCTATCACTGCAGCGACCACATGTCCATAGAACATCTGAAAAAATAGAAAAACTCCGAAAGGAGTTTTTTTTATTTAAACCCTCTACTCCTTGATACTTTCTTACAAACTTTGTACTATTAATATGTGATTCTAATTTACTTATTTTTATTCATAATTGGAAGTTGTTTTGGAAGTTTTATAAATGTTCTCGCAGACAGAATCCCAAGAAAAGAAAGTATTTTTTACGGAAACTCTCACTGTGATTATTGCAAGAAAAAACTAAAACCATATGACATGGTTCCTATCTTCTCATACCTTTTTCTTTCAGGTAAGTGTAGGGAATGCAAAAAGAAAATTCCTGTGAGAGTTTTCATTGTTGAAGTCTTAGCCGGATTTCTTTTTGTCTTGCTTTTTATTTTAAGTTTTGTAAATTGGATACAGTATGCCCTGCTTTGCGGTATCTGTTTGCTGGCAATTGCAATTGCACTAATAGATATAGATTACAGAGTTATCTCTGATAAGCTGCTTTCTGTTTTAGGAATTTTGTCAGTTGTCTTGGTTTTAGGAGGCTCACCAAATGTAGTCCTACATCTTATAACAGCAGCTATTGCTTTCATTTTTTTCTTAACAATTTTTCTTGTAACAAAAGGCAGAGGTATCGGTTTTGGAGACGTAAAATATGCTCTTGTAATAGGATTCTTATTGTCACCGCTAGGACTGGTAATTGCTTTTTATACGACGTTCTTGACAGGGGCTCTAATTTCCATAATACTAATTAGCATAGGTAAAAAAAAGCTTAAAGGGGGGAGTATTCCTTTTGGGCCTTTTTTAAGCTTAGGAATTATTGTTCCCTTGCTCTTTGAGAATCAAATATTGCAGGCTATACTACCTTTAATTGGAGTGTGAATATGTCTAAATTCGGTGTTTTTTTGATATTCTTATCTATTTGTATATTAATTGGTGTGGGCTTCTATGTTGTAAACCCATGGAAAATGCTTCAGAGTAAAAATGATGAGAAAAGAATTCGGGATCTGAAATTGATTTCTTTAGGGCTTGAGAAATACTTCAGAGATTATGGGCACTATCCACATTATGACAAAGTGAATTATGTGATTGCAGACCGTGATGATGTATATACATGGGGGGCACCCTGGATGCCCTATTTTGAATTTTTACCGAGGGATACAGGGATAAACAGAAGGTATGTGTACTGGGCTGACGAAGATAATAATTTTCAGTCTTATAGGCTATATGCCTCGTTAGAAAACCCAAGCATATGGGAAGAGGCATGTACGGTAAGCGGAGAATGTGAAGGTGTGCCAGCACCTTTTCTGTGCGGATCTAATAAGCCATGCAATTTTGGTATCACTAGCAGTAACATATCGCCTTGAATATGAAATTTAACAGTAAAGGATTTACTCTAATAGAGCTATTAACGGTTATAGCAATAATCGGAATATTGACGGCGCTTCTTACAGTTTCATTTGGAAGTGTTCGAAAAAGAGGAAGAGATGTGCAAAGAAAATCTGATATAAAGCAGATTCAGGCAGCTTTTGAATTTTACAGAACTGATAATGATGCCTATCCCGCATCATCTCCAGTCTCTCCTATCGCAAGCTGTGGACAGCCATACATGGGCGGAGTCGGTGGTTCTCAGCAATACATGGCAAATATTCCCTGTGATCCACAAACAAACACAGCATATTATTATTCTGTAGGTTCTCCTGCTTCAACTTACGTATTGGTTTCTTGTATGGAAAACATAAATGATAAGGATGCGTTTGCAGGAACCGTTGCGGGGAAACCGGCTTGGTGGCCAACAGCAATCACATGGCCACCTATAACATGCGCAACTGGGTATTATTATGCTGTAAGTAATCCATAATGCCAATACTGCCTTGAAAAAGTACCTGTCTTTTCATATTCTTAATAACAATAATGGATTTACTCTTTTAGAGCTCCTAGTAGTCTTTTCAGTTATTGGATTGTTAACGGGCATTGGTTTTGCTTCATTTTTATCATACAGTAAAAAACAGGTATTTGATCAAGCCGCAATAGATATAAAAAATGGAATTGATCAGGCTCGCGCAAATGCAACATCAAGGGTAAAGCCTACCCTTTGCACAGGTGCACTCGACCGTTACCGATTTGTTACTTGCGCAAACGCTTCAGGTGAGACAAATTTATGTACTGATCCCACAAATCTATATCAAACGGACGCGGTTTGTTATGTTGGATCAACAAATTCTGGTTACTATACCGTGTATACTAAAAAACGACCATCTAATTTAGTGGTTAGTATAGCAAATGGTGAGTGTGGGTCAAATAATATTTTGCGCTTTTACATAGTTGCAAACGGGTCTGATACTGATAGTTGTAGAATTGTTCTGACTGCAACAGACAGTTCTATGAGTAAGACAATTTGCGTAGATAATGGAGGGAATGTAAACATAAAAGAAGGAACGGTAACATGCTCATAAAATTTAAAAACAGTTCTGGTCAAACTTTAGTTGAGGCAATAATAGCACTTTCATTATTGGTTATTATTCTTAGCGCAACGGCTGTGGCAGTATTAACAAGTGTTAATAACTCAGTTTTTGTGAAGCAACAAAACCAGGCAAATAAACTTGCACAACAGGGGCTTGAGTATATGCGGGACCAGATATCAAACAATAATATGATTGCTACGTATCGTACCTATACTGACGCGAAGTGCTTGAATGAGCAAAACAGTCTTCTTAATACTGCCTGCACGGCAAATGACTATGTTTTTGACCAATTTAAGCGTGAGGTAAACTTTGAGTCGGGTAATTGTGGCGCTGGGAACACGTTTGTGAATGGTCTCTATGTTACTGTTACAGTTTCCTGGACAAGCAGTAAATGTACTGCGGCATTCTGTAATAAAAAATCAGTCAGATCATGCTTCTTAGACGTATCAAAGCAGTTTCCAACAACATATCCAACAGCATATCAAGGAATATGAAAAGGTATAACATAACACATACATACGGCTATACGCTTATTGAATTAATTATAGTTATGATGCTTCTAATAATAACTGGTACGGTTGTAGTTGGGATATTGAATGCCACTTATAGGGGAACTTCAAAATCTAAGATAACAAGTGACATAGCCCAAAACGGAAACTACGCGCTTTCTACTATTTCAAATGTTCTGACTAATTCACAGCAACTTATTTCATTTACCCCTGCAAATTCTGCTTCTATAACTGATTGTGTAAATACTCCACCTGCAGGACAATCGCTTACGGTACTAGGTTTTGATGGGGGAACTACAACATTTACCTGCAATGAGGATGAGTATACGATTAGCTCAAGTAGTGCAATTTTTAGTGCTCTTCCTCCTACTCCAACCCCTTATAAAATTACCCAATTGATTGACACATCTCGTGTTAAACTTGCTCCTGCGACATGCTCATTTACATGTACTCAGCAAGACATATATTCTCCTCCTCGAATTGATGTGCAGTTTCAGTTAGTGAATTCTTCGGGAACTGCGTCAGATAAGACGGGTGTAGCATCATTTAATACATCTGTATCTTTGCGTAACCAAAGCTATTAGGTTTTACTTGACAGCCTTGCGGCTTTAAGTCTATCATGAATGAGATGGAAAAAAATAATAGATCATCTTCTGGTCAGGTATTGTTAATTGTCGTAATTACTATGGTTGTGGCTCTTACCGCGGCTTTAACATTGGCTTCTCGCACCATAACAAATTTAAAAGTATCAAAACAAAATGAAGATTCTCAGCGAGCGTTTCAAGCAGCAAGTGCGGGAATCGAAAAATCTATTACGACAGGACAAGGGGTTGGAAATCTAACAAATGCTAGTTTTACAACCAACATATCTGCTGCCTCTGGGAATAGTATTTTACTGAATAATGGAGACTTGGTTCCACAAGATAGAGGTATGGATATATGGCTTTCAAACTACCCAGATTTTTCTTCTCCAATGAATAGTGGAAGTATTTCTCTCTTGTGGGGGACAAAAAATGCCTCAAATTGTGCAGCAACGGATAGAGATTCAGTTCCGGCGCTTGAGATAGTGCTACTGTCTGGTTCAAAGTTAAATCCCACAGTTACAAAGTACGCATATGATGCATGTGGGGGGGCATATGGGAACAGAAGATCAAGTAATAATTTCGCTACACCTCTTGGTACAAACTCTTCGGGGGGGAATCCCACACCCACTCCTGCGGCGTGTCCTACGACAGGGCTTGCGCATTATTGGCCAGCGGATGAATCAAGTGGGGCGACAGTAGCTGATGTAATAGGTGTTGGTGGCACAGCAAATGGGACAATAGTAAATAATGTAGCTAGAGTTGCTGGTAAATTGGGGAATGCACTTCAATTTACAAATACTGCTACTACGCCTTCAGATGCAACTACAGGGGCGGTGAATATGGGTCAAGCAAGTACAAAGGGTTTGGATTTTGCAACTTCTCAGCAGTACACTGTTGCAGGATGGTTGAAGGCATCTCCCACAAGTTCATACCAATTTTTAGTCGCTGATATGCACGGAGCAGGGAATGGGAATGGGTGGTCTATATCAACGCAGCCGGATGGTACGCTTCTTTTGTACAACGTAAATGATTATCATATTCCATATCAGATTACGGTTGGGGGTACGGTAAATGTGAGAGATGGTAATTGGCATCATTTTGCAGTTACCTACGATGGTGCAATAACTCCTGATCCATTAGTTAAGATTTATGTTGATGGTGTGCAGTCAAACTCAGGAACCTTCAACAGTTTAGGCGGTCGAAACACTGCATCTGTAAATGCTCCATTCAGATTTGGGGCTCGTGAATACGGAAACTATGCAGTTTACACTGGGGCATTAGATGATATTGGGATTTGGAACCGCGCGATCACAGAGACTGAAGTGCAAACACTATATAATTCCGGAAACGGTTTATCCTGCGATACATCTGCTCCAACCCCTACTCCCACGACTGCACCATCAACCTATGATGGACAGGAAGTGAATGGAAAACTCCTGTACTTTAAAACAGATCCTATTCCCCTATCAAGCGCTCTTATCTTAAAAGTTATACCTCTTTATAACTCAAGCGTTATAGGAGTTGTGGGTAGTTCCGGTGTAACCCTCCCATCACAAGGAAAAGTCATTGAGTCAGTTGGGACGTCCGGTGAAACTACACGTAAGATCCAATATTTTGAGTCGTATCCGCAGCTTCCAACGGAAGCAATGCAGTATTCAATACTCTCCCAATAGTATATGAAAGTTAAATCATTTGGTCTTGATATAGGCACTACGTCAATAAAATCAGTGTCTTTAAAAAGTGAAGGA
This sequence comes from Candidatus Levyibacteriota bacterium, assembly GCA_018062815.1. GTDB lineage: Bacteria > Patescibacteriota > Microgenomatia > Levybacterales > GWA1-39-11 > JAGORM01. The sequence continues at coordinate 7,547 of JAGORM010000005.1, read as the reverse complement.
AATAAATTTTCGGTTGAAGCAATTGCCGTATCCCCTTTTACTGCAAAAAGTATTCTGTCAGAATCGCAATTAAACCAGCAAACAATAGCTTCATCTATTCATGAGATGCTGGGAATTGCGCAGATAAAGACAAAAAGTGTTAACGTTTCTATTCCGGCAAGTCAAGTCTATACAAAAATTATAGAAACACCTGAATTATCAGAAAAAGAATTGGCTGCTTCTCTTTCATTTGAGATGGAACAATATATTCCACTTCCTCTCAACCAAGTTAAAACTGATTGGCAGATATTAGACCACTTCATAAAGGATGGTCAAAAAACTATGTCTGTTTTGATAATAGCGGCATCAACTTCTGTTTTGGAAAAATATGAAAACATACTCACTCTTTCAGGACTTGTTCCTTCAAGTGTTGAGACAGAAATGATTTCTGTACAACGTGCATTGTCTCCTCTTTTTACGCCAAATGAAACGTGTCTTGTAGTACATCTTGGATCTTCATCTACAAATATAACTATTACGGCTAGTGGTGTTTTGCGATTTATTGCGACCATTGGACTTGGCGGGCTTGCTATAACTCGCGCTATATCTTCCGATTTAGGTATTGCCACCTCGCAAGCTGAAGAATTAAAAAAAACGTACGGTCTGACAAACACATTTGAAGGAAAAATTGGATCAGCACTTCGACCAGTTTTAGATGCTATTGTCGCGGATATAAAGCGCGCTATACTTACCTATAAAGAAAAAAATAAAAACGCACTAGTAAATAAGGTTGTGCTTTCAGGAGGAACAGCGCTTTTACCCGGTATTGAGCAATTCTTCACTGAATCTTTGGGTTTAACAACAACAGTAGGAAATACTTTTGTATTGCACAGAATCTCAAATGTTCCAGAGGAGGTGCTACAGGAGGCACCCAGTTATAACGTTGTAGTAGGACTTGCTTTGCGAGATATAGTAACATAGATATATGACTCAAGATACAGTAAATCTAATCAAGACCGACAAGTTGCAGGTTAAAAAGAAGGCATCATTTTTTTACCTTAGTATTTTAGTGCTTCTTATTCTTGTGCTTATAACTGTCTTAATTCTTCTATATTTATTTTTTCTTAAATCAAGCATATCAAATACTATATCTAATCAGAACAAAGAACTATCTGTATTAAAATCGGATCAAGACAAGAAAATAAAAATACTGACAACTAAGGAAAGATTAAATACAATTAAAAGAATAATACCAAACAACTCTGTACCAGAAAGTCGTCTTGAAGCAGTACTTTCAAGTATCCCTTCTGCCGTCTCACTTGATAAACTGGAAATGATAGATACAGTAATGAATATTACCATTTCATCTAAAAGTCTTTCTGTTTTAAATTCATTTTTAAATTCTGATCTTGTTGCGCTTCCAGGGAAAAAAGGTTCACAGGTTAAAAAGATTGAAATACAATCTTTTGGATTAAGTTCAAAAGGTACAAGCTATAGTTCTGATATAAAAATTACATTTAATACATCTATTAATTAATGGAAGACTTTACACTTTTTTATAATCGGCACAAGTCGTTGGTTTTGGCAACTTTGTTTTTGCTTGGATCACTTTTTATTCTATTGCAGGTAACAATTCCGCAGATCGGGGCAGTTATTGATGCGCAAAGCGCACTACAAGCTGAGCAAGAAAAGCTCGTGGCATATAAGACTTCTGTAGGTACGATTAATCAATTATCTGAATCTCAAATTGAGGATGATTTTCTAAAGACTACAAACGCGCTTCCTAGTACAAAAAGCGTGCAAAATATGTACCTTGCATTAACAGCAAGTGCCTCAAACTCTCAAGTTTCAATTAACGGTTTCACGGTAAAGGTAGGAGGCGTATTTAAGAAAGGTGTCGCCGAAGGTGAGACTACAACTGGAGTGCCGTATATTACTGTAAATCTATCTCTTGCGGGTTTAGACAGAAATGGTGTTCAGGCGTTTGCAAGAGAGTTATTAAATGAAGCACCACTGTCAAAAATTGTAAAAATAAGAATGAATCAAGGGCTTGCGGACGTTGATGTCATATTTTATTACAAGCCATTTGACTTGAATAAGCTTCAATCTGATATAGTTACACCATTTACTGCTGCTGAAAATAAGCTGATGCAAGAACTACCACAAGTTGAGGGTCAATAGAGATCAGGTCTTTTCTCAAGCGTTTCAGAGATTGCCGTTTTTTCTCTAAAATCTCCCACGACTAACGGATCGCCCGATAAAAGTTCCGTAGGGACACTTTCACCATCATACTCATTGGGTCTTGTGTAGTGATGTCCTTCTAGCCCCCTTTTGCCCTTTTTAGAAGTAAATGATTCGTTCTGAAATGATTCATCTTTTCCTAGCACTCCTGGAATAATCCTGGTTACAGCATCAATTACTGCCATTGCGGGAATCTCCCCACCTGTTAAAACAAAATCACCCAAAGAAATTTCAGAATCAATATATTTATATGTTCTGGCATCAATTCCTTCATAATGTCCGCAGATTAGTGTTATATCTCTTTTTTTCGTTAGATTTTCAGCTGTTTCTTGGGTAAAAGAAGTACCTTTTGGTCCAAGTAAAATAACTGTTGTATCTGGATGAGTAGACTTTATATGCATAATTGCTTTATGAAGTACATCCACCCGTAAAAGCATGCCTGCCCCTCCCCCATATGGTTTGTCATCTACGCTCTTGTGCTTTCCTATTCCGAATTGTCGTAAATCTATTATTTCAATTGTTACCTTTTTCTTTTCTTGTGCTCTTTTTAAAATTGAAGCGTCAAGAACATTTGAAAACATTTTTGGAAATAGTGTTATGACTGAAATGTGCATAGGTAGCTGAGGATTTTTGATAAAAAATAGTAAAATTTAGCCTTTTATTTACTCTGCGATTTGGATATCTATTTTTACGTTTTCACGGACAGCGCGTACTTTAAGAAGTGTTTTTATTGCGTGAATTGTTTTTCCATTTTTGCCTATAATTCTGCCAATTTGATCTTGGGGCGGACTTATCTTATAGACAATAAATCCATTATCTTCCTCTTCCGTTATGGTATATTCACCTTCTATTATAGAGTCAAGAATATAAGTTAGTAAGTCTTGCATATGTTAGTTTTTTTTCTCTTCCAGTATCTTTTTTGCTCCAACAGATGGTTGTGCTCCTTGGGAAATCCAGTAGTTTACCCTGTCTTGTTTTATCTTTTTTTCAACTATTCCCCCAACCCTTTTTTCATAGTGCCCCAATAATTCAATGGGTCTTCCGTCTCTTCTGGAGCGTTTTTCTGCAACAACAAGCTTATATTTGCGTTCTCCGCGCTTTCCGTCGTTTGAAAATCGTATTACTAGTGCCATATAATCCATAGTTTACCATAAATTATGGCTATAAACAAGGATTTTTCTCCTACGGTGCCACTTCTTTAAACGTCTTCAAGGTAGTCTTGTAGAAGTCAGTCATTTGAGTGAGGAAGTCAGCCCTATACTTCACAAAAAAGCTAGGGGAAGTGGCATTTGTATTGCATAGTGTTCTGTAGTTAACCACTCGTCCGCTTTGTCCTGTTTGCAGTGGGTGCAGTGAATTTGCAGTTACCATACCTCCCATATTCAGTCTTAGGTCTAAAACAGGAGTTGAAGCTGAACAGTCGGCATTACTTTCAATTCCTATACTTCCCTCTGATGTGTAGTATCCGTCCAATTGAGTTACGGAAGATGCGCCATTCTGTACATAATTTGAGGTTCCTACAAGTGGAGATATGTGCATGGTTCCTTTAGATGCCAGTATGAACAAATTTCCCAAAGCGGGAGCGGTAGTAATTGATGCGGGAGTTGTCGTATCCCCTATGAATGTTTCTCCCTGAACTAAAATCACTACGTGTTGATCAGATTGTGTTATTGCGTATGTGTTTTGTATCGTTAGGTTTCCTAACACTTTATACACTCCGCTTGGGAGTTTAGGGCTTGCTGCGATGGAGGAAAAGTTAAGCGTGCAGTTACCACTGGCAGGTGTTCCGTCTGGATTTGCGGGGCATCCTGGTAGTGCTAGAACTGAAACATTTTTCTTTTTTGTCTGGGAATCATAAAAGGTATATGACATCCCCCCTAATGTTCCTGCGGACACTTTGTTATATGTGTATTCCCGTCCTATCTGCCAGTTAAGTGTTGAGGCGTTTCCTCCATTAAAGTCAGGGGTTGATGCAGAGGAGAAGAAAACTGATGGGTACAATGTTTCAGTTGATGCATAGCTAGAGCTTGTGGGAAGCGCATTAAACAAGTTTACAAACCGTACATCTCCCTTATCTGTTTGGTACCATGGGTCAAATCCTCCTAGGCAAAAGTCCACAGTTTTGACAGGCGTTGTAAAGGTAAAGGGGCCGTAGTCTGATCCGGTAAATCCGGTTGAACTCCATGCTCCACCATCTGGGCGCACCCGCTTTATGGTTTGACCAGGAATGATAATATGCTTGTTTGAGCACGCAACTGTATCAGTTAAGGTATATACCCCACTACTATTAGTGTTTGTTGAATCGCTTGTTACACCACTCCCTCCGTCCACCAGTAGTACCTGGGTATTGGGTTTTACTGTTTCGCCACTGCTGCAATTATTGTTTCCTGTATCAGTGTAGACAACTCCTGTTGCCTGGTTATATGGCAGAATGGCAAGGCTTGCACTATACGTTGAGGCTCCCCCTCCGTTTGATACCTCAACAGATTGGGTTATGGTTTGAACAGAACACACAGATGGTGGGGGTTGATATACACAGTTTACTCCGCACGTAGGAGTGGGGAAAACTCCTGCGGTAGGTGTTGGCCATCTATACTGTGGTGTAGGTGTTAAAGGGGTGCATGGTCCAACCGTAAAGGTGGCATAACTTCCATTTCTTGCATACACTCCCGTAGGATTTACACTTAATCCTGCTCCACTTCCCGCACACTGAGGGGTAGATACACTAGCTAGCTCAAAGTTGACGTTTGTAAGATTGGCGTTGACGGTCACACTTCTTGGATTTGTATTCCCAGGCACATTTCTTAGCGTATATCCAGGGGGAATGCTTGCATTTATTTGATATGTTCCTGCGGCAGAATAAGAAATGGTGTATGGGCTTGTAGAAAAACTTCCGCCCGTTCCGGGCTGTATATTTTCGCTGTCAATGTACCATAGTCTCCAGGAAGAACAAGCAGGATCAGAAGTACTTGTGCAATTTCTGGAGGGTTCAGAGGTATCTTTGGCATTATTCCCATTTTGGTCAATATAGAACCAGTATCCGTTTTTTACACCGTCTCCGTTTTTGTCGTACCACATAGCTCCTGATACCTCATATGGCCCGTCAAAGATTATATACGCCGTTAAAAGTTTATTCCCTTGTGCGCCAAATCCAGAAGGGTTAGCGGTATATCCTGGTATAAACATGTTTCCCCCTCCTTGGCATGAAAAATTATAGCACTCAGAGACTTCATATGATAAGCTCCAGCCTACAAATGGCGGGGTTGTGGTGCTGTTGGGGATATAAGTAAGGGGGAGTGCTTGGGATGGTACATAGGTAGTGGTAGAATTTTTGGTTTCAAAATAACCCGTTGAGTCAATTGGGAATTGGGGAGTACTACTTTGTATTGGACCATTTGCGGGATTCCAAATAGCTACGTTTCCAACATTTCCTATCAGAGTATCAGTTGTTTCCGTGAAAAATGGCAACCCAGTCTCAGGATCTACATCAGGCGGGTTATATATGTGATCGTGATTCTTGTCTATAAATGCTACCCCCTGTAGAGGTAAAGGTGGCCCGCCATAGATACATCCGCGAATAGTCCAACATCCTGAAGAATTGCATCCCGTATCCATTCCCCATTGTCCTCCACTTGATTCGCATGTTTGAGATGGTGGATCACCTCCTGAATTTTGTGCATCGACCAATTGTGGTGAAATTAAGAAAGCTACAGTAAATAAAAACAGTATAAAAAATTTACGATATAGGAGACGAAAAACTTCTACATTCATTGTACGTTAATTGGGCTTTGAGTCATCCATGTGTTTTCCTTAAAATTATAAAGCGCCTTTAGCGTAATAGTATCATTTGTTTTAATTTGATTTGCTTTGATAATCTCCTTTTTCTCATTTTTAATTCTATAAACCATGCTTTGAGAGTTTAACCATACAGGAAGAAAGCTTTGATCTGTGTATGTTACTGTTACTATAGAGTTTTTTTCAGAGACATTTTTGACTTTTCCAAACAGGATAAATGTACCTTCACCTGATATTATAATGGGACTATCATTTATAATATTTGCGACAATTCCTTTTTGTGGTGTATTAAAAGCAGTTGAGGGTTTAGACAATAATTGACTTCCTTTTTGAGAGTAAATAAAGTTAAAAAGTAATAGTGCAACGGTAACAATTAATAATTCAACTATTGAAATAGCTACTATTTTCTTGAATGTGATTCTATTCATGAATTAAGCGTAGTACATTTTACAGGGCATGTCAAGAAAATAAAGCGGTTAATTTCCGTGAGTACGCGTATTTGATGGTGGCGGGGTTATATCGCAAGGATTTATGTTTGTGTTGCCTAAATTTTCAAGCTGAAGTATGGTAAGAGGTTTATCAGCCACCTTTAATGTCCTAACAACTAATACGGCTGCAGTTTCTTCTTTCTTTGCTAATTCTGACGGATCCATGCATAGAGCTTCTTTATCTGTTTTTGAGCGGGTTATCATTGCTACTCTATTTTCCTGCTCTTTTGTAGATACAACGCTAAGCGTGGTATATTCTCCCTTTTGTTTTAATACCACTACTCCTACAGATTCTTTTGAAAAATCAATTTTTGGAACATTACTGTTTTCATTGTCTGAAAGTTTACTATATAAGTTTTTCCAATCGTTTTGATTATTAACCACAAAAAACCCTGATTTATCAAAGGTGTTTTTAAAACCGTTAAACTCAACAGAATATGGAAGCATATTCTGAGCTTCTGTTCTTGGATTTATGCGTTCTGAGGATTGGTCAGCTGCTATTTGGCCTACAGTAATTCTATTTTGGAGTCCAGGTCTTGGATTCTGAAAAGGTGGAGTTGTATCTTTTTCATCAGCTAATACATGTGAGGAGTAATTAATAGTAGTAAGCGTACCAAACGCAACAGTCGTTGCAAGAGCTGTTCTTGCAACAATTGACATATTTCTGCCGTTTTCTTTGCTGTTAAGCATAGATTTAGTATAAAAATGGATAATTTTGTATACTAAAAAATAATTGTATGTAATCCTATAGCAACTGTCAATAGGGGATTAAGACATAGCATGAGGCTAATTATTAAAAGCTAGAAATTTCCTATTACTGTTTTTACTATCCTATTGTGGTACCTATGAAATCTTTGTCATCAAAATAGTTTTTTAAATTTTCAAAGTCATTTCCTTTTAAAATTACAACTTTAAGATTCAGGTCCTGTGCTTTTTTTGTGGCAATTGGATCAAATGGGGCGTTTAAATGTGGAGACCAAGTTTCACCCACTATTCTTCTAAATTCTTCCCATGAAATGTTACTAACCGGGTATACATCTGAGT
>JAGORM010000003.1:70386-148830 GCA_018062815.1 Candidatus Levyibacteriota bacterium | reverse complement strand
GGTGTACCGGAGTTTACGTTGATAAAGCCAAACTTAGCAGATGCTGATGTTGTACCACCAACTAAAAGGTCTAGTGTTGGATTGTTTGGATAAAGTGTTCCGAGAGCAATTGTCCAGTAGTTGGTACCAAAGGAAGTAACATCAGTCCATGACAGAGTTCCTGAACCGTTAGTAGTTAATGCATACCCTGCTACCTGTCCTGAAGAAGGCCATGTATAGGTGATGGTGTTAAATTGGGTTGTTCCGATGTTGGTTAAGTTTCCTGAGGAATCAATTCTTTGTGTTCCGGCTGTTGCACCTGTGTTAATACCTGTTGTTCCGTTTAGAACTGTTCCTGTAATAGTGTTTGCTGTAGTGATTGTTCCAAAACCGTTTGCGATACTACCTGAAACAAGTGCTCCGACTGTGGTAAGTGATGAGGTTGTAACTCCTGATCCTAAGGTGTTTGCTGATAGGACTGCTGTACCGTTAATATTGAATGTCTTTCCTGATGAAAGGTTAAGATTTCCGGTTGATGTAACTGTCCCTGATCCTCCGATAGGAGACAAAGTAATGTCTCCTGTAGTTGCTCCTCCAATAGTAAGTGGTTGAGAAGCGGTTGTTGTAAGTGTTCCGTTTGCAGTAATGTATAGTCCACCTGCAGCTCCTGCTGAAAGTGAGGCAGTTGGTGTACCGGAGTTTACGTTTAGAACTGCAAATTTAGCAGATGCTGTAGTTGATGCTCCGACTAAAAGGTCTAGTGTTGTGTTTGTAGGATAGATAGTTCCTGTACCTAAACTCCAATAGTTGGTACCAAGTGTTGATGGGTTTGACCAAGAGAGAGTTCCTGAACCGTTTGTTGACAAAACATATCCTGAGGATTGTCCACTTGATGGCCATGTATAGGTGATGGTGTTAAATTGGGTTGTTCCGATGTTGGTTAAGTTTCCTGAGGAATCAATTCTTTGTGTTCCGGCTGTTGCACCTGTGTTAATACCTGTTGTTCCGTTTAGAACTGTTCCTGTAATAGTGTTTGCTGTAGTGATTGTTCCAAAACCGTTTGCGATACTACCTGAAACAAGTGCTCCGACTGTGGTAAGAGATGATGTGGTAACTCCTGATCCTAAGGTGTTACCTGTTAATACGGTTGTACCTGATATTTGAATTGCTGGTGTACCGGAGTTTACGTTGATAAAGCCAAACTTAGCAGATGCTGATGTTGTACCACCAACTAAAAGGTCTAGTGTTGGATTGTTTGGATAAAGTGTTCCGAGAGCAATTGTCCAGTAGTTGGTACTAGGTAAAACACCCGGATCAGACCATGACAGAGTTCCTGAACCGTTAGTAGTTAATATATATGAATTACTTCCATCTACTCCGGGCCAAGTGTAAGTAACACCATTTAAATCTGTAGTTCCGCTAACTTTAAATGTACCGGTAACATCTAATGTAGCCGTAGGTGCGCTGTTTCCAATCCCAAGAGAATAAGATGTGCTATTTGGATATAGATTGTTACCGCTTAAAGTAAAATAATTAGTTCCTGACCCGCCTCCGGTAGCACTGATTGTGATAGACTTACCGCTTGCAGAAAGTGAGATATTAGATCCCGCTTCAAATGTTAATGTATCATTACTACTTCCTGCTGTAATAGTTGTACCATTTGCTACAATATTCGCAAAGCTGTTAACGGATTGAGATGATGCAGAAAGTACATTGTTTGATATAGAAAGATTTGAACCCAATGTAATTTCCCCCGTAGACTCACCTATGGAAATTATTCCTGCATTTGAGATTATTGGATTCTGTCCCTCTGAAACTTCTATGCCCTCTCCTGCAATTACTGAGTAGATAACATTGGAAGCGGTTAGCTCCCCTGTCCCCAAATCTAGATTTTTATTGTTTACCCTAATGTCTTCATTAAAGACAGATTTTATGTTTACCGTGAATTGTCCTTTTGTTGTAGTTGCCGCAAGCACCGCAGCTCTGGCTACTTCCGCTCTTTGTGTGGGTGATAACTTTGAGAGAGCTCGCTGCGCCTCAGGAGTTCTGCTTCCTAACACCGCATCTTCACCATTCACATCCCTCAATACAGTAAAAGCAAATATACCCATAGAAAGGATGAGCAAAAAAGTAATAGTTAATATTCCCCGCTTGTATTCAGACGCCTGATTTCCAAATCTTAAACCCTTAAATCCTTTTTTAGGGAATGACATATATTCACCAACAGCATTAAATTGTCCTATGTGAGATAGCAGATGATTTTTTTTCCAGAAATTATCTTTTTTTACACTTTTTGAGTCGGCTTCATAAGTCCCCATGAATGGCTGATGCATAGGTGTTTGAGGCAGAAAAGTAGGCTGGGATTTGTAGGTGTTTTCTTGCGTAAAGTTCGCATGTGCTCCATGCAAAGTAGTTGGAATTGGTGCATATAGATCTACTCTTTCACGGCCACCCTTTTTTCTTGAAGCTAAAATTTCGTTAATGCGGGATGGAGAATATAATCTTTCACCATTTTGTGATCTTTCAGCAACTATCACTCCCTTTTTTTCTAGCCTTCGCAAAGTAGAAACTGAAATAGACAGTGCACTTGCTGCTTCAGATATAGAAAGAGGTCTGGTTTTTTTAAATGCTTTGAGCTCTGATTTTAGAAAGTATCTATTTTTTCCGTCTAATCTTGTAGATTTGAGGATTCCTTGTGCGTCCCAACGTCTAATTGTGTCAATAGAAACACCAAGTAATTTGGCGGCACCAGCAACACTTACAAATAAATTCTGATTGGGCAGATTGTCTGACATCTAATTTACCTATGAATTGATTAATCATTGCATAGGTGGGCACTTAATAAATTAGACCATATATTTTCACGGCTTGTCAAGTACTTTCTAGCCTTTTTTAAGGGTTTTTTTATGGCATTTTGTACATAAAAAATATTCATATATATCTATTAGTGTTGTATTATCTATATAATTAATAAATTTATATCCTATGCATTTACTATCTTTTCACAGATAAATTTGTTATCAAAAAAATAGTTGATCTAGGACAACATTTGCATAGATATTTACTCCACGCTCTATTGACAGTAAAAACAGTACACTACTATACTAGGCAAAGATTTCAACTTACCTATGCATCTGCTGTCCAAAACCACCATATTCGTGCTTTTTTTAATTCTCTTTCTAGGAGTCTTCCCAACTCATGTCTTTGGTCAAAACATAAACGAAGGTGTCGCAAATTACATTGAGGTAAAAAATAAAAACGTTAAGAATGGAGATATTGTCTCAGCAGGAGACAATGGCACTTTTTTTCTATCAAAGACCCCATATGATGCAAAAATGACCGGGGTAATTGTCATAGACCCTGCAGTATCAATAAATTTAATCCAAAATAAAAACGCTTATCCCTATATTTCCACCGGAACAACTCTTGTAAATGTTACAACTGAAAATGGGCCAATTGAGATAGGTGACCCAATCACAACCTCTACCACTCCAGGAGTTGGAATGAAAGCTAAAGAGGCGGGTTATATCCTGGGAACAGCTCAAGAGGATTTTGACGAAAAAGATCCAAAAAAACAAGGAAGCATTTTTATAACGCTTAACAGCAGATACGCTTATCCACATAGCGTTAATACAACTTCACGACTTTTTGATATATTTAACTTAACCGCAGCTGCCTCTTATGAGCAACCTAGCGTGTTTTTTAAATACGCCATTTCAGCATTTGTAGTTATCCTGTCATTTGTTATCGGCTTTTTCTCTTTCGGAAGAATTGCAAGCAACGGCATTACAGCATTAGGACGTAATCCACTAGCTGCAAGGATAATACAGTTAGGTATAGTTTTAAACGTTTTGATTACTTTGTCTATAGTCTTTTCTGGTCTATTTATGGCGTATCTGATTATCAGACTATAAAGATGTTACACTTAAAACACAAAAACATTAAATAAAAATATGAATATACAATTTTTACTATACATACTACTCGGAATTATTTTAATTTTGACCTATACCCTTGCTTATCTTGTTTATAAAATACAAAAACAGAACAGAATACTAAACAAGCCACAAGAGGAATACAGCAACACCCTTGAAATTATTGAACAGGCACAAAAGCAAGCAAATTCTATTGTGGAGCGCGCAGTTGAATCAGCAAAACACATTCTTTTTGAAACAGAATATATAAAGCAAGATATTACAAAAGAAATGCAGGATTCACTCCAAAAAGTTGCAGAAGAAACAGTTAAGATGGTTCAAGGAAGATCGGCTGAGTCTGAGAAAGAATTCAGAACTATTGTTGATGAAATTAAGACAGATTTTGCAAAGGAAGCAGAAAAAAAACTTTCAGCAATTGAACAAGTTACTCTCCAGGAAACAAGCGATTTCAAAAACGTTTTAAGAGAAGAAACTATAAAATCTCAAATAATAATTGGTAAAAAAATAGGAGAAGACTTTAACTCTGTACAGAATGAATTAGTAGAATATAAAAAACAAAAACTCTCTGAAATTGACAAAAACATCCAAGTCATTACAAAGCAAGTAGTTGAAGAGGTTCTTGGAAAATCTATCCCACTACCCATCCAACAAGAGCTTGTAATATCAAGCTTAGAAAAAGCAAAAAAAACAGGATTATTTAGAGCTATTGAGGAAAAACATGAACAACAAAACCCAACAAATTAATACACTGTCACTTTTTAATACAATTTATACAAAAGATGAATTAGTACTTTTCTATCACGAAGTAGATCAATTAATAGCAGAAATTTTTATAGGAAATCAGGGGCTACAGGAAAAGATGAATCAACTGTTATCTTTTGAAAAGAAAAAAAATATTATGTATTACCTGACAACAATGCAGGTAAACACAGAGAACATAGTGATGGTAAAAGAAGCCTTATCTAAAATTCAGTTTTTAGGAAATCAAATTCCAGTAGTCTCGCTTCAACTTGCTTTTGAACCAACAGAACCGATTATAGAATCCCTCAGCTCTTGGTTTGTCCAAAATATAAAAACAAAGGTTATTTTAGATATTCATCTTGAAAGAAAGATTATTGGGGGAGCACTTATCTCATTAAACGGTATATATGATGATTTCACCCTTAAAACAAAAATAGAAACATATTTTAATCAGGCTTAAGAGATAAATTTTAACTATGGATCCATTTCAAAAACAACTAGATGAAATTCAAGAATTTGGCGTAGTACAAAGCATAGTACATCCGATTGTATTTGTAGCGGGACTACCTGGGGCAAGTCTTTTTGAGATAATTCTCTTTGAAACAGGAGAATTAGGACAAGTATTTCTAATGGAAAAAAATCAGGTACATGTCTTATCATTCTCAAGTACGCCTGTAAAAGTCGGAACAAAATGCACCAGAACGAATCACTTTGCCCAGGTACCGGTAGGTCCAGAACTGTTCGGTAAAATTATTGATCCTCTTGGAAACCCATTTTCAGAATCAGAAACATATACAAAACCTAAGGAATTTAGAGAGCTTGAGGCGCGTGCGCCTGGAATTGGAGATAGAGCAAAAATTACCGAACCTTTCTTAACTGGAGTAACAATAGTTGACATGATGGTACCATTAGGAAAAGGTCAGAAAGAGCTAATCATAGGGGATAGGAAAACGGGAAAAACATCTTTTCTTCTATCTACACTCAAAAACCAAATCCAAAACGGAGGAATTGCAGTATACGCGGCTATAGGGAAGAAAAAATCTGACATAAAAGCTGTTATGGATTATTTTAAACATGAAGGTCTTCTTGATAAAATTATTATTGTTGCAAGCTCTTCATACGACTCCCCTAGTCTTATTTTTTTGACACCGTATGCAGGCGCTACAATTGCTGAATATTTTAGGGATCAGGGACAAGACGTTGTTTTGGTATTGGATGACCTTTCAACTCACTCGAAATTTTATAGAGAAATATCTCTTTTATCAAGAAGGTTCCCCGGACGTGATTCATACCCAGGAGATATTTTTTACATACATGCACGCCTTCTAGAACGAGCGGGAAATTTTATTCACCCAAGTGGGAAAAATGTATCTATTACCATGCTTCCTGTAGTAGATATTATTGAAGGGGATTTTACCGGTTTTATATCAACAAACCTTATGGGTATGACTGATGGACATTTATTTTTTGATAGTAACGCATATTACCAAGGAAGACGTCCTGCCGTAAACGTTGGCCTCTCTGTTACTCGTGTAGGTCGCCAGGCAACGCCTAAAATTTTAAGGTCAATCAACCGCGAACTAACCGCTTTCCTAACACTTTATCAGAGAATGCAGGACCTATCCCACTTTGGTGCAGAATTAACGGATGCTGTAAAACAAGTATTACGCACAGGAGACGTAATCTACAAATTCTTTGAACAAACAGATAGCGTCATTGTTCCGCCAAACATACAACTTCTTATGTTTTCAATGATATGGTTAAAGCTGTTTGAAGACTCAACGGTAATTGAAAAAATATCAATATATAGACAAAATTTAATAAATGCATACCTTATTCCTCAAAATAAAGAATTGATAGATGAAACAATAGGAGATATTGGCACTTTTAATGAACTCTTAGGAGCAATAAATGCAAAAAAACAAGATTTTATTACTTTAGCAAACACGGAAATATCACCTGAGCAAAAAGCTAAATAGATAATATAAAAAAAATTAATTAAAAAACTATGCAAAGTAAAGTTGTATTAAATAACGAATTCGCAGTTATAGGAACATTAAAGACCCTAGCTCAAGCATATGAGCAAATTTCCGTCATGCGTATACAGCGCGTTCGTGGATCAGTGCTTACAACCCGTGATTTCTTAACTGGTCTTGCTGACATATACAAAGATGTTAAAAGAAGCTATCGTGATGAGGTAGAACGCCTGCAAAAACACCATAAGAATGCAAAAATAACCCTATCAGGACTCGAGAAAAACGGAAAGACCGTATCAGTACTGCTCTCCTCTAATAATAAGCTCTATGGAGACATTGTAGCTCGTGTTTTTAATTTATTTATACAAGACATAAAGAAAAATCCAAACACTGAAATTGTAATAATAGGAAAGGTTGGAAAAAATATGTATAACGTCAGCGGAGTAAACAGACCCGCTACCTTTTTTGACCTTCCAGATGAAAATGTAAAGCTTACAGATCTATCTTCCATCTTTAAATATGTCGTTCAATATGAAAAAATATTAGTCTATTACGGACGTTTTCTTAATATTATTAGCCAAGAACCTGCAGTTTCTGAAATATCAGGGGAAGAATCATTAATAGATCAGCCATTACAAAACACTGATGAAAAATCTGATAGAACCCCCTATTTTTTTGAACCAAATTTGGTAAAAATCTTGGGATTTTTTGAAGACCAGGTGTTTGCATCAATTTTAAAACAGGTTGTAGACGAATCTGAACTTTCACGCCTTGCATCCCGTATAAAATCTATGGAAGATTCCTTGGGAAGCATTGAAAAACAAGAAAATATTTTAAAGAAAAAGTATTTAAGAACATTACGTCTTGCAGAAAATAATAAACAAATTCAGCGCATTTCAGGAGTTATTCTTTGGCAGAAGGAACTTGGAAATCAGTAGATAAAATGGAATCAAAAGGTATAGTACTATCAGTTTTAGGACAAGTGGCAGAGGTAGAATTTGAAAATAATCCGCCTAATATCCATGATGTACTTATTGTGGATCATGACAATAAAGGTAAGGCGCTTGAGAAATCTGTTCAAATGGAGGTATGGTCATCAGCTAGCACTAATTCTTTTTATTGCATTGTGCTTTCTCCCCAAAGCAGACTAAAAAGAGGAATGACTGCAGTAAACACCGGGGAATCTATTAAAATTCCCGCCGGTGACCAGGTATTAGGGCGTGTTTTAGATATATTCGGAAACCCCCAGGATGGAAAAACAGGATTTGATAGCTCCATTTCAAATCCAATATTCACCAAAGAATTATCATTTGATGAAGTTATAGCTCCTACTCAAGTGCTTGAAACCGGAATTAAAGCCATTGATTTTTTTGCTTCTCTCTTTAAAGGTGGGAAAGCAGGTATTTTTGGAGGAGCCGGGGTTGGAAAAACAATACTACTTACTGAGATTATCCATAACGTAGTAATACTTAATAAATCAAAAAGCGTGTCAGTTTTTACAGGAGTTGGAGAACGTATCCGTGAAGGTCATGAGCTATATGAAACCCTACAGGAGAGTAAGGTTTTACCTCAAGTTGTCCTTATTGTAGGACAAATGGGTGAAAATCCAGCAATTAGGTTTAGAACAGCACTGGGTGGTGTCACAATAGCTGAACACTTCAGGGATCAAGAAAAAAAAGATGTTTTGTTCTTCATAGATAACATTTTTCGTTTTGCTCAAGCAGGATATGAACTCGCAACTCTTATGAATACACTTCCGGGAGAAGGAGGATACCAGGCTACCCTTACCTCTGAGATGGGTAAATTCCATGAAAGGTTAGTCTCAACAAAACATGGTGCAATAACAACTATTGAAGCCGTTTATGTACCATCAGATGATACAGCAGATCCGGCTGTTCAAGCTATTTTCCCTTACCTTGATTCAAGCATTATCCTATCACGCAATATCTATCAGGAGGGAAGATTCCCTGCCATGGATGTGCTCTCCTCTACATCAAGCGCACTTAATCCAAAAATTGTAGGAGAACTTCACTATAAAGTACTCCTTGAAAGCCAAAATATATTAAAAAAGGCAACATCCCTTGAGAGAATAGTTTCACTTATTGGAGAAGCAGAACTTAATCCATCTGACCAGTTAATCTATAAAAGAGCACAGCTACTAAAGGCATATATGACACAAAGTTTTTTTGTCACAGAAGCACAGACTGGAAGACCAGGTAAATTTGTAAAACTTGCTGATACAGTAAATGATGTGAATGATATAGTTATGGGAAAATATGACCAGGTTGCTCCTGAAAAAATGATGTTTATAGGAACTCTTAAAGAAGAAAAACTAATATAAGTATTTTTATGGATCTTAAAAACTCACAATCAGATAATACAAAGCCCAAATTGGATACTCTCAGTGTGGAGATAAGAAATCCTGATAAAGTTCTTTTCTCAGGAAATGCTACTGCAGTTTCAAGCAAGAATTCAATAGGACCACTTGACATTCTTCCTCAGCATGAAAATTTCATATCACTACTAACTGATAAGATCACAGTACATCTTGAGAAGCACCAAAAACAAGAAATCCCAAATCAAAGCGCTATTGTAAAAGCAAAATTAAATAAAGTAAGTATCTTTCTGGGAATTGAAACTCTTATTGCTCCTCCACAAAATCCGGGACTAAACAAGCCTCTGCCTAATCAAAACCCAAACCCTCATCAACCATTAAATGGTAAACAATAACTATATCTAAATATATATTATATTATCATTAATGATAAAAATGAGCCTATTAGCCTTACCACTTCTTGTAAGCTTTTTTTGGAAAAACAAATAAATCAGTTCTATTCTTAATTATTCTCTGATATAATGGTCTTTCACTCGCCTTCTTAGCTCAGCGGTAGAGCAGCTGTTTTGTAAACAGCAGGTCGCGGGTTCGAATCCCACAGAAGGCTCATATTATCTATTCTGAGACTTATATATTTACTATCTTAAATAATCCACTTTCCTACCAAAGCAGATTTTCTTGTGCCCTTTTTAGGTTGGGGCAAATAGCAGATTAAAGGGGGACATTCGGGCAATTTTCCGAATGAAATTATACACAAATACACTTGTATATAAAATAACGGGCATACTGCTGCCTATCAGTTATTTAAAAAATATATTAACTAGCTTAAACTTACTCTCACTGCGGAACAACAAACCAAAACTCAAAAATCTTAGAGATGCTAAAACTTCTTTTTTTAACTCCCCCACTGCGCGAGACTTTTCGTCTGGCTACAGTTTTCTTGGATTTGGATTTATGGGCAGTTTTCATGTTTATTTTTATACGCTTTTTTTACTAGTTTAATAGACGTTTAGATATTTATAACCTATTAAAACTGTGAAAAGTTTTTTTGAAACTTAAATTAGTAAACAACTTTTGTAAACACTTGTCAATAGGTAAATGGGTTAAAATGAATATAAAATGTATACATAGATATATATAATTTCAAGGCTAAAATATAGCTATTTTAAAAATATATGCATACAAATATAAAATTGTTCAATAAAAATACCGTCTGTGAAAAGAAGGATATTTTTACTATTTTTAGAAATAAATATATAAAAAAATTTTGTGGGGAGTTATACGATAGGGGGAGGATTGGATGAGAAGAACAGCAAGATGCTGTGTAAAGAGATATACTCTTTCTTCTTCCAATCCACCCCCGGATCGCACTTTTACATCAGACCTTCCGACAAAAACACACGCGTGTTGTGCTTTATCAGATAATTCTGATGTTGTGCTTGCTTCTTCAGAAGCATGGATGGGGATTGATTAAATCACTCTGACTTCTCCTGATTGAATAGCCTTTTCAAGTTCCCTCCAGTTTACCGGATGATAGGTTACCCTATCTTTGAGAATGGTCCAGTCGACCTCCTCTTTGATGAACCTGCTGCCTGAGAGCTTTTGCCTGAGGGATTCCATCTCGATCTCGTTTTCGAGTTCGAGATCATCATCTGCGAAAAACCCTTTTGCGACTTTCGCAATGTATTTTCCCTCGGCTTGGGTGAGCGTGATCATCTCCGTATCCTCCTTAATTTTGGATGCGCTGCTCGAATGGTTACGAACCTGATGAGATGTGCTGATTAGCCACTTACTTGGATTTCTCCTGATTGGATTGCTTGATGGATTTCCTCCCATTGAATCTTTGATGCGCGAATGTAGGATGTCCCCAATATTTTTTTCCTGATCTCCTCTCTGTGAAAGAAATCAAGGAACTTATCCCTTTGGGACATAGCCCACGAAATGTTTTCCCCAAAGCTTTCTGCCTCTTGGATATTGTATCGGACCAGTTCTGCTTCGGCCTTTGTGAGCTCTATCAATGTACCTCTCCTTTGCTTTCTACCATATAGATGGCGACATACGCATTATCTATAAATATACGCGCATAACGCCATCTACATACTGCAAGAACTTATTAATGTGCGATTGAAAAAATCGTTTTAGGCTATTCGTGCCATGCAAAACGCCACGGTATCCTAAAAGAGGCTACAAGTATATCAAAAATACAGGAATCTATCAAACTATCGGATGTAAAATGGGTTAAATTATGAGCCACTTCCGGGATTCGAACCCGGGACTTACTCTTTACGAAAGAGTTACTCTACCAACTGAGTTAAAGTGGCGAATTTTTCTCAATTTTACCATACTTTGTAATAGTTTTATGACTTGCAGAAAACATTTTTTGGATTTATACTATTTTTGCTCTCAGGTTGGGGAAAGCGGTATGTTTTCCTCTACACCTTTTCCGAATAGGGTATGCATTATTGCAAATAAAATGTTTTTGGATTTACTCTGCGGAGTATTTTCAGCATTCTCCCGCTTAAGAGTTCGGGGAAGCACCAATTTCTCTGCCTTGAGGGCGAATTTATTTACATAAAAATCAGAGTTTATAACAGCTATACACTTCTTATAATTAAACCTCAACTAATAAGCCCTCTTTTCTCTTGACTTTTTCCTATTGTTTTCGCCATAGTAAAGGTATGGTAGACAAATTTTTTTCTAAAAAATCTGTGGAGCGAGTTGCACAAGCTCCTGCCTATATACTTGATAAAACTGTTACTTCCTCCCAAAAGATAGGAGAACTTACCGTAAATAGACCCGCACGAAACGCAAAAAAATATTGGCAAAGTTTAGGCCCTGGTCTTACCACCGGGGCTGCAGATGACGATCCATCAGGAATAGCAACTTATTCACAAGTGGGAGCACGTTATGGATTTCAACTAGCCTGGCTTGCACTATTCACATTTCCGCTTATGAGCGTTGTCCAAGAAATGTGTGCACGCATTGGATTGGTAACGGGACGTGGGTTATCTGCAAATATAAGACGTCATTTCCCACCATGGGCACTCTATCTTTGCACAATACTCCTACTTGGTGCAAATACTTTTAATATAGGCGCGGATCTTGGAGCGATGGCAAGTGCCTCACGGCTACTTTTTCCTCAACTAAATTTTATACTTCTCCTTGTTTTTTTCACGTTTATAAGTATCGCGCTTCAGGTGTTTACCAGTTATGAAAAGTATGCAAAATATCTCAAATGGATGGCGCTTATCCTAATCTCCTATGTTTTGTCAGCATTTACAATTAAGCTTGATTTTAATAGCTTACTACAAAGCACATTTATTCCCTCTATCACCTTTTCACGGGAACAACTTTTTCTAATCTGTGCAGTGTTAGGTACAACAATTTCCCCATATCTCTTCTTCTGGCAAACATCCCAAGAAGTCGAAGAAGAAATACTAAAAGGAAAAACTACCATAGCACAACGTGCTGCATCCACTACCCCCGCTCAGGTTAAGCGAATGAGGCGTGATGTTTGGTCAGGAATGTTTGTATCTAATATAGTCATGTTCTTTATAATTGCCGCGTGCGGAGCAACTCTGTATGCAAACGGAATCTTTAATATTCAAACATCTGCAGATGCAGCGCAAGCTCTACGCCCAATTGCAGGAGATTATGCATATCTTCTTTTTACTCTTGGAATTATTGGAACAGGAATGCTTGCGGTGCCGATTCTTGCAGGGTCATCTGCTTATGCTATATCTGAAGCACTAGAATGGAAATTTGGCCTACACCAAAAATTAAATGATGCCTATTCATTTTATGGAGTAATTATCTTCTCAATGATTGTAGGATTATTTTTAAATCTCTTAGGCATTGATCCTATCCCAATGCTTATCTATTCCGCCGTTGCAAATGGTTTAATTGCACCGCTCATACTTCTCTTTATTGTTCTTATCTCAAGCGATAAAAAAATTATGGGTCAATGGGTAAATCCCAAACTTATTACAGCCATTGGGTATGTCACAATTTTTATCATGGGAGTTGCCGGAATTGCTACAATTCTTTCCTTTTTTTAAAAAAGAATGGATATATTAAATGCTATTATTTTAGGAGTTGTTGAAGGGATAACTGAATTCCTTCCTATATCATCAACTGGACACCTTATCCTTGCATCAAGATTACTCGGAATTACGTCTTCTGATTTCCTGAAAAGCTTTGAGATATTTATCCAATCAGGTGCGATTCTTGCAGTAATTATTCTTTACTGGAGAGATATCTTTACAAAATTTGATTTACTCAAGAAAGTATTTATAGCGTTTATACCTACTGCAGTAATAGGTCTTCTTCTTTATAAAGTATTAAAAGAATATCTACTGGGAAATACAACTATTACCCTTCTTTCCCTTTTCTTGGGAGGCATTGCCTTAATCATCGTAGAATTAAGTTTTAAAAAACAAAATATAAATGAACGGACTGTTACTCAAATAACATATAAAAATGCCTTTCTAGTGGGCCTTATACAGTCGATTTCAATAATCCCTGGGGTAAGTCGCAGTGCTGCCAGCATCATAGGGGGAATGCTTTTGGGAATGGACAGAAAAACCGCAGTTGAATTTTCTTTTTTACTTGCAATTCCAACGCTTTTAGCCGCAACTGGACTTGATCTCATAAAAACAAACTTCTCTTTTTCCACACAGGAATGGACATATCTTGCATCAGGGTTTCTTTCAAGTTTTATAGTAGCGGTACTAGTTATAAAATGGCTTGTGTCATACGTTAAAAAATATACGTTTATCCCTTTTGGAATTTATAGAATAATAATCGCCATTTTTCTCTTTGGTCTGTTTATGATCTAGCCCTCTTGCATCCACTGATGCATCAACTATAATTGTTTTAAATATGAAACAAAATCTTATAGTTGGGATCGTCATAATTGTAATCCTTACACTTGGGATATTGGGAATTATAGTGCTCAATCAGCATACAAACCCCACATCAGGCATTTTATCCCAGAACTCTAAGCTTGGAAATACTCATGAAGTAGCAACAGACCAGGGAAAAGTAATTGTTGGAAATCCCAAATCTTCAAATACAAATAAGATTGAGCCTCAAATCGAGCTTACAAAATGGAATGAGGAAGTTAAAATGAAAGTAAATTATGATATTAAAGCAAAAGAAGTAGTTGCTGATGAAAATTCTATTATCTGGAAAGGGGACAAGCAGGATTTAATCTACAAACAAATTCCTGCAAAAAAAGAAACTACGCTGAAAAAAATCCCAAAACCAAAAATAAAATTAGCACAAAACACAACTAAACTGCGTTACATAAAATTTGAACCTTCAGACTTACTAACTATTGCTGCTTCATACGAACTTTTTGAAAGAGAACAATCCGATATGCCTACTCTTACTAGCTATGTACCAGATGAGGACGGGTATTTCTTTTTTGGATATAGGAGAGCTGAGTTAGATCTTAGAATGCCAGAACAGATTAAACAACCTATTGTCCGACTTAAAGCTGATGAATCAACATTTGGATGTCCAGTCATTCCATTTAAAAAAAATGGGGGATTTATCATGCGCCTCTACTACCCTGACGTAAAATCACAAAAAGGGGATTTATATCAAGATAAGTTTATTCAAGCAATAAATAATGCTTTAAAAAGTAAAAATATTAATCAAATAGTATATAGGCAACATGATTTTATCTATTACTTAGATGGCATAAGACCTGTACAAATTGGTAGAATAGGAGCTGATACAAATAATATTATTTTTTATATATATACAATTGAACCATTTAGTACAAATCTTAAAGATAATATACGAATGAGTATGGTTCTTATAGATCTTGCCCTTCCCTCACATGATCTCAAAAATATAAAAAGCGATATTAATTCTAGCTTTAGAGATGAAGTAGCTAGTGAATTTATAAAATCTACGGAGTTCGAAACGTCTACTAGCACACTTACAGATGAAGAAAAAAGATTACTAGACGGAATAAAAAACCTACATAAAGAAAAAAACTGGGGAATACTTTCGGAACGTACAGATATTCCAAAAAGCCCTTCTGATGAGGAAAAGTTCGATAAATTTGAATTTGATATCCTATTACACACAAAACCAGAGAGCAATATTTTTACTTATAATATAGAAACAGATGGGTTAGATTTCTTCTATCAACCCGAACTTACGGAAAATTTAAAAGATAAAGGAAATTTTCAGCCTGAAAACGTTGCGAATTCTTACGCTGTCTATAAAAAAAACTCAACAAACGTATATGATAATATCTTAGAGGCTGAAAAATATAAAGTAGGTAAAGTATTACATATATACAGACCTCTGATAACTGCTTCCAACGGAAAAACCACATGGGGGGAATTAAATATTGATACTAAAAAAAATATTTTGACCATTACTGTCAATAAATTATGGCTCGAAAATGCTTCATATCCAGTACTTATTGATCCAACATTTGGTTACACTTCAGTCGGAGCATTTACTCAAAGCATTGAATCAGATATGTCAGGAACTGTTAATACGGGTCCTTCTACCGGAACAGCCACCTCTATTGCTGCGTACATTAGGGGGACAGGAACCACATGTGATTATATATTTGGATTATATAAAGATAGCGACAGCAGTTTCATTATAGGTACAAGCCTCTCATCCTTCCCAGCATCTCAAACAACACAGTGGTATACTTTAAACTTAACGAATCCAACTACAATTTCCGCAATTGATTATATTATTGCAGTATGGAGTGAGTCATGCAAGTCTGGGAATAACGCTATATATTATGACAATGTAGGAGTTACCAGATACATATCTTCACCAGGTACTCCTACGGGATCGAACTGGCCAAATCCTGGTAATTTTGCAGTATGGGATAATAAAAAAATTTCAGCTTATGTTACCTACGGAGTAACTAAAATGAACCTAAAAGGAAATTTGAACTTGAACGGAAAAATAAATCTACAATAATTACTATATTCTTCTATAATTATACGTTTATGGGAAATTGAACTACAGGAACTATTTTTAAAAATTCTTGAAATGTTGCTTTATCCATCGCTCTTAGACGGTCACCTTTTGTTTTTGAGGTATCATTAAGAAATAATTTTGATAATTCAAAAAACTCCTCAAAGGTATATGTATTTCCATGTAATACCATGTAACCTAAGCCAATATTTAATCCACTTCTCCTTTTGTAATCAGTTTCTCCAGATATCTCAACTGCAGCAAAGTGTATTCCAAAATCTAAAATCTCGCTTGTAATAAGACTATCTATTAAATTACCTACTACACCTATTGTTCTCTCAGATGGTTGTTTTAGATTTGAATCTCTGTGACCATTGTACGTCACAACAACCACTTCCCCATCTCTTATTGCTTTCACTGATTTACTCTCATATGCAGCCTTTTTAGCTTTAATTTCAATTTTCTCTTGAGTGGTTCTATAACTGTTTTTATCAATTTGCTGATAAGGCGTAACTACTGGGCTTAAGTTAATACCTATGCTAGCGGTCAGTGCTTTAAATCCAGATGGTAACCTATCTTCTCTTACAGGCCCCGATAAAGGAGTGCTTCTGTATCTCCATTCTTTTGTAACTGAATCTGCTACCCAAAAAGGATCTATTGCTGAAACATGAGGAGTAACTACAACGACTCCAATTCCTTTATCTATCATACCATGAACCTTTTTAAGCCCCCCTGGTACTATTTCCTTACCTTCTCCTTTCAAAAAAAACGGGTGCATGGCATCTCTCACAACTTCTCTAGTAATTCTTTTTAGTGGGTGAATTTTTGCTTGATTTCTTTCATTATTCATGTTTTTTGGATTATATCACTCTTACCTTGATTATTTTGTATTTGTTTTCTTTTAACCTGTTTTGATATATACATTTTAGTGAGCATAAACTAACCTACTATAATTCACCTTATCCAAAAGTGAACACAAAACACTAGCAAGCACCCTGCTCCAAAAGAAAAGTTAGCTCTAACAACACATGATACTATCAAGCATTATGTTTATGAACAGTGAATATAAGAAAATTAAAAAATTCTACACTAAAATATTATAAAAACGTTAACCATAAACTTAATATACATGTAATACATCCTATATTTTAATTTAATTTTACTACGGGACTATTTTTTTGTTCTGATATTTTCATATTATAAGCCTATCGTTTTAACCCCTATAGTTTAGCCTCATTTTACCCTTGATTATTGCTGCTTGACATGTATGTTACCGTTTGCTAGTCTATATATAGGTCTGATACAGACCAATATCTTTAGCTACTACTTATGACTACACAAAACATATCAATCGAGAACCTACCTGATCTATTAACAGTACGGGAAGTAGCACAACTTTTACGCGTTTCTCCTCTTACAATTAAACGTTGGGGTAAAAGAGGAAAATTACCCGCTATAAGAATAAATTCAAGAGGTGACAGAAGATATAAAAAAGAGGCTGTTTTATACCTACTCGGAATTCAACAAAAGAGTCAACTTTAATTTCAATTCGTTTTTTTCTTCTTTCTTGCGGTTCTAGGCTTTGCCTGCGATCTTAAAAAAAGAGGCTGTTTTATACCTACTCGGAATTCAACAAATAATCGCATTATCTAATCTGTGTAGATTAGATTTATTTATCAATGTTTTCTGTACCCGCCTCTGTTTTAGACTTTTAAGACGCTTTTATTAAAAGGGTGACTACTTGATCCTTGAAATAACCGCTTCTTTGAGGGAAAGTATAGTGAAGCTAATTAAGGCTAATTGCCTTCTCCATCTCCAAGGCTGACGGAATAATCTGTATA
Organism: Candidatus Levyibacteriota bacterium; assembly: GCA_018062815.1. GTDB lineage: Bacteria > Patescibacteriota > Microgenomatia > Levybacterales > GWA1-39-11 > JAGORM01. The sequence goes on along the minus strand of JAGORM010000003.1, from coordinate 131,060 downwards.
ACCATTCAAGCCCAAAATTTCTCATAGTTTTTGGTGCACGGGGAACATTCCCTGAAATATAGTCAAATGAGCCTCCTACGCCCATAGCTATTTTTACCGGAATATGAGGGAGATTATTATAAATCCATTCTTCCTGCTTTGGATACCCCATAGCAACAAATAAAATATCTATCTTCCCTCCTTTAATTTTGCCTTCATTCCACTGATCTGAAGCATATGAAACATTAAGCCTGGAGTATTTTTTTTGTAAGCGCTTGGATGTAGTCTCTGCTACACTAGCTTGTCCTCCAAAAAATCCCACAGAATAAGGACTTTTTGATAACCTACCGCACAACTTTTCCATGAAATCAACTCCTGTTATACGCTGTATGTGTCCCTTACCCATCACATAGGCACAAAGCGTAATACCTACCCCATCAGGTAAAGCTACGTTAGCCTCATTGAGTATCTTATTAAAAGAGGGGCTCTTCCTTGCGTGCATAATCATTTCAGGATTAGGTGTTGTTATATACCCCTTATTTCCGCTCTCCCCTAGTAAATTTACTACATACTCTAAGATTTTATCCTCTGTTGAAGTTGTAATCTTAACTCCTAATAATTTAATAGATTCTTGCTTATCCATATAATATTATATGATGTATTAGTCAGTGACATATATTTTACATATATATCATTATTGTATAATTTAATTATACTTCAAATTAAGCTGAAAGTATAATCTTTTAGTCATTTTTTGCATTTATTCTTCTTGGTAAAATAGTTATCATTTTATTTATAATTATAAGATTTGATATATATAACTATAGGAATAATTCGTGAAAAGTCTGTGAAAAATGAGCAATATTTGTTCATATTAGAGGATGTAATATTTATATTTTAAGACTATCAACCTTAGTCATTTTTGTTAATGGATCGCTTTAGTCTTTTCCCAAAAGGTAAGCGATCAACCTTAGTCATTTTTGTTAATGGATCGCTTTAGTCTTTTCCCAAAAGGTAAGCGATCAACCTTAGTCATTTTTGTTAATGGATCGCTTATACAGCTCCAGATTTTCAAGCGCTACACCTGTACCCCTTACAACACAATACAACGGATCTTCGGCTACATAAGAAGGTACCCCAGTCTCCCTAGTTATATACTTATCTAAATTATGTAAAAGGCTTGTTCCACCTGAAAGCACTATACCCTTGTCTATAATGTCTGAAGCCAATTCAGGAGGAGTAATCTCAAATGTTTCACGAATAGCCCCAACTATCTGCTTTACGACTGGTAATAATGCGTCATTTACTTCAACGTTACTTATCTCAATTGATCTTGGAAGTCCACTAACGCTATCTCTACCTTTAATTTCCATTGTCTTTTTCTCACTTGTTGAATCTATAAGTGCTGTACCCACCTTTATTTTAATCTCCTCAGCAGTTCTGTCTCCAATAAGTAAGTTAAAACGCTTACGAACATAGTTTGAAATTGCCTCCTCAAGTTTATTTCCTGCTGCTTTGATAGACTTGTGAACAACAACACCTCCCAAAGATATAACAGCAATATCAGTAGTCCCACCTCCACTATCCAAAATCATGTGTCCATTTGCCTGGGCTATTGGTATCTTTGCTCCTATCGCCGCAGCTAATGGTTCCTCTATCAAATAGACAGCGCGTGCGCCTGAAGCCATGGTTGCATCAAGTACTGCTCTTTTTTCAACTTGGGTAACTCCGGATGGGATACAAACCATAACTTCAGGTTTTATAAACCTAGATCTACCAGATACTTTATCTATGAAATATGCCAACATGTCTTGGGTAATAACATAGTCTGCAATCACACCATCTTTAAGGGGTCTTGTAGCAACTATATTCCCAGGGGTTCTTCCTAACATGTCCTTTGCCTCTTGTCCTACAGCAACTACTTTATTATCATCTGCCCGAACAGCAACAACTGTGGGTTCATTTAATACAACTCCCTCTCCTGCAACGTATACAAGAATATTTGCTGTTCCAAGATCAATCCCAATTCGCTTTGACATGTTTCCAAAAAATTTCATAGGTAAAAAATAATATATCAAATATATACTTTACTATATCAAGTAAGAGGTTTTTGTGCTTCTTATATATAAGCACTTGTACAAAAAAGATGCAAGAGGGAGCAAAGACTTAGTTCATCCTTGCTCTGGTAAAATTTTCTGTTTCTAGTTATAATTAATGTCTATATGAAACGAATTGTAATAAGCACTTTTATTATTTTGCTTCTCATTGTTCTGGGTACTACTTTTGGAATATTTTATGCTCGAGGATACAGATTTGATCTTAACAATCCAAAAAGCATACTAGAGGGAACTGGACTTTTGGTACTTACAAGTAAACCTGATGGATCGCGTGTATTTATTAATAACCATTTGACTACCGCAACAAATAATACAATCAATCTGGCTCCGGGGAAATACGAAGTAAGAATAGAGCAAGACGGATATTTTCCATGGAGAAAAACTATAGAAATAAAAAATGAGGCAGTATCTCAGGCAAATGCAACGCTTTTTCCAATTGCACCAAGACTTGAAGCAGTAACCACAACAGGCGCGCGTAACCCTGCACTAGATGGTAGCGGAAGCATTATAGCGTATACTGTATCTTCCGCGTCTGCTGATAAAAACGGTATTTATACACTTAATATGAGCGCGCCTGCTATATTTACTCTTGGTGGTGGCGCAAATCAAATAACAAATGACCTAGTTGCCCCATTCTCAAACTCAAATCTTATATTCTCACCTGACGGGAATCAATTACTTTCATCAATTTCAGCTAATCTTGCAACACCTACAAACTATCTTTTATCCAGCAGATCATTTAATGCAAACCCAAAAGATATTACAACTACACTTCCACAGGTTCTTTCAGATTGGGATAAGCAAACACAGTTAGCAAATAAAAAAACCATAGACTCACTCCCAAAAAAGATCAGAACAGTAGCCAGGGCAAATTTCTCAAATCCTATCATCTCCCCGCTTGAAGATAAAATCTTATACACGGCATCTACAAGCGCATTGCTACCGATTCTTATCAACCCCCGGCTTCCTGGCACCAACTCTACTCCCGAAGTGCGTTCAATTAAAAAAGGTGATATTTATGTTTATGACATGAAAGAAGACAGAAACTATCTTCTCTCAACACAAGAAGAAGCACCAATGAAATTTATGTGGTTATCTGACTCATCACATTTAGTTTATGCAAAAAATACAAAAATAAACATAGTAGAATTTGACGGGCAAAATGTGACAACAGTGTATGCTGGGCCATTCGTGGATAGCTTTGTCTTCCCTTGGCCAGACGGATCTAGCCTTATTATACTAACTAACTTAAATATCCCTGACGCACCAAATAACCTTTATCGCATTAGTCTCAGATAAAACTCCGCGGGGGGGCTACTTCTCCCACTAGTAAAATCATAGCTTTTACACAATGGAATAAAAACATGTTCATTGTGCTTTAATATATTCGTATCAGCCTTAATTTAATGTATTTTGAGGAATTACCTTAGAAGCAGGAACCCGACCAGTATCAGAATCTGCCACTAACTGATCTGTCTTTGCTATAAATGGAAAACTAAATGAAACAGTCGTTCCCTTACCCTCGTGACTATCTAGCCAAATTTTTCCTCCATGAGATTCAACAATTCCCTTTGATATATAGAGACCTAATCCCGTACCGCCTTCTTTACGAAGACCACTTGCCAGCTGCCCATATTTTGAAAAAAGAAGAGCTATTTTTTCCTGGGGTACTCCTATCCCAGTATCATGTACTGAAACTGTTATTTGACCATTTTGCAATGCTGTAGAGGCAGTTATAGTACCGTTATCAGGAGTGAATTTTAAGGCGTTTGAAAAAAGGTTATTTAGAACCTGACCAATTCTTTGCATATCAAACATACCTTGAGGAATTGTCTCATCCAGATTCGTATTTATTGTTACATGACGCGTTTGAGCCACAAAAGAAAATGTAAGCGCTTTCTCCTTCACCAACTCATTTATGCTTGAGGCGGTTTTATTTAATGTAAATTTACCCGCTTCAAGCTTACTCATATCTAATATGTCACCGATGTCTGAAAGCATACGCTCGGTGGAATCATGAACTATGTGAAGCATTTTAGACATGTCATCTTTCCCTAATTTTCCGTCTAACAATAGTTGAGATGCTCCCTTGATAGATGTTAATGGTGCACGCAATTCATGTACAACCATACTGGTAAAGGTTTCACGCATCTTCTCAACATCACGCTCAAAGGTGACATCTTCCATAGTCACAGCCACTCCTATAATTGATTGTGTGCTATGGAGAAAAACTGGATTTAAATATACTTTAAAAAATCGCTCATAAATTGATACATCTTTTAAGATTGTGCTCTTCTTCTGGATTGCGACATCTTTAATGTCCTTTACAAGATCATAATGCATACCAAAATGAGCGATAACCATTGCCGTATCAGGCTTGACTGTAACATGAAGAAAATCTTTCGCCGCAGTATTAATTGCAGAAAGCCTCAAGGTGTCTTTTTCAATTAAAAATAATATCGCTCCTGAAGTAAGAGAAAACAAGAATGAGTCAAGCTTCCCTTTTTCCGTATTTATAACCCCATCAATTTTCCCCACAGTCTCAAGCGCATTATCAACCGTTCTTCTAAGTAATGCCTTGTCATCATCGGAAAAAGCATTTTTCTTGCTTGATGCCATGCAGATTGCACCTATGCATTGATCATTTATAATAAGCGGTAATCCGTAAAATGAAGCTGGCTTTTCATTAAAATATGTTGGATTTACCTCTGAGAATTCTTTCCTTGCAGAGGCTATTACCACAAGATCAGATGGATTTTGCACACGCTCATAAATAAATGCTAATGAGTCTTTTTTAAGTTCTTCCAAAAAAACAGGGCCAACAAATCCATCCTCTATTGCTCTATATGTAATAGTTTTATTGTCTAATAGAGCATATGATAAGGCGCTGTGTTCAATAACACGACCTGCAGTTTCTACAATAGAGCTTATTATTGTGTTTATGTTTAATGAGTACCCTATTTGCTCCGCAACAGATTGAGATACTGAAAGCTCATATAACCTTCTTGAAAGCTCCTTGTTTTTTTTCTTTAATTCTTCTTCTGTCCCCCTTAATCTTCTTATTGAAAATAGAGTAATTGACCCCAAAAACAAAACTAGAACTAAAAACAAAAAGAATGATTGAATCATAGATTTATTGTATACCTGATAGAGAATGCGAGCAATACTAATGTCAAGATTACGAAGCTGCAGTGGCCTTTGGGAGAGCTATGAGTGCGTTTACTTTTTGAACAAGGCTGTCTGGGGATACTTCATATTTCATTATATAGTCTTGAGCACCTAATGTCTTTGCCTCATTTACTGTTACGTCATTTGAAAAATTTGAAAGCATAGATATGGGAGTGTTTGAGTTTGCACCGGTTGCACGTATTGTTTTTAATGCTTCATTTCCAGAAAGATCAGGCAGCATTTGATCTAACAATATTACATCAAATTGTTCATTTTGGGCAAGACTAATTCCGTTTGATGCGTCTCCTGCAATCTTAACTTCATACCCTGCGCTTTTAAGTGCCGTTTCAAACACAGACGCTACCGCTAATTCATCATCTACTATCAAAACCTTGGCCATACAATTAACGTACCACCCTGCTTTAAAAAAAGCAATAGCAAACAGCGCCTAAAGGACTTTCATTATCTTTCCATCAGTTACAATTTCAATGTCCCCACTTTTAGCTGTACTCACATAAGGAACGTTAAATTTTTCAAGAAGATCAATTACCTGAGTGCTTGGATGGTTATACCTATTGTGAAGACCAAAAGACAGAATTGCTAGTTTTGCATGAATTAACTCAAGCGTCCTATCATCTATTCCTGTTTTACTTCCATGATGAGGGAGTTTAAGAATTGAGACATCAGCTCCGTTTTTAAACAATTCATTAAGTATGTCAAACTCTATATCACCATTAACTAGTGCATCAAATTCCTTGTACTTAATTATTTGCACAAGCGAATATCTATTAGTACTGTCTGAAACATCTGTATCTACAAATTCATGAGTTGGCCAGTAATTTTTAATTACCACACCATCTCCTATTTTATATGTATCGCCTGCAAACAGATATCTTACAGGAATCTTTTGTTGCGCAATTTGGGCTTGAATTGTTTTATAAATGTCTGTGGTACTGTTTTTTTTAGATGTATTAAAAGATAAGATAGTATATGCACGAAGAATTGCATCAAATCCTGCAATGTGATCCGCATCAGGATGAGTTGCAAAGGCTAGCTCTATTGTTCTATCCCAAAATGGCATATGGCGATTTAAACAACCAATGATTGCATCCCCCGGTCCCGCATCAATAATGATGTCAGTACCGTTTGGAGTCCGTATAAAAATACCGTCCCCTTGTCCTACATTGCAGAAAATAATGTGAAGTTTTTGATCTGAAAAATAAAAGGTTTGTGATATATAAAGACCAGTTACAAAAATGGCGCAAAAAAGAATAATTATAATTTTACTTTTCATTATGTTTATTTAACAGAATAACAATCCCGAAAAGAAATAAGTAGTACCCTATTCCTATGAAAATTGGAATATTTCCTGTTTTTAAAAGCGGTATACTCCCAAAAAAGACAATCACAGCCTTAAAATACAACAAAATCGGATATGAAAGATATAGAAAAGGTATAGATAGAGATGGTTGTATTACAGCCACAAAAGCTGCGATTCCACCAAGTATCATAAGTGGCGGAATAGTCCAGAGCACAAGTGCGTTGACGATAATTGAGATTGCCGAATATGAACCAAATATACTTGCCATAACAGGCAAACTTCCAATCTGCGCAGAAGTTGTCATTGTTATATCATCACTTATACCTTTTGTCTTTTGAACAAGGCGTATTTTATCAAATAATGGTTTTATTATAATAATTCCTAATGTGGAGCTAAATGATAATAGGAATCCAACATTTGTAATATTTGAAGGGGTAATAATAAGCATAATAAATGCAGTAAGAATAAGCGTTAAAATTCCATAATTTTGCCGTCCAAATATCGCAGCTGAAAATGCAATTGAAGCCATAATTGATGCACGCATGATAGAAGGTGAAAGGCCTGAAACTAATGCATAGTAAAATACTCCTGCAATTCCAAGAATCAAAGCCGTTCTACGTTTAAAAATATATGAAAACATAGCAATTAAAAAAGCGCCAACGATTGTTACATTCATACCTGATGCTGCTACAACATGTAAAACTCCTGAGTTCTTAAAGGCCGTTGTTAGGTCTTTTGAAAAACCTTGCGAACCACCAAATACGATCCCAAACAATAAGCTTGCCTCATTTTGCGGCAGAAAATGATTAAACGCTTTTTGAACTCTTACTCTCAGAAACGCAGCGCTTTCAATAAAAATGTTGTTAGTTGGAATCTTTTGGATGCTTGGATCTCTTACAACAAGCTGTATAACTTCTTGCCCGCTCTTTGCTATAAAAATATTATTCTCAATGGTTCCTTTTAAAATGATTCTATCTCCATACGCATATCGCGGAAATTTATCCATCTCAATTACCACTTCCCCAACGCGTATTGTCTGATAATAATCCGTTGTTATAGGTTCTGATAACAAAACTATCTCTTTTTGAAGGTAATCTCCTGCTTGCACAGTACTTAAGTCAGAAAAATAAAATGCGTAGCGCATACCCAAGACAAGACTGAGTATAAGAATAAAAATAACGATTAATTTCATTGGGGAACTACAAAGATATATTGTTTTTTATCTTCTCAAATGTTGATTTACCTACAGCTTTCTTGCTTAAGAGTTCTTCAATTGATGAGTATGGCCGAAGATTTATTATTTTATTGGCTGAAACTGGACCTATGCCTGGAAGCACTTCCAATTCAGACTGAGAAGCACTGTTAATACTTATAATATTTGATACATTTTGTGCTGTTGTGTCACCTATTGATGTTATTTCTACAGAATTTCCCGTTTTTACCTCTCCAATTTTTGGAATATATATCTTCATCCCGTCACGAATTGGAGCAGCTAGATTAACTGATCGGGAGATATAATCCTTATCTGCGTCAGAAGAAAAACCACCAGCTGCACTTACTGCATCCTGTACTCGTGCTCCCGAAGAAAGCGTATATACCCCCGAAGCAATCACCTCTCCTGAAACATCTACCACTATTTTGCTACTTTCAGAAGATGTTGATGCTGATCTTATATCCTCTCCTTTTTGAAATTCTATCTGTTGCTCTTTCTTATTTAATAATTGTGCTAAACCTACAAGTAAAAATATTACTCCCAGGAAAAATAAAACAGAGAGAAGAACATTCTTTTTGAGAAACTGGAAGCATTTTTGGATTATAGTTTCTGAATCCATTGTTTATATAGGATATATAACTATGAATTATGAATCAACACTTAATAGCAAATATATTTAATAAGGTTCAGGTTTTATAGGCTTTTAAGTTTTGACGAATCATCTATCCCAGCTTTGATATCTTTAAATAGTAAGACTGCTAAACTACAAAATTTACAATCTTCCCAGACACATGAACTGTCTTTTTTATATCTTTACCTTCTAGGAAGGAATTAATAATTTCTTGCGCCTGACTTTCAATTTTTTCTTTCATTTCAAGCTCAGACTTTAAAATTTTAAGCTCTCCCCGCCTCTTCCCATTTATCTGAATGACAATTACAGCATCTTCTGATTCAATATATCTATCCTCACACACTGGCCACATAGATACATGAATTGATCCCTGTTTGCCTAAAACGCTATGCCATAGCTCCTCTGTTATAAATGGAGCGAATGGAGCAAACAGTTTTAGGAATACTTCTGCCTCCTGCTTTGAAACTTCCTTGTGATTTGAGAGAAAATTGTACCATTCCATAAGTCCGGCAATAGCAGTGTTATATTTAAACCCTGATATATCCTCTGTTACTCTCTTTATGGTTTTATGCATTATATGCATGCCTTCCTGTGACATCTCAAAATCACTTACTATTGAAAATTTCTTCCATACTCGCCTGACAAATCTATTCATACCTTCAATTCCTGAATCTCTAAAATCTCCACCCTCAGAAAAAGGTCCCAAAAACATTAAGTACGCTCTAAGCGTATCAGCTCCATACTTTATAATATATTCATCAGGCACAACTACGTTTCCCTTGCTTTTACTCATTTTCGCACCGTCTTTAATAATAAGTCCGTGGGCAAAAAAGCTATCAAATGGTTCTTCAAAATCCACAAATTTTAAATCGTACAGTACCATCGATATAAATCGACTATATAAAAGATGTAGCACTGAATGCTCCGCTCCGCCAATATACTTTTTAACAGGAAGCCAACGTTTTTGGGTAGTTTTATCCCATGGAGTAAAGCTTTCTTGATCTATATTGATATCTTTAGATAGCTTTTGTCGAATTTTATCCTCTCCGGTAATAATATCTGAAATATATCCTAGGAAATACCAAGCGCTATCTAAAAATGTGTCTGATACATCTGTTTCACGCTTTGCCTTACCCTTGCATCCCGGGCAGGTTGTTTCATAAAACTCTGGATGATTTGCTAAGGGGGAAAGACCTGTACCCATTGGCTTCCAATCATCTACGTCAGGAAGGAGCACTGGAAGCTCTTTTAAAGGAACTGAATACCAACCAGGCATATCTTTAAGCTCTCCCTTATTTTCCTTTAAGCATGAATCGCAAAAAATCATAGGAATTGGTGGCCCCCAATATCTTTGCCTTGAAATAAGCCAATCACGCAAATGATACTGAATCTTTTCATATCCTATTCCTAATCTTGTAAGCTCATCTATCACTTTCTTCATATCTTGAGGCATTTGTAATCCGTTCCAAATTTCTGAGTTAATTATTCTTCCTTCACCTATATATGCTTTTTGTTCAGAATTTTTGGCAGATGATGATATGACTTCTCTTATTGGAAGTTTGTGTTTTATGGCGAAATCGTAATCTCTTTGGTCATGTGCTGGAACAGCCATGATAGCGCCTGTCCCATAACTCATAAGTACATAGTCTGCTACCCAAACAGGGATCTTATCATTATTAACTGGATTTATTACATGTTGACCTGAGAAAACTCCTGTCTTTTCTTTTTCCTCATCTCCTCGCTCATCATTTGATTTACTCTTTGCTAGTTTGATATATTCTCTGACCTCTTTGTCTTTTATCCCTTTTAATAACTCGTGCTCAGGTGCGACAACTAAAAATGTTGCTCCATAAAGCGTATCAGGACGGGTAGTAAAAACTTCAATTGATGGGATGATGTATTTTAGAATCTCAGGCTCAATCTCACCAGTTAGATGGTCTTTCTGGGCTGTAACTTCTATAACTTTGCCTCCTATTTTTTGTTTAATGAAATCAGCTCTACTCGCAGGAACTGCTGTGTCATTTAAAGCTTTAAGGAGTATGACATCAGAAACATTCTTTTTTATTTTTTCAAAATCAAATTTCCAATCAAATGTCTCCTCAAACGGTCTTTTATGGTCTAGAAAGCCCGGCTCGGCAAAACCTGCTGCAAGAACTAATCCATGAATAGGGGCGTCTAATCTTTCCAATACTTTCAAGGCAACAACTGACCCGAAGCTATGACCAAATAAAACTGTATCTGCATCAAAAGAGTAATTATCTATAACATACTGTACCTGCTCATCCACTGATGGATTTTCAGTTTGTGGTAAGCTTGGAACTATGACACTATGCCCTTTTTTCTCAATTTCAGCCTTAAGCCATGGATGGAAGTCGGAGGAGGAATTTGCTCCAAAACCATGAAGGTTGATAAATCGGTACTTTTTATCTATTGGAAATTCTATCACTCCACCAACTTTTCTGCCAATCCAGTTACGTTGGGCGATTTTTACCTTTTCAGTCCAGTCTAGATTCTCTATATTGTGGAGAAGTCTTTCAGCATACTCCGTAATCTTAAAAAACCACTGCTCTAAATCTTTTTTCTCAACTAAGAATGAACACCGTTCACATTTTCCATCTACAACCTGCTCATCAGATAAAACAGTCTTACACGAGGGGCACCAATTTACCTCTGCTTTTTTACGATAGGCCAACCCTGACTGAAACAGTTTTATAAATAGCCACTGAGTCCATCTAAAATATTGAGGATCATAGGTCTCAAGTGTTCTGGTCCAATCAAATGAGTTCCCTATGGATCTAAGCTGTTTATAGAAACGCTCTTGCGAGATTTTAGCCTGTTCCTTTGGGTTTTTACCTATTTTAAGTGCATAGTTTTCAGAATGTATCCCAAATCCATCTAACCCAATAGGCTCAAAAACATCCCTTCCCAACATTCTATTAAATCGGGCATATACATCTGCACCCGTAAATGCATACATATTCCCTACATGAAGACCTTCTGCTGATGGGTAAGGAAACATCATTAGGTTAAAATATGGATTATTAGCATTTGCCAAATCCGGAGTAAAAAGCTTATCACTCTCCCACTTACTCTGCCATTTAGCTTCGTTGTCTTGATGATTATATGACATATCTTTCATATTCTTATACATAAGTATAGCACGCCTGTCTTTATTTCTAAATACCTTTGTGCATAAACTCACTTGCGGATTTATCTTTTTGTGAATATAATTTATCTATGAAATATGCTACACAAAGCGCAGTACTTCTCCTCTCGACAGTCTTTGTACTAATAATTGCTGAAACCCCACTTTCACCCTATATTCCCGCTTTTCTTATTTTAATATTTATCATAGGAACCATATATTCAATTGTTTTAAGAAGAAAACGCCGAGGTCAAGAAGTATTCTTGGGCAACAATAAGGAAGTATTTACCATAATTGTGTTCGTTCTACTCATAATATTTCTTACAGGTGGAATACGCTCACCTATCTTCTTTTTAACCTATTTTATTTTCTTTGGTCTGGCGTTTATTTTTGAACCAGTAATGATCTTTTTCTTTCTCCTTTGTCTCATCGGAATATTTATTCCTCAGGCGATACAAGATGATATATTTGGTAACAGTTTGAAGCTGTTATCTCTTCTCTTTTTATCTCCTATTGCATACTTCTTTGGAAGAGAATATAAACGTCGCGAACGAATACAGCAAAAAATTAAAGCTTCAACTGAATCTATTATAGATGAGGCAAAAGATATGATAAAGACAAAAGACAAAAATGAGAGACTACGGAAAGCAGAAGAAATAATTGAAGCAGCACACGAACTACAAAAAGAAACAAAAGAATAATGAACAAAACCATTCTTTCACTTCCAATAATCCTAGGATTTGTAGCATCTCAAGTGCATGCTGCTCCCATGTCAAATTCTGACTATCTTTTAAATCTTGAGGCAAACCCGACAGGAGAATATGTTAAACCCACCACAAATGAGCTTACAGCCCCTACGATACCACAAGCCAACCAAATTACAGGAGATAATTATATTATTATCCTTGCTCAGCCGAATGAAGAAACAAAACCAATTTCAATCTCGTCTACAAACAGCAACATAAACTTCGGAGAAATAATTCCGGGCGAGGCTCTTACACGTACTCAATCTATTAGTGTCCAACCTGCAACCAATAAAGGATTTCAATTAATTGGATATGAAGACCATAGCCCTTCTCAGGGTGAATCTTCAATTCCAGATACTTCATGTGATTCTGGAAATTGTACAAATATACTATCTGAAGCCTGGGAAAACCCTTTAACCTACGGCTTTGGCTATTCATGCTCTAATGCGGAGACAGAAACATGCGATAAGGGGTTTAGCAATAATAGATATAAAAGTTTTTCAAATGACTCTGCCTTGGAACAACCTGAAACAATACTTGAATCAGACACAAACAACCTAGCAAAAGCGGTAATTACTTATAAGTTAAATATTCCAGGCACACAACCACAGAAGGCCTATCACAACACAGTATATCTAATTGCCATGCCTAAGTTATAATTAATACTGATTTATCAATCTAATCTAGAAGGTTAATTTATTATCACTAACTCATATTGATTGATATATTTAACCATTATATTAATCAAATTTTGTTGTTATATTATGATATAGTTAGTATTCCCTCAGCTTTTTTTTGTTTTTACCGCATACTGAATCTAATTTCTAAAATATTTCTAGTATTTAGCTGATCTTTGTCTTTCTGTTGTTACTTCACTTTTTATCCTTACTATACTAAACTATAGATGTGAATAAAAAAATGCTTGCGATAGCCTTATCTTTTATGACAGCGTTGCCTGCCGGTCAAACATATGCTGAAAATACATCTATAAGCGCCTACCCTGCAATCCTACAGATAAAAGCAAACCCAGGAGCAGATGTTATAGCGCCCGTATCAATTCGAAACAACGGTGAAGAAGAAGTGACACTTAATATTTTAATTCGTCCCTTCATATCATCAGTAAATCATACAGGGTCTGTTTCGTTTGTTCCAACAAATCAAATTCCTAAAGCAGAATTAGAATTTGTAAACGGGTTAAGAATAACTGATAAAGATAAAGATATTAAATCTATCAATCTATATCCCAATGAATCTAAAAATTTACAGATTATGTTTACTGCTCCAGAAAAAGCTACTGATTATTATTTATCTCTTGCTTTCATTTCACAGTCAAAAATAGAGGAAAACAACAGCAAAGAAACGGTCACAACGGTTAATACAGGAGTAGCTACAAACATGCTTATCTCAATCCAAGATGGTAGACAAAAAACATCAGGTGTAATTACCGAATTTGAGGCCAGTAAACTTGTCGTAAACAATTCACCAACCATGGAGTTATTAGTTGCAAATACAGGAAATACTTATGCATCAGTTAAAGGCACTGTATCCATATATAACGTCTTTGGAAAACAAATAGCATCCCTACCCTTAAAAGAAACATTTGTACTAGCCAAGGAGTCAAGAAATTTAACCACTTTATTACCGCAAAAAGCCAGAAATGAGATCGTATGGAATGAAAAGTTTCTTTTGGGCGCATACAAGGCTAAAGCTACCGTAATATTTGATAATGTGCATACAACTCGTGCAGAAACTATGTTTTTCAGCATACCCTTGATTATTTTGGGCGTAGTAAGCATTTCTATATTTGTCATACTAGGAATTTTGTTTAGAGTTATAAACAAGCTTAACTTCCAGAAGAAGTAAAGTGTAGTTTGGTCTTCAATTCAATACAAAATAAGTCTTTTTAATATTAGCATTCCCTTAAAGAAAGTGATAATTACCACGCATCTATCTCCCATAAGCTATTTATCTCTCCTCATATTTGGCTTAAATTTTAAATTTTGTACATCTCAATTTAGCAAAATTTAATTTGCTCATTAATAAATATCTGCTTTATTACACATGGTTCATTTTTCTAGGTTTTCTACATATGATGTATATTGTTATATTTATATCTAGTTATTAAAATTTGATAACCACCTTATTTAGTTTGTGAAAAACCTTAAAACGTCTTCAGGCATGGCTATTTTTTCACAGAGACCAAAAATGATTTTGGTAAAACCTAAGTGTATATTAATATATCAACTTATTCATCTTCTCATTGACAGCCATAATATGAATGTAATACGCTTATTCATACGCGGATATAATTAGTATAATCAGTATAATCTTGAGGCTAAGAGGGATATACGGGAATTAAACATTTATTACCGCAACGCTTCACTGCCGTTATTGACAGTAAGTGAATTTATTATTTCATGAATATTGAACAACTTATTGATCAGTATAAAGTTTATCTTTTAAGTAATCACTCTAAGATTACTGTAAAGAACTATATTTCAGATATTAATCACTTTATAGATTGGTTTGCTAACAATTATAATAGGACGTTTTGTGCTGATTTATTAACATTAAATGTAATTAATGCCTATAAAGACAATCTCCATCTTCTCTCAACATCTACTGACCACAAATATAGCTATAAGTCTGCGAGTAGGCACGTATCAAGCCTCAGGTCTTTCAGCTCATATCTTACGGTAATGGAACTTATTACCGAAAACCCATTTAAAGTTCAGGCACAAAACCAAATCACCCATGATCCTTGGAGCTTAAAAGGATTTAAAAACTTCCTATACTCACAGCGTTCAAGTGATCTAACTGTAAAATACTATATCAATGACATACAAGGTTTCAGTAAATGGTATGAAGAAAGTGTTGAAAAATTAAAGACTAATGATACGCCTGATCTTAACGCTGAAATTTTTCTTGAGTATTCAAGAAGACTTAATACAACAATGCTTCTCTCCCCAAAGACGATAAATAGAAAATTATCTAGCCTTAGAAGATATACGGCATATCTTCAATCTCAAAATCACCTAACTGAAGAAATTAAAGTACCAATCCAAAGTAATTCAGAAAGTACTGTTTCCCTAAATGAGATAACTATTCAGGAGTCAGTAGAACAATATTCCAAAATACCACCATTAAGACTTGCTCAAAGAATGGCTCAACCTTATTTAAAATTTGAAGAAGCAGCAGCTAACGCCATATCTTCCCAGGTAATTAAATCAAAACTAAGAAGAGCATTTGAAAAAAGCGGAACAAATAAGAAACAGCAAATTGATAACATATTACAGGGGTTAAACAACAAAAACATAAAAAAGGAATTCTATGCTCCATATAGCATTTCTACCCAAGAGTTTTCCTTAAGAAAAAAAGCATATCATCACATAAAATACACAAGACCTGAATGGTATAAAAAGTATCATACCTACCCTTTTGTACATTACCTACATTTTGGAGTATTAATAATAGCCGCTGTCTCTTCTGCTTTTTATCTTTACTACAATACAATCGGAAACGCTAACGCAACTAACCTACAAACAAAAAACATCATGCAAAAAACATTTGCATTTAAGGGAAAGTTATTAGACAAGAACAACACGCCTATTACCCAAGTTACTGATCTGAGGCTTGGACTTTATACAAATCCTACTGCTAGCGGAAGCGCGCTAGCATGGCAAGAAGTTCAAACTGGAATAAAACCAGATGAAGACGGAAACATAAGTATTATTATAGGAAACAGAAATGAACTGCCAGAACCTCTCATAAATAGCAACACTCCCCTATATCTTGGAGTAACTATAGGAACTGATTCAGAACTTTCGCCTCGCCAGCAGATTGGAACTTCTTTTGCAAATACAGCAAACAATGTACAGGGCCTATTGCCAATTACCAATACAAATAGACAAACAAATGTGCTTCTAGCTCTTGATGCAAGTGGAGTACTTAGTATTGGAGGAAACGCGAATCCTGTTTTTACAGCAAGCGGTGGACAATTTACCTTGTCTGGAAATACTGTCCTTCTTACCACAAATCCTGGAAGTAATGGAAACATTATTATAAATCCTTCAGAAAACGGAAAAATTGATCTTCAAAAACCTCTTATTAATACTCAGGGAGAAATTATTGCGGAAGGTGGATTCATCATTCATGCAACAACTAGCGCAAAATCAGCGCTAACGATACAACAATATATGGGTGGACCATTTATTACTGCATCAACTTCAGGTCAAACTAGATTTCAGGTTGATAGTCAGGGAACAATTACTCACGGAAACTGGGCAGGAAACCCCATAAGCCCTGAGTTTGGAGGGTTTGGGGCAAATATAACTCCTGCAACACCTGGTGAGATACTTTATTCAACAAGCACAAAATCATACGGTCATCTAAGACCCGGAACAGCAGGTCAATGTCTTACTACAAACGGGTATGCAGCACCACTTTGGAGCTCATGCGGGTTTCTTTCTCAACTAAATGGTGCACTAACGCTTACTAATAATACTTTTGATATACTTTTAGGTGGTAACACAACAGATAGTGCAAAATTTGTTTTTTCAAGTATGAGCACTGGAACACCTTCTCTAAAAATTGGGAAAACACTTATATTGGGAGACAATTCTATTTATACAAACGGAGAAAATCTAAAACTTGGAACAGGTGAAACAAAAAATATACTTCTGGCTCAGGCAGGAAATGTAGGAATAAACACCTTATCACCTAATCGCACAATAGACGTAAACGGTACATGGGGAGGTAATGTAGATTTCTATAGCGATGGAGAAGGAACAAGAAGTATTACAAGAGACGTAAAAGCTCTTATATATGATCTTGAGAAAAGCACAGGAAGCTATAACCTAGATTCAGAGACTACTTATAATATAACTGCTCTACCAAATACTGAAGGAACTTTTGCATATATATACACAAAAGTGGAAAAAGGAACAACAGTTGACCCGGTAACACAGACGATTGTTATAAAAGTAAATGGCGTACAAGTGGGTTTGGTCTCAACAATTGACACAACCAATTCCTATAGCAGCATCAAACACTATACTCTTACAAGAAGCAACAATACTTGGCACCTTTTAGGAGATACAGGAACAAATGATACGGCCGACCTTGCTGAATGGACTAAATATGAAGGAACTAAGCCTATATCAGGTAATTTAGTTAGTATAGGAGCAAGAGGAAAACTGGTCCTATCACGCATCCCTTACGATTCAAAGATTGCAGGAGTTGTCTCAACAAACCCAAATATAACAATAGGAGCACAGTACAAAGACACTACTCCGCTTGCACTCTCCGGAAGAATACCTGCAATTGTAGTCACATTTGGAGATCAAATATCCTCCGGGGATACGATCACATCATCTCCTATCCCAGGAGTTGGAATGAAAATGAAAAAATCCGGAGCAACTGTTGGAAAAGCACTTGAATCGTTTAGCATTAGTGACTCCTGCAAGAAAGTTTCTTCCTTGGAAAACATAAAGTGGCCCGATGACGATGGGAAAAATACAAGCCATCCATGCTTTAAGGTACCAGTCGCATCGTTTGATTCGCTTACCCTGACCTACCTTGAACAATATGGAATCTCTCAAGTAGACTACTTATATATAGGTAAGGTTATGATGCTTTCAAATCTGTCATGGTCAAATAATGAAGATCTTATAGCGTCAGTTAATTCTGCAACCATAGTAGATAATACAATCCCCCTCTCTTATATTGATCCATCTCTTGCGGCAACCATAGAAACACTTAATTCTTCCAGCCCAAGCGTTATTATTTCAGGCGAAACACTTCAAAATGCAGCTGCATTCTCAAGTGCTATAGCTGGGAAAATTAAAGCTGGGGTTGTAACTGCGCGCTATATTGCTTCAGAAAATATTGCAGCGTCCTATGCCAGGATATCAAATCTTACAGTCCAGAATGGTATAACAGCAAGCACAATCACTTCTCCGCTTATTGAAGGCGATATTGTTAAAACAAATTCAATCAGCCCAAGAAATACTAAAGATATTGCGATAAAACTCCCAAACAAAAACTCAAAGGTGAGTATTCAAGATCAATTTGGGGAAACGGTTTCTGAAATTGATGCAAGCGGAAATGCTTCATTTTCAGGAGGTATTAACTCACAAACACTTAGCACAAATGATGCGACTATTTCAGGCACATTAAGAGCACAAAATTTAATTGCCAATAATATAGAGGGTCTTTCTGACACAGTAGCAAGTATTACTTCAAGAATTGTAAGCAATTTAAAACCTGTAGAGAATAGTAAATTACCTTACCTTTCTGAAACACTTGCGAGCTCATCAGTTTCAGCACAATTTGGAACATTTTACGAAGGGCTGTTATCTCTGGGTGCATCTACATTTGGGAACTTATCCGTTATGGATCAACTATCAATAGGAACAACTTTTATATTCTCACAAAATTCAATAAACACACTAGGTACTGATCTTGCAATACAACCTCTAAGACAAGGTGGTGTATCATTTCTTGCAGGCGCTATACGAATCGAAACAGATGGACAATTATTTGTAAACGAGAATGCAATATTCAACAAAAATTTAAGCGTCAAAGGGAAACTTATGACAAATATTATCTCTCCTCTTCCTGATTCAGATCTATCAATACAGTTGTCTTACGGAAGCCAAAAAGATGCCAGACTTTTAGTTAAAAACGCAAGCAACTCAGCAGTGTTGGCTGTATCTTCAAAGGGAGATATTCATGCATCAGGGTCAGCAACAATATCAAAACTTAATTTTAATATTGTTGGACAGGCACTAGCATCGGATGAATACACCGCAAGCGCTAGCTCTTCCGCCGGAACAGCAATTATCAAGGCGGGAAGAAATGAACTTACCATACTAAATCCTCTTGTCACCTCTGATTCTCTTATCTATATTACACCTGCACAAAATACAAATAATAATGTTCTTTACCTTATGAGACAATCTGCAGGAGAAAGCTTTACTGTTGGCATATCTCAAATCGTTCAATCTGATACTTTATTCAATTGGCTAATTGTAAACTAAACATAAGTTATGTTTTTATAAATCTTATACTTGACATTATACAAACAGGTTGATAGATTAAGTTTATATTAAAGATATTTATAACGATCTTATACTTGACATTATATTTTTATATTGATAGATTATATTCTAAGCTGAATTTATGAACGAAAAAGAGACAATTAACATTCTAAGAAAAGTAAGCATAGCACTACTTGGTGTTATATTTTTTGCATTCCCACTTTTGTTTCTTACAAACACAACAGATCCGTTTATTCTCCCAAGACAAATTTTTATAGTTATTACATCTTCTCTGTTAGTATTTATCTGGGCGGTTATATCAGTAGTTCAGAAAAAAATTATAATTCGAACAAATCCATTTACTCTACCACTTGCAATCTTTACAACTATAATTATTGTTTCCGCTATCTTATCTAGGAACATGTATGACTCTCTTGCGGTTAGTATACCTGTACTTGCGTGTTTCATTTTATATTTTGTTACTATACACATGGTTTCATCTAAAAAAGACTTCCTATTTATAGGCGGAAGTCTTCTTCTCGGAGCTACTTTAACTACAGCAATATCCATTCTTTACTATTTTAAAATATATATACTTCCAATATCTCAAACCCATAATCAATATTTCACCGCATTTGGATCACCAATTCAACATGTTCTCTACATTCTCCCGCTCTTTATTATCTGTGCACTTTCATTAGTATCTGTATTTAAGGGAAAATCTACAAAACTTAATTACGATCAATTATTTAATTTGATCTCAGGAGTTGTTCTGCTTTTTGGCGTAGGACTAATCGCGTATCAGATACTAACTGTTTCACAGAAGCCAAACTTACTTCCTTATACTTATGGGTTTCAAATTGCAACAGCTGCAATTAGCCAAGATTCTAGCAGATTTCTTCTTGCCTTGCCCTTTGGATCAGGATACGGAACATTTTTATCTGACTATACCCGATTCAAATTCCCAAGCATAAACAACAATCCTACACTATGGAACTATCAGTTTACCTACTCATCATCTTTTGTACTAGAGTTACTTGCAACAACTGGCGTACTAGGCTTCCTATCATACCTATTTGTAGTGTTCAGAGTGCTTAAGAACAGATCTAAAAACGCAACTCCACTCTTTTTAGGGATACTTTCTGTACTTATTCTGTCATTCTTCCTTCCATTCTCACTGTCAGAGGTATTTCTTCTTTTCACATTAATAGGTCTCTATACTGCTTCTTTGTTTTTAGCAAATGATAGAAGAATTGATTCTGTGCGAATTTCACTTGTTGCCTTTAGAGACGGTCTTATCTCAATGGAAGAAACTCAAGATCCTGATAGAAAATATAAAAAAGACAGCAGGATACTGCCTGGATTATTTGCGCTCGTAGTGTTATTAGTTGGTGGATATATTTCATACCTTGCTATTCAACTTCTTATTGCAGACACAAAAATGGCAAAATCTCTTTCTCAGCCTGCAAATACAAAACTTGATGTCATATATGATCTCCAAAGAGAAGCTCTTTTAACCTATCCATATAGAAGTGATTATTATAGAATCTTCTCTCAGCTTAATTTAGGTCTTGCAACATCTATATCACAGGGCATTAAGCAGGGAACTCAGCCATCCGCCCAGGTTCAACAGACAGTATCACAATTATTAAGGCAGGCAGTTGATAACGGAAGGACATCTGTAGCTATAGCCCCTGTTACAGCTGTTAACTGGGAAAACTTGGCCGGGATATATAGAAACCTTATTGGGGTCGGACAAAACGCAGACCAGTTCTCAATTGCTACGCTCAACCAAGCAATAGCCCTAGATCCATCTAATCCAGTTTTAAGAGTAGAGCTTGGAGGCATATACTACGCCCTCCAACAATACGATGCCGCACAAACCCAATTTGCTCAAGCAATACAGCTAAAACCTGACTTTGCTAATGCTTACTATAATCTTGGTCATGCACTGGAAGCAAAAGGAGATCTAAGCTCAGCACTTTCAGCCTATCAGTCAGCATTAAGCTTAGTCCAAAATAACCCTCAAGATAAAACTGCACTCCAAAAGGAAATAGATGTTCTTTCAGAGAAAATAGGAGATAAAGCCAATTCAAATGAACAAACAAATGTTTCCGGTAATGCAGAAAACCAACCTCCACTTGGGCTTACTGCTCCTACAACAGTTCCATCAGTTACAGGACAAGTTAAGGTTCCACCTCCACCAACTGGATCAGTCGCAACCCCAACACCTTCAACCACGCAAAACTAATCCTATCAGTTTGACTTATTAGGTGTATTTTTGATAAAGTAATTTGTCTCCAAGATAACCATGAAAAAAGCGTTCTCTTTCCTGTCTTTTAAACAACTTAAAAAAACTACTAAGTTCCTAGCCTCTGAATTAAGAGCTTTTTTTATTTTCTTTAAAATTTACATACAAGATAAACTCATATCTGCATCCTCAGCATTTGAAACCAGAAAGAATGCTATGGTCAAAGGTGTACTCATTAAACGTGGTAAAAAAAACCGCTTCTTTCTTCACTTATCAATCATGGTGATCTTAACAGTTGGAGTGCTTATATCCCCATTCATATCTGAAACACAGCTATTTGGAAAGAATAAGGATCTACTCTCTTTTGCCCAAGAGAATGGTCCTGATTCATTATCTCTTACCCAAGATAATGTATTCCAAACACAAAATACTGTAGGAATTCGGGATAAAGTAATTAAGTACTCAGTACAAAAAGGAGATACCATTTCCACAATAGCCAAAAAGTACGGAATTACCGAGGATACTATAAAATGGCAAAATGATTTGTCTTCAGATGACATTTCAATCGGTCAGGAGTTGGAAATATTACCTGTTACCGGTATAGCACATAAGGTTGCAAGCGGTGACACGGTATATACAATTGCAAAAAAATATGGAGTTGATGCTCAGGCAGTTGTAGATTTCCCGTTTAATGATTTTGCTAACCCTCAAACATTCTCTCTGGTAAGTGGGCAAATTGTTATTGTACCTGAAGGAGTCAAACCAGAAGAACAGGCTCAGCCTCAGTATGTACGCCAAACATTTATAGCTAGTGGTCCGGTTTCTGTCACGGCATCCGGTTTTACATGGCCAATACACGGGTCACTTAATCAGTCATTTTCCTGGTATCATCCTGGTGTTGACTTAGGTGCAGCAGTAGGAACTCCGATTATTGCAGCACAAAACGGTACAGTCTCTCAGTCCTACTCTGGCGGATGGAATTTTGGGTATGGTACACACATAGTCATTTCAGGAGATAATGGATACACTACCCTATACGCACATATGTCATCACTTAATGTGTCTGCCGGTGATAGGGTTGTTGCCGGAAAAACAGTAGTAGGATGGGTTGGACTTACTGGACGTACTACAGGAGCACATCTCCATTTTGAAATTAGGTCAAATGGTGGAAATTTAAACCCACTAGGATTCCTACAATAAACACTACTTTTGGATATAGACCTCAAGAATTTTACCGAAGGTTAGTAAGAATTCATCGTTATCCGAAGGAAAGGATGAGAACCTAGTCTTTTCCTAGATTTAATAAGAATTCATCGTTATCTGGAGCGTAGCGGAAGAAAGGATGATTACCCTAGTCTTTTCCGAGGTTTAGTAAGAATTCATCGTTATCTGGAGCGTAGCGGAAGAAAGGATGATTACCCTAGTCTTTTCCGAGGTTTAGTAAGAATTCATCGTTATCCTCAGTCTTACTTAATCGTTCTATAAGCACCTCTGCGCGCTCATCTGGATTTAAAATATCAATCATGCGCCTCATCAAAACAACTTTTTTCAACCTATCTTCAGGCATGAGAAGCTCTTCTTGACGTGTGCCTGATTTCTCTATGTTAATAGCAGGAAATATGCGCCTTTCAGCAAGTCTTCTATCCAGATGAATTTCCATATTACCCGTTCCCTTAAATTCCTCAAAAACTAAATCATCTAGTCTGGAGCCTGTATCTACAAGTGCCGTACCTATTATAGTAAGAGATCCTCCGTCTTCACAATTTCTGGCTGCACCAAAAAATCTTTTTGTAGGATAAAGAGCTGCAGGGTCATATCCTCCTGAAAGAGTCCTTCCGGAAGGCTCTATGGAAAGATTATATGCACGAGCCAGTCTAGTAATCGAATCCAACAGAATAACCACATGCTTACCGTTTTCAACTAATCTTTTTGCGCGATCAAGCGCAATCTCCGCAACTCTTGTCTGAATCTCAGGTGATTCATCAAAATTTGAGGCTACCACATCTCCTTTAACGCTTCTTGCGATATCTGTAACCTCCTCAGGACGCTCTCCTATCAAAACTGCCATTAGGTGTACATCAGGGAAATTAGTTGTTATTCCTGTTGCCAAATCCTTTAAAACAGTGGTTTTACCCGCTTTTGGAGGTGAAACAATCATTCCACGCTGTCCAAAACCAATAGGCGCAACCAAGTCTATAATACGGGTTGAAAGCGGATATTTCTTAGTAGATAACTTGATTTGTGTATTTGGGTAAATAGGCGTTAAATCCTCAAAATATGGGCGTTTTGTAGATTTATCAGCATCTACTCCGTTTACTCTGTTTATTTTTAGTAATCCATAATACCGCTCGTTGTCTTTTGGTGGACGACCTAATCCCTCAACTAAGTCCCCGGGACGGAGCCAAAAACGACGAATTTGTGAAGATGAGATGTATATGTCATGGTCAGATGGTCTGAAGCGTGGGCGCAGAAATCCGTGCCCCTCATGTTGGATATCTAAAATTCCAGAAACCACTTCTGTGCCTTCATCTCTATCCTGTCCACCCATATTGTTATCACGTGGGGATGAATCTGTATTTCTATCTTCAATTACAGGTTCTTCTCGCGGTGAAACCTGAGGCTGTATCATAGTCTCTGAAGCCACTGATCCTACTGCTTTATCTTGAGAATTAGAGCCTATTAAGGCATCATCTGCTGTTGGCTTTCTAGTTGTTCGTTTTGTATATGGCATACGTTAATTTATATATTTATGGAAATAATTATCCAAGATAGTAAAGAATAAGTCTATGCGTCAGGTCATGTGTATTATCTTGGAATAGGTTGTAGAAAGTACGTTCAAAAATATACGAAGCTAATGTATTGTAGCTTTCTTCTATCCGCTTGTCAAGAAGAAAATAATAACTCCTTAACTCTGTTTTGCAAAAAGACTAAAAATAAACACAAACTAAAACATAGGCATAAACTATAACGTGTCTCATAGTACTTGACATGATCGAATGATTATGCTATACTTCCAAAATCTCAAAAAGATTTAACATATTTAAGTCTTTTAATTACATATGAATTCCGTAAAATTATTTCAAGTCGCACTCACCACATCCCTATTTGTAATGGGATCATTCACCCTGGCATCTGCTGCAGGAACATCTAATTGTGATGTTATCTACGGCGGAGGCACTGTATGCCCTCCAAGTATATCTTTTACCCTTGATAAGAGCGTGCAATCTCCTACAAAAGGCGGTCAATTCGTTGATAACTTAGGAATTAATGATCCTATGTTTGCCCCTTCACAGAATGTAACATACCAAATTAAGGTTAAAAACACTGGGGATTCAAAAATTGAAAAAATAAGTATTGTAGATAGTCTTCCTTCTCAACTTACTTATGTAAGTGGCGGAAACTACAACTCAACCAATAAAACGGTTACATTTAATGTAGATAACCTTGAAAAGGGTAAAGAAACGGTTCAATTCATTTCTGCAAAAATTATAGATGCTAAAGACTTGTCTACTAGTCCACTTTGTATTACAAATTCAGTAACTGCAACTGATAATCAAGGAAACAAGGCAGATGATACTGCAAATCTTTGTATACTGAAACCTGGAGCTTCAGTTCAACCACAAGTTCCAACTAAGAGCATCCCAAACACTGGACCTGAAGCACTTGCACTTTTTGTATTACCTCCTTTAGGAGCGGTTGGTCTTTACCTTAGAAGACGCGCTGGCCTCTAATAACACTCCACCATTAAAGGTCGGAGAGAGCGGTTTTGTCTCTTCCAGAACACACTCGACACTTTCCCAGACAAATTTCCAACGACCAAATTAAATAGAACCTCTCTCCCCTACCTTTTACAAAGGCTAGCCCTTTTTTTGGCTTGCCCTGAGTAAGAAAGGGCTTGTCCTGAGAGTAATCAAAGGATAATTGGCCAGCTAATTCTATTTTATTTGCATAAGTATGATATTAGCTTCCAAAATGTTTGTTTTGATTTGTTTTGATATATTTGCATATACTCAAAAACGACCCAAAACAGTTCTTTAAAATAGGCATCATCAAAAAATTACTGATTTTAAATATTACTGGTACGTACTAGGTACCGGGTTTAGCGTGCTGTGAGGAGAGACACAGCGCGCTGCATCCGGTACTTATGTACAAAGGAAATTCCATGTCGCATTCGACATGTTGCATTATCGGGACTTTTTTAAGTCATACGACCAAATTTCACCTCAATGGGAGGAGCAAAATGATGGACGCAATCGCGTTCTGGGGAGCCATGACTGCACTTGGTGCAGTGGGTATGGTCTTTGTGAGTATTGGCGGGAGGGAATCTGTAGCAGGGTTTTTCCTGCTTACTTTCGTGACCCAAATTGCCTTCTCGGCAATCGGACACGACCTTCAAGTCAACGAACCAGTCCTAATCGTACTGCTAGTGGGAGTTGTTTCTGTACTCTTAGGAGTACTAATCACCACCCTGTCTGGCCATATAATCCTGGATCTCCTTGGACTACTGTTTTTTACAGTAGGCGTAGTCGTCCTTCTGGACGAAACAAAGATAGGAGACCCCCTAATTAGGGAACTCCAGGAGCTAAAGACGGTCTCAGAAATGAGAGACGCAAAAGACTAGGCGCAAGCCAAAGTCACAAGTGGGGCTGAATAAGCTAACAACCAAAATTAGTTGGAGACAACCCAATCATGGAACAAAATCAGATCAATCCCGTTCTCGCCGAAAGGTTCGCCTTGGCACTTGCCAACAAAACCGGAAAGTCACCACGCAAAATCAAGTCCGAAACGGACGTGAAACACTTGGTAGCAGAGATCGTGAAGAAAGCGCAGTAGGAGAGTATCCATGAGGAGTCGGGCACCACCCAATCAAATCCGACCAACAAGTCTGCCCAAAAGGCAGTATTGAGAGTACCTCTGGAAACAGAGAGTAACTCAACAGGTCGCTGACCTGAGATGTCCCATACAAAACACGGACAGGAGAAGAAACTCCCGTGAATACCTTCCTTGAGGTTCTGATTCGCGTGCTTAGCACCGGACCAGACGCTCTGACTCGGACACAGCTCGAAGGCATTGCGACCACTTTTGGTCTCGCTATTCCTCCCGGAGCTTCCGATCAGGACGTTCGCACTGCGATCAGCACTCACATCGCGACGCTGCCGAATCCTAATGCCCCTAGTGGCATCATGCTTCCAGCCGTACAGTCTGTGCCGACGCCGCCGACGCCCGCAGCGTTGAAGATCAGGCCTAACCGCCTGCCAAACGCCCGGCAAGGGCGGCGCTACAACCAGCAGCTTAATGCTGCCGGTGGGTGCAGACCATACGCCTGGGGCGTAAACGAGACTTGGGTCAGCGTCAACCCCACTACGGGGCGCCTTTCCGGCAAGCCTGGAAGGTGGGACGAGTCCCAAGACATTGAAGTCACTGTGACGGACAGCAACGGGGTGACCACGACTCAGCCTTTCAGCCTCCGGGTTGAACAGCGCGAGCCGATCGTCTACCCAGAATGGGTCCGTCCGCTTGCCATCATCGCTGGCATCCTGGCCGCGCTGATCATCATCCTCTTGGCGGTACCGCCGCTGGCCAGTTGGGCCTGGGATCACTCCTATTGGGGCGAAACCCATGCTCAGACGAGCGCAAGCAACCCGAACACCGCCAGTAGCGACAACGAAACGATGAAGGCTATCAAAGCCCTCAACGCCAAGTTGGACGCCAACCCTGGCTTCGCGAAGGAGACTGCTCAGACGACTGGCACGGCCACGCCGACGCAGGCTGCTAACAGTCTCAAGGGTACTGGCACTATGCCGACCTTCGCATCTGACGTTAGCCACGGCGCGTGGAAGATTCAGGGAACCACCCGGCTCCCCGAAAACCCCATCGTCGCAGGCTGGCTCAGCCGACTGAAGAATCCGGCTCCAGAGCTGTGGAAAACTTTCCCGAACATTCGGAACCTCGACGTTCCTGAGTTCGAGCGGAAGAACTGCCGCAGCATCACAAACGAAGCCGGCGCAGCCGACATCAAGTGCGAAGTGCCCGATGGTATGGAATACGGAACGTACTCCACACCGTACTGCTTCGCCCACCCGTGCGACATTCCGGTTGGTCCTTGGGAGTACCGCTACATCAGTGGCGACTACTCGTTCCTGGGCACCGAATGCCGCGGAGACATGTCCAAGGGCTGCATGCTCGTTCTCATCAATGTCATGGACCAAGCCTACACGTGGCGTGGACAAGACGTCGACAATGGCTTCACGCTCCGCGGTCGCTACTTCAATGGCGATAAGCTGGAATGGGGAGCCTGGGGACTCATCAGTCACGGAGCAGCAAACATGCTCAACATGCCCACCGAAGCGC
Source organism: Candidatus Levyibacteriota bacterium (assembly GCA_018062815.1). Lineage (GTDB taxonomy): Bacteria > Patescibacteriota > Microgenomatia > Levybacterales > GWA1-39-11 > JAGORM01. The sequence continues at coordinate 103,098 of JAGORM010000003.1, read as the reverse complement.
GTCCAGGCGAAGTCCTGAATTCAGGCGACCCTGGAAACTCCGGAGGAAACTGTGGCACGCCGACTGGCTGTAAGTCTGTGGATGTGACCCTCGTGGTTCACGCCGGAGACGCAATCATCGCTGTCGCAAAGACCACAGTCACCAAGTAGCATGACACAGGGAAGAAGGGAGCATTCGTCAGGTGACGAAAGAGGTCTCATTAGCCTCCGCTCCCCTTCCGCCAGTAAGGCCAAGAAGTATCTAGAGCCGATGCTCTCAGGACTACGTGTTGTAAAAGACGCGAAGTACTCGAGGTATACATCGACATATTAGATTACCTCTTGGTAAACGCAAGACCGTGATAGGTCTGGGGGGTTTTGCATCGTATGCGATAATTTGTCACAGCGACAGAAGTTCGTATCACGAGCAACTCCCCGACCCTCACAGGTCAAAAATGAAATCAGGTTCTCTGTATATAATTGTAGAGCTTGCTCTACACCCGCCTTACCGCGGTTTTACTTTTGATGATGCCTGATTTTCTCAGTAAACAAATTATTTTTGCTTTTTGAGAGAATCAATAAAAATATAAATCCCTTATGAGGGAGAAAAATATGAACAAAATATTACAAATTATTATAGTAGTGATAATTGCCATAGCAGTTGCTGTGATGTCCTTTGTTGCAATACAATTTATAAACCTTAAAAAAGAGGAGCTTATAAATGTGAAAAAATACCAATGCGCAAAATCATCTACATATACAGTAATAGAGGGAAATACGACAGTATCATATCCGGTCAAGGATTTATATGAAGAGTGCATAAATGAAAAAAGCATATAATTACTTCCCGTGGTATTCTTAATATATGCAAAGACTATACTTTCTCATATTTCCGCTTATTCTCCTTCTTATTACAACCACTATATGTGTGCTTAATTATACACCTGGAACTTTTCTCACAGGTTGGGATACTCTTCATCCTGAGTTTAACTTTCCGCAACAATTTTCAAATGTATTTTTCGGAGTATTTAGAAGTGACCAAGGGTTAGGTGCGGTTGCTGCTCATTCACATATGGCAGACTTACCTCGTATTATATTTTTATGGCTTGAACATTTTGTTCTTCCCTTATCATTTCTAAGATACTCATATATTTTCCTCTGTTTTATACTAGGGCCATTAGGCGTTTACTTCTTTATAAATTTTGCCCTCCTAAACAATACACGCTATAAAAAGTCTTATTTATCCTCATCTGCAGCATTTCTAGGTGCGCTAGTCTACATTTTCAATTTAGTTGTTATTCAACAATTTTACGTTCCTTTTGAAATGTTTACGACACAATACGCCTTTTTAGGTTGGATTTTCTTAACAAGTGCACTTTATTTGAAAAGACCAACCGCAATACGTCTTGTTATCTTTTCTCTTATTATGTTTTTATCTGCACCTCAGGCATATGCCGCCGTTCTATGGTATGCGTTTTTTCTGTGCTTTGCTCTTTTCCTTGCAACAAACGCTCTTCTTACAAGAAAAAAACAGACGGTTATTGCTTCTGTTATGTTAATTGTTACGACATTTGCTATAAACTCTTTTTGGCTTCTTCCAAATTTGTACTTCCTCCAAGGAAGCGCAAAAGATGTATCACTCGCACAAACTAATAAAATATTCTCAGATGAGGCATTTCTCCATAATAAGCAGTATGGGAATTTAATTGATACAGCAATTTTTAAAAACTTTCTTTTTAATTGGACCGAACAATTAAACGTAAACGCCTCGAAAGATCTTATGAGTACTTGGAAGTCTCATTTAGGACTCCCCGGTGTTTTAGCTATTGGATATATTATTTTTATAGCAAGTCTTATAGGGATGATTCTTTCAATTATCAATAAAAGGTTTCTTATTGCGTCCTGTATTCCTATCTTCCTAATTTCACTCATCATGATTATTAATATGAACCCGCCATTTGAATTCATATTTATTTATTTAAGAGAAACCTTTCCGCTTTTTAAAGAAGGATTGCGATTTCCGTTTACTAAATTTTCAATATTGCTTGTCTTTACTGTAAGCGTGCTAGTCTCTGTCTCATTTTTAGAATTGCTAGAACTAATAAATAAAATAAAAAAAAGATATCTCTCAGGTTTTATGAGTATTCTATTCATATCAACCATATCTTTATCCCTTATTTATTTTTCTGCGCCTATGTTCTATGGTCATTTAATTGATCCGAGAATGAAAATTTTAATACCCAAGGAATACTTTGAATTTTTCAAATACATGCAACAACAACCAACTGATGCCCGAATCGCCCCTCTACCAGTTCAATCATTGTGGGGGTGGGACTATTACAATTGGGAAGATGAACAGAAGCCTTATAAAATTGGCAATGTTGGATACCAAGGCGCAGGATTTATATGGTTTGGCGTGAATCAACCGGTTCTATCACGAGACTTTGATAGGTGGAATATAAATAACGAGCAGTATTATAGAGAAATTTCAGGAGCCATATATTCAAGGGATCCATCAAAAATAGAAGCTTTGGTGAAAAAATATAGAATAAAATATTTTTTACTTGACCAAAGTGTAGCAATTGCATCTAATAAACAGAATGCATTATGGCACTATGAAACAAAAGAAATTTTTAAACAATCAAAAAATATAACGCTTACACGCACGTTTGGGAAAAATCTACTATTATATGAGGTTGACAAGTCACTTGCTCCGCCAAACTTTGTGCAAGCACCACAAGCGATAACATCAGTAGGACCTCTTATTACCGGAGGATTTATGGATCTTGCATCAGAGAAATTGGGCGACTATTTTTATTCTTTTACTCCCGACTATTTTTATCCCTCAAGAAGTCTTATAGATAGATATGACCGTATCCCTACTAGTTCCGTCGAGCAAGCCTCAAATTCGGCATTAATACGCCTTCCAATGATACCGGTTGGATATAAATTTACAACTTCATGGCTAGATGATGATATATTTCCTGAATTCATGAAAAAATATAACTACGATGTGTCCTCAGAAAAAGATAACCTACCCTCCCTAGTTGGTCAACAACCTTTTATCTCAATTCATATCGCATCAGACTCACAAAAATTATTAAATAAAATAAATCGCGCAAATGATTGTGGTAATACAACCGAAAAGACTAAAACTACAATGGAAAACCTAAACGGTTTCTTCAGGTTTACAGCTCAAAATGGAGCAAGCTGCGGATTCATTTCTTTTCCAAACATAAAACAAGATTTTGGAAATCTACTTAGCCTTGAAGCAAAAAATATTCAGGGGCTTCCGAGTAGATTATGCATTACTAATAGATTAACAAGAAGGTGCAATATATATACTTCACTTGATCAGGGAAACAAATGGAAAAAGTATTTTTTCCTTGTTCCACCTGAGCCTTCTGGTGATGTCGGATATGAAATACATTTTAATACAGTGTCCATTGGGGATGATAAAAGCATAAATGACATTAGGAATGTAACTTTAAGGCCAATTCCCTATTATAGGTTAGAGAATATATATTTCACTAAAACAGGTAAAGATATTCCTGACCGCTCAAACGGAATAAAAATTATAAAAAGTACTCAAGAAAATCCAACCCTATACCATCTAATAATTCAGCAAATAAGCAAAAACAGAGGGCTATTGGTTCTTTTTAAATCATATGATAAAGGATGGCATGCATATAGCATAGAAAATAAAAATATTCTTACAGAAATGTTCCCTTTTCTATTTGGAAAAGAAATTAAGCAACACGTTATCATTAATAATTGGTCGAACGGATGGATACTTGAACCAAACACAAAAAATCATAAGTCAGAAGTTATTGTTATCTTTTTGCCCCAATATCTTGAATACGCGGGCTTTTTATTACTAGGCGGGTACTTTATCGTCTTAGGTGGGATTATAGTTAGAAATAGGATTAAGAGGGCAAATTAGACCACTTCAGAAGTCATCCCACTCCTTTTTTCTCAGCTCTAAAAGGTCTTTTTTTTACTTATAAAATCAAGTAGCAAAACAGTATATCTACAAAAAAAACTTCCGTTTTTAATGGGAGATAAGAAACCCTGCCCAAGTCTCCTACCCCCCATTAAAAACAGAAGTTTACCTCTAATTAATAAAAAATAATTCCCGTGAAAAGAATTGTTTTAACAACCTAATTATCATTAATTAGCTTCATTCATTTTTCTTGACAAAATTTTTCACATCTGATAACTTTTGTCATATGTACTAGTCTCACCCTGCCTAGAGACTATGTGCTTAAAATTTCTAAAAGAGCATTGCTTTTCGTACTTAAGAATTTATTCATCTAGTAGCGAAAGCGATGCTCTTTTTCTTTTCTGAAGTAGTTACTTAAAACTATAATTTCTCCAAAAAAGACCTGCCCTATTTAATGTGCTAAATTAACAGACTGCAACTGAATACCACGTTCAAGTAAGGATTTTAACTGCTCTTTACCCAATTTATTTAATGAGTCCTGATAGGAATCGGTAGGGCGAACATTAACAAATGCTTTTGTCTGGCCCCTCTTTGAGGTGAACATACCGAGTAATTTCATAGCTTATGTAAAGTATAGCATAAGAGATTATTTTGCGCAACCTATAGCATATTTCATACATTTTACTCGCAGTCCTAGAGTATTTTATGGTCAAAATAGCCTTATAAATCAGCATAAAATAATTTATGTAAAAAATGTGGATAAGTATGTGAACAATGATTCCCTCTTGACAAGCGCATTCCTACCCTTTTACGTACTGTTAATTTGCGGCGAAGTTTTAAAAAATTATTAAGCTAGGACAACACAGAAGACAACTAAAGAAAAAGAGGCTTTATAAAAGATGATTTACCGTAAACGTCAGGGATTAACCTACTATTTTTCCAAAAAATATCCGTCCTGCGTCAGTCTGAATAACACGTGATACAACTACTTTTATTGTTTTCTCAAGTAAGTTTTCCCCCTGTTCAACCACAATCATTGTCCCGTCTGGTAAATACCCTACCCCTTGCCCCGCCCCTTTTCCGCGCTGAACTACTTTAATAAAAAACTCTTCACCGGGAACAGCAGTTGTTTTTAATATATTTGCCATTTCATAAAGATCAATTGATACTGCCCCCGTAATTCTTGCTTTTTTAGACAGGTTATAGTCACATGTTAAAATTCTTCCTTCATTTTTCTTGGCATAAGAAATAATTCTCTCATCTACAGGAATTTTTGTATCTAGATCAGCAACATGGATAAGTTTTATTCCTTTCATCTTTTTAAATTCATCCAAATTGCGTAAAGCCTTTCTTCCCCGTTCTTTTTTAACATCATCCTTTGAGTCTGCAATATTCTTTAATTCATCCAAAACTCCTGCGATAACAATAAAATTACCAAAAAACGCACCAATCTTTGCTAAATCAAAAATTCGTCCATCAATAATAGCTGACGTATCCAGAACAAAACCAGATTTTACCTCACTTAATGCTTTTCGTCTGGGTGCACGCCTGGGAACTCTTTGAGATACCGCCTTTGCAACTTGATCTGCAATTTGAGCTACAACTTTAGGGGGAAGCAATATTCCCTGCACTGCGGTACGCGCAATATTCCCTCGGCTTACTCTTCCCTCCTGAGGAATCTCAACCACATCTAAAATCTCTGAACGGGTTATTTTCTTGCTGCGTTTTTTTGTTTGAGTTATTTTCTTTTTTTCAGCCATTATTAAATCTCCTGCAAAAACTGTTGGGTAAAAAATCCAGTAATCCCTTCAAGAAATTATATCACAGTACTGAGGCTAAATATAGCGTAGTGTTTTTATAAGAGGGGTAGTATTCCGGAAATGGTAGGAGATGATTCCCATGTAATCAGCTTAAATTTAAATTTTTTTGCTTCCTGTTCTCGTTTTTTTAAGCTTACTACTTTTTTTAGCTCTCCCAAAAGTCCTACCTCTGCAACTGCTGCTGTCTTTGCAATTGACTTACCCTTGAAAGAACTAACAATTGCCAGGCATACTGCCAAATCTGAGGCTGTTTCAGAAATTTTAAACCCCCCCACAACGTTTACAAAAATGTCATATTTTTCCAATGGCAATTTAGCGTGTTTTTGAAGTATTGCTAAAAGCAGCTCTAATCTTTTCTCTGAAATCCCGTTTGCGACACGTCTGGGATACGGAAGATTTGAGTGAATTGTAAGCGCCTGAATTTCCACCAGTATAGGGCGCGAACCCTCCATTATTACTGCAACGCATGATCCCGGAGAAGAAGCTTCAGACCCCATAAAAAGATCAGCTAAGTCTGTTACCTCCTGCAAGCCGTATTCTTGCATTCCAAATATTCCGACCTCTGAAGTATCCCCAAACCTATTTTTAAAAGCACGCAAAATTCTTACCCCGGTCATTTTCTCTCCCTCTAAGTAAAGTACTGTATCCACCATATGCGATAACATCATAGGGCCCGCAACCATACCCTCTTTTGTCACATGACCAACAATTATTACGGGTGTGTTAGTGCTTTTTGCAAAGGAGACAAGCCTTCCTGTTGCATGTCTCACTTGCGGTATTGAGCCTGCATATCCAGGCAAATTTGTGCTCTCCATTGTCTGAATAGAATCAATAATAACTAAGTCATAGGTGATTTCCTGTGCGTGGTGCAAACAGGCATCAATATTTGAAGATGCAAGAATAAACAAATTATAACTCTCAAGCTTTCTTTCTTTTAATAAACGTTTTGCCCGTAATGTTACCTGGGCCTCTGACTCCTCACCCGTAACATAAAGCACCTTACGTTTGTTTTTATCAGATTCGCCTTTTTCCCCTCCGGCCAGATTAAGTGCTGTTTGTAATAGAAGCGTAGACTTTCCAACTCCAGGATCACCTGAAAGCAGGATTACAGAACCGGGAACAATTCCTGCAACAGTTTCCTGACCTAACACACGGTCAAATTCAGAAAATCCTGTGGAAAAACGCGCAACTGAACTTATCTTTACCTCTGATACCTTGGTCGGTTTATTCTCTATTGAAAGAACACTTTGATTTTTTGTTTTTCTACTAATATTATCTGCCGGAAGGTTAAATTCCTTCATGGTATTCCACTCACCACATTCAGGGCATTTTCCATACCATTTTTGTGAATCATATCCACAGCTACTACATACAAATGCGGTGTTTGATTTAGACATATTTACAGCAACTAGATCTGCAGCTTGAATATTTAAATAAAGTTATATGGTCTTTTACCATAATTTGGAATTAAGCTTTGGGAAAAAAAGATAACATAAATTTATACATTATCATTTATATGAAGATAGTACGCAAAGAAATGATAAAAGTCAAAGGTTAGAAGTTTGTAAATCCCTAGCGGTACCCAACAAACGCCTTTGTAATAATTGGAGATAACAATACTACACGTTTTCTAGTGTCTATATCCGTTACTTCTGCGCTCACACTATCCCCAGTTTTATATGTAGTATCAGCAGGTATTTTATCTGCCTGAATAAATCCGTTTACCCCATTGCCTAAATCAATTGTTACGCCTCTTGTTGATACTCGTGTTACTGCTCCCTTTACCTTATCTTCCTTTTTATATTTTTCTGATGCAGATGTGAATGTATCTTTTAATGTTGCCTTTACAGAAAGATTAACCCTTCTGTTTTCAGTGTCTACATCCAGCACTGCTGCCTCAATAGTATCTCCATTTTTATAAAGAGAGGGCAAATTATCTACTCTTTCGTAGGAGATTTCTGAAATATGTACAAATCCGTCAATTGATTTTTCTTCTTTGCTAGGAAGGGACACAAAAAGACCGTAAGGAGCTATTTGTTGTATTTTTACCTTTACCACTGTGCCTTTTGGAAGCATTTTTCTAAGTGTCTCAGGATCAGTTATATATGCTGTTGCCTTCTCGGAGAATATTACCCTCTTTTTTGCACGATCTACTTCAATAATTTTAACTAAAATCTTTTTTCCTGTTAAGCTTTCTTGTGTGATTACCTGTGAAGTAGGTAAAAATCCACGCATACCTGTTTCGCTTGCAACAAAATATCCGCCTCTTGTTGGCTCAACAACTGTTACCTCTATATCCTCTTGTGAAGATGAAAATTTATTTAAATCCGCATACATTAAGTTGTCAAGAGCACGCCTTAATGATACAACAGGAAAGCCACCTTCTGACTCTGGAGAAATAATAACTGCTTTCACCTTATCTCCCACTTTTAAAGCCCGCATTAAATTATCCTGATTTGTTTTATCTACTTCTAAAACAAGCGCGTCAGATTTTGCGCCTATCTCTAAAAGTATTTCTGAAGGTGTTAATTTTTTAACAACGCCTTCAACTTCTTGACCCTTTTTGAATACATTAAATGCAGACGTATGCGAAGCCATAAGCTCAGCCATTGACTTTGCACCTGAAGAGTTAGTTGTTTTTGAAGAATTCGCCACGAATAAAATGTCCTTTCATATTAGTTATTTATATTCTACCATAAAAGTACCACTATCGTAAAGAAGAATGTGCTCGTTTGAGATGTAATGAAAATATCAAGACCGTGGGAGATTAAAATAGTCTAAACAGAAGGATATAAAGAAGTATGATAGTTCCAATCTGAGTAAGTATTCCCCACGGCTTATCCAGTCTCGCATTCATTTTGTGTTGAATCACATACATCCACTTTGACCACCCTATGTATTTTCCTCGAATCCCAAGAATTATATATGGCGCCATAATCCAATCAGGAAGCTGGGAAACAAAAACTGTTAGATATAGATATAAGTAGTCTCCTTGCGGTGCTACAAGTGTATAGATAATATATGCTGCAATAATACTTGCTAAAACATCAATTACTGATTCCTGAAATAACTGTGCCCTAGTTTTTGAATGATGATGAGTTCCTGCATCCCAGTGAGGGACCATATCTGCTGCAAAGTGTGAAACTAGTGCAAGCGGAAGACCAATATATGGATTTGTAAATTTTGCGGCAATAAGCGCGGCGATCACTGCATGCCCTGTTGCGGTCATCTTACAATTATATACTAGTAAACATTTTATTTGTAACACATCCTCTAAGTTAGCGCTTCATTGAGTAAGATCATTTGTCCTACGATTAGAAAAAATGAGGCAAACAAAATAATTAAAATTTGCTACAATAGCCAAATGGAACTTCTGTTGGGTGTCGTAATACTTATTTTTTCAGCCATACTGCATGAAATCATGCACGGATATGCCGCAGATAAATTGGGGGATCCTACAGCAAGACTCATGGGTAGACTTACACTTAATCCTATACCACACATAGATCCTATTATGAGCGTAATCGTACCTTTTGTGCTCGTGTTTATTGGCTCACCTATTATTTTTGGTGCAGCAAAGCCTGTTCCTGTAAATCCTCATAATTTTAGAGATGGGAAAAAAGATTTTGCGCTTGTCGCACTCTCTGGCCCCTTAACAAATTTTTCAATAGCGGTTATTGCGGCATTAAGCGCTAAATTTTTCTCTTTTAATCATGATGTTTATTTCTTTTTTTCACTTGTTGCTTTTTATAATCTCATATTGGGTTTTATAAATTTGATACCTGTGCCTCCTCTGGATGGCTCTCGCATATTTAACTATTTGTTGCCTAAAAATATTTCAGCAGCATATATGTCACTTGAACCATTCGGCATATTTCTAGTTCTTATCCTCCTCTCTATCCCAATTGCAGGGTATCAATTAGGTGACATTATCTCTAATCTTGTTTTCACCTCTATGAGATTTCTTGGATTTTAGTGATTGACAAGCACTAACTCAAGACGAATAATGATTGTATGGCTGAAAGAAATGCACTTCCCCCACTAGACACTTTATTTTCTGAATCATGGTCTACTTTTAAAAAAAGCGCACTAAATCTTTTTATTGTTAATTTAATTGCAATTGCTATTTATATAGCATTGTTTTTTGCAGCATTAGTCATATCCCTACCCTTTGGCGTATTTTCCATTTTTAACGCTGTAACCACTAAAACGTTTAGTATTGCAACTCTGTCATCTATCGGTGTCATAGGTATTATATTTCTTGTCTCAATTATCATATCTGTCATAGTTGGTTACGCAATCCAAGCGGCAAATATACTTATCGTAGGACACTATAAAACGAAACAAGAAATAGGACCTGTAATTAAAAAAGGGTTCTCTTATGTTTGGAGAATCTTTTTGGCAAGCATATTTACAGGATTTATAATTGCTGGCGGATATTTTCTCTTCATTATTCCCGGTATCTTTTTTACAATTATATTTTCTTTTACATTTTATGAGATTGTGCTAAACGGAAAAGGAGTATCGTCCGCCATGAGTAGAAGCTCAAAAATAGTATTGTCTAACTTCTGGGGGATATTGGGCAGAATAGTAATACTGAACATAGCTCTTTTTGTAATTACCCTTATACCGCAATTTTTTCTTATGGCAGGAGATAATCAAGGGATAAGCAGCATATTCTCACTCCTAGTTTTAGTTATAAACGTATGTGTCGGATGGTATGGAATCTGCTATTTGATCACACTCTACAAACACGCAAGTAAAGGCTATGAACAAGATAAAGGAAGCAACCTTTTATGGCCGATTGTTGTAGGAATTGTTGGATGGATTATAGGAATTATTATTTTAATATCTGTAGCATTTATTGCTTACATGCTTATTACAACTTCACTTGAAAAAACAAAACAGAAAAAAACATATCAAATTTATGAAATTGAATCAGTATTTCCCTCATCAGCTTCCTTACAAATGGGTACTCCGTCTGCGCGTTAACCCTTGCAATTCCACGCGTATATTATGTACCATAAGCTAAATGAAAATAAAAAATGTTTTATCTCTTGAGATATTAGACTCCAGAGGAAACCCGACTGTCAGAACAATTTTAACGCTGGATGACGGCTCAACTCACACCTCATCCGTTCCTTCAGGCGCATCTACCGGGTCGCATGAGGCAGTTGAGCTGAGGGATAAAGACGAAAGCAGATATCAGGGAAAGGGAGTATTGCAGGCGGTAATGCATGTTAACACCGTTATTAAGAATGCTGTAGTTGGAAGAGAAGCAAACCCAACGGAAATTGACAGGATACTCATTGACCTTGACAATACAGAAAACAAAAGTAAATTAGGAGCAAATGCTATTCTTTCAGTATCTATGGCAACTACAAGAGCCGCAGCTTATACAGAAAATAAACCTCTATGGCAATACTTTTCTGAGTCATACTTTACAAGCTCTACTCCCAGCTTCCCACGTCTCATGGTAAACATTATAAATGGTGGCGTTCATGCCAACTGGAACTATGACATTCAGGAATTTATGATAGTTCCAAATACCACTACCCCGTCAAAAAGCATACGAATAGCCTCAGAAATATACCACAACTTAGGGATGTTGCTAAAAGAAAAAAAGCTTTCACCCCTTGTTGGCGATGAGGGAGGCTACTCTCCTTCATTAGAAACAAATACTGAACCTTTTGAATTAATCATAGAGGCCGCTCTCAAATCAAAATATGAAAACATAAAAGATTTTAGATTATCAATTGATGCTGCAGCCAACGAATTTTTTGATAATGGAAGGTATACTTTAAAAAAGGAGAATCAAGAATTAACAGCAGATGAATTAATGAACCTATATAAAGACTTACACGCTAAATATAATTTACTCTCTTTCGAAGACGCTTTTTCGGAAGACGATTGGTCTTCATTTATACAATTTGAAAAGATGGCTGAAAAATTTCAATTTATCACAATAGGAGATGATTTATTTACTAGTAACCCAGTCAGAATTGCCCGTGGAATAAAGGAAAAAGCTGCAAATGGAGTACTAATTAAGCTCAATCAGATCGGAACAGTAAGCCAAACCGCAGAAGCGATAAATATAGCAAAAAAAGCAAATTGGGCAGTTGCAGTATCTCACAGAAGCGGAGAAACTGAAGACACTTTTATTGCAGACCTCGCCTACTCATGCAGCGCAGACTTTTTAAAGTCAGGAAGCATGAGCAGGTCAGAAAGACTTGCAAAATATAATAGACTTCTTGAAATTGAAACGGAAATAAGTAAATAAATCTACTACTTACGGCAACACTTCAGACTTGTGACTTCCTATACCCGCACTTGAACCTAACCTTTAAATAAATTATACTCATGCCTATGACTCCAGAATCAGCCATAAATCATGTGGAAGGGAAAGATAAATCATTCACAAAGCTTACCCAAAAAGATATAGCTAGGATTGGAGAAAGCACTATCCCACCACATGACTTAAGGTTAACAAAACAAGACGTGATACTTATAAAAACGCTTTTAAAAAAGGGGGACTATACTGATATCGTAGATATTGCACGAGAAATTAATCCTACAAAAAGAGATTCAGAAATACAGTACATTATCGCGCGAATTCCTACAGTAAATTCCCAATTTTTATCTCCTTTAGGAATTACTATCACAAGCATTGAAAAAGATGATAATGGATTATTAAGAATTATAAAAAATAAAGATGTAAAAAACCCTGAATCTAGTCTTCTATTCGGATATCTTAAAAATAAAGATGAGCTATTGGATAGAGAGAAGAGTCATATAACTACCACTGTAAAAAAAACCCAAAAGGGTTCTATTATAGAAGGAACAACTCTCACGGGAGGAAAACTAAAACCAATATTAATTAAAGATGAGCTTATTACAGAACTTCCTGCAAATGCCCTACCTGATAATCAAGGGAATGGAATAGTTATAGTTTGCGAACAAGGAAAAATTCCACAGGAACAAAAAGTAAAACCCATAACATATAACATCTCCTCCGACCAACAAGTAAAACTTATTAATATACTTCTATCTGAAGGGTCAATATCTCAAGCGAATTTACTATCAAGATTTGCAACACTAGAAGAATTGCTATCTTACCGAAATCTTCAACTATTAGTCCACTGCGTTAACAAACGCATGCGACCCTGGGGAGTTAAGGCATTTTTTGAGGAAGAACCCCAAAATTTATCCCTAAAAATTATAACTGAGGAAAAATAAACATAGGAAAACAATAAGTCATTAATCCCTTATTTATAATCGCCTTATAAAGGCTCAACGCTACTTGATACTCAATACTAGATACCATATACTTTCTCTTATGTCTTATCTTGTTTTAGTACGACACGGATTATCAGACTACAATAAACAAGGGCTTTGGACCGGTTGGGATAATCCGCCTCTTGTTCCTGAAGGGCTTACTCAGGCTGAAAAAACTGCTCAGAAGCTTAAAGATATCAATTTTGACTATGCCTACTCTTCTGATCAAATTCGCTCAGTACAAACTCTTGAGGAAATTCTAAAAACAATAGGGCAAAACGTTTTAATAAACCAAAACGAACATCTTAGGGAGCGTAATTATGGAATTTACACCAAGAGGAACAAGTGGGAAATTAAAAAGGAACTGGGAGATGAGGAATTTCAGAAGCTAAGACGAGGCTGGGATTACCCTATTCCTGAAGGTGAAAGTCTCAAACAGGTTTACGAGCGTGAGATTCCTTATTTTAAATCTGAGATACTACCCAAGCTTAAGGAAGGAAAGAATATTCTAATAGGTTCAAGCGGAAATGCCCTGCGTGCCCTGGCAAAAGACCTGGAAAATATTTCCGAAAATCAGATTGCAACCCTTGAGATAGGTACCGGGGAAGCTTATGTGTATGATATAAATTCCGAGGGAAAAGTAGTAAGTAAAGAAGTCCGCGGCAAAAACCCCCTGGCTGGTAAAGTATAAACTTTTTTTATACAGTAAACTCAAAACCTATTGAATCCGACACCTATTGAGCTTATACTTACTGCATGCCCGAACCAATAATTTCTGTTTCTAATCTGGTTAAAACTTACAAGGTTCATAAAAAAGAACCGGGATTTTCCGGATCGCTCAAATCATTGTTTTTCAGAAAATATGAAACTGTTGAGGCAGTAAAAGATATCAGTTTTGAGATTAAGCCAGGAGAGCTTATTGGATTTATTGGACCAAATGGTGCAGGAAAAACAACAACTCTTAAATGCTTATCGGGTCTCCTCTATCCTTCTGGCGGTAAAGTAAATGTTCTCGGATTTAAACCGTTTGATAGAAAAACAAATTTTCTTAAGCAAATCGCACTTGTTATGGGGCAAAAAAATCAACTATGGTGGGATTTGCCACCTACGGAAACCTTTCTGCTCAATAAAGAAATTTACGAAATTCCAGACAAAAAATATAAGGAGACTTTGGAAGATTTAGTTGAATTGCTTGACGTTAAAGACGTTTTAAATATTCAGGTCAGAAAACTCTCACTTGGACAACGCATGAAATGTGAACTTATAGCTGCCCTTCTCCACTCACCAAAAGTTCTATTTCTTGATGAACCTACGATTGGACTTGATGTAGTTATGCAGAAAAAATTGCGAGACTTTTTAAAAGAATACAATTCTAAATATAACGCAACCATTATCTTAACTAGTCATTACATGGAAGACGTAAGACAGTTATGTGAACGGGTAATCGTTATTGATCATGGCACACTCCTCTTTGATGGGAAATTAGACAATTTAATTAAAGAATATACACAGAACAAAACAATCTCACTAATCCTTGAAAAACCTGTTGATAGGCTGAAGCTTGAAAAGCTAGGTGAAGTGACTGAATATGATTTCCCAAAAGTAGTACTATCAGTTAAAAGAAAAGAGTCAAATACTATCACCACAAAATTATTAAAAGACTTTCCGGTAATTGATCTAAATATAGAGGAGCCTGATATTGAGGATATTATCCGTGAGGTGTTCTCAAAAAAGATTAGCTCATAGCTACGGTACCACTTTTTATGCATAAATATTTTCGTGTCTTTGCAAATACATGGGGAGAGATACTCTCATATAGATTGAACTTTACAATGTGGCGTTTTCGCGTGGTCTTACAACTTTTAACAATGTTCTTCTTGTGGTCAGTTGTAATTCCTAAAAACTCCTCTCTATTTGGCTATTCTCAATCCCAAATGTTAACTTATATCTTAGGCACAAGTCTTATGACCTCAATTGTTTTATCAACAAGAACTGCTGAAATTGGAGATCAAATTAATAACGGTGTACTTTCAAATTTCCTAATACGCCCAGTGTCTTATATGAGATATTGGTTTGCGCGCGACTTGGGAGACAAGGCAATGAATCTCTCATTCTCACTCGTTGAGGTGTCACTTTTGATTATCATTTTTCAACCTCCTCTTTTTATTCAAACAAATCCATTGTTTTTACTGCTTACATTTTGTGCCGCACTTATCTCTATGCTTATGTATTTCTTCTTTAATTATTTATTGGGTTTATTCGGGTTCTGGACAAATGAAATATGGGGGCCACGTTTTATATTCTGGATCTTAATTAACTTCTTTGCAGGCTCATTATTTCCACTAGATATACTTCCAAAGCAAGTGTTTCAGGTACTCGAATTTCTTCCATTTACCTACCTTCTCTACTTCCCTCTCAAGATCTATTTGGGACAATTAAATATGTTTGCAATTATGCAAGGTATGATTATTTCATCCATTTGGACGGTCATTCTATTCTTATTTGCGCGAATCGTATGGAGTAAAGGATTAAAGCTATATGGGGCAGAAGGAAGATAAACTATGACACGATATTTTAGAATATGGCTACATTCAACACTTGATGAAGCACAAACTTCATTTGCCTCCCGTCTTGGGGTAATACTCTTTACCCTTGCAAAATTTCTACGCTTTGGCTTTTTTATTATCTTCATCCTTTTAATCTTTACTAAAACCCAATCGCTTGCTGGATATTCACTTTGGGAAATTATATTTTTCTATGCAACATTTAATTTAGTTGATGTTTTACCTCAAATGTTTTTAAGAAGCACCTACCGATTTAGAAACGCAGTCGTTTCTGGTAACTTTGATTTTTTCATGGTTCAACCTATATCTCCCCTTTTTAGAGCACTTTTTGGGGGTTCAGATATTCTTGATATACCAATGTTATTCTTGTCTATTGGATTTATTTTTTACTCGGGAATGCATATCCCAATTTTGTCAGTCTGGACAGCAATTATTTATTTTTTACTCCTTTGTAATGCGTTACTTATTGCAACTGCATTTCATATTTTTGTGTTATCAATTGGAGTTGCAACAACAGAGGTAGATAACACAATTATGCTCTACCGAGACCTAACACAAATGGGACGAGTTCCAATTACGATTTATTCAGAGGGAGTAAGTTTTCTAATAACATTCGTTATTCCCATTGGAATTATGATGACATTTCCCGTTCAAGCACTATTAGGAGCACTATCACTTCAATTTACTCTCCTCGCTTTCACAATAGGAATTACATTTTTTTCACTTTCTTTGCTTGCTTGGAGAAAAGGAATAAGGCATTACAGTAGCGCAAGCAGTTAAATGATTATTTCCCTTCCTGAGGTTCTTTATATGGTTCAGGGAAATGAGAATCTAAATTATTGTCAACTCGCTCAAGAGCATTGCCCAATCCTGATGCAAAATTTTGGGCAACATCGCCAGTCATTTCTGTTGTATTCCTCACTACGTCAGATGGAGAATTGCCAGTTGCAGACCCTCCAAGGAGACCAAGCGATGACACTAAAGACACAATCCCTAATTTATTTGCAACCTTCCATTTCTTAGATGGCTCCATGGGTTTTTCCCCCTCAGAAGAACGAGTCATATAAGAGTGATCCTTTTCCCCTAATGTATCTACCACACTATAATACTATTCCCAAAATACTGTAATTGTCAAGAAAGAATTATTACTAAAAATTAGCTGCTGTTTGTGCTATCTGATTTTTTATTATATTTACTCATATATAGGTCGATCCCATGTTTTTGTAACAATAAAATGTCTTTTATGGCCTGCTTTACAACACTTGTTACTTTTCCCTTTTCATGAGTTTCAAATGTACCTAACACGTAGTCACTCGTGTCGCTATGAGGTCCTACCCTACGCGCTTCTTTTCCTATCCCTATTCTAATCCTTAAAAATTTATCTGTACCTAATCTTTCAATAATATCTAAAACGCCATTGTGCCCTCCCCCAGAGCCGCCAAAACGGATTCTTATCTTACCAAGAGGCATATCCAATTCATCATGAATAATGATGATGTCTTCAGGGGAAACTTTATAATAAGCAGCAAATGCTGCAACAGCCCTACCGGATTCATTCATAAAAGTAGTTGGCTTCATGAGTACTATTTTTTCTCCATTTATTTCAATCTCATGCGTAAGCGCTTTTACTTTTTTTTCCTCATTCCAGAATGTGTTTTTTGCCTTTGTAAGTTTCTGCAATAAATGGTCTAATGTTACAAAGCCTAGGTTATGACGCGAGTTATTATACTTTTCTCCTGGGTTTCCTAATCCAACGATAAGTTTTACCATCTAATAAATTATACCATGAACAATCTAGTAGTCAGTGAGATGAATCAATAGTTTTTACCTGAGTTGGTGATCAGAACATCATGAGGATGAGATTCAGTAAGGGAAGCTTGAGTAATTTGAATAAATTGTGCTTTTTCTTGAAGTTCTGGAATAGTTTTTGCACCAACATAATACATTCCAGATTTAATTCCACCAATAGCCTGATTTACAATATCTTGAAGTTTTCCCTTTACTGGAACTAGCCCTTCTACTCCTTCCGCTACAAGAACCTTATCTTTATAAGATTTTCCATGATATTCGTCTTCAGATTTAATTTTTGCTCCATGCTGCATAGCACCAATTGAACCCATACCGCGATATTCTTTAAAGTAATACACTTCTTCAATTTCTGAAAGTTCTTGTGAAGAGACAGTAACCGCCTTTGATTCCATATCTCCTGATGAGAGAGCCTGTCCTTTATCAAAAATGCTTTGGAAACGCCTTGGCACCATGCTCCGCTTAAGAGCAACTACCTTTCCTGGTGCTTCCTCAACTGAAGCAAAAAATGAACCCATCATAACGGTTGCAGCTCCTGCAGCCAACGCCTTTATCATATCTCCAGAATACTTAATCCCACCGTCTGCAATAACTGGTACTCCATGTTTCTTTGCAGCCCTTACGGTTTCAAGAATTGCCGTAACTTGAGGAACTCCCATGCCTGAAATTATCCTTGTTGTACATATTGCACCAGGTCCCATTCCCACACGCAGCCCATCTGCTCCTGCTTTACATAAATCTTCTGCGGCATCAAATGTTGCAATATTGCCCACTACTACATCCAAATCCTTATATTCTCCTTTTATAGACTTTAACGCTTCAACAAATTTATTTGTCCAACCGTGCGCTGAGTCTAAAACTACAACATCTACACCTGCCTTAACCAAGGATTTAAGCCTATCTTTATAACCTTCAGACACTCCAATAGCCGCCCCAACAAGAAGGTTTTCTTTCTTCACAAGAGCGACTTCATCTGCCTGAGCATCTGGAGTTAAATTCCGATGAATAATACCTATTCCGCCAAGCCGAGCCAATTCTGCTGCAAGCTTTGCCTCTGTAACGGTATCCATCGGAGAAGATATGAATGGAATAGCAAGCTTTATATTTTTAGAAAAATGAGTTGAAAGATCTATGTCAGAGCGGGAAAAATCAGAGTAACCGGGAACGAGTAAAACGTCATCAAAGGTGAGACCAACAGGTAACTGAGTGCTACTTACCATGATTAATGATATAGCAAGACCGCCTATTTGTCAATATTATCTCAAGTGAAATTAAACAAGGGAGTAAAAATTTAAGTTAGTGGCTGAATAAGAAGCTTGCTAATGATGCTTTGCTTGATATCTCGCAAATACTTCGTCTTTGCTCAATAATAAGCCTGCTAATGCTTGATATCTCGCAAATACTTCGTCTTTGCTCAATAATAAGCCTGCTAATGCTTGATATCTCGCAAATACTTCGTCTTTGCTCAATAATAATTGGGAGAATTTATACTTCGAGTATACATTTACATGTAATTTTAAAGTATTTTTGCTTTGCCCCTCAGTCATGGTTATTGACCATTAGGTTTTCGTTAGAAAACCGCAGGTCAAGAGACTTTAGATTAAAACTTTTGCTTTGCCCCTCAGTCCTTGGCCTTGACCTATCTTCCCCTAGTGTGTAACACTAAAGTATTGTAGGCGCTGGCGCGTTTCACTTCTCTGTTCGGAATGGGAAGAGGTGGTTCCACACCGCTCCAAAGACCAAAGACTCAAGGGCAAAACTTTTTCAAACAAACTTCTTTACTACCATTTGGTTTCTTAAAACCCACGCTATTTGGTATTGACCTATTAGTACAGCTTAGCTGAAACGGTTACCCGTCTTACACTTGCTGCCTATCAACCTGATGGTCTCTCAGGGGTCTTAAAGAGATCTTATCTTAAGGTGGGCTTCCCACTTAGATGCTTTCAGCGGTTATCCCATGGGAATCTAGCTACCCAGCAGTGCACTTGTAAGTACAACTGGCACACCAGGGATTCCCTCACCCCAGTCCTCTCGTACTAGGGGCGACTCCTTTCAAATCTCAAACGGTTGTCCTGGATAGAGTCCGAACTGTCTTACGACGTTCTTAACCCAGCTCGCGTACCTTTTTAACTGGCGAACAGCCAGACGCTTGGAAGCTTCTCCACCTCCGCGCTAAGATGAGCCGACATCGCTGTCTATCATTTTATCAATTTCAAGAAAGACCTAAAAACTCAAAATTGATTGTGAACTCTTATTACTAAGAGCTTTGACTATACCTTCATCCCAGCTGAAAATTATCAGCGGGAGCTAGCCGTATTATATGAATTATAAACTTGACTATTACATCAAAATCCATATCTCTCCCGATTTAATCGGGATCAGTCGATACAGGAAACACCGTCTGGTATCTCCCTCGGTATTACCCTCTTTTGTTCAAGAGTAGGGTTTCACCGATTTGAGCTAGTAATTCTAATTATTAGTACCTTGTTTTTTGACTCAAATACTAATAATTCAGGCTTAAGTATTGCTACTTAGGCGCCCCGATTTTTTCAAATAAGGTGCCAAACCGCATCGTCGCTGTGGACGCTTGGATGCGATCAGCCTGTTATCCCCGGGGTAGCTTTTATCCGTTAAGCTACGTCCCAACCACTAAGGAACGCAGGATCACTAACACCTGCTTTCGCACCTGCTCGACTTGTAGGTCTCGCAGTCAAGCTGGCTTGTGCGTTTGCACAATAAGCTCCGATTTCCGTCCGGAGTTAGCCAACCTTTGTACGCCTCCGTTGCATTTTAGGAGGCAACCTCCCCAGTTAAACTGCCCACCAGACACTGTTTTCCAGCCGTATTTTTATGCGGCAATGGAGTAATGCTTACTCATCTTAAAGAGAGGTATTTCATATTTTGATCTTGCGATCTCCCTCCTATTCTAAACAGTTAAAATAAGCTTACAAATGTCAAGCTACAGTAAAGCTCCCGGGGTCTTTTTGTCCTAGGACAACCAGGCCGCGTCTTCACAGCCATCTCAATTTCGCCGTGTAAATGTTCAAGACAGTTACTCAGTCGTTCTACCTTTCGTGCGGGTCGGAACTCACCCGACAAGGAACTTCGCTACCATAGAACAGTTATAGTTACTGCTGCCGTTCACCGGAGCTTTAGAAAGCGGCTCAACTCTTACGAGCATCACCACCCACTATTGACTTACCGGCACTGGGCAGGTGTCAGCCCCTATACGTTGCCTTTCGGCTTTGCAGGGACCTGTGTTTTAGATAAACAGTCGCTAAGTAATCTTTTGCTTAACCCCAATTTTATTCGGGGCAGGGCATCTCCCATAGGTTACGCCCAGCTTTTGTTGCCGAGTTCCTTGAACATCTGTCTCACGGTCGCCTTAGTCTACTCGACCAATCCACCTGTGTCGGTTATGCGGTACGGCAAAATATGACACTCCCTACGAATCTTTTCTTGAAGGCTGAAACTTACGATCCTTGTTCTACTTTCTTGCGATTTGGAACTTGCATTTGCCACTTAAATAAACGTCTGAGCGGATTTACCAACTCAAACTTTCTTATGACTTAGACCCCGTAATACGGGGCGATCCTTTCCACCCTTGTCCATCCTTAGGTGATCTAGCTTGCGCTAGTGGCCTTACGGCCAAACGCATCACATTCTGTACTCGAATTTTAACGAGTTGTCCATCCGGTTACCCCGCGCTTTACGACGGGCCACCGTTAGGAGCCGACTAACGCTGCGCTGACTTACATGGCGCAGCAAACCTTGGATTTTCGGCGGACGCCGTTCTCAGGCGTCATACGCTACTCATGCCGGCATTCTCACTTGCAAACGCTCCACCATGGTTTACACCACAGCTTCACTGCATTTGCGACGCTCCCCTACCACTCGTCCGATAAATCGGACAAATCTCCATCGTCGGTATTAAGCTTAATCCTCGATCATTTCCGGCGCCAGTATCCTGTATCGACTAGTGAGCTGTTACGCTTTCTTTAAAAGATGGCTGCTTCTGAGCCAACTTCCTAGCTGTCAAAGGACACTGACTTCCTTTTCAACTTAGCTTAAATTTAGAGACCTTAGATGGGAGTCTGGGCTGTTTCCCTTTTGACCCACGAGCTTAGCCCCGCAAGTCTGACTCTTTGTTAAGTTTACACGGTATTCGGAGTTTGATTGATCCTGAAAGGTTGCCCCTCCAGAGACCATTCAGTGCTCTACCCCCTGTAAACATTCATAAGGCTATACCAAAATATATTTCGGGGAGAACCAGCTATCTCCAGGTTCGTTTAGTATGTCACCCCTAACCACAAGTCATCTCAGATCATTGCTGCGATCACGAGTGCGGGCCTTCCTCCGATTTTCATCGGAGTTCACCCTGCTCATGGTTAGCTCACCTGGTTTCGGGTCTTCTGCAATGCGCAAAATATCTCCCAATTAGGGATTGCTTTCACTTCGCCTTCGGACGATTCGCCCTTAGACATGCGCAATACAAAAACTCACCGGCTCATTCTTCAATAGGCACGACATCATACAATAAATTGCACTTTGTCTGCTTGTTAGCTAATAGTTTCAGTAACTCTTTCATCCCCCTTCCGGGGTGCTTTTCACCTTTCCCTCGCGGTACTAGTTCACTATCGGTAGATATTGATGTTTAGCTTTGGAGCGTGGTCGCCCCGGCTTCCCACAGGGTTTAATCGTACCCCATGGTACTCAGGAACTCACAAGAAGAGGAAATCATTTCAAATACAGGGCTGTCACCTTCTTTGGCCGCGCTTTCCAACGCGTTTTTCTATGTTTTCCCTTTGTAACTTCTTTTGCATTTAAGCAAGTGGTCCTACAACCCCACATATTACTATGTGGTTTGAGCTGTTCCGCTTTCGCTCGCCGCTACTGACGGAATCTCTGTGATTTCTTTTCCTCGGACTACTTAGATGTTTCAGTTGGTCCGGTACCCCGCCGGCTACTATATATCACGATAAATCGTAATAACTTCATAGCAGGCTTCCCGCAATGCGGGAGGGTTTCCCCATTCGGACACCACCGGATCATTATGTCTTAGGCCATTCCCCGGTGATTTTCGCGAGCCAGATGCGTCCTTCTTCGGTCAATATCTCCTAGGCATCCACTATTAGCATGAATCAAATAGCGTAGATTCTAAAAAACCAATTCAAATAAAACCATGTGTTCGGCAAAGAAACATGGAACCCCGCCTAGCGGGATTTTTGGCCTAGTTGTTTGCCACGTTCAAAGACTGAACGTGGTCGTTTGTTTGTTATTTTCTCCCAATTATTAATGAGCAAAAAACTTTCTCGTGTATTCGTACCTGACGGTGAGTAAAATTGCACTCAGCCGCTCAGGTACCAGTACACGAAACTTTAAACCAAAACTAATAACTCTTAACTAAAATCGTGCTAGTTTTAAGCTATTTTCCAAGCGAAAACCTAGTACTTTAATTATGCTTTGCATTATTAAAGTGGACCCAAGGAGATTCGAACTCCTGACCTCCTCATTGCAAATGAGGCGCACTACCAACTGTGCTATGGGCCCGAACGCGCTAGCGTGAGGGTCCACAAGGTTCTGAATTGTATTCAATTCAGGTTCTTATGGGCCAGACTAAAACATGAAAAAAATTTAACCCTGGAAATGTACAAGAAGTAAACTTTAAAACAATGAGGTAGAAACAGGGATCGACGTAGTTGTCGATTTGTAAAAGTTAATTTTTATTACCATCATAAACTATTCTTGATTTCCGAAAGGTAAAAACTATTCTAGCCAGATTTTAGCCTCTTGTCAAGCACTAGTTTAGGTTGTGGTACAGGTGTTTTTACACGGGGGAAATTAACGTCAAAAAAGGCAAAGCCGTCCCGATTCATTGTCTCTCTATATTCTATGCCCAAAGCTCCTTTAGTATTCTTTTCATACTGAAAACCCTTTCCAAAGTTTGGGCTCCGTACTTCTTGCCATTCAGATGAAGGATTAGAAGTAGGTGGCTTCTGAAAAAACGTTTCATATGAACTAATCATGTCCTCCTTGCCCATCTGTGCCTTACTCCACCACGCCCGACCACCCCCACTTTCCATCATGTCACTTCTATCAGGATCTATTGCCCCATCTAGACCTAACCTTGTATGAATAGACAAAGTTTTTGCACCCTCCTCATGATGATGAACATAAACAGAAACAGTTGAATTTATCTCTTTATCTGAATTAACGTTCTGTGGCCAATACAGTTCATACGTTTGTAATGCCTCGTAAACATAATTAAAAACAAAGTGTTTTGAGAAGTCTTCGGGGTTTGCTTGTGTGATAAAAACTTTAAACGAATTCCAAAAGTCTGCATTTTTTCTCATGTCTACACGCTTATTCATGAGTTGAAGAAAATATGCTGCAACAATAGGGACTTCCGGTTTTTTAACTTCAGGGGAATCCTCTATTCCTGCGTTTATCCCAAGTGCAGCAGCACCAACAACAGCCGCGCCACCAATCAATAATTCACGCCTGCTCAAACCCATGGGTTTGATTATATTCCCACGATAGGACTAAATCAAACTGAAGAAATTACTTAGGAGATTGTTGCATTCGAAGCCACTTCTCTACGTCAAGGCCAGCCATACATCCAAACGCTGCGGCGGTTACTGCTTGTTGATACTGTGCATCATGTACGTCTCCTGCCACAAATACTCCATCTAGGTTTGTCTTTGTGTGATCAAAGGTTTTAATAAAGCCCTTCTCATCTGTTTCAATATTCGCAAATACCTTAGAGTTAGGCATATGTCCTACAGCTACAAATACTCCATCTATTGGAAATTCCCATGATCCACTTCCTAAAGTCTTTCCGCCTAGATCTTCGGCTGTTTTTTCACTATCCTGATTGTTTTCTTTTACCTTTATATTGTCTCCGGTAGTCTTAACAATCACTTTTTCTACCTTTTGATCTCCTACTATCTCTGTTATTTCACTGCTCCAAACAACGGTGATTTTAGGATTATCAAAGATTCTTTTCTGCATAATTTGCGAAGCGCGAAACATATCTTTTCTATGTACTATATACACATGTTGTGCAAATTTTGTAAGCACTTCTGCTTCTTCCATGGCACTGTCTCCACCACCTACCACTATGACGTTTTTACCCCTATAAAAAGCTGCGTCACAAGGAGCGCATGATGATACCCCCCGTCCTATCTTTTCCTGCTCTCCCGGAATTCCTAACCACTTTGTTTCAGCTCCTGTTGCAACAATTACTGATTTCCCGGAATATGTTTTCTCATCATCTGTTGTGATTGTAAACGGACGAATAGAAAAATCTCCTGACTTAAAATTGCTATCTACTATTTCAACTCCATGGTGCTCTGCCTGCTTACGCATCTTCTGCATAAGCTCAGGTCCTAAAATTCCATCAGGAAAGCCAGGGAAATTCTCCACTTCTGTAGTTAACATAAGTTGCCCACCCCAAAAACGACCCGCAATTATAAGTGTTTTAAGATCAGCTCGAGAAGTATAGATACCTGCAGTCAAACCTGCAGGACCGCTCCCGATAATTATGACATCGTATAGATTTTCCATGTGGAAGTAAACTTATGAACTGAGGGCTTCATCTATGCTTTTCTTATATACATCTTTTGCCTGAACCCCTACTGTAGTTGAGACTGGTTTCCCACCTTTAAAAAGAATAACGGTAGGAATAGACATGATACTAAAATTTCCAGGAGTTTTAATATTTTCATCTACGTTCATTTTACCTATCTTAATCTTGCCTTCATACTCTTTCTCAATTTCAGCAAGTGTAGGTGTCAGCATGTGACAGGGGGTGCACCACTCTGCCCAAAAATCCACTAAAACAGGCATTTCACTTTTTAAAACCTCTTGCTCAAACGTATCGTCTGTAAATATTGTATCTGCCATATAGGATATTTATCTTAGACCACAGAATAGTTACTTGTCAAGGAAAGAAATTACACTTTATTAAAAGTTTTCTTATGTTTTGCGACTAGCTCCCCATAAATATTGAGTAGTGCATCCGTATACCGCTCTACTGAAAAACCCTGTGCCTTCTTGAGGCTCCCTACACCCAATTCTTTTTGTTTTTTTGGACTTGTAAGAATATTAGTTACTTTTTCTGCAATATTCAACGGATCTTTAGTAGTAAAATAGCCATCTTTACCTTCATCAACAAGATCAATTACGGCCTTATCTTTTAATGCTACTATTGGAATTCCACACGCCATGGCTTCAATAACTACAGTAGGAAGATTATCTGTATCGCTCGTAAATAAGAATAGCTGAGAAGCTTTATTCAAACTTGCAACCATTTCAGGCTTTTGTACGTCAGTAAACAAAATGTGGTCTAACATATTGTTTTGCGCTACTATATCCTTTGTTTTCTGAAGTAAAATTCCACCTCCTACTATAACAAGAAGGGCATTTGGTACTTTTTTAATTACCTCCTTATGAGCCAAAACTGCCAGGTCTGCATTTTTTCCTGACTCAACTCTCCCAACCCATGAGATAATTGGTCTTTTTTTGTCTACCTTAAATGCTTTATAGAAATCACCTGAAGTTGCTTTTTCAAATCTTTCAAGTTTAATTCCATTATGAAGAATTTGAATTGGTGCTTTAATGTGAGCATCTTTTAACTCATCTGCTGATCTTGGAGATGGGCACAGCACAAGATCATAACTCTTAAAATAGCTTCGCATGGCAATATTTAAAATCGGGTACGAGAAGCGGAGAAGATGAGGAAATGACCAACGGACAAACTGTGTAAAAGGCGTATGTAGCGTTACAATGTTTGGTAGGTTTTGCTTCTTTGCAAGTCTTGTCCCTAGGTACCCAAGAAGCCCTAACTGATTATGAACAACATCAAAATGAAGTTCCCGCAACTGTTTCTCTACCTTCCTATTAAATGGAACGGTAAAACGGTCCACCGGACGAGGCATAAATACTACTGAGGGAAGACGTAAAACACGCTCTTCAGGCTCAGTTTTAGAACCAAAATCAGGAGCAACTATCCACAACTCATGTCCACGTCGTTCAAGTTCTTCTTTAAGAAGTAGAATATGTGTAACAATACCGTTTACCGCAGGCTTATACTGATCTGTTACAAAAAGTATTCTCATTTTGTTCTACTTTGCATTTTTTTTAATAAATATTCCGCTCCTGAACGTTCCATAGTTTTGATATCCATTGTTTTCGTACCTTTGTATGCTTCTCCTATTTGTCGTCTTGCCTCTTGCTCCTCAAATCGAGCACGCATAAAGCCAAAGGCGTTTAGTATAAGCTGATTATGATGTGCTCCTGTAACATTATATGAATATAGCCTTGTCTTATCATCTTCTTTTAATAGAGGGAGTGCATTATTTATTGCAGCTTGTATTGCTTCCGGGCGGGCGAGTCCATCACCTCCGCAAGACCAAATCTCCAATTCGCCTGATATGTTCTCCACCGCCCGCGCGATAGATTCAGAATCATTGAGCTTATCACTTGTCACCTTTGAGGAACTAATAAACTTTCGTGCCTCTATCATACGTTTGAAGCTACTAACATCATGAAGTTGTGCACCAGACTTTCTGTATGCGTCTGTATTTCCTTGCAGGGCCATAATAACCTTTGCCTCCGGATCATTTACGTTTCTTTTTTCGTCAGCATTTCCTTCAGTCATAAGTTCTTTTTGCGTGCGCTTCTCAAATCCAACAGGTTGGAGAATTATTGCGTTTTCTATCTGAACTTTTTTTGTAAGTTCCGAATCAGAAGCAAGCGCAAGAGCAAATGCCCCCCCTACAGAATCTCCAAGTAAATTAACTTTAGAAAACCCAGTGCTAACAAGGGCATTTTTAAACATCCCTATATCATCTTTAGCTGTGTTTTTGAATAAATCAAGCAGACCACGCCTTCCCTCTTGATCCCGCATTTGCTCAGGATGAGTTACTACCATAACCTTTTCACCCTGCAATGCAAGAGCCATAGAAAGCGCTGCGTTTTGCTCAGAAGTAGAATATGCTCCACCAATCATTACCCAAGGTGTTCTAGTATCAGGCTCATTTGAAGGCTCTCGTAAATCAAGCGTAACTGCGTATATAGAATTTTTCTTATCTGATCCTTTGCCCGCATCTAAAAATTTTCCGCTCTTATGGAATTGTACATCAAGCTTATCTAAATCTTCTGCCATTTTCCGCGACTCAGAAACAAATCCCGGCACAAGATCAACCCTCATTTGCGGATCGTTTTTTATATCCTTTAAGGAAGCCGTCAAAGAACCTCGAATAAGTCTTGTAGTTGGACTTCTGGGAACATCAGTATTTTCCCTTGTTGGCCGCCTGTCTGTTGTTATATCTGGATTTTCAGTCTTTGCTGCTGCATCTCGGCGAGTTTGGACTTTTGCTAAAAGCTTATCAATCTGAGGTCCTTGTTCTGACATGTATTCATATTATATCATTTGTCCCAATAATTTAAAGGTGATAGAATAAGGAACTTGCTTTCTTTCGGTTTTCTATGCAAGCTTAATTTACTCTTGTAAGAATGGGGATCAGACCGACAGAAAATTGCGAGCTAAAAAGCTACCCAGGACAAAGCATGGGAGCTTTATTTCACTCAAAAATTTATTTAATATATGAGAATTGCCTTTTTTGCTGAAAGCTACCTGCCGGATCCTAACGGGGTTGCAACAAGTGTTGCAGCAACAGCGGCTGAACTTGAACGCCAAGGTCATACGGTCTACATAATAGCCCCAAAACACCCAGGATACAAAGATAAAAAAAATGTTATCCGTCTTTACTCTGTTAAGCTCTATGAAGATTTAGACATGAGAACCGCACTTTATCTTCCAGAACCTAATCTTATTAAAGTGTTACGGATGAAAAAACTTGACATAATTCACGGTCAAGACGGTGGGGTTATGAGCTTATTAGGATGGGAAGTGGCTCGTATAAAAAATCTCCCTTTTATTGGAACGTATCACACAATAGTACATGAATATACTCATTATTTACTCAAGGGGAAAGTATTTAGGCCTGGAATTGTTAAAGCTGTAACTCGTATTTTTGGAAATATGTGTGAACAGCTTATTGCCCCAACAGAACGCGCCAAACAGGAACTCAGAAAATGTGGAGTAAAAACTCCTATTACAATTCTCCCCAATGGAATTGACAGAACAAGATTTCTAAACGTAAAAAAAGGGTATCTACACAAGAGATTAAAAATTGCAAAAGATACAAAAATTCTTTTATATGTAGGTCGACTAGGACGGGAAAAATCGGTTGAGTTTTTAATAAAAAGCTTTCAGTATGTAATAAAAAAAGAACCAAACACTACACTTGTACTTATAGGTGGTGGGCCAGATAAAGATACGCTTATTAATCTTGCGAAAGAGCTTAATCTTGAAAAAAAAATATACCTTCCGGGGTTTATAGAACAAAAATTTATGCCCCAAGTCTATTCAGATAGTGATATCTTTTTGTTCTCTTCAAAAACTGAAACCCAGGGGATGGCACCCATAGAGGCGATGACTTCAGGATTACCTGTTGTAGCAGTACAAGACAAAACACTGAAGGAGTTAATAGAAGACGGGAAAAATGGCTATTTAACATCCAGAAATAATGAAGGATTTGCTAAAAAAATACTTTTTCTTCTAAAAGATGAAAAGATACGCGAGGAAATGGGAAAAAATGCACAGATCTCAACTGAAAGATACTCGCTTGTGGAGACCACAAAACAATTAGTTGATATTTATACAAATTTTTTAAAGATACATAAAAAAAAGAAAGTGTCTCCTTTTAGAAAAACCGTAAGCGGAGCAAAACGTATATTAAAACTTCTTTCAGATCCCATCTAAGCCTAAAAAAATCACAGACCCACAAATTAAACAGGGTCTGTGATTATATTCCTTATTAAGAATTTAACAGCACTTCAATTGGATCGGAATATACACCCAATATTAACTTTCCCCTTCAGTCACATACTAAAGTTACTTATAGTGACTTTTTATTTGAAAGATTAAATAGAACCCAACTAAAGTAAATATTATACCTCCCAAATCTAGTGGCGCAAGAATTGCTGAAAGCAAGGCTACTGCCTCACTCCAAAAAAGAAAATTCCATCCTGAAATCTTGTATTTTTTTGTACCTGGAAAGGCGGCGAGTAATAAGCCTGATGAAACTATCGTTAGAATTGCTGCTAAAACTCCTCCACCTAAAGCCCTTCCTGCTCCCCCCATAAATGCAAATGGAGAAAATACGGTAAGAAGCCCAAGACCTGCTATTCCACCAAGTACACCTAATATTCCAAAAATAAGAGCAATCCATGGAGTGATCTTTGCTATAACGTCTCTTGCTTCTTTTGGAAGTGCAGGAAGTTTATCAAATAACTCCTGTGTTCTATCAATTATGTTTTGTGTTGTGTTTTTTGCCATTTTGTTTTCTCACCTCCTATCAAGTTTATCTTTTAAAATAGAATAAAGCTCAACTTTTACTCTCTTATTCTATTCTTGCTTATTTGAAATAGTAGTGCAAGCCCCTGTTATATCTTAAGTCCCAATTGTTCTTCTTCTTTCACCTTTGCGTCAGCGTCTTCTTTCCAAATGCTTACCTTACCGTATTCTCCGTCATATCCCGGAACAATTCTAATATCACGCCTGCGAACCCGCTCTATCCCATCTGAAATTTTTTGCCCTGCCTGACTTCGTATGCTATCCAACTCAGTTCTTAAAAGAATTTGATGCTCAGACCCAAATTTCTGAATTAAAGAGTCAAATAAAGTTAAGACTTTCTGTGAGTTAGGAGCGGTATGCAAAGCTTCTGCAAGAATCTCAAGAAGTGGAACAAGGCTTACTGAAGGAGGACGAACTCCTTTTGGATCTTTTACCCACACCACTCCATTTTTATCATTTGAGTATGTAAAAAGTTGTTCTGAATTAGCAGCAAGATCCTCTACTCGTTTCATTACTCCCACTGTCAAAGGTCTTGCACATACCGGACATATATCATTTTTAGGGGTGTTTTGCGGGGTGTACGAAACTTTACAATTCCTATGCCCAGTATAATGGTATTTCCCCTCCTCAGGATAAAATTCTATAGTATAGGCAATTTCAAATGTCCTCTCCTTCCCCCGAACAAAAGAGTTTAAAATATTGTCATATGTAACATCTTCACCTTGTATCCTTTCTCCTTTTTGTATCTTTCGGAGAACAGTCGCTTCACGACCCATTTTCTCAAGCGAATGAGCATCTGAGAAAGATACAATACTTCGAGTAGCTAACTCTTTTACCCTCCAGTTCATTGATGGGTCAGATGACAATCCAGTTTCCACCGCAAATATACGAGGTGCATATTCACCAAAGCATTCAGCGATATGATCATACCCGGATTTACTGCCATATAAAGAAAACCACGGAGTCCAAATGTGACAGGGAATGACCGCAATCCTGGGACTTATCTCAAACAACAACTCACAGAGATTTCTACTACTAATACCAAGTATTGGTCTCCCATCTGCGGTAAGATTTATTCCTCTTTGAGACAAAGCTCTATTTATTTTCAGGGCTACATTGAAATCTGGCGCAAAAATTAGATTATGAATCCTGTGAACTTTCCCTCCCTCAGTATAAATTGCTGCAACCTCGCAAGATAACATGAAGTATGGTCCTAGTAAATTTTTCTGAGCAAGTGTTCCTAGTTGATTCTCAAGCGCATCTGCATCCTTTAATGCATACATTCCTTGAGACACTTCTATTAATTGTGACTGTACTTCATTAAACCAAACCGGATGAGTGAAGTCAGTAATTGAAAAAACATTAATTCCTTTCTTACGACCCCACAGATACATGTTGGTAAGATTCATACGTGGGGAAACAGCACGAGAAAACCTTGAATGCAGGTGTAAATCCAAAACTAATTCCACTCAAGCATTAAAACAAAAAGAATGATTTCCTTCAATAGACAAAGACAAAACTCTATTTCTTTGACTCTGTGTGTCGTTAACTCTATAATATCCCTATGCAAAAAGTGTCAAACATATTAGATAAATTTAACCCCGTTGCAGATAAATACATATCCCGCGAATTTCAGTCTTTCGGAATTTATATGTCAGAAGAATTACATGACCATAAGCATAAATCTTTATATATTAAACTTGCAAAAACTACTGACAGATCCCTTATAGAACGTGCTCTCTCTTACGTTAAAGATGCTCATACAACAACTCCCAACAAGGGTGCGCTTTTTATGTGGAAGTTAAAACAGTTAAAAGACGCAGGAAAGGGAGATAAAAAATCCAAAGTATAAAAAGAGTCAGAATCTAAATTGAGAAAAAACTATGAAAAATGCTTCTTTTGAAAAAGTATATTATTTAGTAAGTAAAATTCCAAAAGGAAAAGTAACAACCTACGGAACTATTGGCAAAAAACTTCATATGTCTCCCAGGGTTGTAGGACAAGCACTTCATGCAAACCCCTATGAAGGTAAAATTCCGTGTCACAGAGTAGTAAATAAAATTGGGCGTCTAGCATCTACTTTTGCATTTGGTGGAAAAAATGCTCAAAAACGCTTATTAGAAGCTGAAGGAGTAGTCTTTAAGGATGACTTTGTAGATATGTCAGCGTCATATATATTGCTATAAATTTACTGCTGACTTTCTACCTTATAATTCCCAAATTTTGTACACCCGCCCCCTGTTCCATCATAGTAATTTGCTCCACCTGCTTGAATAGACGGATCGGAAGCATTTTCAAGACGGGTAACAAGAATGTATGACTGACCATCTGCGGTATAGTATGCGTATCCACGCGTTGTAGTGTCTCCAGGAGTACAAGCACCGCCCTGATCTGTAAAAGATGGATCTTGACTCATGTTCTGAATATATGTTGAGGCATTTGGCCCAAACATAGAAGATGAAGAGTTTGTATTCCAACAATCCCAACTTGTCGCGCTAAAACAAGTTCCGCTCGCAAATACATTCGGATTTGGATAAGCACCATTATCAGTGTAGTATTGTTCGAGCGCATTTTGGACATCCCGTAACGTTGCCTTACGAGCTGCATCCCTGGATTTTTGAAGTTGAGCAACTGGATTTAATACTACTATCCCCACAGTCACAAGAATCCCCAAAACTGCAATAACAATTAACAGCTCTATGAGAGTGAACCCATTCGACAGGCTCAGGGCAGGCCCATTCGACAGGCTCCCCTCGTTCCTCGGGGCAGGCAGTTCAGGCCATTTGAATCCATGCTTCATATACTTTAAGTAAACCACAGCAAAGACTGGAGTGTCAATTTATTATATTCAAATGAAAGTAAATTCTGTACTAAAAACCCGTTACTTTTTCTGGAGTTTAAA
>JAGORM010000003.1:0-70286 GCA_018062815.1 Candidatus Levyibacteriota bacterium | reverse complement strand
GATTTCTGCAACCTCAGTCAATGTTGTGGCATCAATCGGTTTCTTTAGGTGCGCATCACGAAAGTGAAAGCACTGCAAGAAACCCGTTACTTTTTCTGGAGTTTAAAGATTTCTGCAACCTCAGTCAATGTTGTGGCATCAATCGGTTTCTTTAGGTGCGCATCACGAAAGTGAAAGCACTGCAAGAAACCCGTTACTTTTTCTGGAGTTTAAAGATTTCTGCAACCTCAGTCAGTGTTGTGGCATCAATCGGTTTCTTATCATCCCTAAACCGCTCAAGCCTAGGAAAACGCAAGGCATATCCCGGAATATCTATATCATATGCAGATCCGCTCTTTGAAGGTTTTAATATTCTTCCCGCTGTGTGAACGGGAGACCTAGTCAACTCATCTGCTTTAATTTCCACTACAATCTCAGGCTTTACCCATACGTCCGGCGTTAACCACTTATCTACGTCATATAATACAGGTTTTATTTTGGATTTTAACTTGTCTCCCCTCTTTGCAAGCTCTCTCCATTCATCATCAGTAAGTCCTGTTCCCACCTTTGCTATTGTTAAGAATTTATCCTGCTTTAAATCATAAATACCTATGAGAAATGCGCCTATTCCAAAGCTAGTTCTCTTACCGCGGCCATAATAATAACCCATGACCACACAGTCAACTGTATCGTCTAATTTTGATTGATATGATCTTTTCAGCTTTATCCAATTCCAACCTCTTGCTCCTGCCTGATATGTCCCATCCAACTTCTTGGCAAGTATCCCTTCCAGCCCACGGGAAATTGCGTCGTCAAAAAAGTTTTCTATTTCTTTACCCTCATCAAATACTTTCTCTTCAGCAGGATACAAAACACTTCCGTCTTTGATCATCCTGTTTAGCACTTTTCGTCTTTCAGTGTAATGTTTGGGGATTAAATTCTCACCATCTACATATAACGCATCAAAAACCATATATTTTAAAGGGATCTTACGTGCCATTTCTTCTATGTCATATTTTCTTTTTCTTTGAGATGTTAATTGAAATGGAAGGTATTCATTTGTATTGGGGTTATAGGCTATTGCCTCCCCTTCAAAGATTGCTTCTTTTGCCCTCATTTGAGCTTTTATCCCCACCTCAACATCAGGATACATAAAGGTGACTTCTTCTAAATTCCGCGTATACAATTTGACATTTTTCCCGTCCCAATGAGCTTGAAGCCTAAAACCATCAAATTTTTCCTCAACCGCACATTCTCCTATTTTGTCTATTATTTCTTTTCCCGAACTTAATCTTTCCGCGCGCGCCATAAGAATGGGTGTTCCAACTGCAGGTTTCACCTTTTCCACACCGTGAATTCCATGCTCTTTTAACATTTTACCTATGACTCCAAGATCCGGCCGTATGTTGTATGCCCGCTCTATTTCTTTTCTATTACTTTTGTTACCTGATAACATCCAAGACAAAGAATCTAAAACGGTCATGTCAGAAAACCCTAACCGTAACTTCCCAACAGGAATCCGAGCAACAAATCTTACGGATAATGGGTCTAAATCTTTGAATAAGTCAGAAAGCAATCCTATTTTTTTCTCCACAGAACCTGCACCGTTTGTCTTGGCAATTTGTTCAAGAGTTGCAAACACGTGAGCAATTGAAGGATCTTTGACAGAGTGTTTCTTGCCCAAACTTAATTTTTCAGCTAAATCTCCTACATCTCCAATTTTTTTAAATTCACCTGTAACCTTCTTCTCATCCTCCCCATATGCTAGGGCAACTGACCGCAAGATCATCTTGTCAGCCATTCCAAATTCGAGAGGGACATAAAGCGGAGCCACTCTTCCCTGAAGTAAATACATTACCTTACCCACGTCTTCTACGGGAACTTTTTCAAAAAGTTCTGCTAATACAAGAACCATTTCATTACGGGAAGTTATATTTTCTAATTTTTGAAGATAAACTGAAAGTTCTTTAAATATCATTTGGAAACTGGTGTTGCCGTATATATCATTGTGCCACTCGGATCAATCATCACAAGGTTAAGAATCTTTTTAAAACTTGGAGTTAGCTCCCACCCATCTGCGCCAATCTCAGATGGCTGAATTTGCCTTCCTTCCCTTGAAAAGTAGACATGGATCTCCGGAACTGTATTATTCTCTCCCATATCCTGAGGGATCATACCCATCTCAACACCTTGCATGCTTGCCAAAACTCCTGAAACGCCATACATAACAATATTCCCTCCCACTTTTTTCCCAGCACGACCACCAATTACTTCTTTTCTTTCTTTCCCTCCTTGAGACAAAAGGCTTATTGGTGTAAGAAGCGCATTTGAATCTTCAAAGTATGCTTCATCTATTAACATAGAATCACCTTCTAAACTTTTTACCTGATCTACTATTTTTTTCTCTTTTCCATGAATCATTACTGAAACGCCACTCCCAATTACACCATGCTCTACAACTGTTAAAAGAGTCTTTCTGTCATGAGGAGACATTTCTTGTCTAGAGTGTATATTTAATAGCTCA
Organism: Candidatus Levyibacteriota bacterium; assembly: GCA_018062815.1. GTDB lineage: Bacteria > Patescibacteriota > Microgenomatia > Levybacterales > GWA1-39-11 > JAGORM01. The sequence continues at coordinate 67,783 of JAGORM010000003.1, read as the reverse complement.
TGCTTATTATCCATAGTTACTTCATTACGTATTTTACACCTTTTGTAACCCCTTTTTTCTTTAAAATCCCCTTTTTCACTAAATCAGCCACTTCACGCAGCACCGTATCCTCTGAAACCATTGAAAAAAGAGTTGCATACATTTTGTTCTCAATATATCCATTTGCCTTTATATATTCAATTATTTTAAGTTGCCTATCCGATAACATTACAGGACCGCCTAGCTTTTTCCTAAGCGTAACATCTGTAGAAATTCCTTCCACTTTGATTTTTATTTTGGAAAGCTCCAGCGCAAGGCATTCTGTAAAATAAGTAAGCCATAACGTCTGGTCTCCCTTTTCTTTTTCAACGCTTTGGAGGGCGTTATAGTACTCTTGTGCGTTGTTATCAAAATGCTCCTCAAGCGAAAAGAATTGTCTTGTATCATACCCTTCCTGAAATAAAACAAGTGTTGAAAGTGCACGTCCTACACGCCCGTTCCCATCCAGAAATGGATGGATTCTCACAAATTCATAATGAACTATTCCTGCCTTTAGCACAGGATGCATCTCATGTTCTTCCTCTATAAACTGTACAAGTTCTTTTATTTGCCATGGCACTTCAATTGTTTTTGGTGGCCGGAAAGAAACTTCTCCCGTAATTGAATTTTTAATAACCACATCGCGATCTCTATAGTCCCCCATCTTATCCATAGGCAAAATATTTGCTACCACTATTTTATGTAATTGTTTTATGACATCCTCATCAATTCTCTTGCCCATGGTTCTTCCCATATACTCCACTACGCGCCTATAATTTATAACCTCCTGAACATCTCGACTTCTTGCCACGATCTTTTCTCCGTCTAAAATCTTTTGAACCTGTACTAAGGACAACTCATTTCCTTCTATATGCGTACCGTAATGAACGGTTCTTATAACTGCCTCGTCTTGAAATTTTTTCTCCCAATAGGGCAATAGCGGCGCATTTTCTATAACTTCACGTGCTGCCTCTATGCTGCCTATGTTTTTAAGAATGGAATTTGTGATTGAAAAAGTGGGTAAATACATTTTATTAAGCTTTTTTTGCCTTTTGAATTGGCTTATTGTATTATACAATACATGGCTGAGAAGAAAGAAACCCCAAAACAAAAACGTCTTCACATTGAGTTAGTTCGACAATTTCTAACACTTGCCACAGCCGGATTTGGTCTAGTGGCAGCTCTTGCCTGGAATTCACTCATTCAAGAAGCAGTAAACACGTATATCAAGCCGTATTTCCCCAATGGAAGTCTTGTGTCCCTTCTTGTTTACGCACTTATTGTAACCTCTCTTGCAGTTTTCATAACATACCAGCTTTCAAAAATTCTACAAAGACTCGACAATAAGTCAGGCAAATGATCGTTACAAAAATAACACTCAAGCAGTTTCGAAGCCATCACAAAAAAACGTTTGAATTTGGCCCCACAACCATTATTATTGGAAGAAATACTGCGGGAAAATCCAACATTTTAGAGGCGCTATATGTTCTGTCCCATGGAACTTCTTTTAGGGCAGCACGTGACGCAGATATGATAGAAAATGGCTATGAATTTGCCAGAATTGAGGGACTGGTGAAAGATGGTACTGATACAACGAATCTTGTAACTATTTTGGCACTTCAAAACAACTATCTTTCAAAAAAATATCTGGTAAATGATGTGCCCCGTGCTCTTCGGACCTTTTCAGATTATCTGTATACCGTCCTTTTTACGCCTCAAGATATTGAAATTGTAACCGCCTCTCCAGGAGGGCGAAGAAGATATATAGACTCGATCCTTTCCAATTCGCACAAAGAATATAGAGCGGCTCTCAGCCGCTATGAAAAAGCGCTACGACAGAGAAACAGGATGCTATCGGACATGAAAAATGGCCGTAAAACATACCAACAAGTGGATTTTGAGTTCTGGGAAAAACTCTTAATTGAACATGGCACAACCATTCATGAGTATAGACGCGGGTTTGTGGAATATGTAAACGGCTCACAGAAGCAAATTTTTGATTTTGAAATGCACTATGACCACAGTATTATCTCAGTCGAGCGGCTTTTTAAATATCGTTTTGAGGAACGTGCATCTGGCGTGACACTGGTTGGACCACAAAGGGATGATTTTCAATTTTTTTATGCAAACACCAGGCATGAAGTAAAAGAATATGGGTCACGGGGTGAACAACGGCTCACGGTGTTGCAGCTAAAACTGCTTGAGATTGAATATCTGAAAGCAAGAACAGGGGCAATTCCAGTGTTACTGCTTGATGACATATTTTCCGAGTTAGACAATGAGAATATTGATAAGATCTATCACTTTTTAGAGGGCCAGCAGACCATAATTACTACCACCCACAAAGAATTTGTACCTGAAAAAATATTAAAACAAGGGGATTTGAAAATTATTGAGCTATAAGAGTTCTTTCATGATCTTTGGGATTTCACTTGCGAGGTCGGTTGCGTTAAAGTAAATTCCCATAGATTTTTCAAGGGATTCTCCTGCTTTTTTATTTATATGTGATGCGGCACAGGCAACTAAAAACGGATCGTCATTCTTACAATATAGCGAAGCAGTAAGTCCAGCCAAAACATCTCCTGTCCCTCCCTTTGTCATCCCTGCATTTCCTCCGGAAACGGATACAACCTCCCCAGGAGATGCTATAACATCCACCTCTCCCTTGAGTAAAATTACCGAACGAAACTTATTTGCTATCTCTTGTATTTCATTTGAAAATTGTTCATTGATAATTGATTGAGAATTGAAAATTGGTAATTGAAAATTAAACAGCTTCTTAAACTCTCCATGGTGAGGTGTTAAAATTGGCATTTGCTCAAGCTTTAAAAGAATATTCGGGTCAATAACTTGAAGACTTCCTCCGTCGATCACCCATTTCTTATCAGGGTAAGCCTTAAGTAAACGTTCTGTGAGTTCTTTTGTATCATCGTCTTCTGTGCTTTCTCCTTCTTTCCGAGGCAATCCTGGACCAATAAGAATACAATCTGCTTCTTTAACGTATGAATCAAGATTATTCCGTCTAACAACTATTCCATTCCTAAACTCTTCCTTGGCCTTCTGAACAATTTCATTGTTCTCTGGAACTGAGGAATAAAACACCATGTCTAGCATTCTTGACGCAACCATTAACGGCCATAGTGACGCTGCATGAAACAAGGTAGAACCTGCAATAATAAGAAGCTTTCCGTTCTGTCCTTTATGAGAATTTGATGCTGGAATATAAAGTTTTCTGAGTGACTCAGGGTTAAATCTATCCATATGGGTATTATACACAAATATGATCTATTGAATAACTTTTTTAGTATAGTCAATTGCAATCTGGTTCCATATAAAACACGCGCGTATCTTTGCTTTTTCAACCGCAAATAAAGGGCGTTAATATTTTCTGAGTGAATGTGTCAGGGGGGATCCCCGTCAAGACTTTGGGCGGGAGGGGGTGACATCACCCGACACAAAAACGAGGAAAATTAGCCCGACTTTGCTTGAAAAATGGTTTTGCTTAACTTTTGACATCAAAAGCGATATTAATATCATTCTCCTTCAATGGTTGTGCCAAAAAATTCGCGCCCTTCAAGCGCGTTTTTTATATTTTCAAAATTTTCTCCTTTAATAATAATCACTTTAAGACCTAATTCTTGGGCCTTTTTAGAAGCTATTGGGTCAAATGGCATATTCATACCGGGATCCCATTTATCTCCTACAAGCTTTCTAAAATCTGTCCATGTAATATCTTTAATAGGAGTAGCTGTGGGGTCTTTTCTGGGATCTGCTGTGTATACTTGAGGAATATTTGTTAAATTAAGAATTGTTTTTACATTGTAATCTTCACAAATCATTGTCGCGCAAAAATCAGTAGACCATCCCGGCTTCCACCCGGCTGCAACAATTACCGGCTCTTCCACTTTTCTTATTATTTCATAATGCTTTAATACAAACGGGTGAGCAATATCACGAAACACAGTTCTTACCAGATGTGCATTTAATTTAGTTGCGTGAATCCCAAGCCAATCTAAGTCATCAGCCGTTAATTCATGTCCTACTACATCCCGTCCCGCATCTCTATATTTTCTTGCAATAGTACCTCCCCCGACAACCAAAAAAAACTGGCGGTTTGGATCATTCGCCAGCTCTAATCTTATAAAGTTGTTTAATTGCTTGAGAAAATCAATAGAAACTCCCCCATCAGGTACCAAGAGAGATCCCCCTACTGAAAGGACTATTTTTTCTTTTCCGTTTCCCATATATAAATCTGCCTTTTTTACTCAAACTGCAACAAGTAGGATAACAAATGAACGTGCATAAAGCAACACACATTGCAATTTCTTTCACAAATTACTACTATTAAAGTCTATGAATAATGCACGACAAGATGTAAGCATATTAGGGTTTCCGCTTCAAGAATGCCCAAAATGTAATGAGATAATCGGTGCATTCCCTGGCGGACGCGATTCAACATGCAATAATTGCGGATTCAAAGATCCTTGCTGTGAATAAACAGTTTATCCTTTATATATATGAACCCTTTTTTTGAAATAATTTTAAGAACAGCTGTCATATACCTTGTCATAATAATTGGCCTTCGGGTGTTTGGGAAAAAAGAACTCACTCAACTTTCTATTACTGATCTTGTATTTATTCTTCTTATCTCAAACGCAGTACAAAGCGCCATGATAGGGAATGATACGTCAGTGCTTGGTGGAATAATTGCTGCTCTTTCACTTTTTGTCGTAAATTATCTGTTAAAAAATGTCTTCTACAAATCAAAAAGAATCAGCGAGTTCTTTCAGGGTGACCCACTTATGCTTGTCTATCATGGAAAACCAATAGTTGATCATATGGCTAAAGCCAAAATCACTATGGATGAATTGGAGGCTGTAGTTCGCGAACATGGCGTGAAAAATATCCAAGACGTTGATCTTGCCGTGTTTGAAGTAGATGGGAACATAAGCATTTTGTCAAAAAACTTTAGTCATGAAACAAAACACAAACACCCTCGCAAAACATCTACTAAATAGGCAGGTACCGTTTAGGTCTTGACGTACTAATAACTTAATATTAATGAGCAATGGAAAGGTTATCTTTACAGTCCATTTTCAAGATGTTTACTCAAAACCGGGAGATTTTGCTGCTTCAGTGAGTACTTTTTTAAAAACTTCAAGATCTATATCCTCTATTTTTTTAAATCTGATGCAGGATTTTCCAACTGATACTTTTCCTAATTTGTCTTTGTATTCTTCTGCAATATATTTTCCGTTTGTAACTGAACACACATATACTGAAATGTAGTTCTTTTGAGATGCAAGAGATAATACTGGCCAATCTCCTTCCCTACCGGATTTAGTTTTATAGTGAAAAATACCATATCCTAACATATTAGATGCAAAAACTGGCTTTAAGAAAGGGACGGTTTTTTGAATGATAGAATCAAGCTCTATAATTTGACTTTTTCGGGGTTCTTTAATTAGCGCAATATATTCACTGATAGATTTTGCCTTTACCGGCTTAAACATGTTCACTAATATATTATATCAAATATGCTAGAATTAGCTCATGAGTAATACCCTAGAAACTGCTACGCTTGCCGGTGGATGTTTTTGGTGTACTGAGGCCATATTTAAACGCCTGAAAGGGGTTGAGCAAGTCACTTCAGGGTACTCAGGAGGCATGAGAGAGAATCCCTCATATGAACAGGTAACAACTGGCGCAACAGGACACGCTGAGGCAGTTCAGATTGAATTTGATCCTTCAATTATTTCATATGAAAAAATTTTAGAAATATTTTTACATCTACACGACCCCACCACAATGAACAGACAAGGAAATGATGAAGGAACTCAGTACAGGTCCGCAATCTTTTATCACAACGCACTTCAAGAACAAATCGCTGAGAAGGTAATACAGGAAGTCTCAGATGAGGGGAAATATAAAGATCCCATCATAACTGAAATAGTCCCATTTGAAAGGTTTTACCCCGCTGAAGAAGAACACCAAAACTACTATGAAGGCAGCCAGAACCAAGGATACTGTAGCTATATAATCACACCTAAAATTCAAAAACTATTAAAAGATTATTCCAAAGAAGTAAAAAAAGAATACCTAGTCTAACCGTCCTCTTGCATTCTCGTAATGTGCCATGCTACGCTTATTATATGAGAATAAAAATCTTCGTTATTCTCCTTATAGGAATTATTGTTCTTCTCCTGGGAACAGTAGGATTACTTCTTTATAAGGCTACATCTCAGCAAAATGTAAAGACTGAAATAAAAACCGCATCCATAAGCGGGAAATTTAATATAAACGGTACCATTCCGGAAGGGGCATCTATAACACTTACCCAAAAACAAATTGGGAAAACAGGTACAACTCAAAAAATATTTGCTTCAAATTTACCGGTTGCAGACCAGTCTCCTTGGAGCTTTAATAATGCGCAAGAAAACTCGGAATATGAAATACAAGCACAAGTTGTGGTAGGGCAAAACATAGTTGCATCATCAGACGTACTTGTTGTAACTGCTCCTGCTGATGATGAAACTCTTACTGTAAACATTGAATCAGAAAAGCATACACCAAATTCAATTATTTCAGGAAATATCACAGTAAATGGGTATATCCCAAATGGTGCAACTATTACAATCAAAGGGAGAAAGCTTGGCGCACAACAATTTACAACAGTTACACAGAATCTTCCTGCAGCATCCCGTCAATTTATGAACTATACAACTGCCATAAGCGGTATCACATATGAAGTTGAAGGCATCCTTTTATCCTCTAACGGAACGGTTATTGGAACGTCAAATATTTTAACGCTCACAGCTCCCGCATCAAATGAAGAATTGACCATAAATTCTTCTTCTCAGCCTCCAATTACTCCTACGCCTACTCCTTCAACTCAAACAACAGTTACCACACCTACTCCTACCTCCCAAGGTTCAGCTATTTCAGGAGGTATAAACTTAAATGGTGCAGTACCTGCAAATTCCAGAATAGTAATCTTCCAACAAACCCAAAGCAACCCATCCTATCAGGTTGCCGTAAATAACGTCTCCCCCATGGATGGAGCGACATGGAGTTGGGGAAGTGCCCAAAATGGAACATGGTACACATTAATTGCAGTATTAAAACAACACAATGCAGATGGAACTGATACGGATATCGCAACCTCATCTCCTATAACAATTGCTGCTCCATCTTCAAATGTCATTTTCACGCTAAACTCCACGATATCACTTTCCGCGCCTGGTGGGCCAATATCTGTATCTTGTCAAACATACAACGGAGGACCAAACCAAAACACATGGAACGTTACAATTACTTTTCAATCAATTCCGGGAGCACAATCATATTGGTATCAGGTAGGAAATACGAGCGGAAGCAACAATCTTGTTAACACAGCAAATCAATCAAATACAATAACTACTACTTTCAACAACAACACTACTTATTATGCACGCTACTCATACACAAACGTTTCCTCAACCCCACTAGGATCTCCTCAGTGGTCAGGTTTTTCATCTTCTACGCCCCTTCAATGCAGCCATTAATTACTTTATCCTGTCAGTAACATCTATAAACTTGTAATAATTATTTTCATCCTGAAATATATAATTCTTGTCTTCTAGAAGGGGATAGTTTGCGTTAAAATATTCATTAAACAAAACCCTAAATGTATTAACTGGCGTTATAGACTCATAAAGACTTGTTGTTTTTTTATTTGGAAAGTAATAGGCATTGAGAATAGGAAATTTTTCTCGTAACGATGCTGTTTCCGCCGTCCCCCATGATTGATTTGGAGGAAGTGGAACATTCATGGGAAAAGGCCCTTCATCTGCCTGTAAAATGATAACTGGTGGATTTTTAGAACTTACAAAGATCTTATTAATCATATCCTTCATCATGGAATTCGTGCATATTATTTGATTTTTATAATTTTCCTGATGATGCATTGAATTTACAACTTTCTCAGAAATTGGATTGCAACTCTTATCAAAAACAAACGGGTCATGAGGTAATAATATATGGGTAAACACAAATTTTGGACCGTTAATCTGAGGTATTTTATCAAATGCTTTAAATTCATAGAGGGCTGTAGATCTGTGAATATTGTTCTGGGGATCCAATGACACGTCAACTGGATCATGGAAGATGTACTGAAAAATTGGTGAGACTGCGGTAATATTTAGATATCCAGTTGTAAATTCATCGGAATTAAAATACCCTTTTTTAGGCATAAATATATTCATGTCAGCATTTGAGTTTACTCTGGTAGGCTCCCACCATGAACCTACATTTATAAAACTGTATCCTCTTTTTTTTAAAAATTCTAGCACTTTACTGCTGCGTATATAAGGTGTAACAATAGACTCATCCCCTGATGCCCCACCGTTTGTCTTATCTGTTAAAAAATCCATATATTCCATGTTTAAAGATGAAGCTAGTGACAAAAATGTTTTAGGATAATTTGTTGTAGAGTCAGACGCAACGTAAAATCCCTTGTCCGCAAGATATGAAATAAAGGAACTATTATCAAAATTGTATTCTTCGGATAGTGATTTTTGCCCTGCGTACCTATCAAAAATAAAATAATATATATCAGGATCTGAAGATGATGCTTTCGTAGTATCTGTTTTTATGGTCTGTGAATGGTCTGCTCCATCCCAACCTCTTTGTGCTTTCAATTCAAAATTTATAATTGTAAAGGAAGAAAAAAGAATTAATCCAAAAAATAAATATGTTAATAATTTGTTTACGACAACAAGTTTTTCTTTATATTTCCTTGAGACATACGAAACAAACAGAATAATTACACAAGTACCCACAAAGCTTATGAGGTCATGAGAAATTGATATACTACCTAAATTTAAATCGTAGACTTCAAGAAATGAGAATAATCTACTATAAGAAAGTACGATAAACACAACTACTGACGCAACTACTGTGGAAACATCTTTTTTCCTAAAAACAAGATAGGCCACCACTGAAACAAAAATTGATAAAACAAGTGACAGCACAAGAGGTGTTAGCAAAACGTTTAGCCTGTATTGGCGAAGATTGTTTGCATACAAAAAAAGCACCGTATAAATTGCGATGAGATATGGGGATAGGTAAATATAGTTTTTTTTTACAAATGCTACGAGTCGTTTCATGGCATGCCATCAATGGCAACTACTACGCTTTGTTCTGCATTAGGTACAATGTTCTTTTGCTGTCTTTTATTGCAATCTTCTTTTTTATGTCAAAATAATTTGAAAATTCGGCCTCAAAATCCTTTTGGGTGTACCAAGGAAAGATATCCTTTCTGTTTGCAAGCAGAATCTGAACCTGAGAATCTGTCTTTTCAATAAATTCAATAATAAGGTATTCGCCCATTTTAGAAAAACATGATGCTAAGTATGAAAACGGAACATTCCCCGGAAACACTAAGTGATGAATAAGCGCCAATGCTAAAACTGTATCTGCCGGTCCCCGATCAAACAAAGACATACGCTCTTCTCCCTCCCACCCAAGTGACGGTGTAGGATTTGATAAGTCTGAAAATAAAGGAAGAATATTTGTAACACTTCCGTCTCTTAAGTGAAGATAGTTTTTCTCAATTGCTCCGTAATCAACGTCAAATGCCAATACCTGTTTTGCTGATTTTGCCGCAATCTTACTAAAATGTCCTGTGTTTGCTCCCATATCCCAAACAATTTTGGCTTGACTCTCTTTTACAAACTTCTCTACCAATTCTGATTTATGCCTAAATGATACTGATTTATAGTTATTCTTGTCTTCTTCATAATAGTCTTCCCATTGAGTGCCTTGCGGACTCCATTTAAGACTTTTAATTGTTCCCTCCAGATTATCAAGTAATCCAAGCAATGCACGCTTACTAAATTTTCTATTTTTTGTTGCTTTATCTATTTTCTTGTTTGAATATTTTTTTTGCGTTGAAGCGTGAGCAAATATATGAAAAAGAAGTCTGGGGTTAAGTCTGGCACGGACAGGAAGCATATGCGCTGCAAGCTCTACCGGAATTCCGTCTAAGAATGACTCTCCAAGCCTGTTCAGTCTTACATCCACATAAGACATCAAACACAATGGTGACAAAAAGTGCTCAACAAACTGCTTGTATGCAACCCATGGCTTTCCATCTTCGTACTTTTCAAATGAAAGCGTATCAATTAGAATCGGCATATTGTCGACAAACTGAATATTATAAGCGCTTGCATCCTTCAATGACATTTCATACTTCAAGGCTTTTTTTTGAATACTAAGGGTAGTAAGTGCTGCGTGTTTTAACATACTAAACGACCACTCATACCAATATGATATGAAAGCTATCTGTTGAGGTTCAATAATCTTCCATGCCCCTTTCTGACCCGGCATATTTATTTCTTTGTGTGGCAATAGCAATTTATCCTCTGTTAATTCTTCATAAAGACCTGATGACATAAGAAGCTCATAATCACTTTTATATGACTCATTTATATGGCGATAGACAATACCGTTTCTACTAAAGACAAATCCGCTTGGATCTTTATATGATGCGGATATAGGAGAATTTTTTATATTATTCTTTTTTCTTGCCTGAGGATTTTTCAGAATTTTTTACTTCCTTTCCTTCTTTTTTAGCAAACCTACCTAAAAAACCTTTAATTTGTGTCCACCAAGTCTTAACTAAAAAAATTCCCGCAAAGAAAACTGCTGCTACGATTTGTAAAATATAACTTCCTGTTCCAGGGTCCAAATATGCATGTGCCCGAGGGGGAAATAGAACCGCAGACAGAACACTAAAAAAGACAATATGGCGAATTATTTTTTTCATGGGTATAAGAATGCTACTAATTGTACACTATTTCGAATTTACAACACAACCCCAAATATTGGCATATGTATATAAATGTTTATCTATACACTGGCACTATGAGAATGGTTACAATGCGCTTCGTGTTCAATTTGCTACTGAAAAGCATGCAGGTATTTAAAAAAGTATGCGCAAGTTAGGATTATCCCATTTCTGCAGGACGAGTTTTTAGATTGCCTGCTTTTAAACCGTGTTTATGTTCAACAATATTGTGCGCATTACCCTTGAAAGATATTGACGGATCTGTGGCTAATCTATTTAAAAAATCTGAATATAATTCATAGTCACCTTTATTAAAACCCTTAATACCGACTGTGCTGTCATTCTGAAGAGTTGCATATGATCCTCGCATACGATGTTCTTCGGCTCCAGAAAGCCGTGAAACTAATGTAGGAGAGTTGCCATGCAAAACTACATAGTGGTCTAAATCATCAATGCTTATTTCATAATCAATTGATCTCAATCTTCTTTCAGCCGCTTCTGTTTTTAGGCGTTCATCAGTAAGAGCCGCTTCTGTTTCATTTAATCTTAGTGGGTAGGAATCCGCAGTGATAGTTAACTTAACTTCCCCATTTTGTACAGGAATAGAGGCATTCAAGTAAAGCTCTGGGCCAATTGTATCCACATCCATATTTTGTGGGTGCTCTTCAATCTGGGGTGGTGCAACATGTTGACGGATAAGATCTTGCACTTGGCTTCTAAGTGAAGCCCCTAATTTAGAATTTTCCTCATGCGTTATCCTTTCGGGTCTTTTCTGCCTAAACGTTTCAATAGTGCCTATTATAGATTTTTCTGATTCTCTCATAGCAAAACCCTTTATACACCCACCCCAATCCATTGTCAATAACTTCGTGTTTTTATTTTGTCCGAATGCTCTTAATGGTATAGCATTATCATGGAAAAAAACTAAATTAGAAACAAAAAAACAAAGTAAAGGAATAGATAAAAAAATCTAACGTAAACAAGTAGGAATTTAATGAACTGCTAATGCATACTTTACTATATCCCCAAATATTTGAATTGTTTTCCACTTGACACAAAACACAAAACATGGGAATAATAAGTAATGCCCAAAAAATCTGTTCATAAACAAAAAGCTAAGCATACAAAAAAAATCTACGAACGACACTTTCTTTGGTCTATATTTTTTATCGCAGTGACTGCTGCACTAAATATTTACTTCGTAGGCGACGCACGAATTATGGGTGGCTCCTATACATGGCCACTTATCGGTACTCTCACAACAATTGCTACACTTCTTGTACTAGGGTATGAGCGAAAAACGGGTAAATTAGGAACTGGGAAATACATGTGGTCCATATTCTTCGCTGCCTTAACACTTTCAGTGTCACTTTATATCGCTAGCTCACAAAACTATTCTTCATGGTCTGTTATGGCAGCAGGATCATCTGTAATTGCTCTTACTCTTCTCATTTACGAAAAGTACAACGGATAGTTTCCTTTTTGCTTCATGTTACATAAAGTCATATGTTTTTAATTCCAGAATCATCATGGGAGATAAAAGATACAAAAGACCATGGACGTGGCATCTTTGCCACTGATGAAATCCCCGCAGGAACTGTTATTGGTGACTATATAGGACGCGTAATCCGACCTCAAGAAGAAGATCAGGTTGAAAAAGGTGCACATTTCTATTTAATGTATTACCATGACTATGCGTCTATTTACCCTGACCTTAAAAAGCCTGGTATTCATTTAATAAACCATTCCTGCACCCCTAATGTTTGGATGTATACATATCATGGGCATACTCTTTATTTTGCGCTTAGAAGAATATTTAGGGGTGAACAAATAACAGTGTCTTATCAGCTAAGTCCAATGGATAAAAACTGTGCCCCATGCACTCACACCTGCACATGCGGGGCAGCACTATGCTTCCAAACCATGCATTTATCTGAAAGAAGATATAAAGAATGGGACGCATTTCAAACTATCCAGGAAGATAGAACCCCAAGAGAACGGATACGTTTTGGTGAAATACTCCCCCCTCTTACCTCTTACCCTAAAAGTATTCCCGACAATTCAATTTATATTCTGTTTGGCGCAAAGCAGGAACTTTCTATCAAACTCATGGATAAAAAGGTCTTGAGCAAAACAGAAATTAGAAAAATAATAAGAGACACGGGACGCACTATTCAATTTTACAGACTTGACCTAAAAATACATGGGGTATTTGAAGACTTATTGATCTCAGAATCAAAAAAATCAAATCCCTAAAGATAGACTGTATTAAATTCCGTTTTCTGCATTAAATCTATTTGTGATTATTTTCAGAAGTTTTTAAAATTCTCTTCTTTGAATCCAACTTAAAAAGTAAAATATACCTACTACTAAAGAGGGCAAAACAATCACAAGATACCAACTTAATGGTCTACTTAAGCCCACATCTAAAACATATAGCATAGAAAAGACAAGAAAAATAACCGCGCCAACCAATTCATATTTCCATGCAATAGTAACAGTAATTAAAAGGATTAAAGGGGGCAACAGGTGCATAAAAAGAGGCAGAATAATCTCACGCCCAGAATATTCAGAAAATACATCCAGGGCAAAAACAGAAATGAATAACACAAAACCTATACTAAAAATTCGCGGTGTCCAGTAAAAAAACTTTTTTAAAAATGAATGTTTCATGCTATTTTGCTACATTCGCATAGAACAAAACACAATGTAACACTTTTACCTCTATGACTTATATATACACCATGGGGAAGAAAATAATGTGACACAAATCATAGGCATGACTAATCAAGCTCTTTAAGACGAATTTTAGCTAAAACAAAAATTACCACAGCAATTACAATAGACGCAACATCACTTAGTATTTCATTTTCAGGAAAAAGAAATTCGTTAATAAGTCCGTTTATACCCCGCCATACAAGAATAATAATAAGAGCAATTAAAAGAAGTCTGAAAACTTTGTAAACGGAGTCCTTATTTCCTCTCTTTTTTGACATATTTCCATCCTAACACAACTACTACCTATATTTTATATTCTTTTTCAAACCTACCAGGAGAGGAAGTATAAATATTAATGCATAATATAAATACACATCTAATTTATAATACCCGTCTACTGGATTGAGCATCTGTACAATAAAGAAAAAGTCGCAGACAACTGCAATTAACAGCCAAATGGAACCAATAAAAACATAGTGCCTAAAGGAATCTACTTTCACTTTTTTCAGCAATACCCAAAGAGTTATTAGTATTCCAATGGGCATAATCACCCAACCAATTAGCGATTGTGGCACTACCGCAAAAAGTATTATTCCAAGTAAATAACCAATAAGCCAAAGAGCAAATCCCCAGAGGAAACTATCTTTTATAAATTGTTTAGTCATAATAAACCTCTTTTCTTAATTTCTTCCAAAATCTTCCCCCCAAGTGGTCGACAAATACAGTTTTTTGCATGCGCCAAATGCCATTTTATTCTTTCATCTAGAGTAGGATTTTCCGGCATTTTGTTTTTAGTATGCCATTCAGCATTAATTTTCATAATCTTATTCTAAGCGCTTTGAGCTAATATTGACATGATCTGAATCACTCGGAACGTTCAATCTGCTCAGTAACATAGACTATGTGATATAGTAGTATGGCTGAAGATCACTTACTGTACTGAGTATTTTCTATGAAAAGAGTATCAACGCTACTTTTTAAGATTGTTATTTTACTTATCGCAATCGGCACGCTTGTCGGATTGATTTGTTTTCCTCAAACAGAAGGAAGAGCTGAAAACCTAGATATAATAAGTATTTATAAAGATCCGCTTATTATCTACTCTTACATAGCTTCAGTCCCATTTTTTATCGGATTATTCCAGGCTTTCAAATTATTAAATCTTATAGATAGAAATCAAGCTTTTTCCCAGAGTGCCGTCAATGCACTCAGGAATATTAAATTTGCCTTTCTTAGCGTTATTGGTTTTATTATTCCTGCATTGTTTTATATCCGTTTCGTAGTGGTTGGTGATGATCCAGCAGGACCAACAATGCTTGGTATTTGTATGATATTCGCATTTGGAGTGATTGCCACAGTCGCAGGCGTCTTTCAAAAGAATTTCCAAAAAAGAAGTAGACTCAAAATCAAAAAATGATTTAACAGCTTAGTGGTGTCAATTTTGACAATACTATCACGGATTAGGGCTTAACCCTGAAGTTTTATTTTTTGCTGCTTGCCTTCACTGAAAAAATTCCCTCAATGTCATACTTTTGCCAATGATCAGTGCTGAGTACTACAAGAGGCGTAATGGTTCCAAAAAGGGTAACTATCTCACCGGTCTTAAATTGTGACTTATCGCCCATTTCTTCAAAGTTAAGTGCGTATTGCTCACCGGCTTCTGTTTTCAAACCAAATGCACATTCCATTGTCTGCGGAACACTTTTATCTTTACTTGAAAGGCAAACGTATTCTCCTGTCAAAGTCGCCTCATATGGCACTACAGGGACATCAGTACTCTGCTTTTCATTGTAAATAAACATATTGAAGGCATAAAAAGCAAATACCATAAAACCCAATAATCCGATAATTACTAGCGGAATAAGAAGCTTTTTCATAGAAAAATTATATCATGCGGGGACTAATGAATAAATTTATAATAACTCAAACACTCCAAATAGATTTTTACTGACTACATGCTAAAAAACAGAAAAACAAAATGTGGCTTAATCCCCAAACCTATTTATTAACACTACTTTCCTTTTTGGTTAAGCTTTACGGCTTCGCGGATTAGTTCTTTAAATCCTGCTTCATCTAATTTAGTTTCTTCGGTAATAATTATTGCTCTATACGAATTAATCAGACCGTTAACATCATGCTTTTTAAGCAAGGGGCCTTTTGCGAATGAAAGCCTCAAGTGCTTCTTATAAATCTCTCCTGTTAAAAGCATCCCGTCATGATACCAGACAAGAACCCCATTTGGGTTTGTAGGGGTTTTCCATTTTACATCTTCTATTACTTCTGGGTCGGCTAACTTAATAAGCTTTCTTACTTGAGTTATTATCTTTCCACGCCAATCATCTGGAGCTTTAAACACTACATCTTTTGTCATTAGGATATTTTACCAAATGCTCTTAAAAAATTAAAACCGAGGCTAAAAAGTGGTACTCCACCTGCTACTATATTCCTGATTTTGCCAAAGAAGAAAACGTCAGAATTTACTATCAAGGTTTTTAGTGGTATCCATGCACTACTGCATGACCTTTTCCTTTTGAGATGAGGTACATGTTAACTGGATAGGAAGACCAGAATGCAACGAATAGCGACACTGCTAAGCTTCCCCAAAAGAGAACAGTATTAAGACCCGCATCCATTGCACCAGGGATTAATAATATAATTAAATTATCCATTATCTCCATAATAGTAATGGAAACAGTGTCTGCGGCGAATGCTAGAGCCAATGCTTTTGTCAGAGATAAACCGTGTTTTAGAAGTGGGATGATACTAAATAAATAACCAAAAATAAATGCTAGTACGATAGAGAGGACTATTGAGGCAATATTGTGAATATTAAAATAGTTCCCAATTACCATTCCGAGTACTTCTCCTACAGCACACCCTGTTAAGCAATGGACCGTCGCACTAAAAGCTACTTTTCTTAAATTAGTACCATCATGATTTTGGTGATGTGCATGATCCATATTATTTATTCCACTTTGTAAGCCATGACCTCATTTGCTCAACCTCGGCTGTTTGAGCTTTAATGATTTCATCGGCAAGCTTTTTCATTTCAGGTCGCTGTGTACCATCTTTAAGCATACCTGCCATCATTACAGCCATTTGATGATGTGGAATCATCTCTTCTACGAACACGGTGTCAAAATCTGACGCATTACTTAATTTCTCCATATCCTGATCAGTACCCATCATTCCCATATGCATACTAGAACTACTGCTCATCATTCCATGATGCTGCATAATCTTGTTTCCGGTTGGGAGCACTCTTCCAAACCATTCTTTATACCAATTCTTCATTTGTGTTATTTCTTTTCCTTGAGATGTCACAATGTTGTTTGAGAGCGTCTTTACTTCAGGTCGCTGTGCTTTTATTTGCGCAAGTTTAGCCATAGCGATTGCATCTTCATGATGAGGAATCATTTGCTCTATAAAATGAGCGTCAAGAGTATCGGAAGCTTGGGTAGTCTTCTCATTCATCATTGTAGTACTAGTTTTACTTATCGAGGGATAAATAAAGATTGTGCTAATTACTCCGATTACTAATCCAATTAATGCATAGAAGATTTTATTATTCATATTACTTATTTACTCTTTTAAAGAGAGTTACTAATTCTAACACTGCTTTATCTTGCTCACTTTTGAACTGTTCGGATACATGAGTTCTTAGATGCCTTTCAAAAAGAACTGAATCAAGGCTTCTTAAAGAATTCTGAATTGCGAGACTCTGATTGAGGAGGTCCATACAGTACTCATCTGCTTCAATCATTTTCTGGAGGCCGTCTAATTGCCCTTTAATTATGTTTATACGTTTTTGGGCTTTTTCTTTTACGTCAACGTAATGAGATTTCATGAATATATAGTATACCCCCTAAGGGTATATGTCAAGCGCAAAACAAAACTGTATTGAATCAAGATTATTGAATTGGTTCGATCGTCCGATTCGGGGTGTAACAAAATTGAACCTAAAAATATAGTGATCTCCCTGCTACTATATTCCTGGGTCTACAGAAGGAGAAAATACTAGAACCTATTTAAGAATTCTGATGATTCTACTTTTTCTTTCCCGTTAGGACGAGGGTATCTGATTCGTCACTATGAACTCCACCACTATTTACATTTTTATCACCAATTTTTGGTCCATTTCTAATAACATACACTAATGCCATTCCATGTCCTCGACCTAACCCATACTCATCTTTTAACCAAGCAAGGATTTCCCCAGCCTTTGTGTTATTGTCGAAACCTTTTGCTTTTGCTTCATCAATAAACTGTTGTGGAGTTTTTCCAGTTTTTTCCTCAATGTTATCTAAATATGCTTGAAATGACATTATGCTTATTATATCTGAAAATGGTTCTAAGGCTCGTCTAGGTTTGGTGGAAAATTTAAACTAAAAACTCTGTGCTCCCCCGCGAGGACTCGAACCTCGAACCTTTTCGTTAACAGCGAATTGCTCTACCATTGAGCTACAGGGGATCACTTTTATAAGTGCTTGATATTTTAGCATGTAGGAGTATTGAAATCTAGAGTTTCATAGGTAAAAAAACTGGGCACAAAACAATCTCACACTACTCTACTTTGACTTCAAGATCAGCTTGCCTCATAATGGAGGCTTATGATTCAAGTCAAAAACGTTTCATTTAATCATCTGCGTCCCATCTTTAAGGAAATCAACTTTACAGTAGGCGTTGGTCAAAAAGTAGGATTAGCAGGACCAAACGGCGCGGGTAAAAGTACCCTTTTTAATCTTCTGACTAGACAAGAACTACCGCATGAGGGAAATGTAGAGGTAGAGGGATCAGTCGTATTGGTTCCTCAAGAAGTAAAAAGAGATCCAATTTTGGAAAAATCTCAAACAGCACGCGAATATTTAGACGAACACTATATACATGATGACCGTGATATTCTGGAAATGCTACGCGGTCTGGAACTTTCTGAAATTGAGCTATACGAATCAGCACACGGACTAAGTGGTGGGCAGAAAACAAAGCTGGCAATTGCACGCGCACTCCTCCACACACCTGATATCCTTCTCCTAGATGAGCCTACCAACTTTTTAGATACAAAAGGAAAATTATGGGTAATGAATTTTCTAAGCACATACCCAAAAACTCTAATTCTGGTTTCACATGATTTAGAGCTACTGGATAAATCCATAGACAAAGTAATAGTAATCAATCCGGAAAGTTCAAAAATTGAAGAATATAAAGGAAATTATAGCCAATACATAAAATTAAAGGCACAACATGATGCACTGCTCATAAGACAGATTACAAATGAAACAAAGCATGTAAAAAGAATGGAAAAAAGTCTTGTAGGGCTAATGGGTAGGAAATCGGAAAAAGGAGTAAGACAGCGTGTTCAACTTCAAAAAAGGATAGAAAGAATAAAAGAATCTCTGCCTCCACTTCCTAAAGAGGCTAAGCGAATCCAGATAGCACTGCCTACACCTCAACCCCTTTCTGACACACCCATAAAAGTGCTGGATATAAAAAAGAGTTTTCAGGGAAAGCTTATTTTTGAACATCTATCCCTTGTAGTAAATAGGGGTGAACGGATTGCGCTTATTGGGCCAAACGGCGCGGGTAAAAGCACCTTAATTAAAATTATCATGGGCACTCTTACCCCGGACTCTGGTGATGTAGTTAGGAATGAAAAATTAAAAGTAGGATACTATTCACAAGAATTTGAAACTTTTGATTTCAACCAAACACTTATAGAATTAATCGCGGAACGGGGAGCCATGGCGCATGAAAAGATTAGAGCATTCTTAGCTGCATTCCTGTTTAACGGTACAAAACCATTCCAGACCATAGGATCACTATCTGGAGGAGAAAAAACAAGACTCTCAATTGCTACATTACTCCTTGAAAACTATAACTTGTTGGTGTTGGATGAACCTACAACTTACCTGGATGTCATGTCTCAAAGAATAATTTTAGAGGCATTAAAGAAATATACGGGAGCAATTCTAATAGTAAGTCATACTGAGGATTTTATTAAGGAATTAAAACCCGACCGAGCTATACTATTACCTGAAAATAAAGTACTCAGTTGGTCTGACGAGCTGCTTGATGAAGTAGGTAAAATTTAATACTGTTCTAGCTCTTGAAATTATGTTTTTCCACGTTATACTAACAGTATGTTAAATTTAAATTCAATAATGATAGGCACCTCAAAAGTGAAAGAAATGGCAGACTTCTACAAAAAAGTTTTTGATAGGACTGCTGATATGATTGATGGAGATTGGCATGGATGGCAAATTGGTAAAGGATTTTTAACTATTGGTGCTCACTCTGAAATACACGGAGAGGCACAAGAGCCTCAAAGAATAATTATGAACTATGAAACCACAGAGGTAAAAGAAGAATTTGAGCGGATAAAGTCTCTAGGAGCAACAGTTATAAAAGAACCGTATGATATGGGAGGAGCATGGATTGCAACACTCGCAGACCCTGACGGAAATTATTTTCAACTCATGACACCATGGGAAGAAGTAAAACAAGCTAATTAAATAAAAAAATGAAACAGTCACCTGTAGTACATTTTGAAATGCCCGCAAAGGATAACAAGCGCGTTTCCCAGTTTTATACTGAAGCATTTGGTTGGCAAATGAATCAGCTAGGAGCTGAAATGAGTAATTATCTTCTTGCCGGCACTACTCCAACTGATGAAAACCAGATGACTCAAAAACCTGGGGAAATAAATGGTGGATTTTTTACCTATGAAGATAAACCAGGAATGAATGTGCCACATGTGGTTATTCAGGTAGAAAATATTGACGAAAATATTGAAGCTGTAAAAAATGCAGGAGGCACTATAACTAGCGATAAAATGCCAATTCCGGGAATTGGAACCTATGTCAGCTTTACTGATACTGAGGGAAACCACGTTGGGATGTTACAACCCCCCCAAAAATAAATACACATGAACACAACACAACAAGTCATCCCCAATCTTTGGTTTAATGGAAACGCAAAAGAAGCAATAGACTTTTACCTTTCAGTTTTTTCCCGTAATGATGGCGATTCAAAAATCACAGATACTGATTATTACACTGAGGTGATGCCTGAGGTAACCGGACACCAAAAAGGGGAAATTGTAACCATAGAATTTGAAATACTCGGCACCAAATTTGTTGCTATAAACGCCGGTCCAGAATTTTCCTTTACACCTGCTGTTTCATTTTCAGTAGAATGTGAAACTCAGGAAGAACTGGATTATTATTACAACAAATTGTCTGTAGTTCCTGAAGCTGAACAATGCGGTTGGATAACTGACAAATACGGGGTTTCTTGGCAAATAGTGCCAAAAATTCTTAATAAATTCTTAAAAGAAGGAACTGACGAGCAACGAAAAAAAGTGACTGAGGCTTTCATGCCCATGAAACGGCTTAATATTGCAAAAATTGAGGAGGCATACAACAATGGCTAAATACGTTGACGGGTTTGTAATTGTTATTCCAAGGGAAAAAGTTGAGGACTATAAAAAGATGGCACAGGAGGGAAAAGATGCCTGGACGCGCCACGGAGCACTTTCTTATTTTGAATGCATGGGCGATGATTTGGAACCAAAAGACGAAGGAATGGGTAAAACATTGGGTTTTAAAGAATTAACCAAGGCAGGCCCAGATGACACTGTATGGTTCTCATTTATAACATATAAAGATAAGGCGCACCGGGATGAGGTTAATAAAAAAGTCATGGATGAAATGGGTAAAAAGTACCAGGACGTAACAGATTTTAAAATGCCATTTGAGACAAATCGCATGTCAGTTGGCGGATTCACAGTAGAAGTTGAAGGCTGAGAATGAATACTCCAATTACCGTAGAAGTCACAGTAAATGCTCCTCTTAAAACCGTTTGGGATGCTTGGAATAACCCACAACATATTCCCCACTGGGCTTTTGCTGATGATTCTTGGGGTGCTAAAGATGTTGAAAATGACCTTAAAACCGGTGGGAAATTTAAAACTCACATGTTTGACAAAAAAAGCGGTGAAGGGTTTGATTTTGAAGGCGTATATACAAATATTGAAGAACATAAGCTTATCGAATACGCCATGGATGATGGGAGAACGGTGAAAATTGCATTCGAGCAAACTCCGAAAGGCGTTAAAATTATCCAGACATTTGATCCTGAACAGGAAAATCCTGAAGAAATGCAGCGCGCAGGGTGGCAGGCAATTCTTAACAACTTCAAGAAATACACAGAAGCACTATAGAACATGATAATGCAAACATTTCAGTCAGTTGACTCATATATTGACTCATTCCCAAAGGATATACAAATGATGCTTAAAAAACTTCGAAAACTTATCCTGGATATTGTGCCGGAAGCAACTGAGGATATGTCTTACAAAATGCCGTCCTACAAGCTCAATAAAAAGCCGCTCATCTATTTTGCTGCATGGAAAGATCATATCAGTCTCTATCCTACTCCTAACGCCATAGAGGCACTTAAGGAAGATTTAAAACCATACGCAACCGGAAAAGGAACATTACAGTTTTCGCTTGAAAAACCACTGCCGATTGAATTAATTGTAAAACTTATAAAATTGAGAGTGCTTCAAAATAATAAAAAATAACTAGGTAGTTACTGATTTTGAAACTGAATAATTGCAGGCTAACGAAAATTAAAATTTATTCTAAATAATCTTTGAGCTTTAGAGCCGAAGCAGCAGCGAGGTTCGCAAACTTAAGTCTTACTCTAAGTAATCCTTAAGTTTATTACCCCGGGATGGATGTCTTAATTTTCGGAGTGCCTTAGCTTCAATCTGACGAATGCGCTCACGGGTAACCGCAAACATTCGCCCCACTTCTTCCAATGTCTTTGGCTTTCCGTCTCGCAAGCCAAACCTTTCCTCAAGCACGCGTCTTTCACGATCAGATAATGTTCCCAAAACTGTTCCTAGTTGTTCTTTGAGAAGACCGCGGGATGCTGTATCAAATAGTGTTGGAGCTGTAATATCATAGATGAAATCTCCAAGGTATGAATCTTCCTCGTCTCCCACCGGAGTATCCAGGGACGCTGGCTGCTGTGAAATTTTTATAATTTCCCGCGCCTTGTCTGGGTCTATTTCTAATATTTCTGATATTTCCTCAGGGGTAGGTTGACGACCCAACTCTTGCATGAGTTTTCTTTGCACTCGCATAAAACGGTTTATATTTTCAACCATATGAACCGGAATGCGAATTGTTCTTGCCTGATCAGCTATTGCGCGGGTTATAGCCTGTCTAATCCACCAGGTAGCATAGGTAGAAAACTTAAATCCTTTTTTCCAGTCATATTTCTCAACTGCGCGGATAAGTCCTTGATTCCCTTCCTGGATAAGATCCAAAAGTGTCATACCCCGTCCTACATACTTTTTTGCGATAGAAACAACAAGCCTTAAATTTGATTCAACAAGCTTTTTTCGCGCTTTAGGATCACCTTTTTCAAATCGTTTTGCAAGATCAACTTCTTGCTCAAAAGTAAGGAGTGGAATTCTTCCAATTTCCTTTAAGTACATGCGTACAGGGTCAGTAACTGCTCCGCCCTGAATTATATTTAGCGCCTCTAATTCCCTCTCTAAGTCTTCTATTGATTTCTGGTTTTCCTTTTCCTCCTCAACAGTTTCAAAAATATCTATACTCTTTTTTAAAAGCTGATCATATAAATAATCTAGCTCCAATACATGCTCCTCAGGCTTTGGGAATGCAAGAAGTATTTCATCCTGAGAGATATATCCTCTTTTCTTAGCTGTTGCAAGAAGCGTTGTAACTCTATCACTTTTTGTAGGGTTTACTTTAGCTGTCATAATTATACGCAAAAATACCAAAAACCCCACTCTTTATGGGGCTTTTGGGAAGTAAAATGATTGTACTCTTTTGTAGTCCTGCAGTCAAGCTGTACCGTTTTCCTGAATTTTTCCAGTTAAAAGCGCTACCTCACTTTGAAGGGTATCTACCTTTTTTGTATCTTTTACGCGCTCCGCCTCAACCAATTCGTAAGCAATCTGTGTTATGCGCTTTTTTATCGCTAAATTCTTTTCTTCCGTGGCTGTCTTCTTAAGCTCGTACATAAAGTCTTTTTCTGAAAATTCCTGAACCGGAAACAAATATGCTGTGTCGTACGCCTCTGTAAGCTCAGATGGAAGATTCTTTGAAAAGTCTAGTGGCTCAAATACTTCACCTTTTTCAGATTGAGTTTTAAGCCGCATAAAAAGTTTAAGATAAACAGGCATTATCCATGGAACATCTGAAATAATTGAGTCTACGGTTCTTATGGCCTCAAGCATATGGGGAGATTGCAAAATTAATGCAAATAAATATACGGAAATCGCCTCTTCGCGTGTTTTTTTCTTAAGCTCAGTGGGAAGAGTTTTTGCAACTTTTGCACCTTTATCTTTTTCTGCCTGACGTAAAACCGCATCAAAACTTGTATCAAGGGCTACTGCAAGTTTTTTAAGATAGTGTTCTTTTATAACTTGGTTGTCAATTACAGAGAGATAAGGAATTGTTTTCTCAAGTATTGACCTCTTCCCGTCCGCACTTTGTGGATCCGACTGCGCAACTGCGGAATCAATAATAAAGTCATATATGTGGACATCTTTCTTTAGCGCCTGCTTGAATGCGATCGGATCTGAAGATAACAGCTCATCAGGATCTTTTCCGGTCGGAAGCACAATAACTGAAGCAACTATCCCTGCATTTTCTATCATCTGAATAGACCTTCTTTGTGCACTTGTTCCTGCTGGATCAGTATCAAAACAAAAAACTAATTTCTGAGAATAGCGCCTCAACAAATCAATTTGCTCCTGCGTTAAAGCAGTTCCCTTAACCGCAACCACATTCCCAATTCCTTCTCTGTGAGCTGATATAACATCAAACTCTCCTTCCATTATAATAACGCTACCCTGTTTTTTTATTTCGTCGCGGGCTAAATTCAATCCAAAAACAGTTTCTCCCTTTTTATACAGCATTGTTTCTTTTGTGTTTACGTATTTTGGCATTTGATCAGAGGATAACGCACGCCCTGAAAAAGCGATAATATTCCCCCTGGGATCAGTTATTGGAAACATAATTCTGTGTCTAAAAAAATCTACAAGACGAGCACCCTGTCTAAAGGAAAGCCCTGCGTCTACCAAATCTTGAGGTTGATACTTTTTTTTACTTAAAAGAAATTTGCTCAGTGAATCCCCTGTATTTGGCGCGTATCCAACCTGAAAAGTTTTAAGAAGTGCCTCTTTCTGGTGTCTTTCTTGTGTCACATACAGTAACGCTTGTTTCCCTACGGAATGAGAAAATAAAATATATTCATAGTATTGGGCTGCTAAAAGATTTAAGGAATACAATAAATCGCGTTTCCGTTCAACTTCAGAGCGGGCAGCTGAGGTTGTAAGCTTAATACCTGCTTTCTGCGCTAAAAACTTTAAAGCATCCGCAAAATTAGTCTTCTCATATTCCTCTACAAACGTGAACACATCCCCACCCTTGTTGCACCCAAAACAATGCCAAATCTGCCGGTCTGGAGATACGACAAAAGATGGAGACTTTTCATTGTGAAAAGGACAAGGAGTTTTAAAATTACGTCCTGCCTTTTTAAGAGGAATGTAGGATTCAACTAGTTCCACTATGTCCGTTTTTTGTTTTACTTTTGCAACATCATCCACGCCCATATTGTAGCACACGCATCAAAACTTAAACCCAAATACAGATCGCCCTATCCGTGTTTGCGTTTTTAAACTCATACTTGATAGTTTTAAAGTAATATTTAATACTAAATTTATGTTTGCTAAGGTTTTATCAAGCGCGGTAGTAGGTCTTGACGGAGTTTTAGTTGAGGTTGAAACAGACATTCTAAATGGTCTACCAACATTTACGGTCGTGGGTCTCCCGGATAAAGCGGTTGAGGAATCCAAAGAGCGTGTCAGGTCTGCCCTCAAAAACACAGGGGCAGATATTCCTCCAAAAAGAATCACCGTAAACCTTGCCCCCGGTGATCTTCCCAAAGAAGGTCCATCTTTTGACCTTCCAATCGCTATTTCTATTTTAGCCGCCTCTGAACAACTAAAAACTGACCTTTCCAAATCTATTTTTCTGGGTGAGTTATCTTTGAATGGCTCGTTACGACACACAAAAGGCATTCTACCGATGGTATTACTCGCCTTGGATAAGAAGATAGAAAACATTTTTATTCCATCCGAAAATGCCAAAGAAGCCGCAATAGTTAAAGGAGTCAATATTTATCCTGCAAAAAGCTTAAAAGAGGTTTTTATGCACTTAACTGGTGCCACGCTTATAGAACCTCTACAACACACTCCCTTTGAAGAAATTGAAAGTGATGAGCTCTATGATTTTGATTTAAAAGATATTAAAGGGCAGGAATTTGTAAAACGCGCAGTTGAAGTGGCGGTTGCCGGAGGACACAACATTCTTCTAAAAGGCCCACCAGGGGCTGGAAAAACACTTCTTGCAAGAACTATCCCATCAATTCTTCCAAATCTCACTTTTGACGAGGCAATAGAAGTTACCAAAATTTACAGCATCTCAGGATTACTCAGTGAAAACACTATCATAAAACAACGCCCGTTCAGATCCCCCCATCACACAACATCACACGTGGGCCTAATTGGAGGAAGCGCAAATCCAAAACCCGGAGAAGTTTCCCTTGCACACCGTGGCGTTTTATTTTTAGATGAATTCCCGGAATATCCCAGGCATGTTTTGGAAGCTATGCGCCAACCCATGGAAGATGGACATGTTATTATCTCCCGCGCTCGTGAAAGAGTTAAGTTTCCAAGTCGTTTTATGCTTGTCGCGGCAGCAAACCCATGTCCTTGTGGTTATCATGGCGACACTACTCGTGAATGCAACTGCACATCACTGCAAATATTAAAATACCAAAAACGCGTCTCGGGCCCACTACTTGACCGTATAGATATTCATATAGATGTACCAGCCGTAAATATTTCTAAAATTACAGAAGATGATAACTTATCCGCAGAATCATCAAAAGTCGTCAGAAATCGCGTTGAGAAGGCAAGAAAACGGCAATTAAAAAGGTTTCAAGAGAAAAAAATTATTACAAACTCTGATATGTCTGCCAAAGATATAAAAATGTTTGTGCAAATTAATTCAGAAGTAAAAGATATTTTACGAAACGCTGTTTCAAAATTTTCACTTTCTGCAAGATCCTATCACAGGGTAATAAAAGTTGCACAAACAATTGCCGACCTTTCCCAATCAGAAAACATAAAAAAAGAACACGTTCTAGAAGCACTTCAATATAGACCAAAAACCACAAATGACTAATAAGCCAAATACAATTTGGTATACTAGTAACTATGCCCACAGACAATATACAGGGATTGTCCGCTTCGCAAATCCCAGCTCTTCAAAAACAATTTGGGGAAAACTCAGTTGAAACAAATGACTCATTTTTCTTTCTAAAACTTCTTCTCTCACAGTACAAGGACATTACAACACTCATACTCTTTCTTGCTGGAGTATTCTCATACTTTATTGGCGATACCATAGATATGGTTTTTATCTTTATGGTTCTTGTGTTCAATGGAATTTTTGGATTTATCCAAGAATACAGAGCCCACGACACAATTGGAAAATTAAAAGAACTAGTGTCCCCGATTGCGCGCGTCATACGAGACGGGCAAGAAACGGAAATAGATGCGCGATACATTGTTCCCTCAGATATTGTAGTAATTCGTGAAGGAGACAAGATACCTGCTGATGGAAAACTCATCACAAATGTATCAATGGAAGTAGATGAATCTATTCTTACGGGAGAATCAATACCCGTAGAAAAATCTTTTGAGTCACTCTTATTTTCAGGGACATTTGTAGTGCGCGGTCGCGGAATGTTTTTAGTGGAAAAAATTGGTTTTAAAACAAAGCTTGGCGAAATAGCTTCTGAACTTGAAAAAACTAAAAAACCTGAAATCCCACTTGCAAAAAATTTATCAACACTTAGTAGAAGGCTTGCAGCAGTAGCCCTTATCCTATCTTTTGCGCTGATTCCTATTGGTTTTCTTCAAGGACGGGATCTAACCCAAACAATTCTTATTTCAGTAAGCGTTGCGGTAGCACTTATACCTGAAGGGCTCGCGTTAATAGTTACGGTGGGACTCGCATTTGGCGCTTACAGAATGGTTAAAAGAAAAACCATTATGCGTAAAATGGCTGCTGTTGAGACTCTTGGAACTACTAATGTCATCTTGTCTGACAAAACCGGTACTCTCACTCAAAATAAGATGAAAGTTAAAAAGTTCTATATTCATAACAAAGAGAAAGAGAACCTTTTTTTAAGATGCATGGTATTGGGAAATACTGCAAATCTTGTACTAAAAGAGGACGGAAATAGTTTTGAGATAACAGGAGACGGAACTGATGGCGCGCTTCTTGCGTTTGCCAGTGAGCAATCCCAAGATATTGAGCATCTTCAAAAGGAAGGAAAGATCATAGAGGAAAAACCTTTCAATCCTGAAACAAAAACAATTGAAGTTACTTGGGAAAATAATAACGAACAGCATATTTTATTAAGAGGAGCACCAGAAACAATTCTTGCATTAACTGGCGAACATGCGGATGTTAAAGAAATATTGACAGAATACGAAACAGAAGGTCTTCGTGCAATTGCTTTCGCAGAGAAGGCACCCAAGAACACGCACTTTACTCTACTTGGAATTACGGCACTCTATGATGCTCCCAGAAAAGAGGCAGAACAGGCAATAAAGGAAGCAAGAGATGCCGGAATTAAGATCGTTATGGTAACGGGAGACAATCCGGTTACAGCAAAGGCAATTGCTGAGGAGATTGGTCTTATTACGGAAGGAGAACTAATAGTAACGCACGACGAATTGGACAAAATGGGAGACCAGGAAGTACTTAAGCTTCTACCCCAAGTTAAAATCTTTGCGCGCATGATCCCAACAGATAAACTTCGCTTGGTAAGGCTCTATAAACATGCTGGATTAATTGTGGCAGTAACTGGAGATGGAGTAAATGATGCACTAGCACTTTCTGAAGCACATATTGGGATTGCAATGGGAAAAACAGGAACTGATGTAGCAAAAGAGGAAGCAGACATGATCATAACAGATGACAATTTATATACAGTTATAAAGGCGGTTGAAGAAGGACGCGGAATATATGAAAATATTGTTCGAGTTGTTATGTTTCTTTTCGCAACAAACCTTACGGAATTTGCACTCATATTATTTGCTGTAGTTTTCGCACTTCCACTTCCCCTTACGCCAACTCAAATACTGTGGGTAAATCTAATTGGTGATGGACTACCTGCTTTTGCTCTTGCAATTGATAGTAAACGCGGCAACTTGTTAAAAAAACGTCCAAGACCTGCTTCTGAGCAAATATTAAATAGTAAAAGACTCAAATTTACCTTAGCCATAACCGGAATCTTTTCTATGATACTAATTGTACTTTTTATGCTGGCACTCCAATATAATTTTTATCCTGATTCACTCGTCTTTAATTTATTAGTAATTGGGGAAATGATTATTGTGTTTATAATAAGAGGAGGCGTCTTCCCCATTAATAGATTTTTAATCGTATCAGTCCTAATAACATTATTGCTTCAGTATTTCGCAGCAACTCACTTTAGCGGATTTTTCCATTAATGATCTGTCACAATGGATAAAAGTTTCTCATAGGCTACTTTTGGATCATGGGCGTTCCAAATATATGAAGTTGAGACAAAACGTACTGAACCTGCGCTTTTCCCAAACAAAATAGTTGTATCCTTTATTCCCCCATCTACTTCTATAGGAATTTCAGAACGGGTCTTAATCAACCTTACTTTATCAAGCTTTCTCTCATCAAATTGAGCACCGGTAAAACCAACCTGCTGGCAGGTATAAACAGTTACACAATCTAAATCATCTAATGGAATCTTATCAATTATGGACTTATCAGTAGGACCATCCAATGCAATCCCTACCTCCCCATATAACTGCGCCTCAGCAACAAAATCCGTGATATTTGGCATCTTCTCAATGTGTCCCAAAAACCTTTTAAAACCAGCATCTGCAAAAGATTTAAGATATTTTCTTGGATCTTCCACCATCATATGAACTTCCAATATCAGATCTTTTGAATATTTTGCGAATGGAACAGGATCCATAAAGGTAGTATTGCTTGCAAATTTTCCATCAATTAGATCTATATGAACGGTTTTTGCAAAACCTTTTGCAATCTCCAATTTTGCCTCTATAGGACCCCACTCTTTTTCAAGAATTCCCGGTACTACTTCATATACGTATTTTTCAACAGTTAATTCTTCCATTTATTTATCCTTCCTCAATCTCAAGTCTTTTAATTTTTTCTATTCTTCTTATGTGTCGTTCTTCTTTAGAAAAAGGAGTTTTAAGAAAAGTTGCCAAAAGCATCTCAAGATCATCTACATTTACTAATTCTAATCCGATTGACATGACATTTGCATCATTGTGTTCCCGCGCTAGTTGTACATTTTGCTTACTTACCGCCAAGAATGCTCTAATTCCGTGAATTTTATTTGCTACTATGCACTCTCCAGCACCTGATTTTCCAAAAACAACACCAAAAGATCCATCATCTAAGGCCACTTTGCGAGACGCTTCCGCACAAAAATCTGGATAGTCATCATCCTTGTTATACGAAAAAGCCCCACAATCTATGGGCTCATACCCGAGTTTTTTAATAATGGGCTTTAGTTGCTCCTTATACGCAAATCCTGCATGGTCTGTTCCCAAATACACATTTGTCATAATACCGCTTTCCCTTCTGATCCAAATACTTCTATTTTTTCTTCTACTACTTTCTGCACCTCATCTTCAACTGGTTTCATTAGCTTTACTACAGCATATTCGTCAGGATTATCTTTTAATTGATGTTCCAATTCTGTTCTAAAAGCGTAACGCATATCCGAGTTTATATTTATTTTGCTTACTCCAACCTCAATTGCTTGCTTGAAATATTCAGGGGGGGTCCCTGAACCGCCGTGAAGACTTATTGCGCAGGATAAAACCGCTCTGATCTGCTTCAACAACTCAATATCAAGCACTTTTGGAACTGGATATTTCCCATGAAGATTCCCAATTGCAACCGCAAATGTATCTATACCCGTGGCCTCTACAAATTCTTTTGCGCTTGTTGGGGTACTAAATGTTTTCTTTATCTCATCATAATTAATCTCATTATGATGCACATTAGAGCTTCCTCCAAAATAATGAGGTTCACTTTCAACTAGCGCTCCTGTAGTCTTTGCATATTCAACTACTTGTTTTGTAGCTGCAATAATTTCAGGAAGCGTTGCGTCTTTTTTTTCTTGAGACAAATCTATATGAATAAACTCAAATCCGGCATCAATTCCTGCTTTTGCTGCTTCAACTGAAGGTGAATGATCTAGGTTAAGATACATTTCTATGCCATATTCCTTTTTATAGTTGTCTACGAGACTACGAATATTTGCAAGCCCCATAGCCTCAACCTCTCCGTGCGAAAGCTCAACTAATACAGGCGCATTTTTATTTTTTGCCGCGCGAGCAATCGCAATAAGTGTTTCTTGATTATCTATATTGAAAGCGCCTACAGCAAATTTTTCTTGGCGGGTTCGGATCCAAAGAGAGCGGGCTAAATCTTGGTTAGTCATTATTTTTATATCTGCATTACCTGAAAATCTGAACGCGCAACTAGCATACTTTCAATTTCGTCTTTCGTCAAGAGCCCATCCTGAGCACCAACTCTACTCATAACACCCTGCGCGTTAACTGCACCCCACATCATGGCAGTTTTTATATTTTCCCCTAAAATGAGTGCCCCAAAAAAAGCAGACGCATATGAATCCCCCGCTCCAGTTTTATCAACAGAATGTAAATTCTCATCATATGAGGGAACTGCGTAGTATGCATTTTCGGAATAACTATATGATCCATTTTGAGCGTCTGTTACGGATACAATATCTGGGCCAAATTGAGACAGCTTAAATAATAATTCCCTCATGTCATTTGCTACTTCTTTTTTCTTTGCCAGAAGCCTCTCTCCTTCTTCTTTGTTAACAAATAAAATTTTTGATGCAGCCAGGACTTCAAAAATAACATCATTATTTTCCTTCAACTGATGTGAACCGGGAGAAAATGCTAAAAGCAGAGGATGAGATTGAACATACGATAAAACATCTAAATATGCTTTCTGCCAATCCTCCCCAATTGATGTCAAATACAGCGATTGAATATCACTAACCCTCGTTGCATCAAAATTGTGATTGAGCTTCTCATGGTGAGAAAAAATAACTCTATCCTTGTCAAAATCAAAAATGAGAGACAATGAAGAACTTTTTGGCTTAATTTCACTTTCTATAAGACTTACTCCCGATCGTTCTATCGTCTCCTTCATCTCTCGTCCTAACACATCCTCACTCATATCAGTATAAAAAGATACATCAAGACCTAGCTTTTTCAATGCTATTGAGACATTAGAACCGTTGCCGCCAAGTTTCATCTCTGAAAGATTTATGGGAATTTTATCTCCTAGTTTAAAAGAGACTTCTTTTTCAGTTTGGGTGTATGAGCTATTTGACTCCGGAGAAAGAAATATATCTATGTCAGATGATCCAACAACAAGTGTACGCATAATAAGTGTAAAGTATTTTTATTGTAATATGTATGATTCTATCTTTGCAACTAATCCTTATTTGTTAGGTTTTATAACTGAACCTCTAGTATGGTCTCTCTTAAACTTACGGCTCAACATTTTTTACTACTTGCGTCAATATTATCCCTTCAGTATAATCTGATTCAAATTCCCCTGTTTTATCCGATAGGTGTACTCTATCCGAATGGATCGGATAATTGGGAGCGCCATGAGACTTATAGTAGATCTTTTTTATCTCCTTATTTGGCTCCTCATTTTAGTTGGGGATAGCGTTCTTTATCTATTTTCAAACTTTGGAAAAATCTTAAAAAAGTGTTTTAGGATATCAAAAAAAATATATAAAAACCCTTCAAGATTTCCTCGTTTTATATTACATAAAAAAAATCATCATCTTAAAAAGAAGCAGGTTCTATTTAAAACAAAAAGAGGAAAAAATTACTACTTTAAGTACTATACAAAAAGAGTTAATAAGTATTCAAAAAAACTTTTTCACTCGGTAAGCTACCCATTCCTTAAGCTTTATGAATTTGAAAAACAAAGCCTTAATGATTTTATCTATGAGGAAAAACTTTTGTCTGAGGAGAAAAAACTAAAAAAGGCGCATAGAGGACGTCCTTCTTTTTGGTACAGGGTTAAAATATTCTTCTGGGGGGTAACTTTTGCTTCAATTTTTATCTTCCTTCCATTGGTCGCTTTAGTTTTTCTCTCAGACCTTCCAAATCCTTCAGGAATTTCAACCACATATATTCCAAAAACTACAAAAATTTATGACAGAAATGGAATACTACTCTATGAGATATTCGCGAACCAAAACAGATCAATTGTTCCACTCAGTAAAGTTCCCAAACATCTCCAACAGGCAACAATTGCAATCGAAGATAGAGATTTTTATACACATCCAGGCTTTGATGTTCGAGGCATGCTACGCGCACTTGTTTCAAATTTAAAGCACAATGATCTCCAGGGAGGATCAACGATTACACAACAACTTATAAAATCTTCCCTTCTTACTCCTGAACCTACTATCACACGTAAAGTAAAGGAAGTTCTTCTGGCTTTTTGGGCTGAACGAGTTTATAGCAAAGAACAGATACTTGGCCTTTACTTTAATTATGTCCCATATGGAGGCACCGCATGGGGAGTTCAGGCTGCAAGTGAAATATATTTTGGTAAACCTGTTGAGGAGTTAGATCTTGCTGAATCTTCCTTTCTTGCCGGTATTCCGCGCGCTCCCAGCATATATTCACCATACTCAACCACCCCAAATTTGTGGAAGAAAAGACAAAAAGATGTACTGTCAGCAATGGTGAGAATGGGCGCGATCAGTAAAAAACAATCCGAAGCAGCATATAAAAAAGAGCTTACTTTTGCAGGCTCACGTGTAGGTATTAAAGCACCCCATTTTGTAATGTACATAAAAGATTTACTAGTCCAAAAATATGGTTTGTCAGAGGTAGAAAGAGGCGGTCTTCAGGTAAAAACAAGTCTTGATATGAGGGTACAGGATAAAGTACAAGAAATTGTAAAAAGTGAAGTTGATGGAAACTCAGCACTAAACATCTCAAACGGTGCATCAGTAGTTACAGATCCTCGAAATGGAGATGTGATAGCAATGGTTGGCTCTAAAGATTACTTTGATACGGATCATGATGGAAATGTAAATCTTGTTACCTCATTACGTCAGCCAGGATCTACAATTAAAATTGTTACTTATTCACTTGCTCTTTCTTCAGGATATACCCAGGCAACCATGCTTGATGATTCTCCTCTGACCATCACGCCGGCACAAGGCCCTGCTTACACTCCCGTAAATTACGACGGAAGCTATAGAGGGAATGTACCTCTGCGCTTAGCATTTGCAAATTCACTTAATATTCCTGCTGTACGGGTCGCTCAGAAAATGGGGGTAGAAAACATTGTTGAACAAGGAAAACGAATGGGGATAAAGACGTGGAATGAACCTGAAAAATACGGTCTGTCAATTACTTTAGGTGGCGCAGAAACTACAATGCTAAATCTTGCAAGTGTTTATGGAACAGTAGCAAATTCTGGAAAACGAGTTGACATAGATCCGATTCTTTCAATTACTGATTCCTTCGGTAATTCATTGTATAAAAAAACGCCAAAAGAGTCTCAAGTTTTAGATTCGGGAGTTGCGTTTATTGTGGCGGATATCTTATCAGATAATAGGGCAAGGTCAATTGAGTTTGGAAGTAATTCTCCTTTAAATGTTCCGAATCATAGAGTATCAGTAAAAACAGGAACAACTGACAATAAACGGGATAACTGGACTGTAGGATTTACCCCTAATCTGGTAGTTGCAACCTGGGTAGGAAATAATGACAACTCTCCCATGAGCCAGGCACTGGCATCTGGAATAACAGGTGCCGCTCCCATGTGGAATAGGATTATCACAAGTATTCTTAAAACAAGAACTGAAGGCCCCCTACTTATCCCTGACAGCGTAATAAAAAAACCGTGCTATGGATTTGAGATGTACTTTATTCGAGGAACTGAGGGAGCATGTAGATATACCCCCATAACCCCTTCCCCTTCAAAACCTGCAACAGCACTTGCTCAGTAAACTTTATTTGTGTATAAAAGTACTATGACGCAAAGAAGCATCTCGGAGATAGATAACTTGCAAAACAAAAATGTGCTGGTAAGAATTGATTCAGATGTTGATATTAAAAATGACACCATCCTTGACGACACAAGACTCTTGTCTTCACTTGAAACCATTGAATACATAATAAATCATGGAGGAAACGCAATCCTTATGGGTCACTTAGGACGGCCTGACGGGAAAATAAACCCTGAATATAGCCTGGAAATTGTCGCAAAGTGGTATGCTAAACGCTTTAAGGGAGCAGTAAAACAGGAAACATTAGAAGAATTTTCTTGTTGGAAAATTACAGACAACTTACTATTACTTGAAAACATTCGCTTCAACAAGGGCGAGGAAGAAAATGATGAAGCCTTTGCAAAAAAACTAGCATCTCTTGGAGATATTTTTGTAAATGAAGCTTTCGCAGTCTCTCACCGCGCACATGCAACCACCGTTGGAATAGCAAAATTACTTCCTTCTTATGCAGGCTTTCATCTTCAAAAAGAGGTAAAAACATTAGAAAACGTTATGAAAAATCCAAAACGCCCTCTTGCAGTTCTTATTGGAGGAGCAAAAATCGAGACAAAGCTTCCGATAGTAGAAAAAATGCATCACATAGCAGACTATGTGCTTGTTGGAGGAAAAATTGCCGAAGAAACAAAGATATTAATTAAAGTTCAGCATGAGAAAATTGTTGGACACAAATCTGCCGTACTAGTAGCTGATAACACAATAGATGGTTTAGACATAACAGACAAAGACGCGGAAAATTTTATGCAGATAATGGCACTTTGCAAAACAATTGTATGGAATGGACCTGTGGGCAAGATGGGAGACCCAAAAACTGAAGCAAATTCTTTAAAGATAGCAAAATCAATAATTGATTCAGGTGCTTACTCAGTGGTTGGAGGTGGAGACTCTCTAACGCTTCTTGAACAACATCATTTGCTTAATAAATTTTCATTCGTCTCAACTGGAGGCGGAGCCATGTTGGAATTCCTGTCAGGCAAAAAACTTCCCGGGATAAGCATTCTTGAGTAGTCTTTAATACTCGTTTAATTTTATACATAACTAACTAAATGGTATAATCTAGCTATGAATGAAAGGTATTCAAGTCATAGAAAAGAACCAAGCACAGAAGAACTAAAGCTACGCCTCATAAAAGCTTCCGAGCCCGTAAGAAAGCACAGGAGAGAATTTAATACCACCCATCCCACATCTTCCTATTCACCAATTAGCCTTAATAACGCCTCCACTGAGGAAATGTTTGTAATTCTCATAGAAGAGATAAGGCGGTACAAGACTGCAATTTCAGGAAATGCAGCAGTTAAAATTCGTTCAGGAATATATCAAATAGCAGATGATCTTACCGATACACTTCCGGGGAATGATTCAGGGGTAAAATTTGTTACAGAATCAATGGAATATATTGAAAACAATAATTCTATCTTGGGAGATGAGGTTAGCTCGTTAATAAAAGCTGCAGACGAGAGAAGATTTGAAAGGGAAACAAAACGAGAAGATTTTTACAGAAAATGGAGAAAAAATCAGTTAGATAAAAAAGGGGATATTTAGTTGTCTTTATTTTTTTCAAGAACATCCTGTACGATTTTTAATGTTTCTTCTTTACTGTGTTCAAAGGTATTTATCACAAAATCATAATATTTAGGGTCAAAATACACCCAATCCTGATCATCATGAGCATACATATGCCTCCACTTCGCCAAATCATTCTTTTCCCGTTCTAAGACCTCTTTTTTTGCATCTTCCATAGCTTTTCCTTCACGGTTAACCAACCTGTCAATTCTCATTTGAGTCTGGTCTACCCCATTTCTGTCTTCACATATAACAAGGATCTTAAAAACCCCCTCAACCCCTTGCGCATTGTATCCTGCAAGTTTTGTCTCCAAAACAATGTTTTTATTTTCTTTAAGAATTTTTTTAAGTTGTTCGTCAAAAAGAGCGTCTTCTTCATCTGGTCGAAGATGTGTATCTTTTGCGTCTACGTTCATTCGAGAACGTATTGCCTCCCAAAAAATCTCTCCACCCTCAATATGCTTCCACCCTAAGTGGTGCGCGATACCATTCGCAAGAGTTGTTGAGCCTGCACCAATTCTCCCTGAAACAGTGATTATTCTTGTGTTTTTCATAGTAGTTTTTTAAAATGCCTGAGATAATTGGGTATTAAATCATTATTTAATGATCAGGTCAATTAGTAATTACTTTCTTGTCTGATACTTATTACCGAGGATTACAGTCTCTTCAACAAGTCTATTAGCGTATCCAAATTCATTGTCATACCATGCAACAACCTTTACCATATTACCGCCTACGACTTGAGTCAATGAAAGGTCTACTATAGAGGAATGAGAATCACCAATAATATCACTGGAAACAATAGGATCACTTGTTGCCCTTATTATTCCTTTCCACCTGGGAGCGTCAGCTGCGCTTTTAAGCTCTGCCTTTACCTCTTCAACTGTAACTGTTTTTTTTAGTAAAAAAGTAAAATCTGACAAAGATCCTACAACAGTCGGTACTCGTACGGCAAGACCATTAAATATTCCTTCAAGACTTGGAATTGCTTTAGCGGCAGCTTTAGCTGCCCCGGTAGAGGTAGGAATAATATTTTGAGCTGAGGCTCTTGCCCGTCTATAATCTTTATGTCCGCCATCTTGCACTCTCTGGTCAGAGGTGTAACTGTGAATAGTCGTCATCATCGCCTTCTCTATTCCAAACGCTTGTTCCATTACCGCTGCAACAGGCGCAATACAATTTGTTGTACATGATGCGTTACTTATAACATTCTCCAAATTATCCGTTTTATTAGATTCCAGGTTTACTCCTAATACATAGGTTGCAGAAGCTGCTTCGTCTTTAAAGGGCGCAGACAAAACAATAGATTTTGCTCCTGAATCCAAATGTGGCTGAATTTTTTCAGGCGTTGTAAATGCTCCTGTTGACTCAATAACCACATCTACATCCAACTCTTTCCAGGGAAGCTTAGTAGGATCTTTTTCAGAGAAAAAAGGGATTACTTTGTCGTCTATCACCAAGGCACCTATTGTGGGGATAGAGGTTGCAGTTACTTCTTCAGGCTTTTGTATAAATAAAGCATGGTGAGAAAGCGGACCATAACTAGTATCATATTTGAGTAAATACATCCATCCCTGCATATCAGTACTGGATCCTGCATTTATTGCAACCACTTCTACTTCATCTGAATGTTTTTCAATAATGATTCTATGAGCAACCCTTCCTATTCTTCCATAACCATTTATTGCAACTTTTACCATATGTTCAGAGTAACAAAAAAATGAGTAGATGAAAAGAGGAAATATTTTAAAAGCATATTTATTCTAAAATATTTTTTGTCTTTTTTATGGGTCAACACAAGAAACACCTCAAATCTTATATCTTCTTTACCCACTCGAGGCTGCTTATTGTCA
Source organism: Candidatus Levyibacteriota bacterium (assembly GCA_018062815.1). GTDB lineage: Bacteria > Patescibacteriota > Microgenomatia > Levybacterales > GWA1-39-11 > JAGORM01. The sequence goes on along the minus strand of JAGORM010000003.1, from coordinate 29,521 downwards.
ACTGACTTACAATTTAGTACAATACCCATATGTCTGAAAAACGAATGAAGCACAAAAAGGTGAAGGGGATAAAAAAACATGGATTTATGTCCAGAAATAAAACCCACAGCGGTAAAGCTGTCTTAAAAAGAAGAAGGCTTAAGGGAAGAAAGAAACTGGCTCCCTCCAAATAGCTTTTCACTTCATGTTTAAAAAATCCCAAAGGTTCTCATTTAAAAAAGGTATTCCTAAAGAAAAAATTATTTCTCCACTCTTTGTTTTCCGATATCAGAAGTCTGATAATCCAAAGTTTGGAGTTATTGCAGGGAAAAAAGTGTCTAAAAAGGCTGTACTCCGAAATAAAGCAAAACGCATGGTACGCGAAGCAATTACAAATGCGTGTAAAAATGCACAAAATTCATACACTATTGTAGTATTTTTAAGAATGCCCTTTCATGAATACAAAAAATCAGCTATAATAGATGAAGTTGAACGCGTTATTCTAAGACTGAACAAATAATTATGGACTTCCAAGCAATAGGGTCAATTTTTAACATATTATTTATTAATCCGATTACAAATATACTTGTTGGGATTTACCAACTCTTGCTTTTCGTACATGCTCCATACCCTCTTGGTTTTTCAATCATAGGGCTCACCATTCTTATTCGCCTTGTTCTCTACCCTTTCACAACTCAACAAATAAGGTCTGCTCACAAAATGCAGAAAGTAGCTCCTCATGTTGCTGCAATAAAAGAAAAACACAAGGGAGACGCAAAACAACAACAGGCAGCTACCATGGCGCTTTATAAGGAGCATGGAATTAATCCTATGGCAGGATGCTTACCTCTTCTTATACAGCTTCCTATTATTTGGAGCTTATACAATGTCTTAACTCATGTGGTAAACACTGACCCAAACACATTAAAAAGTATAAATAAAGTTCTTTACTTTCCGTGGCTGCATATTAATCAAGCTGATTGGAATGTTTACTTTTTTGGCATTTTACTCTCCTCTACTCCTGCAAAGCTTATCGCATCAAACCCACTTTTTCTTTTGATTCCTCTTGTAACAGGGCTTTTGCAGTTTATACTCTCTAAAATGATGCTTCCGCACCCAGATGATGTCGTAAAAAAAGAAAAAGGAAAGGATTCATCTAAGAAAACTGCTAAAAGTGACGACTTTCAAACCGCATTTCAAAATCAATCACTATTTATTTTCCCTATTATGATTGCTTTCTTTTCATACAATCTGCCCCTTGGTTTATCCCTCTATTGGAATACGTTCACAATTTTTGGTATAATTCAGCAGTATTTGATTGTAGGAGCAGGAGGTGCACACCCCTGGTTCAAGAAAATTAACTTACATGGAAGAAAACATTAAAATAATAACAGAGAAAATAGAAGAGCTTATGGACCTTATGGATATTGAGGCAGAAGTCTTAGTGTCAGAGAGGGACGAAGCGCTTGTAGTAGGCATAGATGCGAAAGATAACAATGCACTACTCATTGGAAAACATGGAAACACATTATCTGCCTTAGAATACGTAATATATATCCTTGTCGCAAAAGACCTACCAGAAGGAAAAAGAATTCTTATTGAAATAGGCGGGTACAGAGAAGAGCGCGAAGCATACCTGGCTGACCTTGCAACAAGACTTAAAGAAGAGGTACTTGAGACCGGTGTTGAAAAATCAGTACGAGGTCTAAAGCCCTGGGAAAGAAGACATGTACATATGGCGCTAGCTGAAGATACTGAAGTTATGACAGAGTCTACTGGTGATGATCGGGATCGCGTATTGATAATCAAAAAGAAGTAATCTACAATGTCTTAGTTGAAACGATTACAAATCTCCAAATTTATTTTTTTCCTTCTCATTTTTTTTCTCCCTCAACAATTTGGTCCGCATTTTTGGCCAGATTTTTCATACATACATGGCATCAGGGTTGACTACCTATCTCCTTCAGTCTATATTTCAGACCTTTTAATAGTTTTTCTATTTGTGTTTTCTATAAGTTTCGTTTTTAAAAATTCTTTCTTCTATAAACTATTCTCAAACAAATTATTTATATTATTAATTACTGTTTGTGTTACCTCTCTATTCTATGTTGGGTCACCATATGCAGTCCTTTTTGGGATGCTTAAATTTTTTGAATTTCTTTACTTGGGGATATTTATCGCAACAGTACTGACAAAAAAAGACATAATTTCAATGTGTGTTCTTTTCACGCTTACTGGCGTACTTGAATCAATTCTTTCAATTTTTCAATTTATCAGTCAACAATCTCTAAACGGAGTTTTATATTATTTTGGCGAGCGCTATTACAACATACTTAGCATAGGAATCGCAACCATTAATTTGCCCCAGGGAATTCTGGTACGTCCATATGGAACGTTTCCCCACCCAAATGTTTTAGCGTTTTTCCTTTTCTTTGCTTCTACTTTTGCTACATATGGAATGCATAACACCAAAAACATAAAACGGTATGGATATTTTGCGGCAATTATATTAATTCAGGCCGGGTTGTTTCTCACATTCTCAAGAGTAGTACTTTTTCTTAACCTTTTATTTCTTCTCTATGCATTTGGATATGTAACACTGCGCGAAAATGGAAGGAAAAAAATTAACTATATATTTATTGTTCTTCTCGTTGTGTTTACTTTTTTCTATCTTTTTCTCTACGGCATGCGCTTTAACCCAACAAACTTTATAGATAGTCTTTCCCCCCGAGAAAATTTAATTGAAGTAAGTGTAAAAGCTTTTACCTCAAACCCTCTTACTGGTGTTGGATTATTAAACTTCTATACATTTGAGCAAAACCAACAGTTGAACTTTTCAAATGTATATTTGCAACCCGTTCACAATATTTTTCTATTAATTACAAGTGAGCTTGGATTATTAGGGTTATTTGTTTTCGGGTATTTTTTAAGTGTTGTACTTGCAACTGCATGGAAAAAGGCAAGGTCTGAAAAACATTTATTTTCCTTTAACGAGCTTCCTCTAGTAATGCTTATCTCACTTATCTTTGTTGGACTTTTCGATCACTACCCAATCACTATTCAGCAAGGAGAATTACTTTTTGCAGTGATTGTGGGTCTAACTTATATACAAAACAAAAAATAAAGCAGCCATTATTTAAAACTATGGATTTGGAGTAGGGGAAGGTTGAGGATGCGGACAATCAACACAGTATCTATCCCCTGTAGGGTCTGTAACTACTCTATGGTCTTCTTCAATTAAATTGTCAGTTTTACCTTTTGGAGGAAGATCATGAGTATCTTTATCAACCTGTACCTTTTGCTTTCCTGGATCCGTTTGTTTTGGTTGTGTACCTTTTACAAAATACTCATACCTAGTAGGACACCTGTCAGGTGTTCCTTCAGGTTGAGGCAAAAGCCCTGAGTCAGCACAAACCGTAAGCCCTACTACGTTGTCTGGCTGAATTAGTGCTTTAGGAGGGTTTTTTTCTACCATATAATCCATTACAGATCTCCAAATAGGTGCAGCGCCTGATACTCCTGAAACTATTCCGCTCATAGGGCTGTTATCGTTGTTTCCAACCCACACAGCAACAACATAAGAAGGAGAGTATCCAATGGTCCAATTATCTCTGTAGTCGTTTGTAGTTCCGGTTTTTACTGAAATCGGATAATTTTTAACTTTCAATATTGATGCAGGACCAAATGCTGCAGTTCTTGCACTGTTATCTTGTAGCATATGAGAAACAATAAATGCTACTCCACTTGGAAGAACTTTCTCGCCAAAGATTGGGCTGCTTGGGGGGACATATTGCTCCAACACCTTACCGCTGCTATTTGTAACTTTCAGGATTGGAGTAAGCGGAATTTTATATCCTCCGTTTGCAAATACACCAAACGCCTCTGCTAAGTTAAGCATTGTGACTTCCCCTCCACCTAAAGTAAGAGATAAACCATACCGCTCAGGATCTGTAAAAGTTGTTATCCCCATTGCAGATGCCGTTGCAATCATAGCGTCAATTCCATTTGCCTTCAGCATCTTAACAGCTGGTACGTTGTATGAGTTACCTAAGGAATATCTCATCTGCTGCACCCCGTGGAATTTACCGTCATAATTAACAGGACAATAATCAGGTTGTCCTACATTATTAAAACAGGTTCTTTCATCAACAAACGGTGTTGCGGCAGTAAATCCTTTTACTAAACCAGTTGCATAGTTTATAGGTTTTATAGAAGACCCGGGCTGTCTTCTTGAAAGGGCAACGTTTACATTTCCGTCTTGCTCAACATCAAAATAGTTTTTTGACCCAACCATAGCAAGTATCTCTCCTGTTCCTGGTTGTGTTACAAGCGCTGCACCATTTGTAATTTTATACTGTGAAGATTCCTCAATCTCAGCAGAAAGAGACGCTTGGGCATACTCCTGTAAGACAAGGTCAAGTGTAGTTGTGACCTGTAAACCACCTTGTTCAACCATTTTTTGTCCGTATTTTTGCACTAATAAATCTTTTACATAAAAAACAAAGTGAGGTGCAAGAATTCTGTCTCTTATTTTTGTAAATTTAAGATCTTCTTTTAGGGCTTTTTCCATTTGTTGCTTTGTAATATATTTCTGTTCATACATTTTTCTTAATATCTCCTCCTGACGTCGCTTTGCAGCTTCAGGATGTGAGCCAAAAGGAGAGTAAAGCGAAGGTGCTTCAGGCAATCCAGCTAAAAAAGCGGACTCAGCAAGATCAAGCTTTGAAACTGATTTATCAAAATACACTTGGCTTGCTGCTTGCACTCCATAAGCAGTACCGCCATATGGAACTTGATTTAGATACATCTCTAAAATTGAATCCTTTGAGTGAGTTTCCTCAACAATGAAAGAGAGTATAACTTCTTTAATTTTTCGCTGAATTGTTTGTTCAGGAGTAAGCAGAGTTGTCTTCACAAGTTGTTGAGTAAGAGTGGAGCCTCCTTGTGTTTGTTTTTTAACAAGTGTGGAATATGCAGCTCTTATTATTCCTCGAATATCAACCGGTCCATGGTTATAAAAATCTTTATCCTCAATTGCAATAGTTGCATTCTGCAAGTTTTTTGGTATTTTTGTCAGTGGAACAAATGTTTGATTTTTAGAGGTATATATAGTGTAGAGTAACTTTCCGTTTCTATCATAGATTTTTGATGATTGAGGAAAATTTCGGTTCCCAATGGTTGCTGTAGTAGGAATATCCTTTAAAACATAAAAATACGCAAAAATAATAAATGCAATAACCACACAGATGATTACTATTCTTTTCCAGTGTCTATATACAAAAGTTTTCTTTATTCGTTCTTTCATGATAGGGAGTTTTATCTACGCGGTGGAGTTGGATATAGATTCTGTATATAATGTATATCGCATCACCCAATATGTTTAGATAAATTATATGTTTTTTTGTAACAAGATTCAAATTTTATGGAATTTTTAAACGTATACCATACATTTATAGCACTCATATTCTCACTTCCCATTAATATTTTTGATATCATTTTGGCAACTGCATTTATTTTCTATGTGTATGAGGAGGCCTCACTGGGAGCACTCCCTGCCTTAACTAACCTTGCAGCTATCGTTGCAGCTTTTATTGGAGGGCTATTGCTCTATCCATATCTTTCTTCTTTGCTAATTGCAGCATTTTCACTCTCTAAGGGAGTTTCAGATGCTATCTCTTTTATAATTATTGCAATAGCATTGTATGCTGTTACTTCAAATGTTATAGCATTTTATACCCGAAGGTCTTCACTTGTATTTCCTAATATATACTCAAGGCTTTTGGGCGGTTTTTTTGGCGTACTATCATTTTTACTTATCTGCTCCTTTATTGTCTCTATCCTTTTATCTTTTCCTGTTTCACTTGCAATAAAATCTCAAATCCGTTCTTCCCTTGCCGGACGTCTTATTTTTACAAAAACTCTTTCATTTGAACTTGCTACTCGGAAAATTTTTGGTGGAGCGATATCTGAAAGCTTAAACTTTCTAACTATAAAGCCAGACGCAGACAGCACAGTCACGCTTCACTTTAAAACCAATAATGTAACCATAGACAAAACTTCTGAAAAGAAAATGATTGCACTTATAAATGCTGAAAGAAAGAAGAAAGGTATTCCTGCAGTTCTATTAGATACTGCACTTACGCTTGACGCACGTGCGCATGCAAAAGATATGCTAGTCCGAGGATACTTTTCACATTATACTCCTGAGGGGTTATCACCCTTTGATAGACTGGAAAATAATTCAATCTCATACACAAGCGCAGCAGAAAACCTAGCATTTGCACCAGAAGTAGATTTGGCAATGTCAGGACTTATGAAAAGTGATGGACACAGAAAAAATATTTTAGATGAGTCATTTAACAAAGTTGGAGTCGGTGTTATAGACGCTGGAGTATACGGGAAAATGTTTGTCCAGGAATTCAGTGACTAGAAATTGAGTTTTTTGATATATAATTCTTAATCCTTTATCTGAACTAACTCTCTTGTAAATTCTTTATCCCCCAAAATATAGTCATTAAATAAGATAACATCCCTACTTTCTTTATTGCTCACGGTAAGCTTAGGATCTGATTGCAGCTGAACGGTAAGTGGATACTTATCTGTCCCTGGTTGTTTTACATAAAGAAATGAGTAAAGTATTTTACCCGTCTTAGGAACTATTTTATTATTCCCATATAAAACCCTTATCCTGCTTGTTGTATGAGCTGTAACTGTTGCAATAAATCCAAACACCTTGTGGTTATTTGCGTCAATTTCTTGATCTACTTCAAGACCAACAGGTGGCTTAAACCCTAACCTTTCATACTGAGCAGGGGAAGTTACCGCAGGAACAATCTCTTGCTTTACACCATCAATAAATATGCTTACTTCTTGTGTGTCTTGAGGAACTATAAAACGTATGTATGTTTTATATGCCTGATCACCTTTATTTTGGTATTCAACCAGAACATCAGAGTTAAGAATTCCCGGTTCAATATATGCGGAGTACAAAACTTTTCTTTCTATATGCTTATTCGCTTTATTAACTCCTATATTTGCCTCGTTTATAGACAGGAAATCGGATACCCCGTAATTTTCACCTCTTGCATCTGACATGCTTCCTGCAAGCCCTGCTGCAACGAAAGCCTTTTGAGTGGAATTATTTATAAATGAAAATAATATATGCTTCTCAGATAAAAGCGGGAGAAGAGCGTTTATTAACTTTACTGTCTTCTGCTTGTCGTTTTCAAATACAATCATTATTTTATTAAGAAGAGTATTCAGTGTATCTTTCTTTGTGCTGGATCCCGGAAAAAAATCATCATGTATTGTTTTATCTAATAAGTCGACAACGTTTTTACTGGTTATGGTATCACCTGAAGGCATAGTTATAGGACCTGTTATCTCCAGTGCCTTTATTAATATCGCTGTATCTACTGCTATAACTCCGTCTACTTCCCCTCCACCTTCCAAGCTATATAACAAGGCGGACATACTTGCTGATGCTGAAAAGTCAGGTGAAAAGTTACTATCCCTAAGATACAAATGTGGCTGCAGATATCTGCGTATTATATAATGTGGCTCAACGTGCCCCTTTAACTGTCCGTCCAAATCATATACATCCTGTATTCTTAGTTCCTTAATTTTCCCGTCAATAAGTGTTAATTTGCCGACAGACCCCACAAACCCACCTGTTGGCCTAAGCTCTGTATTGTTTTGAAAAAGTATAAGATACGTTTTTTCTCCTTCAAATCCCAACGAAGATGACATAACGGGTAGAAGAGGAAGAACACTTGAAGAACTAGAAAGCATCGAAAGAATGGCACTTTTACCATACTCAGGAATATCTGATCTTTCAAGAAGAAAATACAACTGGGTAAATGTAGTAAAGACATTCTTTAATTTATCCTGTGTTATTGTAGTATCCTTTTTTTCAAATTCAGAAATAACTAAAATTATTTCATTTGATATTTTTACCATATCTCCAAATACAGTAACCTGTTCCCGTATTTTCCCTTGTGTTAACTCTGATGGGAAAACAATAAACACAGAAATGCTTTTATTTGATAGCTCGTACAAAACACGACTTGCAAATAGGTATTTACTTGATTGGGAAAAATTTCCTTTAGAAACTTGCTGAAGTCCTAGCTTAAAAGTAAAAATGCTGGTTAAAAACAGTATCACCATTAAAAAGACATATACAAGAAAACCAATAAGTAAAAGTTTAAGTACCTTTAGAATATTTTTTAAATAATATTTTTTTTCTTTATATCTTTTCATTTTTCCTTTCGTAGTCTGCTGTTTTTTCGTATCTATCATTTGCTCTATGCTTTTCTCAAACCCTATTCCATACTGCACATAATGGGGCGCTACCGCTAATCGTTCTTTAATGAAATGCGTCCTATCCTGCTTTGCCAAAAGCGCTTTGTTATCATTGTTCCGTCCATAGGTTACCGCAAGTTCAGGTTCTTGCCGTTTTAAGATATGAATAAACGACGTAAGAGTTTGAGGCGATTTGTAAAATATATTGTAGATAAATACAGGACTCCTTACACCAAACAGTAAATACTCAATAGATGAAACCGCATCAACTTCCGAAATAGGAAATATCTTCATAAGATCATCTCCGGACATAGTTATCTTCTTATCAATCAGAGCTGAACTAATAAGCTGAGATAGGGGAGTAGACTGATTGTTATAACCGTAAATATCACCGATAAGCGCTATTATTACATTTTTTTTATCCCGCAAAGACAACATTACATCTACAAATTGCTCAACTACTCTATAGGGAATGATGACTACTACACGTGTTTGCCTGCTTTCTAGCTTAAAAATTATTTCTAACACTTTTTTCTTTTGTGAGATATCATCTAAAAATACAACTGAATGATTTAAATTGTCTGAAAGATGATCAAAAAAGTAGGTTCCCAGAGGAGATATCTTTTCATAAACCCCTTCTACTTTTTTTGAAGTTAATACATATATCTTGCCTTTATCTCCTATTTTTTTTACTAATAAGTTTAATAATGTATTTTTAATTCCTGAGTTTGTGTCAATTAATAAAATCGGTGGAGGATTTTTCTGAATCTCTTCTACTATTAGATGGTGGGGCATGATCTTATTGTAGAAGAATTAAATTTTACCATCAAGCGCCAGGTTCACCATGCGATCTGCTTCTTTATTCTTTTCACGCGGGATTGCTGTGTAGATAGTCTTTATACTCATTATTTTTTCCAATGATTTAGCTGTAAAATATAAACTCCTCAATCCCTCGTTTTTAACTTTAAATATCCCGTTCATCTGATTTACCGCAAGAGCTGAATCTAAGAAAAAGTGAATTTCTGAGCAAGAATTTATATTTTCTTTTACCCAAATTAAAGCTTTTACAATTGCAGTATATTCCGCTACATTGTTTGTTGCTACTCCAATTCTTCCACCATGCTTAAAGATTTCTTTTTCCCCCTCATAAACTACGAATCCATATGCCGCTTCTCCCGGGTTGTTTCGACTACCTCCATCACAAAAAATTGTAAGTATCATACTATTTGCTTTTATGTTTCGTAGAATTTTCCATGGATACAAATATAAACACAGGTAGCATACAGAAAAAAACAAGAATTTCTGTAGCTACAGTAACCGCAGCAGATGCATTATACGAAAAAATTGGGACAAGTACTACATTCAGGCCTATGTTTATACACATCGTTAGGAAATATATAATAATTAAACTTCGTATTTTCCCTTTTAATAGTAATACCCACTGCATAAGACTCGTCAGAAAGAAAAACGGCAGGGAAAATGCAAGTATTTGAAGGGGCACTTGGGATGCTTCTATATCACTTTTTAAATATACTAAAAATGGAGCTGTTAAAAAAATAAATGTTGACATAATTAACGAAACACCTAAAAGGATTGCAGAGTAATATTTAACTCTTTTACTAAACTCATAAGCATTATCTTTATGTTGTATAAGTATTGGGAAAACGCTTGATGAAAGAAATGTTGGAATAACTAACAAAAACTCAAAAATCTTATAAGAAAATCCGTATATGCCAACGTCCACGTTTGGTTTATATATTGATAAAATTATAGTATCAATTCTAAAATATATTACATTTAGAAATAGCATGAGAGCCAAGGGTATTGCTGCTATAAGTGCTTTTTTTGAAAAGGAGTAGAATGTGACTGGTAAAATTCTAAACAAAATATTTCTTTTCACAAAATACAAAAGAAATAGTATTTGCACAAGCTCACCAATTGGGTAGGAGAGCAAAATAAGAAAGAAGTTTGAAGACACAACGCCTAAAATTACTAAAAATAAGACTATAATTGAGGATATAATACTGGGTAAAATTAATGTTTTTTGCAATAATTTTTTTTGTGTTAATCCCGAAAAAGAAATAAGTACGCCTTCAGTAAAGAGAGTAAATGAATAGACAAATACACCTAGTTTCTCTATTTGAGAAAATCCTAATGAAAAGCTTGGTGGAGCAAAAACTATAAGGCAGCAAACAAGTAAAAATACACCGAATGAAATAAGAAGTCTTAACACTATTAGATTTCCAAAATAATCTTCAGTCTTCTGAAAATGATCCTTCAGATAGGTTGTGTTTAGTCCAAAGTCAATAAGTATATAAAAAAGTGCAACAAATGAAGTTACCTTTACAAAACTTCCTAAGCTTGACACTCCCAGAAAAGAAAGTATAAGTAGTGTTGTAGCAAATGTAGTAATAGTACCCGAAAATCGGACAGTAATTTGGGATGCTGTATTTAGCAAAATCCGAACCAATTCTGAACGTTCAACCATGCTTATCTTATTATACGCAAAAACCTTGAGGATTATTCTAAATTCTCACGCTTTGAGTGAAGATATAAAAACCACTGATCAAAAAATCCAAAAAGACCCTTAAAAGGGGTTTCTATCACAAAGTCAAACAGAAAAAGAATTATGTTTACCTGCGATATTCCTTCTGTTAAATACATTCCTACGCGGGCAACGGGTAGGAAAAAGAAGTCTGCAACTAGAGTTTTAATACTTTGCTTATCCTCAAGAGTATAAATATGGGCAGTTTGACTGATTCTGTAGGATAAGAAAGAAACTATCGCGATAAAGAACAAGAAAATACCCTGGCTTACTATGTTGAAATCTAATTTTGTTAAAACAAACACAATAAAGCCAAAACTGATAAGAAAGGTTGCAAACCACAGTACCGCAAAAATAATGTCTGACAATGTGTTTTTCTTTTTTGAAGGATCCTGAAAGGTAATTGAGTATCCTATCCTTGGTTCATTTGAGAGCATTAACTCACGGATGGCATGAAGTATTCTTAATGAGTTACTCCTATTAGGAGTGGTGATAAAAAAGCTCGCAATTATCATGAGTGATACTGGAGCAATAATATTTAGTCCCAAAGTTAACCATTGAATATGACCATATGCATACTTTTCGTATGTCCCTTCTATCACAAAAGCAAAAAGAACCTTTGATATTAATATGAAAACAACTGATCTGACAATTGCACGCCTAACCTTAGATGCAATTCCACTATATTTCTTCTCGCATGTAGATATTACTACATTTGAAAATTCTTCCTCATTCTCAAGAAGTGTATAAATATTTCCTTCCTGAGTTCTTATAATGTCTTCAAGAATTAAAAAAGGGGGGATGTATCTTTTTACGTAATTTGCAATTTTATATCTTAATGGATGTTCAATCGCTCGCTCAATGCTTGAATGGGCTTCTGAAAACCCAGACGATACTTTTTCAAAACTATCACTTGTTACCCCACCAAAATACTGCTTAAAAAGATTGAACCGTAAAAGAGCTAAATTGTCTTTAGTGTATGATCTTCTTATTGCGATAAACAACTGTATATTAAGCGTGTCTTCCGTTTCATTTTCCAATGTAATATTTGGGTGGAGTGCGTGAAAGATATAGTTACTCATTGCCTCACGGTCTGGTCTTGGGTTAAGAAGATTCTCTAGGTCAGATGAAAGAAGGTCATATACTAATTTTGTTGCCTCACCATCTTTAAGAATTTTATTATCTATAATATATCTCCTTAATTTAAGGTATGTATCAATTTTGTCTTGTGAGGCATGAATTAAATCCTCTGTAACACTTCCGTCTGGAAGATAACGCGCCCATATCAACTCACGCACTAATGGACCCGCTACACCCTTTCCGCCACCTAATAAAATTCTTCGTTTAATTATTCGTAATATGGTTGATTGAAGCAAGACCTCATCCTGTCTGTACTCCATTGCGTTTCTTAACTTTTCATACCATGATGCTATTTCTGAAACGATAGGGTTAACGGTTAGACCTTGTTTTTGAAGTTTCTTCTCTTCTTTAATAAAATATTTAAATAACTCTTTTGTGTATTGGTTGATTTGTGTCTGCATATATAATGCGTCTAAGGCTTTTTGGCCAATTTCTGCTGCTCATCAAGTATTATAACAACTTTATAGACTTGTTTCCTCAACTCTTCCATAACAAGCCTATTAAGTGATAATTCTTACAATCTTTAGTGATCTATATTACAGACGATTTAATTTTTAAGTAATACAATGGGATACATGAATGAAACACTAAGTAAAACCTTCCTGAAAGAAACTCTTACGCATGAGGAAGTGTTAAAATTTTTAACTTTCCCTGAAGAAGAACTGATCTTGGCAATACGTGAACATGCGGCTGAATTATTTATAAGAATTATTCAAATGGCTACATTTGCTCTCCTTATCAATATGATCTTTACCGGTCTTTCTTACTTTCTTCTAAAAGATGTGATACTTTCCCTCGCCGTTTTTTCTGTATTTATATTAGTCGGAAGCGGAACTATTATAAGAGAAGTTATTCATTGGTACTTTCATCTCTACATAATTACTACTAAAAAAGTTATAGAAATAAAATACAACCCGCTTTTTTCGGAAGTTTCAAATTCAGTTCTCCTAGACCAAATCAGATGCACTGAGATTGATGCAGAGCTTTATGGATTTGTTTCTGAGTTATTGGATCTGGGAAATGTTGTAATAACGTTTGATAGACCTACCCACCAAGAAGAATTTGTCATCCGAGGAATAAGATCTCCCCGAAAAATTGCAAACTATTTATCTTCACATCTTCACACATTACCTGATTTAAAATCTCAACAAATTTGGGTTATGCCAAGAAGGCCACGAGTAAACGAATATGGAACTCAATTACATAATTAATATGATAACTATTACTTTTATTTTAAAACTTGTTCTTTTGGTCGCTTTTATTTCACTCCTTGCGGTAAACTTCCTACACCAAAGAGAGACACTAAGAATTGCAAAACGACTAGACATAACGCTCCCAACACTAGTCAAAGACGCAGCATCAATTCAGGTATTTTTTTCTCTCTTACTACTGGGAATCTTTACGGTTCTATTCCTCGTATAAAATGTACTTTGTATAAATGGTCTTATAAAAACTTTACTATAACTAATATTTGTTTTATGCTACAATTAGCCTCATTATGGATAAAGTATACAATCATGGGAATTCAGAAGAAAAAATATATGCTTCCTGGGAAGACAATGGATATTTTAAGCCTGATATTCATCCAAATGGCAAGCCCTATTCAATAATTCTCCCTCCACCAAATGCAAATGGTGCGCTTCACTTTGGTCATGCCATGTTTACCGTTGAGGATATTTTAATTAGATATCATCGCATGAAAGGCTATGCAGCACTTTGGCTTCCAGGAACAGATCACGCGGGCATAGAGACTCAATTTGTGTTTGAAAAAAAACTAAAAGGAGAGGGAAAAAGCAGATTAGATTTTGATCAATCAACTCTTTACTCAATGATTCATGAATATGTAGAAGATCATAGGGGAGGAATCCAAAAACAATTAAAACGGCTTGGGTTCTCTCTTGACTGGAGCCGAGAAAAATACACGCTTGACCCAGAAATTATTAAATTAGTCTATAAAACCTTTCATCAAATGTATAATGATAACCTCATCTATAGAGGCTATAAATTAGTTAACTACTGCACATTTGATGGAACTTCTTTTTCTGATCTTGAAGTGATTACTGAAGAAACGCAAGGGTTACTTTATGAGATCTCTTACCCACTTGAGGACGGAGGGGAAATAATTATCGCAACAAGCAGACCTGAAACATTATTTGGTGATGTGGCTGTTATGGTAAATCCAACAGACGCACGATACGCTCATCTTATTGGGAAAAATGTTCTTCTTCCATTAACTGACCGGAAGATTCCAATAATTGAAGATGAATTTGTAAATAAAGAGTTTGGCACCGGAGCTGTCAAAGTTACTCCTATGCAGAATTTTGATGACTGGGAGATTGCAAGTAAACACATGCTAAATGGGACTCAAGTGGTTGGTTTTGACGGAAAGATAATGAATACGGGCGTTATAGACGGACTTTTTATAAAACCTGCACGGGAAAAAACACTTCAATTATTAAATGAGAAAAATTTGCTAAAAGGAGAAAAACAATATACAACTGTCAAAAAAAATTGCTATAAATGCAAGCATGAACTTGAACCGCTTCCCCTAGAACAATGGTTTATTAAAACAAAACAATTATCCGAAAATGCTATAAAGGTAGTAAAAGAGGGCAGAATTAAAATTACTCCGAAAAATTTTGAGACGATTTATTTTCAGTGGCTTGAAAATCTTCGTGATTGGAATATTTCTAGACAAATTGCCTGGGGGATCAGAATCCCGGCTTGGAAATGTGACGATTGTGATGCATGGGCAGTAACTGAAGGTGAAGCACCAAGACAGTGCATAGAATGTAAGTCACTTAAACTTACTCAAGACCTAGATACATTTGACACATGGTTTTCTTCTGGCCAATGGCCATACTTAACACTTAAAACAACTGGGCGGGATTTTGAAAAATTCTATCCTACAGATGTTATGGAAACTGCATATGACATTTTAAAGGCTTGGGTAACCAGAATGGTCATGCTTGGCCTATATGTAACGAATGACATACCATTTAAAAACATTTTATTCCATGGGATAGTAAATGATCCATACGGGAAAAAGATGAGTAAAAGTAAGGGAAATGTTATCAACCCACTAGAATTAGTAGACGAATACGGAGCAGATGCTGTACGCTTCGCCCTCATCTATGGGAATGCAACCGGAAACGATCAAGCTCTTTCCTATCCGAAACTTGAAGCAGCAAGAAAATTTACAAATAAAATTTGGAATATTGGGCGATTCATAGAGATGCAAGAGGAAAAAGTATCAAATATTGAATATAAAGTACTAAACATGGAGGAATTAAAAAAGAGAGCAAGCAACGAGGAAGATAAAAAATGGATCAAAAAAACTGAAGATCTTTCCTCTGAGATTACCAGATACCTTGACTCTTATCAATTTAATCTGGCTGCTGAGCGTTTATATGAATTCATATGGCATGAATTTGCAGATATTTATATTGAGGATGTAAAAACCCGAATCAACTCGGACTCATACTTAATACTTACCACGCTATACTTTATGCTCTTAAAACTTATCCATCCTTTTATGCCATTTATCACCGAAAAGATAAATCAGGAGCTAAAACTTAACAGTGAAATGCTTATTATCTCTGAATGGCCGGGTACTTATGCATAAATTATTTACTTTTCTTTTCTTTATTGTTTTTCTCCTTTTTCCATCACAAGTTTTTGCGAATGAGAATTCTTATATCACTATTGTTAACCCTCAAAGAATTTCCTCTTACACCAAAAACTATATTGAAAGTTTTCAGGCAGAGAGGCATGAAATAGAATCCAGAAATCTACCCGCCACTTGGCTTGTAACATATAATGTACTTACCAAAAATGATTTCGTAAAAGAACTAAAAACCTTAAACCGCGACCAGGAGTTGGGCATATTTCTGGAAGTAACACCAGAACTTTCAAAAAAGGCAAACGTAACCTACAACACCACCTCATCATGGCATTATGCGACATCCCTGTTTCTATCAGGATACTCACAAAATGACCGCAAGAAGCTAATAGACACTGTTTTTCATACATTTAAGGAAAACTTTGGTTACTATCCCGTATCTGTTGGGGCATGGTGGGTTGATTCGTATTCACTTGAGTATATGAAGAAAAAATACGGCATTATAAGCGTGCTGGGCGTTTCAGACCAGTATGATCTTGATCATTACACAGTATGGGGAACTTGGTGGTCAGTACCGTACTATCCAAGTAGAATACATGCGGCTATTCCAGCACAAAAAATAAACGAAAAATTGGACATAGTCTCACTACGATGGGCGGCGCGCGATCCCATCTACGGTTATCACAGCCCAAGCAGTAATGCTGCAAGCATGTATAGCGTACAAGACTACTCAACACTGAACATAAGCTCCTCATACTTTGAAAAACTACTTTCTACATTTGCGCTCTCTAAATATGAAAATTCATTCGGGCATATAACTGTAGGGCTTGAAGGGGATTTAGATCCTTTAATATACAAAACAAATTTTGCAACACAGCTAGATTTGGTAAAAGAATTTATGCAGACAAACAATACAAAACCTCTTACAATGGGAGAATTTTCAAAATGGTATCGCACAACATATCCTTCCATTTCCCCAAATCATCTGGTTTACGCACAGGATCTTCTAGAAAAGACGGGCAAGAAATCTATCTGGATGCAAACACCATATTATAGAATTGGCCTGCTATACGACCCTGAAACTAAAAAACTGCAAATAATTGATCTCAGAGAATACTACTCAAATTTTAAAGAACCATTCTATAGTGAAAAAAATATGCAAAATAATCTACCCATAACTCTCCCATACATAATAGACACTGAAATTGATCCAGAAACTCAAGAAACTTATAATTTTGGTAAATTACTTAATGCAACAAATAAATCAATGGTGTTTGAGAAGGGTATAGTACATTTCAAGGATGATTCTATAATCTTTCCTACTAAAATTTTCACTTTTGGTAAAAAATATTCTATCCCCCTGAAGGGCATAGTCTACAAAGAAGCATCTATCACCTTACCATTTACGATTAAAAGACGCTTTCCATTCCTTTCAGTTCGTTTACCATCAATAATTCCTCAGTCGTTTTACATTAGCCAATCAGAGTACGATGCGCTACAAGTATTAAAAAAGCAAAAAATGGGTAATGTGTTGGTTTTTGATAAAGACTGCATTAAATGTTCATTTACGAGTCAATATAAGCCTGCTGCAGCAGCTGGCAAGAAATCTTATATTAGTCTGTTTACAAATAAGCCTGTTCAGATAGATATTTCTTTTTTACTTGCAACCTCAAGTATAAATGCGAAAAGTATCCTGAAGGAAAAAAATATCAGATATGTTTATCTTTCAAAATATGAAAACTATATTGAATCACTACCGTATTTGCCCCAAGATCTTGGGTTAAAGAGGGTATACCAGAATGCAAACGCTGAGATTTGGAGGGTAGACTAAAGGATTATTTAACAGTCACGGATTTTGCCAAATTTCTAGGTTTATCAGGATCAGTTATCCCCTTTGCTAGTGCAATATAATAGGATAATAGCTGAACAGGAACGATTTGCGTAAGGATGGTAGCGTCTTTCAAATCCTTAATTTCTATAAAATCATCAAATGCTTCCGAATTTTTAGGACTTATACCAATAATGCGCGCGCCGCGGGATCTTATCTCAATAGCGTTTGAAATAATCGCATCATATGTCTCATCCAGAGGTGCAAAAACTATACACGGAGTTCCTTTCTGGATAAGTGCTATTGTCCCATGTTTTAACTCCCCCCCGGCTAGCCCTTCTGTATGAATATAAGTAACTTCTTTTATTTTTAAGGCAGCTTCAAGCGCGCTCGGATAAGACATACCGCGCCCAATAATAAATATGCTTTGTGCGCCTGCAAGGGTTTCAGCCAAACGCTTTATCTTTTGCAGTTTTTTCTTCTCCAACATGTCTCTAATTTCATTTGCTGCCATGTGAACATATGGAAGAATTTCTTGTGTTTTGTTTTCCAAGGAATATGCTAAAAGTAAAAGGGTAGTGAGTTTTGCAATATATGCCTTTGTTGACGCAACAGCTTTTTCAGGACCTGCCCCTAAGAGCATTTTATAGTCTGCCATTCTATAAATTGTCGAGCCTATAACGTTAACAACAGCCGCAATCGTTGCGCCTTTTTCCTGTGCGCGTGTTAATGGCTCTACAACATCTATTGTTTCTCCGCTTTGTGAAAACGCCATAACCAAACTTTTTTTCTTCAAAAAATCTTCAACATAGTTAAACTCTGAAGCAATAGCAGAGTTTACATGAATTTTTGCAACTCTTGAAAAAAGGTAAATACCGGATAGACATGCGTGGTATGCTGTTCCTGCCGCAATAAAGAATGTTCCGTGAGCGCTTTTTACTACATTAGAAAGTTTTTTTATCTCAGGCAAACACTCGTTTGCTAAATGCTCAATAACAATTGGCTGTTCTGCAATTTCCTTCACCATAAAATGCTTAAAATCTCCAAGATGGGCTGTTTCCTGCTGCCAATTGATTTCCTGCACTTTTGGTTTTTCTTTTTTGCCAGTTTTTAATGATAAAACTTCCATAGAGTCTGAAAGAGTAGCAAGCATATGATCTTCAAGAAAAATCATATTTTTCGTGTGTGGAAGAATAGCGGACATGTCAGAAGCCACAAAATATTCACCTTCTCCGACTCCTATAACCAGTGGTGATCCGTTTTTTGCCACAACAAGTGCTTTTGTCTTCTGATCCATTACAACCACAGCTGAAAGACCATGAAGCTTTTTAAATACTGAAAATACTGCGTTGGAAAGATTATCGTCTTTTTTTAATTCCTCCTCAACTAAGTGTACTATTACCTCTGTATCAGTTCCTGAAACAAAGATATGTTTTCTTTTTATTAAACCTTCCTTTAACTCTTTATAGTTTTCAACAATTCCGTTGTGAACTAAAGCAATTCTATGATTACAGTCTAAATGAGGATGTGCATTCTCTATGGTAACCCCTCCGTGCGTTGCCCATCTAGTATGTCCAATTCCCAAAGAACTTTCAGATAATGTTGTTGATGCACCGCCTATCTTCCCGGTATGCTTTTCTACAGCAATTTTTTCTCCTCCATTTACAGCAACACCCCACGAATCATATCCTCTATATTCAAGAGTTTTTAAACCGTCAAGCACTATATTTGCAGCATTCTTTCTTGGACCAATGTAACCTAATATTCCACACATATAAAAATAATTGAGAAAAACAAAGGTAATTTATAAAATACCCTGGGGAATGAGGCGAGTGGTACTTGAATTTTTCTTTGTTCTCCTCATTACTGAAGAGTGTTAAAAAAATTCTTTAGGTTGGTATTACAACCTGAAGGTTTCCGCAAATCCTCCCCTCACTTTATGTGAGTGGGGTCCGATCTCTTCTGTCAATTGTGACAAAAGACCTTCTCCTCGTTATCCCGCTTGCGGGATCTACACGCTCTAACTTAGAAAAACACGCTCAATTCCGCCCATAGTATATATATAAACTCTTACATTGTCAAGCTTTGACATATAATGTGCCCCTTGCGATAATAAGAAGATGAAAATAAAACTGTTATTACCGCATAATTACCGCATCATTACCGCAACAAAAAATTATTTCTATTTAAACAAAAAAATATATTCAATATATGCTTTATGCTTTGCCGTGTTGCTCTTAATTTTTTTATCATCATGCATGGTGTATTTGTTTCTGGTATATAAATCTGCTCAGACTGAACGAGTAAAAGCGCTTCAAAACTTAGTTTTTTGGGAAAAAAAATTTACAAAATATAAAGATTACCCTGAGGTGTATTACAACGCTGCAGTATATGCAAAGTGGGTAGGGGATACAGAAAAATCAAGGGATTACGCATTAAAATCTCTACGTTTAAATCCAAACTTTGAACCTAGCACAAAACTTTTACAAAGACTATAGAAGCTACTCTTGAGGTTTATCTTTTGACTCACTTGCGGCATTGTCTGAAGAAGCTTCTTTCTTGTCTTCTCCTTCTTTTTCTTCACCTTCAGATTCCTCTTTTGCACCTTCTTCTTTTGCTTCACCTTCAGCTGCTGCAGCTTCTTCTGTTGCTGCTTCGTCTGCCGCCATTTGTTCTTCCATCTCCTTAGTAATTAATTCACCAATCTTAAATACCACCTGAGCACCATCCGTTACAAGGGTAACTCCTGTTGGGATTATAATATCTGAAGCTAAAATCTGCTCGTCTACCGCTGCAAGCTTTTCTACGTTTACTTCAATCTTTTCCGGAAGATCAGTAGGTAATGCCTCAACCTCAAGCTCCATCATAGGCTGCTCTAATAATCCGACCTTATCCGCTTGAGCCTTTGCCTCACCAATTGCCTCAACTGGAACTTTGGCGGTAATCTTCTCTTTCAAGTTAACTTTGTGAAAATCTGCGTGAAGAGTCATTTCAGTAACTGGATTTATCTGAACGTTTTTAATAAGAACAGGAATTACAGACCCGTCTAGAGTAAGATCAACCAAGCCTGTCTCACGAACCTTGCCAAAAACCTGGTCAAACTCTTTAGTGGGAAGCTGCACTGCCATAGATGCAAAATCTGCGCCGTAAATATTTGCGGGGATAATACCTTCTCGTCTTAATTTCCTAACCTTTTTTCCTGTTATCTCTCTTTTCTCTGCCTTGAGCTTTTCTCTTTGTGCCATAAGAAAAGATTTTAACAGGAAGTAGACCAAAAAGCAAACATCTACGCTTGCTATCAGGCTCTGAAGAAGCTATAATAAAGGCACGCGCGGGGTAGTGTAAAGCCGCACAGAAGGCTCATAATCTTCTAGGCCGGGTGCGATTCCCGGCCCCGCAACAGATTTGGCAAACTCACTGCTAATCAAGTAAATTTGGATATGTGAATCAGACCTTGGAGTTAAAAATCCAATCTTTAAATAAGTATCCTCATGAATATATGTTCCCCAAAACCTGCAGTGTCTGCATATATTTATCAGAATTTGCCCCCGGAACCTTCACGCTTTCCGCCTGTTTTAATTTCAGTCCATCCACAATTTCCTTTGCGCGCCTAGCATCTTCATGCTTTACCCAATTAATAGTGTGTTCCACGTTGCTTGCATAGTCTGCTTTTATATAAATAGATGAATAAAACAGGGATTTTGATATTTGAAAAACAAAAATCCTATCTAAGGGAACAGTAAGAGTAGTTATAAAATAGGGGAAACTTTTCTCATGGATAACGATTCGCTTCTCCTCAATTATAAGCACGTCTGGAAGCAGTTCAAATGGCCATACACTTTTAAGCCTAAACAGTTCGGGTGAAATAAGTGATGCCGGAAGGAACTGTTTTTTAAAATATTTATCAACAAGAACAATTGGGTCTTCTTCTGTTTTTTGTGGATATCCTGTTTTATCAGAAATAGAATTTTTCTGAGGAAACAATCGGGACGTACTCATTGGTTTTAGTACTATATCTTGCATAAAGTTTGTATCTAAATTTTGAAATTTATAAAATATTCATAGTATATTTATCCAGTATAAGCAAGGTTTTCTATTTCCTGAACCATCTCCTGAGACTCATCTCTTATAACTTGAGATGCAGCGTCTACTTCAAATTTTTTATCTTTTTCTGCTTGCTCCTGAATTGTTGCGATCCTTGCATCTGCTTCCTCTTTTATAGCTTGTATGTCTTGGCGCATTTTTTCCTGCACACGAACAATATCCACTTGCATCCTCTGGTCAATGCCTTGAACTTTTTGAGCTACATCTGTTGAGTTTGAAATTGAAATTCTCATATTTTATATTTTACCTAAGCCTGTTTTTTTCTGGCAACTCTGACATTAAAACGTCCCAAAATGATTTAATAAATGTGTAATTAAAAATGTCTGAAAGTAAAATCATCTTTGAATAGTATAGGATCAAATTCTAAGAAGAAAATAAAAGGTATGAAAGAAGCGTGTAAGAGGTTATTCCCTAATCTTGAATGACATATCCAAATCCTCGCTTGGATATTATAAGTTTTTTTGTATAACCAGAGTCTATCTTCTTTCTCAAATACCCCACATATACATCTACAACTCGGGTGTCTACATCATAAGAGTATTCCCAAACCCTGCTTAAAATCATGTCACGATTCAAAACCTTCCCCTTATTCATTAATAAAAATTCAAGCAACTTAAACTCATGAGGAGTAAGAGTAATTTCTTTTCCTCCCCGTGTTACAAGCAATGACTTTGGGTCAAGAACCAAATCTCCTGCTTCTAGGTTGGCGCTTGCGTAATTTTTTTTAATCCTAGCGCGAATTCTTACCATAAGCTCCTCCAGCTCAAAGGGCTTACTTATATAGTCATCTGCGCCTAAAGAAAAACCGCCCAGAACATCTGTGGACTTATTCTTTGCTGTAAGAATTATTACAGGAAGTTCAGGATTACTTTTTTTTAACTCCGTACATACTGACTCTCCTGTAATTTTCGGGAGAGTGAGGTCTAAAATTACTAAATCAGGAAGATTTCTTTTAACAGATGCTATAGCTGATGCCCCATCAGAAACTGATTCAACAAGATAATTATTAGAAGTCAAGAAATCACAAATTCCGTCGCGTATGGCATCATCGTCTTCAACCACTAAAATTTTGTTCATTGTGTGCAAATTATAGCAGACCTTAGTTCAGATTTCTTGCGACAACTGCTAATATTACATCTCTTTGAAATGGCTTTTCTATAAATTCACTTATTTTATTTTTTTTAACTATATCCATAGAAACTTTATTTGCTGACATTAAAATAATTGGAAGGCTTTCACCCCCAATTCTTTTAAATCCTTGCATTATTTGTGTAAAATCTTCTCCCATAATAAAGTAATCTAATATTACTAAGTCTGGATGTTTTTTAAAAAAAAATTGTAACGCAGATTTTCCTGTCGTGAACGGAAACACTTTATAATTTTCGCTTTCAAGCATTATTTTTAATATATCTCCTATAAACACATCGTCATCAACAACAAAAATTTTTTTTGAGACTATCTCTTTTTTCATAAATTATATTCTATCTAACCCTCACTAAAGGTCTGTAATAAATATGCAAGAAAAACGCAAGAATGCCGCTGGATACGCTTAAACACGTGAGGAGTAGAGTATAATACTCTTGTGAAATCGTTTGAAATTCTGTTTAAAAGAAAAGCATCTCCCATAAGAAATTTGAGGATTATTTTAGGTCACGCACTGTCTGTTATAGTGCCTTTTACTCTAATTCTCGTTCATATATTATTTCCTCAAATAATTGATGCAACAATGGTCGCAATAATTGCGTTTTTTTCGATAGGATTATCAGCGTGGACAGGTGGATATAAAATAGGCATTATTACTTCTATTTTTTTCGCCTCTAGCTTGGGCATTATTACGTTGAATTCAGAATCTATAAATAATTCTATTTATATCTTAAAAATAATCACAGAGTCAGTTCTTTTAGTAGTAGGGGGAGCCCTACTGAGCATTCTAATAGATCTTGGGAAGCGCCAGGAGCGAATAGCAATATATAGAAAGCGAGAAAAAGAATCAAAAAAAAGAATAGAACTACTAACACTAAAAAATGAGTCTCTGAAAAAAGAGATAAGGCTTAGGGATGAATTCCTATCTATTGCATCTCATGAGCTAAAAACTCCACTTACCTCAATGCTGCTACAAACTCAGACAGCACTTCACAATATTAGAAACGTATCTTTAGCTCATTTCTCAATTGAAAGCTTACTCAAAATGCTAGAAAGTGTTGAACATCAAACAAAGCGCTTGTCTAAAATAATTTCTGAATTATTTAATATATCCATTATGACTACTGGAAATTTAGTTTTAGAACGGGAAAATTGTGATTTGGAGGAAATAGTACAAGGAGTTTTGAATGATTTTGAAACCAGATTTGAACGGGAAGGGTATCAGGTTATATTTAAAACCCAAAAACCTATAATTGGTTTCTGGGATAAGATAAGAATTGAACAAGCTGCCACAAATCTGGTTTCAAATGCAATAAAATACGGAGAAAAAAAGCCTATTGAAGTGACTGTTAAAAAAAGGGGGGATGTTGCTGAATTATTAATTGAGGACCACGGGATTGGGATCTCAAAGAAAAAGCAAAAAGATATTTTTGGACTTTTTGAACGAGGCGTCACCCCTGAGGAATATAAAGGGCTAGGGGTAGGACTATACATTACAGAGCAAATAGTGCGTGCGCATGAAGGCACCATTAATGTGTCAAGCAGATTAAATGAGGGAACAAAATTTATAGTCAAATTGCCTATCATAAGAGGACAAAAAAATGCTGAGGGGAAAAAAATACTATCTGGAGTTCCCGTATCTGGATCTTGAGATTGGGTTTATTCTTCTTTGAGGAGAATCGGGCTTAGATGTACTGGGAGATGCATATCTTTGTAGCTCTGCAGTCTTTTTGTCCTGCACAGATTGCTCAACTCTCACAGGAGGCTGCTGAATAACCACTGAACGCATAGTTAATGGGCTTGTAAAAAACTTTTCTCCTTTCATATTTACAAAACTACACAATGGTACACAAACAATAAGAAAATATCAAGAACTATGTTTGTTTTAGAAAAATAAATCCCACCACATTTTCCAAACTGGCTTACTTTTTAAGACTATTGATCTTCGCAGGGGCTTAACTTTCTCATCAATGACTACAACTTCACCCTCACGGATCAATCCAAGCTTTTGCCTTGCCTCCACCTCCACAAACGCATCTGTCTTTGCATAATAAAGCTTTTGAGAAAGAAACGCTTGTTCTTCTTTTTTTTGTGACAGTTCATTTTGCAGTTCTTTTAGAATTTGAGCTCTATCATGAGTTGAAAGGATAGATGTAAGAATATTTCTAATTATCAATGCCAACACAATTAATATACCCACTATAGCCGCTTTTTTGAGGTAAGAAAATATGTTTGTTCTTGACATTGTGCGTAGTTGCTGATATTATAGGCTTTACTTTTAAGAAAAGGGAATAATCTTCTCCTATCACACTTAATTATATCTTTTCTTATTCTTTCATATAGGATACAATACTTTTTTATGAATAATGATCCGGTAAAAACTAGAGAGGCACACGCAAAATTTCACGACTTCTTAAGATCAAAGAAACGTGCGTCCGCAACCATATTAGCATATGGAAAAGACATTGACCAGCTTATGTTCTTTCTTGAGGAGCTCAAAAAAGAGCACATAAAAGATGTGACCTCAGAGGATATTCAGGCATTCCTAACGAGCCTTCAAGGGAAAGGGTACACCCCTAAATCTCTTTCAAGAAAATTAAATTCCACAAGAACATTTTATAGATTCTTAAAAGTTAATGAGTTTGTTACAGATGACCCTTCTTTGCTCGTATCTCATCCTAAGTATGAACTTTCACCTCCCAGAGTGTTAACCCCCTTGGAATATAGAGCTTTAAGAGACGCTGCATCAGTTGACCCAAGACTTTACGCAATAATTGAAGTACTTTTACAAACAGGTATCAGAATTGGTGAATTGGCAGGGCTCAAAATGAATGATGTTGAAGAAAACGCACTTCACATAGCACCATATGAAGGCCACGCTGCACGTGATGTACAGTTAAACAGGCGGGCAAAAGATGCACTAAAAAGATATCTTGCCATACGCCCAGAAACAACAGATAATCACGTATTTATCACAAAAACGGGAAAACCATTTCTGGTTCGCAACATAAGAGACGCAGTAGAGCGTTACTTTAGAAAAGCGGGCATTGAAAATGCAAAGATAAATGATCTAAGACACACATTTGTTGCTCATCATCTAAGAAACGGTGTTTCACTTACTTTTTTATCCAAAGTATTAGGGCACAAAAGACTTTCCTCAACTGAACGCTATCTACAATATATTAAAGATGCAAAACCCACAGAAAGCACAACTCTTATAGAGCTTTAGCCCACTTTTTTTGAATATTGTCTTGATTTATTCCCTGTTTTAGTGCATGATAAAAAGATGGAGAATGAAGCTAGCCCATCTGATTCTTCTTACCCACAAGACTACACTGATGTAAGAACTCTTCTGTCTTGGACTGCGCCCGGACGACCATGGAGAAAAAAGGGCAGAGAATTTTATGCGTCAGCACTTCTTATATTTTTCTTTATTGAAGTGATTGTTTTTCTTTTTGCCCAATACCAACTTATGCTAGCGGTTGCAGCGATTACTTTTTTATCAATGGTCTTATCACTGGTTCCTCCAAAAGATTTTCATTATAGAATTTCAACAGAAGGCGTTAAGGTAGAAGATCATTTTTATATTTGGGGAGAATTATACGATTTCTTTTTTAAAAAAATTGACAAAGTTGATACTCTTATAATACGAACAGAAGCGCTTATCCCAGGAGAGCTTAGATTAACATTAGGTAATGTATCCCGCGATCACACACGAAGAGTATTAATTAATTTTCTTCCGTATAGGGAAGTGGTAAGACAAACGTTTATGGAAAAATCCGGAGAATGGTTGTCTAAAAATTTCCCACTAGATAAATCCTCATAAGCGCATCCGAGTGGGGTCGAACCACCAACCTCCAGATCCGGAATCTGGTGCTCTATCCATTGAGCTACGGGTGCATATCTCTGCTTCCCTGCGAAATGGACAAGCTATCTTTAGAAACCGAAGGTTTCGCAAGACAAGTTGTTAAGCTTGGCTTATCCATTGAGCTACGGGTACTCATATTGCTTCCTTGCGAAATGGACAAGGTTTCCTTATCCATTGAGCTGCGGGTGCATATTCGCACTTATAGTGCGGAGGGTACAGGATTTGAACCTGTGAATCCCTTGCGGGATCGAGTTTTCGAAACTCGTGCAATTGACCACTATGCGAACCCTCCAATTTGATTTACTTGGTTTGATCTTTGAGGTATCTTTGAATGTGATCGTAATGATCAAAGGCTATATCTGATTGGTCTGGGAGATTACTTAAGTTAAACCATTCTATCTTATCTTCTTCCCAATCGTGTTTCCCAGTCTGTATTACTCCGTCAGCTGTGTATACAAATGCAATGCTTTGCCTGTTTCCTTCATTCTTTCTTGGACCATCTTGTATAAATAATAGCTTTAGATTTTCTATTTCCCATCCCGTTTCCTCAAAAACCTCACGCTTTGCTGCCTCAAGAAGTGTCTCGTCATGCTCTACAAATCCCCCAACAATTGACCATTTTCCTCCTTCAATTATCTGTTTTACTCGTTTTACCAGAAGAATCTTTCCGTCTTTTAAGACGAGCACATCTACAACAGCATGTCGGAGTGATGCTTTGTTTCCGTTTTCAAATATGCAGGTAATCATGCGCACCCGAGTGGGGTCGAACCACCAAACCTTTGGATCCGCAATCCAATGCTCTATCCATTGAGCTACGGGTGCATATCTCTGCTTCCCTGCGAAATGGACAAGCTATCTTTAGAAACCGAAGGTTTCGCAAGACAAGTTGTTAAGCTTGGCTTATCCATTGAGCTACGGGTACTCATATTGCTTCCTTGCGAAATGGACAAGGTTTCCTTATCCATTGAGCTACGGGTGCATATAGGTATGTGTATTTTAGTTGATTTTAGCCTTCAAAGCAATTATGCATGCCTATTTAATGGTATAATAACCCAATGAAATTTGAATTTTCAGCAGGAGGAGTAGTCTACAGAAACGACCGCGGCAAATTAGAGGTTTTAGTGTCTCAGCATTCATTCCATCATGGATGGGTTTTTCCTAAGGGTCTTATAGGAGACAGAGATCACATTAAAGATGAGAAAAAGGAAGACACGGCAATTCGTGAGGTAAAAGAGGAAACCGGGGCAGAGGGAGAAATAGTCCAGGAACTAACACCCATAACTTACTGGTATGTGATGGAGGAAATCAAGAGAAGGAAAACGGTATATTACTTTATCATGCACTATACGGGAGGAGACATCACCCAACACGATCACGAAATGGAAAACGTAGAATGGCTTCCCGCAGAAAACGTAACAGAGAGATTAACCTACAAATCAGATAAGAAAGTGTTTGCGGAAGCCAGACCAATCATTGAAAATCTTTTAATTAATAGCTTTCGTAAATAAGGTAACCTTCGCTAAAACTATATCTACCTAAGGCGGAGGAGGCGAGATTCGAACTCGCGCGTGCCTTTCAGCACAATTGCTTTCCAAGCAATCGGAATGGTCCACTATCCGACTCCTCCAGTGAAAACGCAGAGGATCGGTCAACGTTCTGATCATAGATCACGGTTGTTATCCGACTCCTCCAAGTTTGCATATTATAACTAATACAATCGTTTCGGACAAGAAAAATTTCTTTAGTATTTCCTTCTTGAGGCTATTTTTGATACAATAAAGAACACGTTTGGCTGGGTAGCTCAGTGGTAGAGCACAGGATTCATATCCCTGCGGTCGTGGGTTCAAACCCCACCCCAGCCACATCACTCTATATGTCTATGCCTGAAAAAGATTTCTATTCAAGAGAAATAGTTCCAACCGTACCTGCCCCTTACAGTATCTCACTGAATAATAATCAAAGGAGACTTCTCCAAATATTCAAAACCCCTGACTCCTTTATCCCTAACGGAGACGAATCATTTGCTCTTAAGGAGTTAGGTTGTAACAAAAGCCAATTCATGAGAATGGCAAGGGGTTTATTTGGAATAGTAGGAACATATGATGGGCATGATTTAAAATACAAACTAATTGGTGAGAAGCTCATAAAAACAAGTTTTTATAAATACGGATACTTTATCCCTAACGCTAACTGGAAACCTCTCCAAGATTCACTTAAAAATGGTGGAGATTTCCAGTCAAAAATAGATGCAAATGACTTACCAACTCTTGAGTACATCTATACAAGGAGCTTAGAGCTTGCCCAAATGAGAGGGGCTTATGGAAACCCTCGATTTCATCCCACGGAAATATCAAAACACACTGGCACAAGCAAAGAAAGTGCTCGAAACTCTATGAGTAGACTAGTAGGAATACTTGCACCTACCTATGTCACTAAACTCATTGAAACACCAGGCACCTCTCTAATCACAGACGGAACCATAGCTGTTAACTCCCCTCGGTGGTTTCTCCCGCATGCTAGAATAGGAGAAGCAGAAAGAGTATTGGCAGGAGAAAGAAAAATATGAATAACTCACCAATTGGAATCTTTGACTCAGGAGTTGGGGGACTAACAGTATTATCCGAAATTGAAAAACTCTTACCAGAAGAAAATTTTATATATCTTGCGGATCAAGCATTTGCTCCATATGGAAAACGCACAATTTCTGAACTGCAAGAGAGAACAAAACGAGTATCTAAATTTCTCATAGAAAAAAATGTAAAACTTATTGTCGTTGCGTGTAACACTGCCAGCACAAGCTCTATTAAATATTTGCGTAAAAACTTCCCCGTTCCTTTCATTGGGGTTGTGCCAGTTATAAAAACGCTTGCATCTGTTTCAGAAACAAAAAAAACAGCAGTTCTTGCCACCCCTATCACTACAAAAAGCATATACCTAGACCTCTTAATATCAGAGTTTGGACAGGATATTACTGTGTATAAAGTAGGTGAT
>JAGORM010000020.1 GCA_018062815.1 Candidatus Levyibacteriota bacterium | reverse complement strand
TGTCTTGTAAAATA
Source organism: Candidatus Levyibacteriota bacterium (assembly GCA_018062815.1). GTDB lineage: Bacteria > Patescibacteriota > Microgenomatia > Levybacterales > GWA1-39-11 > JAGORM01. Next base: position 3,786 of record JAGORM010000020.1, on the reverse strand, counting down.
ACTTCAGGAAAAAGCTTTTACACTAAATTTGCCGAAGTGGTGGAATGGTATACACGCACGCCTTAAGAGCGTGTCCCTAAAGGATGCGGGTCCGAGTCCCGCCTTCGGCACTACCTACAGTTTTTGACTTTTACTCTTATTCATGTACAGGAGGAGTAACCCCTAAAGATAAAAGCGAATAGTCCAATAGTTCTTTCATTTCCTGTCTTCTGTTTTGGCTGTTTAAGAGAATTGCGATAATTCTGTGCCCTCTATAATCTAGGTACGTTGTAAGGCAAAGTCCCGCCTCATTGGTAAACCCTGTCTTTACTCCTTTAACTCCCGGGTAAGTTGTTAAAAGATTGGTTTCGTTAAAAAGCTCAAACGCTTTATGTGTTGAGGTATATGGAATAAATATATAGGGTTCTTTTACAACAGCTGAAATACTAGGATTTTGCAGGGCATATCTTACTATCACTAAAAGGTCATGCGCTGTACTATATTGATTCCCGTCTCCCTCAAGTCCGCTTGGATTTGTGAAGTGCGTGGAAGTGAGCCCTAAATCTTCTGCCTTTTTGTTCATAAGATGTATAAAATTATCTCTGCCAACGCTGCTTGATTCAGCGATAGCTTCAGCAGCATCATTTCCAGAATGAAGAAAAAGACCATATAAAAGCTCATTTAAGCTTAGAGATTCACCTGTTGAAAGTCCCATAGAGTCCTCTCCTATACTTGCTGCATTCTGACTTATTACAATCTTACTGTCTATGTCCATAGCCTCAACTCCTATAATGGCAGTCATGATTTTAGTAAGGGATGCAATCGGAAGTTTTTTATCAATATTTTTTTCAAATAATAAAGTGTTTGTCGTAAGATCGTATGAAAGTGCGGCTAAGGCTGAAATTTCCGGTTTTTTCACATTTACTCTTGCGTAAGTTGTCATATTCGGCATCCAGTAAGAGCCATTTTTCTGCGGCTGATAAAATGCTTTTGAAAATTCGTGTGGAAGGGGAGAGGAAAAAACAGAATTTGGCGTGGAAAAGTCGGCATAATAAAGTATTAAAAAAACAATGAACGCAAATATGCCTAAAGACACAGTTATACTTATTAAAAACTTCATAAGACAGGAATTTACTAAGTGTGCTTTTCTAGTACTTCAAAGACAGCTTCTTTATCACTCCAAGGAATTTCCGTTCCGTCATAATTTATAGTTTTTTCATGCCCTTTTCCGGTTAAAAGGACAATATCACCCTTTTGAGCCAGTGAAAGAGCCTTTTTTATAGCTTCCCTTCTGTTCGAGATACTGTGTAGCTCTACTTCCTTTTGAAATCCAGCCATTATGTGCGTATTTATCATTTCCACATTTTCTCCCCGTGGATCCTCAGCCGTTAATATTATGATGTCTGCATATTTAGATGAAGAATTGCCCATGTAGGGCCTTTTTAGGGCATCCCGCTTGCCGGCAGCACCAAACACATGTATAAGCCTTCCTGTGGTCATTTTTTTGATTTCCGGAAGAATTTTATCAAATGAACCTGGGGTATGTGCAAAATCAACAATTACGCGAAATTCATTGTCATGAATCACTTCTTGTCTTCCGTCAGGCGCTGTAAATTCAGAAACGGCATCTTTCATGTCCTTTGAGCTCACACCTAACAACTTTGCAGCTGCTATTGCAGCCAGAGCATTTTGCTTATTAAACTCTCCTATAACACTTAGTTTATCGGGTAAATCTTGTGATGTCGCGTATGCGTTTTTGTTGTGAAGCGAATAGCCATACACTTCTTTGTCTCCAATCATTTTTTTTAAAATGTCATATGACGCATCATCTATATTTAAAATTCTTTTCTGTGCCCGTTTTAATAATTTCGCCTTCGCCCTGGCATATTTGTCGTATGTCTTGTGGTAATCCAAATGTTCATTAGTAATATTAGTCAAAATACCTATTTTAAAAGGTATTCCCCATGTCCTGTTTTGGTCAAGTGCATGAGAAGTTGTTTCAATTACCACGTGAGTGCAGTTTTCCCGCAAGGCAAGTTTTAAGTATTTTTGGAGGGCAAAAGAAGAGGGAGTTGTAGTATGAAACCCGGTCTCATAGAATTTGTCGCCTATATATGCACCTATGGTTGTAACCACAGCAGTTTTAATTCCTGCTTTTGTAAGTATCTTATAAAGAAGTGTTGCAGTTGTAGTCTTGCCGTCTGTTCCTGTAATGCCAATTATGGTGAGTTTCCCAAGATTTGCACGAGTTTTAATTTTTGCTAAAACAGCCTGTCCTAGATGATATTTGTTTTTAGCGCTTTGAAGCATAACAGTAGCTATTGTACCAAATTTTTAAACACATCAGGAGGTTTTAAAAATTAAGGATTTGTAGTTTTTCTGGCAAGACTTTTTACAATACTGGTAGACTCAACTGAACTTAACGCACTATTTGTAGGTGAAATAGGAGGCGGGGTTGCGGCTGCGGTAGGGGTAGCCTCTGTGAGTACTGCAAATTTTGGTTCATAGTTAGTAAAAACCATGTTACATACTTCTCCGTTACATACGCCACAGGCGTATTTATATGCTCCTTCTATTGCCGCTCTATGCACAGGAGAATTTAACCACCAATTTAACGATTCTTGTTCTGTATGCTGCCAAATCATATTTTCTGTTGCGTAATAAGGAAGATTCTTAGCGTAAAATCCTGCGTGAAGCAAATGTGTTACAAATATTTCTTGTGTTATTTCTTCTTTTCTGGAATATGCTACATCACACACTGGCTCATTGCGTGTTAATTCAGGCAAACTCATTTCTTTTCTGTGTGTGTTTACCAACTGAAACAAAACCTCTGCAGACAATGTAGCAGTAGGAGTAATATTATATACCTGAGGCTCTATAGAAGCTGCCAGTACATGCTGGGTTTTTGGGTCCTCTTTTTTTTCTTCTTCTTTGGGATCTTGAAGTAGTGCCTGTGTGGGAAGAAGATCTTTTACCTGTGTCTTTGCGGATTCAGGTTTTTTTTCACTTATTTTTTTTACACATTCAGATTTGCCTAGCACAATATACTGTGTGACTAAACACTTATCCTTTAAGTCCTGTTGAGACGAAACCTGTGAAAGCTCAACAGCTTCGGCCTTTGATGTAATAACTGTACTTGCTAGTAAGATAACGATCAAAGCAAGCAGGGCAGTGGTACTACGCTTCAAAAATACCACGAAGCCGTTATTCTAACAGAAGGATAAACTTTATGCAAATAATGGGGAGTGTAAAATAGGCGATTAGGCACGTTTTAGTGCTAATTTTGCGGTTTTACCCTTGGATCATATGTTAATTTTGTTGACGAGAGGATATTGAAATTAATACATGTATTAGTCAAGTTGCTTACCTGATAATTTTAAATGCTGACGAGAAACCGGCCCAAGCCTTTTTGCAATAGCATCATAATTTTTTTCATTGTTTAAATTTTCAAGGAAAGAAACTTGTGCTAATTCTTCTAATTTAGGATCTCCGGATTCAAACAGAGATTCTATGAAATTTAGACATCTAGAAAGAAGTTGATTGCTTTCTTCATCAGCCTCCGATTTATAGAACGTTTCAACAGTAAATCGTGTAAAGTCACCAAGCAATACATGTGGTAATATCTCATCATAATCGGACAAATGGTTATTATAAATCGGGGCAAATTCTGGAACTTCCCTAATCAGCGTTTCGCCAACCGAATCATATGATAATTTCATATTTTACTTTTTTTGTAAGGCATCAATTATATCATCTTTTAGAAAGTTTGCAGCTTCTAGATCACCTTTAAACGCATCTGGGTTATTC
>JAGORM010000002.1 GCA_018062815.1 Candidatus Levyibacteriota bacterium | reverse complement strand
ATGTAATACCTACAATCGCAGACCCCATAATAATAAGTGCAATCCTATAAGTACTAATAAAACTATTGTTATTTTTCTCACCTTTGAGGTAACGCGCTATGAATGAACACATGAGAACAACTACTCCAATTTCAAGGGAAAGTGTTACATTCTGAGAAAAAATCAAGGCAATATTACTTGTTTTAATTAAACACAGCTAAATTATGTGCCTAATTGAATTTTTATCTCAATTGGTAAGACTTATAGTGGTGAAAAGAGGTATAATTAGACATATATCTGAATCTAAACCAACAATCGTTTTTCTGAGTACATATCCACCTCGTGAATGTGGAATAGCAACCTTTACGCATGACTTACTAAAATCAAGTCAAAAACTTTTAGGTGGCCTAGTTGATTGCCATGTTGCAGCGCTTAACTTAACCCCGCTTGATACATACAAATACCCCAAAGAAGTGGATTGGAAAATTGATCAAAATAATATTAATGACTATTTGAATCTTGCCGAATCCATAAACAAAAACGCAAACGTAACAGGAGTAATCATTCAACACGAATACGGAATATTTGGCGGTGAAGAAGGAGAACTACTTCTTTCTTTCATGCAAAATTGCCGCAAACCTATGCTTGTAACACTCCATACAGTTCTTCCAAGTCCTAACCCAAAAATGAAAGAGGTTACTGAAAGCATTATGAGCTATGCCAATACGGTAGTAGTGCTCACCAACAATTCTAAAAAAATTATAGAGACACTCTACCCTAAATCTAGCAGTAAAGTTTTTATGGTTCCACATGGAATTCACTCCGTTACCCAGTCAAACCCTAAAGACCACAAAATGAAATCCCAGCTAGGAAATCGTATTATTTTGAGTACTTTTGGTCTTTTAGGCAGAGGAAAAGGAATAGAATATGTACTTAAATCACTTCCAGAAGTTATCAAAAAATACCCTTCTGTTCTCTACCTCATATTAGGCGAAACGCATCCGGTTGTAAGAAGAAACGAAGGGGAAAAATACAGGGTAGAACTTGCAGACCTTATAACAAAACTTAAAATTGAAAAGCATGTAAAATTTTATGATCAATATTTTAGTCTTCCTGACCTATTTGAGTTTTTAAAAGCAACTGATATCTATATTGCAACTTCTACTGATCCAAATCATGCAGTAAGCGGAACATTGTCTTATGCATTAGGTACGGGGCGTGCAGTAATCAGCACAGAATTTGCACAAGCCAAAGAAATTATAACTCCCGAAAACGGCAGATTAGTACCTATAAAGGATTCTCCTGCATTAACAAGTGCAATACTTAACCTGTTGGGAGACAAGAAGAGACTTTTGCGAATGCACAAAAATGCTTATAAAAATACGCGCAGCATGATGTGGAGTAATGTAGCACGTGAATATTTGTCACTTCTTGGAAAATTATCTATACCTCCTATAAAACTAGACCATCTCATACATATGACGGATAATTTTGGCTTATTCCAGTTTGCACGCTTTTCAGATCCGGATAAAGATTTTGGCTACACATTAGATGACAATACGCGCGCACTTATAGTCTGCAGTTGGCTGATTAAAATTGGCTATACAAATAAAGTGAAAAGGCTACTGAAAGTATATCTTACATTTATTAAGAATTGTCAACAAAAAGACGGATCATTCATGAATTATGTTGAATTTGGTGATAAAACACCTACTAAACAAAACGGCATAGAAGATTTAGAAGATGCACAAATGCGTGCCTTATGGGGATTATCTGAAATAATGACAAACAAAAATATCTCACCAGGGATAAGACAAGAGGCGAAAAGAATTTTTCTTCTTAATCTGAAACAAGACATAAAACTCACCCATCTACGCGCAAAAGCATTGGCAATAAAATCTTTCTCCCTGGCTTTAACGGTTCTTCCTGAAATGCAGCCTCTACTCAAAGCAAAAATAAAGGAACATGCAGATTCCTTACTCCACGCATTGGCAAAAAACTCTATTAAGTCTTGGAGATGGTTTGAACATGACTTAAACTATAACAATGCACTCCTCCCCGAAAGTCTTATTATAGCCTCGGAAACATTAAAAAATGAAAAATATGGCATTCAAGGAGTGTTAAGCTTACAATTTCTTATTAGCAAAACATTTTCTAAAACATACATACCAATTGGACACACACATTGGTATAAAAATAAAGAGAAAAGAAGCAGCTATGACCAACAACCGGAAGATCCAGCATCAATGATTCTTGCGTTAGCAAGTGCATACCGTTACACTGGAAAGGACAATTATAGGAAATTAGCTAATATCTGCTTTAGTTGGTTTTTGGGTAATAACAGTTTAAAAAAAGCACTATATGATTATACAAATGGGGGTTGCTACGACGGTTTACACCCGGATCGTGTCAATCTTAATCAAGGAGCGGAATCGCAGGTATCATATTTAATGTCAAGTATTATAATTACACAATTAAATGAAAATTAAACAAATAAAATATATCTTTCCAAATATAGACGTAGCGCGTTACAATTTGGCTGTATGGCAAAAAACAGATGATAATTCTGTCTGTTTTATAGGTCGTGAAGTAACAACACCCGGGGAAAATGGTGAACCTGATACTGGAATTCTAAAACTGTTTGAGATAGATCAATACGGAGCAAATATTCATGAACGTATAATATGGAAACCGTTATATGATAATATTAGCTTAGAAGATCCACGTGCCCTCCTCCTAAGCAATGGTAATTTACTCATAGGGCTCACTTCTGTTTTAAGAAGCAAAACAGGAAAACCAGTACCATTTCCGGCAATTGTCAAAATAGATTCCCTACAATCCTGGAAACAGGAGCTTCCTCCGTTTCTTTTTATAGGAACTTTTGGTCCAGGGAAAAATTTAACTCCGATTGATAACACTACTTACCTTTTTCGCCCTGAATCAGAAGATTATTATCACAAGCTCTTAGCTTTCTCTCTCCATTCACAAGTGCCAGAAAAACTCGGTGATATTGTCTTTCCTGTTAACTTACCCTGGGCGATGTGGAGAATAGGTACTACTATGCCTCCACTATGGATTACCCCACATGAAGCACTTTTTATAATCCACGGTATATCAAAAAAAATAATTGACGGGTCAGAAAAGTATGTATATAGCATAGGACGCGCAAAATTAATTAGACAAGAAAATCAATTTAAAGTTGTGGTAGCTCCCGACCCCATACTAACTCCGGATAATTTTCTAAACAAGGATGGTACTCCGCTTATAGAGGAGTTGCATCCAGAAGAAAGACGCGTTATATATTCCTGTGGTGGACTTATAAAAAAAGAGGAAAAAGACACGTTGTCATTATATGTAAATGTTGGTGACAGAACCACTTTTGAGGTAGAATTTTCTTTAACTGAACTTACCAAAGACCTCTTTTAAGCCTCCGCATGAATTTTGGCAATATATTGTGGTTTTCAGCCTTAAAAATTATTTAAGTGTTTCTTTTATTTTTTCGATAAGCTGATTTAGCTGGATGTCGCTTTTTATCAAATAATATGTGGGTTTATCCTTTACTACTTTTTGGATAATCTCATCATCCGGCTCCAGATTCGTTAAAACAATCGCCTTTACTGATTTGCCGTATTCACTTTTTCTTATTTCGGATAACATATCCATACCATTCATTACGGGCATTTTTATATCAAGAATTATAAGATCTGGAAATTCAGCGTTTGCCACAAGTAAACCATCTTTTCCGTTAGTTGCTTCAATAATTTTATATCCGCTACTCCCTAACTCCTCATGAAGTAATTTAGAATATGATGGTTCATCTTCAACAATTAGTATTTTTTTTATTTTCATCACCCCCCTTTTAAATATGTATTTATATTCCCTAGTAAATCTTCTATTTTCGTATCTGACTTTACGAAATATTTACTTGCATGACTGTACATAGCCTCAGTAGTTATATTTGAATCATTCACATTAGTAAGTATAAATACAGGTATAGAAAGACCTTCTTTAAATCTGTTTAAATTATTTAACATTTTTAAACCTTCTAATTTAGGCATCATAAGATCAAGGAGTATAAGATTTGGTTTGTCTTTCAATGCCATTCTTAATCCCTCTTCTCCATCAACGGCTACGATAACCTCATATCCATTCTTTATGAGTTGATCATAAATAATTCTTCTGTATGCTTCCTCATCTTCAATGATCAGTATTTTTTTCATCTATATATTGCGCTGCAAGGCAACTCTAGTCTATGTTGCTGTGTGATTTTTTTTACTTATATTAAAGGGTAACCTAACAATAAACGTTGAACCTTTCCCCTCAGTACTCTCAACTATTATCTTCCCACCCCATTCTTCAACATATGACTTTACAATATACAGCCCAAGCCCGGATCCGGAAGTATTTTTTAATGAACCATTTTCAGTACGAAAAAATTTTGAAAACAACTTTTTCTGATCTGCTTGAGAAATACCAATTCCTGAGTCCTGTACGGAAATGCTTACCCATTTATTCATGTACCTATCAATAGTTACATTGACCCTTCCCTGATCCGGAGTGTACTGTAGAGCATTTGCGATAAGGTTTTCAATTGTTTCATGCAGCCTTTCTAAATCAATATTGAAAAGCGGAATATCTGTAGATTTTATTGCCAAATCAAGCTTTATGTTCTTTTTTTTGGCTAATACATTCATCTCTTTTACTACATTTTTTGTAAGTTCTAAAATGCTGGCTTTCTGAGGATTATTTTTTACTCTATCCTGATCAATACGAGAAACAGAAAGTAATTCCCGTACAAGACTTAGCAAACGCTCATTACTTGTATATATTTCAGCTATATATTCTCTCTCAATTTTTGGCAATTTTTTAAAAGAAGCATCTTTTTGTATTACCTCTAAATACCATTTAGAAATCCCAAGAGGTGTCCTCAATTGATGAGAGGCGAGCGAAATAAACTCTGATTTCATTCTATCTATCTCCTTTATTTTTGTAATATCACGTTCTATGGAAACAAAGAATAGAATGTTTGCTACGTCATCAAGTACCGGGGATATATGAATCTCAGTTATGTATTTCTCGCCGTTTACTCTCTTGTTTGTTATTTCAGCTTCAAAATCCTTTTTTTCATTTATAGCTTTCCACATGTTCATATAAAAAGCTTTTTCCATTTGTCCTCCCCACAAGACTCCTGCTTTTTTTCCCATTGCCTTATCAACACTATACCCGGTTATTTTTTCTGTCGCTTTATTTGCATAAACTACAGTACCCGCTTTGTCTGTAATAACAATTTGATCAGAGGCGAATTCAACAGCCATTTTAAATTTTTTCAAGTCCCGACTATTTAATAATGTTTTCTCATTTGATTCTTTCAAATTTTTAGCCATTTTATTAAACGCGGCTGCAAGTTGCCCTATCTCATCATGACTTTTGATATCAAGTCTATAGTCAAGATTTCCGCTTGTAATGGTCTCAATTCCTTTTTGAAGCTTGGACATGGGGCGAATAAAACTTTTAAAAATAACGAATATAAAAACTAAGGAAGCAAGTGTAAAAATAGCCAGTAGTGCTGTAATTAAAAGATTATAGATATTAAGTATTTTCTCAGTCTTTCCGATGTTACTGTCTGACAACATTATGCCAGAATCTAGCATATCCTGAGAAATTGCGATTAGACTATTTTCTAGCTGGTCTTTCTTAGCCTGAGAAGAGCCAACTTTGTACGCATTAACTAAATTGATAAACATTTCACCTGAGATTGTATTTTTTTCTTGAAGATCTTTTAATACCTGTTTATCCCAAGAACTAGTATAACCAGGCAATACCGAATTTGTTAAAAGCTCAATAGAATGGTGCTTTGATTCCCATTGCGCCCTAAATCTATCCTCATGATACAAACTGTAGCTACTTAATATCTTACTGCTCCAGAGAATGTTTCTTATTAACATGTAGGTTTTTTGACCCTGCTTTGCCGAATTAGAAACTTGCTGCATACTTAAAATGAAGATGAGTCCAATAATAAAAGCAAGAGTTATAAAAAAAACTGTTATAAGAAATAATTGCGTTTTTAACTTCATGAAAAAGTTTTTAATGCGCGATGCTTATCTCTCCTGGTACAGCCTTTTATTAAAACCCTTAAAAATAAACTTAAGGTATTCAGCTGTAACGCATCAGAAGTAAATTTATTTTTAGCTTCCAAACGTAAATAACCTAGACATAACCAGAATAATATTTACCCATTCATGGAATATCTAAATAATACTAATAAAAAGCTTAGTATATATAAGCATTCAAGTCAAGCGTTTACTACGCTATTAATACATGTTTACTTTTCAAGCCTCCTTTTAGTAAAATAGACAATCGTATTAGGAAAACATGAAACTTACTCAAAATAACACACTTAAAACATTAGGGCTTAAAATCCAAATGCTTAGAAAAAAAAATAATCTTACCCAAAAAGATTTTGCGATTCAACTAGGGATCAGCAGAAGCTATATGGGATATATTGAGCAAGGTAGATACTACCCCTCTCTCAAACTTTTAATAAAAATTTCTGAGGTCTTAAAAATAGAACTGTCTGAACTTCTCAGTACAAAATAAAAATTGGATCAACATGGTAGGTTCCGTACTTAGAACGTGATATTATTTTGTTATTTCCGAATAACTTAAACTAAATAAAGTTTTTCATTACACACATAAATTCCCACTTCTGCCAGTTGATTACCTGTATTTTTTTTATTATTCTAAATATAGTTATACTTTCATGGTTGAAGCATCACCTCAAAACGAAAAAGATAAACCACAAGAAACTGTGACTGAAAAAAGGTCAAATCCTCTTATGTCTCTTCTTCATGATAATTCTCGTGTACGAAAGGCACAAGATGACGAGCTAATAGATATACATATTGGAAACCCTCTGCGTAAGATCACAAAACTACTGGAAGAAATCAAACAACAGAAAGCATTTTCCTTTACCCTGAAGGGCTCACTTGGAGTAATGGGAATTGCGGTTGTTCTAGGCACATTCGGAGTTCTGGGCGGCTCGCGAGCTTTTTGCGAAAAAGGGATTCAAACAAGAATTGGGAAAATTAATACACTCAACTACGAAGATTCTCTAAAACCTAATCTTTTCTCCTATATACCATTACTTGAAGCTTTTATAGGTGAAAAAACTAATAATCGTACGGTTCTTATAGGAAGCGATAACTCCGTTCTAAGAATAGTATTTAAAAACCATTTTTCAAAAACTGCACTGACTCAGAGTTCTGAATATTTGATAACCGGTCCGTTTGATTCGTGCTCACAATCTATAACCGTAGAAAGTTCTCAATCAATTCAACCCTTCAATGAGTAATACCTAAAAAGGAATATCACTTTCAGATTCAGAATTTATAAAATACGCTCTATATTTACAAAGAGTGCATGAATCAGAGGGAAGTGGTTTGTCTCCGTCTAAAACTTTTGAGATATCTGAAATAAGTGAGTAAAATTTATTCATATCAGTCTTAACTTCGTGATATCTGGGCACTGTCGTAAAAATTATTTTCCCGTTTTTTAGCGCCATTTCTTCCGGATTTACGCTTACAATTCCTAATTTTGAGATTTGTACAGGCTCACCTCTCTCAGGATTTTCCAAAGCAAACTTGTAGGCGTGTAATTGACTTGAATATTTATCAAGTAGTTTTTCCTCATCTGGTGCAGTTATTTTAAAATCTATTACTGTATGTGTACCATCATCCAACCGCGTTAAGATATCAAATCTTCCCTGAATGTAACAATTTGTTGCCCCAGGAACAGGAGTTGATCTTAGGAACCCTTCCTGTACTGAAATAACGCCTGAAGGAAGGTCGGGGTGGATAGAGTTTAGGTTGTTACCCATAATTGAGTCTTGGAGTAGCTTATTTATGCGACCAAACATTGACGGAAAGATACCAGGTGAAGCGATTCCATACTTTACCTTATGATAGTAACAGTGCTTACAGTCGTTCCATAAATATCCAAAATCCGAAGGTGATAATTTATATTTTTTGTCTTGCATATTTCACTTATTATACTGCTAATGTCATCAGTTGCGAATAGTGTAAAATATACATATAACTACCTACCCTCTTATTCCGTATTTTGAAACCTCCAGATACAAAGTTGAAACAATGGTCGAACTATCATCTATTAAACATGGTGAAACAGTTGCTGATTTAGGTTCAGGAGACGGAAGAATATCTATAGCTTTTGCCAAAAAAGGTGGGATTGTAACAGGATATGAATTGAATCAGAATTTAATTTACAAATCAAATGATTTGGCTAGGCAGGCAAAAGTAAATCAAAAAATAAACATAGTTAATGAGGATTTTTGGAAAACTGATCTATCCAAATTTGATATTGTCACAGTCTACCCCATGCCAGATATATTATTACCTCTGGCAAAAAAATTAATGAAAGAATTAAAAGCTGGAACAAGAGTTCTTACAAATTATTATTTACTTCCCGAATGGAAAGAGGTGACACATAAGAATAATATATATCTCTATATAAAAGGGAATTAAATGACGGGCAAGACTTAAACTAAGCAATTAACTTTTCACTTTACATAGATGCTTTGTAGTTATTGCTAAGAGTGGCACAAAGATTGTTTGTGCCACTGAAGTAACAATTACTTCATTTGTTTTGGTAGTACAACTACCGCAACATACACCGCAGAAAGACCCACAAGAATATACACTATATTTGAAATAAGTGATCCTACACCAAATATAGCCGCAACTAGATCAAATTGAAATAATCCAACCAGACCCCAATTCAATCCGCCTACTATTAAAAGAACAAATGCAACCATTGTTAATACTTTCATTATCGTCACCTCCCTTCAAATAAAAATAAAAAATGAAAACCTGGTTTGTCTGTAAGATAAGTGGCGGCAAGAGGTGTATACATAAAAATCCTCGCTTCTATATAGAGTATCAAGCAATTTTTATATTCACAAGTAGCAAATCAGGCACCAAGGTCTTAAGGCTTAGGAGGATTTGAAGGCTGAATCTTTCTTCATACCCTTTTGCATAACCTTAAAGGAAAGGAAAAAACATAGTATAACCAATAACCCACCCACTATAAAAGGGAGAGGTATAGCAATTGTTGCAAGAACTCCTCCCAATATCGGACCTATAATCATCCCAATGCTTTGATATGAAGCATTTAATCCCATTATAGATCCCTGTGATTTTGCATCCGCCTCCTGAGATAAAATTGCAGGGATCAATGTCTGTACTATACTGTTAAAAAGTCCCAGAATAATCATCGCAAAGATAAAAATGCTAATTGAATTAAATAATGGCATGATAAGCATCGCAATTGCTGTAAAAACAATCGACGTCATGAATGCACGCTTCACTCCTAACCATTTAGAAAACCTCTGAACCAGAAGCGTTTGAGTGATTAGCCCAACGACACCAAAAAGTGTAAAGAGCATAGCGTTTTGGGAAGATGACATGTGCAACACATTCAAAACAAATGGCTGAAACCCGTAAATAATTGAGCAAGAGAAGGCAAGAAAGAAAATAAGCGAAATAAGAAAGGTCGGACCGACTTCAGGGTTTATAAGTGTTTTTAACATTAGAGGAAAATCAAATAATTTTCCATGTCTTACCTCACCCATATGTTTATTTGTTTCAGGAAGAAAAACAATGGTTAATATTGCTGCGATTAACGTTACTATTCCGGCAATAATAAACGGAACGCCCTCTCCAAAACCTACTGTAAATGCAGCCACTGCAGGACCAAACACGAAGCCAAAACTAAAAGCCGCACCAACCAAACCAAACGCCCGCGGGCGGTCTTCAGGCTTTGTGGAATCTGATATTACAGCAAATACAACCGGAATATTCCCCGCGGTTAAACCATCCAAGGCTCGGGCAAGAAACAGAAACAGAGCGTTCGGAGCAAATGCCATGACAAAAAAAGATGCAACTGTTCCTAAGATTGAAGTAATCAGCAAAGGACGTCTACCATACTTATCTGATAAACGACCTATAATTGGTGTTGAAGCAAACTGACAAATTGAGAAAAGCGCAAAGAGAAGACCATTATCAAAATCCGATAATCCGTATTTCTTAGAATACCCATAGAGAATAGGAATAATTATTCCATACCCTAACATGTTCACCATTGCGATAAGTGCAATAATTAATAGATTCCTGTTCTTATGCATAAAAAAATAAACGCGAAAAAGCTTTCGCATTTAAGTTATTTTATATTCTACCAAAAAGAATCAGGGATTTTAAGTCTTGCTTTTTACTTAACTAATCACGCTCACGTAGAGCTTCTTCTTGTGTTTTGTGTATGGTTCCATCTAAATGCTCAGGCGGTGCGTAAATTGTATATAGCTTTAAATCCGAATCACCTAAGTTTATTATATTGTGAGCTGCACCTGCCGGTACAAATAACAATTCGTGCAGAGAAAAATCTTTCTCCTCACCATTTATAACAGCCTTAGCTTTACCTTCAATTAAAACCAGAATCTGATCTGTGCCAACATGCACCTCTTGCCCTACCTCACCACCCTTTTGGATATTCATTACTACAAGCTGAGCTTTTTCTCCTGTATGCAGCACCTTCCTAAAAAAAGTGTTTTTTTGTGTAATATCATGAATGTCTATTTTAAACATGCTTCACCTCCTTAACCAATACTATGTTTGTAAAATTTCCATAAAATTTTTATATCATGAAAATATTCCATAAATTCACCTACAGTAAATCTAAATATTAACTTCATTTTAAAAATACTATAGAACTTTTCTGCCACTACTTCATTGATTAAAATCAACGACAATAAACCCTAAAACATTTAACATGTGAGGGTGATTAGGCTAATCAAAATCGGACATTACATTCTTTTTGAAACAAAAACCAATACAAAGATCATATCTATGGATGAGGTTAAGTCATTTGCATTAATATTGGCTGAGGATATCGGAGAAATGATTGCTCAAGTGACAAATAATCAGGACATAAACTGCGTACTTTCTAGGGGCAATTACCGAATTTATGAAGTAGAAAAAGAACCAAATCTTACCGACTTAACTCATTTAGAGCTTTTTATTGGAGAAGGTCATTGGCAAGGATACCTGCTGCCCAATAGCATGCCTGAAAATGAAAGAAAAAAGGCAAGAATAATTCCCACAGAAGAAGTAATTACAAGAAGTTCAATTTAAACCCCGTTTATAACTTCTTCTTTTAACTTATCTATGCTTTCAACTACTAAAAAATTCCTGTTAAAACTTACTAAATTTTTATCCTTTAGTATCTTGAGCTCACGACTTACGGTCTCTCTGGTCATGCCTGTCAACGCCGCCAAGTCCTTCTCTGAAATAGAAAGCACAATTCTCCCGACCGAATCTTTTTCTCCGAATCGTTCTGACTGAATTACCAACTCTGAAACTAAGCGTTCATATGCACTCCCACCCATTAGGTACGCCATTCGCACCATCATGCCGTCTGTACCAGAATACACGCGTGCTAATAGATCAAACAGTATATCTGAGTTTTCTTTAACAAATGTTAAAACGTCTTCTCTGGGCGCTCTTCTAAACTCGCAGTCACTGACTGCCTCAAAATAATAATTATTTCTTGTATTATTTAATGCGTAAGACATAGGAAAAAAAGAATACGGTTTAAAAACATTCACTACCAGTTCTTCTCCTTTCTTTGAAATTAGATATTCTTTAATTACTCCAGAGTTTAAATAGAAAATCCCCAAAGGCTCTTCTTGAGCTCTTATAATAATTTCACCTTTTTTAACTAAGTGAGACCTATATTGAGAAAAGAATGTATCTAGTTTTTGTCTTACTTCTGAGGTCATAAATACATTGTAGCAAAGAATTGGGTAATTAGTTAATTTAACACGGATATTGCGATATTTAAAAGTGTGGCAAAACTAACCCATACAATATAAGGATACAATAAATAGCTCGCTGTTTTTGAAATTTTAGAAAATAATTTTATACATATAAAAATACTTACCCAAAGAAATACTATTACTAAAACTGACATCCAAAGCATGTTGAGATAAAAAAACACATAAGACCAAAGAAAATTTAACACCAATTGCAACAAAAAAACCTTCACCGCAAGTTTTTTTAATTTTCTTTTTTTAGTTTTTTTATCCCAAACAATATATAAAGCTGTTCCCATCATAATGTATAGAATTGTCCAGACTGGTCCGAATACAAAACTTGGGGGAGTAAAAAAAGGTTTTATTAAATTAGCATACCATGTGGGAATTGAGGGATATGTCACCAGACTTCCAAGCCCTGCAATAATGAAACAAATAGACAATGCCACAATAAACCTTACAAGCTTCATAACATTTAGTATTTCAAATTTATCTAGAATAAGCAATCAACTACACACCTTTTCCGTTAAATGAAGTGTGTATTTTTTGCAATATATTCTGGCCCTTTATCTTTCCTGGAGTAAAATTATTTTTCCCATCTGCATGATCAACTACGTCTACCGTCTGATCTGTCGTGTTCTCAAACGTTGTCCCAAAAGTTGCAACCGGTATAAAAAGAAAAAGAACAATAACTGAAAATATGAGAACTACTGATAGTACCTTGAAACTTTTAGAATGATCTTTTGTCATACTGGCTATTCACTTATTCACACGGAATATTTTTATTTAATTTTTGGAAGACAACAAAGACCCATATAAAACCACCCGAGAGTATTTTAAAGAATTATAAATACTATTTATTTTTCGACCGTGTTTGCAATCCTATCCAATTTCCTATCCAAACCGCTATAAAAACAACAACACCTAACTCAAAACTTGCTGAAAAGAACCATGCTACTACCCCACCTATTAGTGACGGGATAATAAATATTTTATACTTCTCCCATAAGTTCTCCTTTGAATATGTTTTGGCTTTTTTCTTTGGCATATTATCACTATGAAACACTTAATATATCAATGTCAAGTATTGACATGTAAAAGCATCTCACATAGTATTAGATACTATGTCTGAAAAAACATGTCCTAAATGCGGATCAGAATTATCCCCAATATCCATTACGACAACGGGTAAAAAACTTCAAAGATGCTCTTCTGGATCATGGGACAAGGATGAGAGAAAAAATATTGGATGCGATTATGTTAAGTGGCTAGAAATAGAACCTGAAGCCTTATCAGAGCCATGTCCTAAATGCGGAAGTCCACTTGTAATGGCTACAACTAAAAGCGGGAAGAAAATGAAAAAATGCAGTACAAACATTTGGGATAAGGAATCAAAAAAAGCAACAGGGTGCGATTTTGTTGAGTGGATAAACGGATCAAGCGAAGAATTAGATGAGGATTGCCCCATGTGCGGAAAAAAATTAGTACTTTATACCACAGCAACAGGTAAAAAAATGAAAAAATGCCAAACTGCAGGATGGGACAAGGAAAAACGTATGGCAACGGGGTGCGCCTACATTGAATGGCTTAAAATGGGCGAGTACGAGAAAGCATAACCATAGTACAAAAATAACTGTTTCAAATAAGAATTATACCTCCCCACACCCTTCTATTATCTGTTTATAAGTTTTAACAGAGCATTTCCCCCGCTCTTTGAGTCCGACGCATCAATAAATTCTATGTCTTTAGGAACTATAAAAATGGCATCTGAAACGTCTGCCTCAACACAACTATCTCTATATTTTTCAATACCCTGGGAAATTTGCTGTTGCATGCCTATACTTGCTGTTTTTATCAGATTATCAGGCAGTAAAATTTTTGTTGCGTTCTTGCTATCCCAAATGTAGACATGATTATTTTCGTATATAACCGTTAGGTTTTCAAAGGGATCTACTGAAATAACCTGGATATATATTTTCCCGTTTTTTATGTAAGTTTTTGTTTTTGTTCCGGCTTCATCAGTATACTCACATCTTATACTCATTTTTTTTGTAAGAATATCTTCTAATGAAGTGAAAAGAGCTGCCTGAGAAGAACTTTTTTCCGGAGTAAACATCTTTCTTGCATTCTGAATAACTACATATCCCCCAAGAAACATTAAAACTATAAAGATAATTAGTAGAAAAATTCCTATTTTTATTCGCACTCATTAATATTACAAAAAAGCCTATTCATCATTCAAGTAATACTCTATAATAGGTGAATGACTGATAACGATTTCCTAAAGAATACAAACCTAAGATACTCTACGGACAAAAAACCTGGATACACAAGAAAAAGAGTCAGAAACACGTTTGAGTATTTTGATACCGAAGGAAAAAAAATTACAGATAAAAAAGTAGTTGATCGAATACAAAAACTTGCAATACCCCCCGCATACAAAAATGTTTGGATATGCTCTCATGCAAACGGACATCTTCAAGCAACAGGATATGACGCTCGGGGAAGAAAACAATATAGGTACAACCCGCTTTGGAATCAAATTTCACAGCAAGAAAAATTTTCACATCTCTTGGAGTTTGCACAGCATCTTCCCAAAATAAGAGCTACCGTCAAGCAGGATCTAACACTTATGGGAATTCAGAGAAGAAAAGTAATATCTGCTGTGGTCTGGCTTCTTGAAAACACACTAATCAGAATTGGTAACGAGGAATACGAGCGCGAGAATAAATCCTATGGACTTACTACGCTCAAGAATAAACACGCAAGTGTTTCCTATAAATCAAATATTGTTTTTCAGTTCAAGGGAAAGTCAGGCGTATACCACAATGTAAGTATCAAAAATAAAAAAGTAGCAAAAATTGTAAGAAGATGCAAAGAGCTTCCCGGTCAAGATCTATTTGAATACAAAGATGAAGAAGGAATTATTCAATCTATTTCCTCCCAAGATGTAAATACATATCTTCAGGAGATAACAGGTGCAGAAATTACAGCAAAAGACTTTAGAACCTGGGGAGGAACTGTTCTTGCAGCCACGGCATTTGACAAAGCAGGAATTCCAGCTCAAGAGGAAGATTCAAAAAAAAATATTGTTGAAATTGTAAAAAAAGTAGCAAGTCACTTGCGAAATAAACCTAATACCTGCAGAAAATACTACATTCATCCTCATGTTATAGATGCTTACATAAAAGGCTCTATACTCTCAAACTGGGAAAAAATGGCAAACGCTAAGAAACTAAAAAAAATAGACGGATTAGACAATGAGGAAAATAAAGTAGTAGCAATGATTACTGGGATTATGAGCTAAAACCCTGAAATTACTGCTGATATTGCTCCATCAAGTCTTGATATTGTGAAGGGTTAATGCTTGGTACAGTTGCACCGCTTGGCATTATTTTCATCATTTCTGACAAGTCCTGAAATTTGATATTTACAGGTGGAGTAAATAGAGAATCAGAAACTACTGCAGGAGAACATGACTGCCTATATTGCTCTATCCCCTGAAGAACTGCTTGCCCCTGAACAGCATTCAAATTCTGAGCGTTATCACCTTTCATTTTTTCAGTATCATATTTCATCATCATACCTTGCGTTCCATTCCAGAAATACATTGTGTCTTCTTTTACTATTACATTCCCCGAATCTTCAACTTCATTACCCGTAATTTCTGCCCTTACTTTTCCACTTTTAATATAAATTTTTGTTTTTTTACCTTCCTTATCTATAAAGTCACAAGTTAAACTTAAGGATTTATTTGTAAATATGTCTGATAGTGATGAAAATGCGGATGATTCGGTAGACGAAGATTTTTTCATCATAGTGTTTGTTGCTGCTCTATTTGTCATGCTTTGCAGATACATGAATCCAAAAAGACCGGCAAATATTACTACTGCTGCGCCTATAATTAACCAAAGTTTTACACTCACAAAGTAATAGTAACACGAAACCATACGATGTCAAGGAAATAAGTCACAATACTACCTTCTGCGAAGAATTTTTCGTAAAGCACTAGTCGTGCCATCGGATTGAGGCAAGGACCCATTTGAGCTCATTGACTGCAATTTATCATAAAACGTTCTGTCTGAAATGGAAATACCCGTATTTTCCTCCCTAATAAATTGCGTTACTTCAGACAATGTCTTCATTCCTTCAATTCTTGCGTCTTTTTGGAACGCAAATCTATTTTTTTTACTTACGGAAGTTTCAGTGGACAAGTTATCAACTTTTTTATCCTGAATCTGTCTCCTTTGCGCTTGCTGAACCCTCTCTCTGTTTGTTAAATTATATTCAGAACTATTATCTCTTTCTTTTGATGGCATTTTTTTAATAATAGCCCCTGAATCTTAATTTGTAAAGCAAGAACTTAAAACAATAAGAATATTTGAAAACCGTTTTTACAGGTGTATAATACCAAAATATACTTATGCAACAAGAAATATTACGATCACATAAAGCCTCCGTGGTAGCACTTGATGCAAAAATGGAGGATGAACTGTTGTTTACCCAAGATTTACGATCATTGGGTCATAAAGTAACTTATATCCAAAACGCTAGCGAGGCTATGAGCTTACGCCAAAAAAATGATATCTTTCTTGTCGCAGAGTCTAGTCTAAAAGATTTAAAAAATGTATTTCCACGCGGAACGATTGTCGCAATGTCACCTTCTCAACTTTCCTACAGAAAAACTACTGAATATCTAAATAAAGGTGCGGATCACGTGCACATTACTTCTGAATCACCTGAAGTGTTATCTGCTCATATGCAAGCTATACAGAATAGAATGATTAGCCCGGAAGTGCATAAGCCCGTGGAAAATACACAGGGGCTTAAAATAGATATTGAAAGACTAAGGGTCGAAAACAATGGACAAAATATTCCAGTTACCAAAAATGAATTTGAAATACTCTTTGCTTTAACTCAAAACACTAATAGAGCCATACCAAATCAAGAACTAATTTCACTAACTAACACAGGAGATATAAATAAACTTAATGGAATAATAAGGAGGTTACGACAGAAAATAGACGTAGATATAGTCTACTCTACCAAAAACAAAGGATATATGTATCTTGCCAGGTTGTAAGAGACCACAAATGTTTTTATTTCTGCTTATTTTTGGTATAATTTGCCCCTTATGACTTTTATTGAAAACCTAAAGAGACCAGAAGCTCAAAATGAAGCTATAGCCGGGCTGAATCTTCATGTTATCCACGCACTCCGCAGAGCTCTGCATGACAGTTCGCTAGATAACGCAAGACAAAGCGTTAAATCTTCTCTGGGAACCAACAAAGAACAAGGTACAACTGCATATGCACTCGGAAAAGTCTTTGAAATATTTGCGTATAATTATTTGCATATTACACAAAATCAAAATTTAAGAACTATACTGTCTCCTCAAGCTACTGCAAGATTCTTCCTAGCACTTCATCCTGAGGCAAAATCTAAAAACCCTAAAAGAGGAATGAGAAAAACATGGCATCCAAACGGTATGCTTATTGAGCATTCAGATGATAAAAAAATAACACAAGTAAAAAAATTGTACCAATATGGACTAAAAATTGGACCAGAAAAAATAGCTCTATCTATGAATGCAGATTCCCATATATCAGAGGTAAACACAAAACTTATTGCGGAAAATGAAGAACCCTTTAAACGAGCCAATAATTTTTTAAGTGTAAAATTCCACGAAAAAGACCTTATATTAAAGCCTGCAAATGATCTAAAGCTTATGTTTATTTTACCCTCAGATATACCAAATAACGGTATCCCTGATGAAATGATACAACGACTTCCTATAAAAAATCAGCAATTTAAAGAATTTTATAAAACAGTTTTTGTTCCTTCAATACATTAAAATATCTCTGGTATACTTATACTGCATGACGCTTAACACGCTTACCCCCAACGAAAAACACATAATGCTTGATAAAGGCACAGAGCCGCCTTTCAGTGGGGAGTATGACAATTTCTATAAAGACGGATTGTTTATTTGCCGCCAATGCAATTCTCCGCTATTTTCTTCTAAATCCAAATTTGACGCAGGCTGTGGCTGGCCATCATTTGATGAAAATTATCCAGGAGCCGTAAAACGAACACCTGACCCTGATAATATACGTACAGAAATTCAATGTGCTACTTGTAACGCACACTTAGGACATGTTTTTATAGGCGAAAATCTTACTCCCCAGAACACTAGACACTGCGTCAACTCTCTTTCAATTCGCTTTGTACCCAAAGACAGATTTAAAGAATTTAATTTAGCTGAAAATGAATCTTAATTAATTGCAGTAGGAACTTTAGTATTATTTTTTACTGCGCCTTTTATCCTATCTGCCCTTTTATTTACTTTCTTTGTTATGTTTTTTCCTAATTTCTTTAACTCTGCATTCTTTTTTCCTTCATATACCGCTTGCGGTATCTTATCTATTGCCTGATTCTTAACAATCTCAAGAGTATGAATTACTTTTTCTTTTGTTTTAGGATTTTTGAGTGCTTCGGATGCTGCAATCGCGACACTTGCACCAATTACTGCGCCTATTCCTGCCGCAGCTACTGAATTTGTTCCGTTACTCTTTCTTTTTCTTTCTTTTATCATAAACCAACATCACCTCCTTTTACTTTTAGATTTTTAAAGTTTATAGATAACGGGTAAGAGGGGAATAAAAAGAATGTAAGAAATATGTAATTACAGGTAGAACAGTAAATATGACACAAGTCCAAGAAATGCCATACCAAAATTTTCAACAAGAGACACTTTTGTCAACGGTACTTTTAAAAAAGTACCAAGACACACACATTTAAATTTTTCATGCTTCATTAGTTTTAGGATTACACCTAATCCAGAAAACGTCATAATAATCATCTCAATTACTAGCACTTCTTGTTGAAAAAAGCCTAAAATCATTATTAGTCCAAACGCCAACTCAATAAAGGGATATATATAACCATAGAAACTAAATCTTTCCGCAAGAAGATCATATGTCCTATAACCTTCAGAAAAAC
Organism: Candidatus Levyibacteriota bacterium; assembly: GCA_018062815.1. Classification (GTDB taxonomy): domain Bacteria; phylum Patescibacteriota; class Microgenomatia; order Levybacterales; family GWA1-39-11; genus JAGORM01. The sequence goes on along the minus strand of JAGORM010000002.1, from coordinate 138,741 downwards.
CCTTGAGATCAATTAACTTGAACGCTGCGAATACAATAAAAAATCCAATCATAAAGTTTTGAATAATTAATGCAATTTCAAAATTGGGGTAAGTAGTAAAAAGTGAAGAAATAAATATGATTCCTATTATAATAATTAACGGATTGTAGCTAGAATGTGTTATTGCTTCCTCGTGTAATATTATTTTCCCACCAATCTTTTGCTCAAGCTCCATTCCGCATATAGGACACTTACCTGATCTCTTTGAGGTTACACTATGATGCATTGGACACAAATACATATTGTTATTATACATCTTTCTTTTTAATTAAATTTTTGCCATTATTAATATATGTCAAAAATAGGTGGGAAAAATATTCTTTCAGTTGAATTTAAAATATTTATTGTTATCCTAGCGATTGCAGTTCTTAACAACATACTGCTTGCTAATCTTTCTGATAAAAGTGAAAATATCTACACTTTTTTCACCAGTGTTCCTCTTTCTTTTAGCGTATATCTTCTTTACATAATTGCAAGCTGTTTCGGGATAATTTTTAAGATGGGTAAATTTCTGAGATGGATCTTTATGGGGCTTCTTGCTTTTATGACATACCACATTTTTGTAAACTTAGTTGAGCTCATTTTAAATAAACAGATTAGTCAAAACGGAGAAGCGATTTTACTTGATGCACTAATTATTTGGCTGTCTAGCCTACTAGTTTTTTCGCTGTGGTATTGGATTGTAGACCGAAACGGACCCGTTGCCCGTGAATTAGCAGAAAATGAAACAAGGTATGACCTTCTTTTCCCTCAATATCAATCAAAAATTCCCGGTTGGGATAATTTTAAGCCTAAATTTTTAGACTACGTTTTTTTCTCATTTTTTACTAGTACAGGCTTCTCTCCTGCTGATACTCTACCGCTCACTAAAAGAGTGAAGCTTCTGATGATGATGGAGGCAACAATATCACTTATCATTATTGGAATGGTGGCCTCTCGTGCTATTTCTCTCATTCAATAATATCAAACTCCAGTATCTGTTGAGGATTTATAGTGAAATTTCTTGTTAATCATAAAAACACCTAAAATAATAAGTACCCATGATGCTTGAGCCATGATCGGATGAAAATAAACTAGAGGCATAGATAACGTAAAAACAACAGGGGCAACCAGTATTTTAGCGGTAATAAATGATATTTTTCTCTTGGTCATTTCAGGGGAAATTAATCTGTTGTTTGCAGATGCATACCACCAAATGATTGCAAGCATATATCCTACCAGCGCAAGACTAGCTGAATAGAATACCACAACCGCAGGAACGTTATTAAAATCTCCATATAAATCAACCGGAAAAGGAATAAAGGAAACAAGAATTAGAAAAACTATATTCATCCAGACTACAGTTCTGTTAAATTTTCTGAGCAATCCGAAAACCATATGATGAGTTAGCCAATAATATCCTATTATCAAAAATGAGATTATATTTGCAAAATACTGCGGCCATAAATTAACCAGAGAAGTAATAAGTTGTGTCTCTACAAATCCAGAATTTATTTGTGGAATATCAATTTTTAGAACAAGAAGAGTCGCAGCAAAAGCAAATACTGCATCAGAAAAGTTAACTACTCTATTTTCATCTATTATGTTCTCGACATCTCCTTCTATCTTTTTTTCTTCAGAATCTACTTGTGACATACATTAATAATAAATGAAACCCACCCGAAGAATCAAGAATAGAAGAATAAAATTTATTAAATAAGAAAAATTATAAAATTGTTGCATCAATAGTTTTTTTATGCATAAATTAATATATGGATGAACAACTGATAGATGAACTAAAAAAAGTTTTTAGTGGGGATATAGAAAACGATCCCAATACTCTTTCTGAATACTCACACGATGCAAGTTTGTTTGAGGTAAAACCTCAACTTGTTGTTTTTCCTAAAAGTGAAAAGGATGTTACAAGTCTTGTAACGTTTGTAGAAAGACATAAGAAAAATCATCCTACCCTATCACTTACAGCAAGATCTGGGGGAACTGATATGGGTGGAGGAAGCATAAACGATTCCATAATTGTTGCATTCGGAAAATATTTTAATCACACACCAATAATAGATGATAGGCTTGCTATAACCGAACCTGGAGTCTTCTATAGGGATTTTGAAAAAGAGACAATACGAGAAGGACTAATTTTCCCTTCGTATCCTGCTTCTCGTGAAATTTGCGCTATGGGGGGAATTGTAAATAATAACTCTGGAGGAGAGAAGTCTTTATATTACGGGAAAACTGAAAAATATGTACACAGTGTAAAAGTTGTTTTACGAGACGGTAACATTTACAACTTTCATAAGATATCAGAGGATGTGCTTAATAAAAAAATGTTACAAAAAAACCTAGAAGGAGAAATTTATAAAAAAATGTTTCATTTAATTGACAAAAATTATAAACAGATAATGGACGCAAAACCCATGGTGTCAAAAAATTCGGCTGGATATAATTTATGGAATGTATACAATAAAGAAGAAAAGACATTTGATCTTTCTAAGCTTTGGGTCGGCGCACAAGGAACACTCGGGATACTTCTTGAAGCAAAGATAGATCTGGTTCCTCTTCATATGCACAGAGAGATGATGATAGTGTTTCTGCATGACCTCTCTCACCTTGGGGAAATTATAAAAATAGTTATGTCCGAGCATCCAGAAAGTTTTGAATCTTACGATGACAACACCCTAAAGCTTGCATTAAAATACTTCCCTGAATTTGCGAAAAAACTGGGGGCAAAAGGGATCATTGGCACAGGGATTGCTTTTTTGCCGGAATTTATGATGGTTGCCCGTGGAGGATTGCCTAAGCTTGTCCTACAAATAGACTTTACAGGAAATGATGCTGAAGAATTAAAGCGAAAAATAGCATCTTTGAAAAAAAAACTTGAGCCACTTCACCCAAAATCGAAAATAGCAATCGAAAATCAGGAACAAAAATATTGGCTCATAAGACGTGAAAGTTTTAACCTACTACGACAGAAAATAAAAAATAAACATACTGCTCCGTTTATAGATGATTTTGTAATTCGCCCAGAATATATAGCAGAGGTAATTCCAAAAGTTGTCAGCATCATAAAAAAACACAAAGAATTTATTTTTACAGTAGCAGGTCACGTTGGGGACGGCAATTTTCATATTATTCCCCTAGTTGATATTACAAAACCTTCCGTAAGACGAGCAATTCCAGAAATTTCGCGTCAAGTATATGATCTTGTAATTTCGTATCACGGATCTATTACGGGAGAACACAACGATGGATTAGTAAGAACACCTTATTTAAAACAAATGTACGGAGAGAAAATATACGATTTATTTTCTGAAACAAAAAATATTTTTGATCCCCAGAACATATTTAATCCCAGAAAAAAAATAGGAGGAACTTTGTCTTATGCGATGTCTCATTTAAGAACTAACTGGTAGACTCGGTATTCTTCAAACAAAAAATTTCATTTAAAATTCAAGGCGCGTAAAATACTTGAGGTCCACTAACTTTTCTTTTTTATTTTCGTATTTACCAAGATGCTGCAAGCAAGGGCAATTAATGCAATATTTTTGATCATATATTGACCTTCTATTGTTGGTATAAAAGTACTTTGCCACGAATATGCAGGTAATATAAAAAGCGGCATCATTGTGGTTGCGATATGAATAACAAATAAAATAAATACTAACCGAGTTAGGCGAGGAAATAAAAATAACACACCTATCAACATTTCAAAAAGAGAAAAAGATATATAAAAAACATTAAATGGAATCAAAGGAAGAGTTTGTCTTTCCAGTGCGTACACAAGTGGTCCGGCAGGTGAGCTCCCAAGTATTTTTATAAACCCAAAGTAGAAATAAATAATAAAAAGAGAAAGTCTTGCAAAATAAAGATACCATGAGGAGATAAAGGGTACTAATCTTTTTTCCCAAAAATAGTCATTTGTTCTTAACATGTCTATAATAATTCTATACCTACCACAAAAAAGTTCAAGGGCTACTTTATTAATTTAATGATGCATTTCTCATATTTATTCATTTTTATTTTCTTTGTTTTGAGATAAACTAAAAAACCCCTCATTTGCTGCTCTCCACTGGGCAGGAGTTATTTTTTTCATCTTTTCTTTTCTTATATATAAACAGCTAGGTTTTCCATTATAAAGGAGTTGAACATAAGATGATTTTACAAAAGATGGGAGCTGAGTATTATAAGGAGCTCTAGGTGAACAGAAATCATAAAAAAAGTCAGGAGGATCAGATTTAAACATATTAATTCTTGCATCTTTATACAATTTTATCTGTGGCATTACCCCCGTATATAAACTGTATTTATAAGGTGAATTTCTTTTAGAAACCCAATAAATCATGTCATCTCCCCCATCTAAAAATAACGTGTCAGATGAATCTGATAAATGATTAATAACATTTCCTATGTTCATATCATTTCCAAAATTCGTAAGCAGCTGCTCCTGCAGGTCTATTTTGTCATACAGATATGATCCCGGTAAAAAGACCAAATACCCCCATGAAACAGCTAGAATTACAGAAAGCGCGATTCCTAACTTTTTATACTTTTTCATTAATACCATAAGCAGTGCTAGAGTTATAAAGATATACATACCGTACCAAACAAGCATATGATATGCCTCATAGTAGGATGTCCCGGGAGGTGTTACTCGTATATTTGCAAGCGCAAGTGATAATACAACAAGGATAGCCATTGTCCTTTTTCTTTTTTTCAGAAATACAAAAACTATTCCAAAAATAAACGCAATACTTAGCGCAACTTCAAAAAAGCGCAATGCGTTAATTTTCCCATACATAAATATAAACACGGGGTAGAAAAACACCTGTATTATCCCAACACCAAATGTGTTATTTCTACCAATCTCACCTTTTATTGCAGTCTGCATATTTACCGTAAAATCGTTGAAAAAAAAATCTTTAACTTGTGTATTTATTGCGACAATAAAAATTAAGAATAAAAATATCATAATTGATACTGTTTTTATTTTTTTGTACTGTTTTCCGTATAAAATAGCTGTATATAAAAATACAGCTAATGGAATATAAGGCTCACGTAAAAATATAATTAAAAAAGTTAAAAATCCAGAAAAGAGAATGTCAAAAGTTTTTAATTGTTTGTATTGGTACTTATAGAAAAGTACACCTACCAAATAGGCCGCTGCAAATACAACAATTGATTCAGCCAAAAATCTGTCACCAAAAAAATAAAATTTACTCAGCTCATAAAATACGATAAAATAAAATCCCAACCAGCCAAATCGTTTTATGAAAATTACACTAAACATAAATGAGATAATCAATATTACTTGTCTGTGAACAAGTACTAAATCATAAACATTTATTGAGCTGTGAAATTTTTGTATAAAATAGGATAGCCAGGCCGCACCCATAATATGGTTATAGAATATCTCCGAATACAGCACTCTACCTTGATTCATGAAATACCCCGCCATATAATTTCCGCAATCATCAAAACATCCAAATGATAATGCTCTCACTGAGAAAATTTTATAAAGAAAAAAATAAAATGGGAGTAGAATTAAAACAATGCCTATTATCTGAAGAGCGTTTCTCATATTGATATATTTAATCAGATACGAAGTCTCTAAACTAGACCACTTTATAAATTAAACGCATGGTACCTTTTTTATTTAACTTCTTAGCGCTCTCTAGCTTTAGATTACAATATGCTTCAACATCTTTAATGAGAGGTTTTCCTTTGCCTAAAATGACCGGCTCTATGGTAAGGTAAATTTTGGAAATAAGTTTTTGTTTGAGAAATAGTGAATTAATCTCTCCTCCCCCAACCACTAACACTTGCCTTACCCCATTTTGTTTGTATTTAGCTATAATCTTTTTTGGTGCTTCTGTAGTAAATTCAAGACATCCTGGTATTTCCTCATTTTTGTATCTTTTTTTGTTTCTTGTAAAGACTATTCTTACTCTCCCCTTTTTGTGTACCATAAGATGCCTTGCTGAGTCGTATGTTTTTGATCCCATACATATAACTTCTGCGTTATTAATTTCTGAAAAAAATATTTCTTTATCCTCCTTACTTGTCCACATATAAATATCGGAATTCTTATCAGACGTTATTTTCCCATTAATGCTGGAGACCGCAAGTAGAATAATATTCATGGAGGACACTTACTTTTTCTCTCTTAGCCACTTAACACCTAAGTAGACAAAAGGAGTCTCAATTATAGATGCGAAACACTTCAGAAGCCAATATGGAAGTATTATACTTGAAAGAAATATTATATTGTCGTGAACGGGCTTATCAAGCGCGTAAAAAGCTAAGGTTATAAATAAAACCGTATCGCACAATTGAGCTATAACATTTGAGATGTTGTTACGAAACCAAAGTGCTTTGTGACCTAATTTTTTTTTAATTTTTAAAAAAATATACACGTCTGTAAATTCTGAAATTATTAGCGCAATAAGTGATGCTGCTGCAAGTCTTGTGGAAAAACTAAAAATTGTGTCATATGCACTCTCACTTCTTGTAAATCTCATAGATGGAGGCAGGGATGTTGCGAGAATAGTGAAAAGAAATAAAAGGAACACAATAAAAATTCCTGATCTTACAACACTTCTTGCGCGCTCTTTACCGTATACTTCAGCGACAATATCGTTTATGGTAAAAATAAAAGGAAATAAAAATATCGCAATACTTGCATTCAGTTGATAACCTAAAATATTTACAAGAGGAAATGTCTTTGCACCCATTAACTCAGAGGCAACTATGCAAAAAATGTATACGGATACAAGCAGGTCCATTTTCCCAGTAGGGATAAGCACATTTATCATGTGAAGGATTGTATCATAAGTAAAGTATTGGAGTATATAGGAAATTATTTACTAAATACGTTCGATGGGGAGATAAGAATTGCTCCTATAATAGTTCCTTTCGAGTCTTTTAATTGAACAGTCTCCAGTATAATTCCGTCCGGGTAAGCAGTGCTCTTTTCTGTGAAAGAACGTGGAGTCCCATCAAACATAGTCTTTGCAAGTTCTCCGTTTGTATCGAAATTATAAGTCTGTCCAACTTCAGCAGGATTAGTATCAGCTATTATTTTCTTGTTTTTATCAACTACTACTATATCTCTTCCCGTTTCCTTACCAATTGCCTCTATGTACGATTGCAATTGACCTGGAATTTTAATAAGCGGAATAATTGGAGGGAATGAAGTTACTGTTGTACCTATAATGTTTGCCTCCTCAATAGATTCAAGGTCTTGGTATTTCTGAATTCCTCCTTGAAGCTGAACAGCATGGCCACGCCATTCCTTTTTCACTGTTAAGTATTTAAAGCCTAAAATTCCAAGAATTACAAATAGAGCAAGTATACAAAGAAGTAGTAAATTGTGATGGTGACGTAATGTTTCGTGAGTGGCTGATTTTGGCATATATTTATTATTGTCAGTCTTTCACTCAATTGTCAATAGACATTTTAAACATACACTTGACAAATAGTCCTAACAGATAATACGCTTAACTCATGGTGAAAGCTATCCAAAGGAAAAAAAATAAATTTTCACTTCGCCGACTTATTGGCAATCCTTACTTCTCTATTATTGTCTTAGCAATTTTGGGTATCGGAACATATGCTCTTTTGAAAACAAATCATCTTTTTGACTACAGGGCACCTGCTCAAAGCAGTACACAATACACAATAACGCTGGGAGCTGAGGAAGCAGGTTTTCCAAACATTCCCAACGAATTATTGGGAAGCTGGCCTGATACTACCCTTTCCATGGTAAAAGACGCAAACGGCATAAAACTCTGGCTTACTTCGGAGGTGAGATCATATAGATATAGCGGGTCAGATTTAAACAATTTAACTCCTCAAGCAAGAACATCAAGCGGAAACCCTATTCCTATTTTTCTCCCTAGCAATCCTGGGGGTAGTGAATTTGACGCGGATTATGTGGGATTCGGGAGTGTATTGCCTGGTCAAAACCCTGGAGAGCTAATCGGAATTTATCACGCTGAACATCACTGCCCAGGAAAACCAAATAATCCTTATACTGCAACGGTTGGGGTAGCTACATCTACCGATGGAGGAATATCATGGAACCGCAAAGGCGCAATAATTACAGGAAGAACACATGATGTAAGTTGCGATAAACCACGAGTAAGTGGCGCCGGCCAACCCTCGGCTATAAAAATCGGAGATTACATTTATGTATATTACACAGATTGGAGTACTGGTAGTCCTGATCAAATATATCTAGCCCGTGCACCATTCAATTTAGCCGCTATTCCAGGAAGTTATAAAAAATGGCATAACGGGGAATTCTCTACTCCAGGCTTGGGAGGAGAAAGCACGCCTGTTATCTCCCGTCCTGAACCGGTCTCTGAAAGTGTATTTATTTCTCTTGCAAACATAAGCTTTAATACATATCTTAATAGGTATCTGCTTTTATTTCAGGCATCAAACGGTTTTTACACCACTCTGTCTACAGATGGAATTTTTTTTGAAACGCCTCAAATGATACCGATCACATTTCCTAAAAATCTTGGAAGCTTAGCAACTGGAGACGTATGGTATTACTACGCTACCCTAATTTCTCCAAATACACCCGGTGCATGGGAAACTAATCAGAATGGATATTTATACTATTCAAAAGGACAACATAACACTGTCTATCACACAATGTATAGGAGACCATTTACTCTGAATTTAATTCTTCCATCTCCTACAGTAACAACTGTATCTCCAACAACCATTACGCAAAATCCTACTCCAACTGCAAAGGTCACTCCTCTGCCTACAGCTACACCCAGACCTCCAACACCAACGCCAACTATTCGTCCTACAGCTACACCCAGACCTCCAACACCAACGCCAACTATTCGTCCTACAGCTACACCCGTCGCAGCTGATACACTCGCGCCTGAAATTGTAATTCTAAATCCAGGAAACAATTCCTTAATATCTAAAAATACAACGTCAATTCAAGTTAACGCAACAGATAATAGAAACGTTTCAGCAGTAGAGTTTTATATCGACGGAAAATTAAATAGGGTTGATACTCAAAGACCATTTACCTATTCATGGAATACAAAAAATATATCTAAGGGGCAACACAAAGTAAAGGTAGTTGCGTATGATCAAAATAACAACTCAGCAACTAATGAAATTTCCGTTAACAAGTCCAAAAACACTCCTTTCTACTATTTCTGGAGGTAACAATCTAGTGGCTTCTAAATATTATTGCAGTAAACGTGATTATAAAAATATCAATTCCTAATGGTACTAATAAATAGTAAGAGCCGATTTTAAACATGTGATTAAAAATTGATAAAAAATTCAAGCTGATTGTATCAAACCGTAAGCCAAGTAAGTAAAATGCCAGTAAAAAAACTGCAATAAGTATAAAAAATTCGACTGCGCCCTCCATATCCTTTCTTGATGAAAACATAGTATTTGAAATCACAAAAACTAAATAAAGACTAAGAATTGTTATTCCAAATGATGCAAAAAATGAATATGATAACACGATATAAATAATAACCAGAAGCAGTATTGTCCCACTTATAAATGGCGCAATACCAATAAAAAAATTGCGCACAATATCTGCTTTCCCCACCTGAACACTCCCAAGCTTTAAGCCACCTTGAATGTATTCTGGCATTAAATCCATTCTTCCTACCCGCACACCTGTAATAGCAGCAGCTATAGCATGTGAAAACTCATGAATTATTGTCCCCGGAAGAAATAAGAACGCAAGAAAAAATATTGTTATCCTTTTACTTTTCGTTATTTTGTATAAAAATTGGGAAATGCTTTGAGTCGTTTTTTGAGAAATAAAAAAAAGAATCAACAATTCAACAAAGAATAATATTGCCACATAATTACTATACCAATTATCTTTCTGCTTTTGCTAAATAAACCGCTTATACTGCGTTTTTAATATACGGAACTAAATATGAAGGGACCCTCTCCTCCCATGATTTTTTTTCTTTCATGTTCTTCCTTATTTCTGTGCCTGTAAGAATATGTCTTTTTAAATATCCTATTTTGACAACCGGAATTTTTCTTTTCTCAAAAATTCCATTAACCCAATCGTTATCCCCAATTACAACATCTATCTCTTTTACTTTTCCCTCTATAATCCTCATCCATTCATCATCATTTGGAACATCTTCTATTGGAATTATTTCTAAGATTTTGGAATTTAATTTTTCCTGAATTAAAAACTCTTGTATAAAACTTTTCCTTGTCTCAAGACTAAATGGATTTTTATCATCAGTAATATTTGAGCTTCCTAACCCTATTATGACAGTGTCTGCAAGCTCAAGCGCTTTCTCTATTAAATATTTATGCCCCAAGTGAAATGGCTGAAATCTCCCAACAATAAGTGCTTTCTTATATTTTGCCATATAAATATTTTTTCCTTTCTTTCTCATCAAACCTTTCAATTGCGTATCTCAACGCCGTCCTTCCCATACTTTTGTAGTGTATTTTTAGATATTCTTTTTCAGTTTTTCCGGATATCCTTTTTCCAACCTCTCTTAACATCCAACCCACTGCCTTTTGAACAAGATCATGCCTTTCAGGTATTAAAATTGTTGCCACTCTAAATGTATCAATAAAATTCCTATCTTTTACAATAAATTGAAATGTTGCAAGCATAGCAATACGCTTATCCCATAAACTCTTAGATTCCGCTAACTCTATTAGAATAGATCTATCTTTCTGGGTTCTCAAATATTCACCCACTATTTTAGGGGCTGATAAATCTACTAAATCCCAATTATTAATGTATTTTTTATAACTTAAGTAACTTGAGTAAATCTGATGTTTTGCGATACCGTCACCTCTCTGAAATTTGATAATCAATATGAGTAACGCTATTAATCGTTCTTCATGAATTCTTGATTTAAGCAATAGGGAAATGTCTGAGAGCGGTAAATTTGAATATTCTATGGCTAATTTTCTTGACACTGGAACTGAAAGTCCTATAAAAACATCCCCCTCACCATACTCTCCAATTCCAGTTTTGAAAAATCTGGAGGATACGCGTGCTCTTTCTGGGTCTTTTTTGTTTTGTAAAGAGGTATAAAAATTATTTAACATTCGACAACTCGTCTACGCGGCTTTTAATCTTACCTATCAGTTCATCAAGGTTTGTTTCTGATTTGATAAACACTTCAAGATCATCTGCATCTTGAGTTCCTGCCATATTTGTAAGTATTACAGTAGGAATATTTTTTCTCATATCATGCTTCAATATATGATAAAAAGTATATCCGTCCATTTCAGGCATAACAAAATCCAAGACAATAAATGAAACCTCATGCTCCGTTAAATAGTCAAGCGCTTCTTTACCCGTAACCGCAACAACGGCGTGCAGACCAGATGCTTCCACTCGCTCCGAAAAACGATTTGTAAACTCTACATCATCATCTACTATAAGAATTTTTTTCTTTGTATCTTCGTTCATATTTATTTTGAGCTCAATTTCATTTTAATTTCTGCGGCTAACTTGTTGAGATTTGTTTCAGATTTAACATATATTTCAAGATCTTGTGGCATATCTTTTGCGTTTGGAAAATTAGTTAAAATTATTGTTGGAATATTTTTTCTCATATCATTATTTATGATGTGATATACAGAGTATCCGTCCATTTCAGGCATAACAAAATCGAGTATTATAAAATCAACTTCGTTTTGAGCAATATAATCAAGTGCTTCTTTTGGCGTTATTGCACTGTGAACCTGTAATCCTTGCGTTTCTATTTTCTGTGAGAACTCCTTAATAAATTCTGTATCATCATCTACTATTAATACCCTCTTGTCAGTTTTCTCTTCCACAAGCTAACTATAATACCTGATCTTTCAAATGTCAAACAAAACACCTAAATATTTATTCAATATTATCTCTAAATTTTCATTTTTTTATCATACAAATGGTATAATTCCATGATATGAAAACCGTTTGGGAAAAACTTACTTCTCCATTTTTTGTTCAAGCGCCCATGGAAGATGTGACTGATACCGTCTTCAGACAGGTACTCGCCTCTGTTGGAAAACCTGATTTATACTTTACTGAATTTACAAATGCTGACGGGATAATAAAAGGCGGGGAAAGGTATATTCATCAGCGCCTTAAATATACAGATGTTGAACGCCCTTTGATTGCTCAAATTTGGGGAAAAAATCCAGATCACTATTTTAAAGCAGCAAAAATACTAAAAGACCTAAGTTATGACGGAATCGATATAAATATGGGATGTCCGGATAAAAAAATAGTGAAAAACGGATGCTGTGCAGGGCTCATCAATAACCCCAATCTAGCACAAGAACTGTATCTTGCCGCAAATGAAGGTGCAGGAAACAGTTTGCCTGTGTCTATAAAAACAAGAATTGGATACAACAAAATCGTAACTGAAGACTGGATCGGTTTTTTACTTACGCTTAAACCTGCTGCAATCACTGTCCACGCAAGGACTGCCTCTGAAATGTCTAAAGTTCCAGCTCACTTTGAGGAATTTGGGAAAGCAGTAAATCTAAGAAATAAGATAAGTAAAAAAACTACCATAGTGGCAAACGGAGATATTTTAGACAAAAACATGGGAGAAAAAATTGTAAAAAATTACGGTGTTGATGGAATAATGATCGGTCGTGGAATGCTACACAACCCATGGGTATTTTCAGGAAGAAAAACTGAAGATATCTCTATTTATGACAGATTAAACCTGCTAAAAAAACATATTTCACTTTTTGATACCACCTGGGAAAATACTAAAAATTTTGAGATTATGAAAAAATTTTATAAGGCATATCTTGCCGGATTTGAAGGCGCTTCAGAAATGAGACTAAGACTTATGGAATTTCATACAGCAAAAGATACAATCTCAGAAATTGATATTATGCTAAAGTGAAATCTATTTTGGATATCTACTTTTTCTTTTTGGAGTAAGATCTTCCCATTCCGCGTGCTATCATAATGTCATAAACTGCAGAAGCTCCAACTAAAATATAAATAATTTTTTCAATAACTGGTGAGCCAGCAAGTAATACATTAATAAAATTTACTCCTAACACTCCAATAATTCCCCAATTTAACGCTCCAATAATTACCAAAACGTATGTAGTTATTCTCAATGCTTTGTGATTAATATATCTTCACCTCCTTACGTATAATTTCTTACATTTCTAGTGTGCTGAATTTTTAAAAAAAAGTCAAGTAGATTAAGCCTCGCCTTGAGCCAATATTGGCTCAGGAATTTCCTGAAGTTGAGATTTATTATACTTCTCCTGATCAATATTTCTTTTTTTGCGAGAAAAATAGAACCAAACAGCAGCAAAAAATACAATAACAGCCCCTATTCTTATAGCATTTTCTGGACCAAAATACTCTGACACAAGTCCAATTTGAAAGTTACCAAATGGCAGCAATCCAATAAATGAGAGAATATAAATACTCAAAACACGGCCCCTAAACTTATCTGCAACTGAGTGCTGAACTGACGAATTAATATTTGCAAACGCAGATAACAATCCTATTCCTGACAGAAAAAGAAATGGAAAAGCAAACAAGAAACTTTTAGCAAATGTGAAACCAAAAATTGATACTGCATACAAAAGAGTCCCTCCAACAATAAACGCCGTCCCGCTTATTTTTTTACTCAACGCAGAAACTATGAATGTAGCAACAAGCGCACCAACTCCCGCAACGGCATAAAGGTAACCCAAAGTTGCCGCATTTGCGTGTAATGTGTTTTTTGCAATATATGGCATTATTGTCGTGTATGACCACCCAAATATGGAGATTATGGCTGCCAATATAATAAGAGTTCGGATAGTAGGATGGGAAAATGTGTAGGATAACCCTTCTTTAATCGCACGAATCGGATGAGGGTGAATAACTTTCTTTTTAGCTTCTGTTTTTATCATATTGGTACTTATGATTGCCGCGATATATGTGACTGAATTTACCAAAAAAGCCCCACCAGGTCCAAATAACGCTATAAGAATTCCCGCAAACCCAGGGCCTATTATCCTGGCTGCATTAAAAATGCCCGCATTCAGAGCAATTGCTGAGGACAGATGCTCACGGCCAACTAACTCCACAGTAAATGCTTGTCTTGCAGGAAAATCAATTGCTGAAACTACACCTAATAAAAATGCTAAAAGCATAATTGACCAAATATCAATGAGATGAAGAACCGTTAACATTCCATATATGCCTGCCAATACCATCGCCGAAAATTGCGTCACAAGTAAAATTTTCTTAGTTGAAAATCTATCAATTATTACTCCTCCGAATAAGGAGAAAAAAAGAGTTGGAAGAGTTGCGCAAGCAGCTACAACCCCTATAAGAAAGGCTGAGTTTGTAAGGGTTAGAACAAGCCATCCCTCTGCTACAACTTGGAGCCATGTTCCAGCAAGAGATATTAATTGACCTATAAAATAGTATCGGTAATTTTTACTGTTAAACGCAGGAAAAAGAATAAGAGCTTTTTTCATGAAGAAAACATTGTAACATGTTTTTTTATACTCAATCCACTGGTATAATATGATTATGCCTGAACCTGAAGATTACAGCAATCTGCATTTTAAACCTAATTCGTTTGAAAACCTGCCTCAAGAGCAGGCATCTTTTTTAAATCTTTTAAAAAACACTGTGTATGATTTTTTCGATGAACTCCCTGAGGGAATCAAAGATGAAGTTAACGTTTTAGAAAAACGGGATTCAAAAAAAAGAGGAATACAAGAAAAGGCATTTTATATAGACTTTGATAAAAATTTAGGGAACAAAGCCAACAAATTATCTGCTCAAAACCCAGATGCCCCCTTCTCATTATTTAGTCCAAATACACTCGTTAGAGTTGGGTTTCTTATACAAAAGGGTGAATCTGTATATGCACTTCGGATCCATGGAGGTCTTGATAATTCAGAAGATTTTGCTGAAACAGATGATCATAGGACGGTAGGACAACGTGGAGCTGAAGTTACTACGCTAGTCATAAGGACAAATAACAGATCTTTAGATGAATTAAAGGAAAGACTATCAAGCACCTTGGGAAATCTTGTTCCTCATCTTGCAACTACATAATAATCACTCAACTGGTGTTTCTCCGTACACCTCAACTTCAGTGCCTTGATTTACCTCTGTGGTTTTAGAGTTCCATCCGGTTGTCTGTGGATCGGCCCACGCAAAAAGCAGGCCAGCATCAGCAATTCTCATATTCACACATCCGTGACTCATTGGGTGTCCAAAATTATTATGCCAGTATGCCCCGTGTATACTATATCCTGCCCCCCGCGGAACCTCTGCGTTTGAATAAAACATAGTGTAGGGCACGTTTGGTAGATTATAATAGTCTGCCCCACTACCACCTGCCATCCGTGTATATAATAACTTTACCCAAATATTAAATATACCCGTTGGTGTTTTATTCCACTTTCCTGTCGAAACAGGAAAATCCATGATCATCTGATCGCCTTCATATGCATATAGTCTTTGGCTTGATAAATCAACTTTAATTTTTTTCTTTCCGCTTGTTTCACCTAATACGTTTTTCGAAGGGTTTGTGTAAGCTAACGCAACTTGCACAGGAACCTTAATCGTCTTGCCTGAAAATACTCCTGTCTTTGCATGATCTTCATATTTTCCTGATAAATCAGTAATGCAGGAAATTGAGTTGGCACAAAACTTTTCCTGAGTAATAAAAGTGAGACTTAAAACACCAAGTAATAACACGAGTGCCCCACCCAGAAACAATACTATAACTTTTTTAGTTCTTAGAATTTTTTTCTTAGATCTATGAATCGTTTTTTTATGTAATGTTTTTTTGGACATAATTTATAATAGGTAAAAAACATTAGGGTTGTAAAGACGCAATTTTAAAAGTCTCTACTACTTGACATTTTCCCAATTTTGTGCTATATTATAGGTCTACTTCTCTCAAGATCCCCAGGCACAGTTTACGCACAGATCGTATTCTTCGAACGCAATAGCTATACTATTACGTTCGAACTATATGAAACACGCATTTTTAACCATATCTCTATTTGCTTTGGTAGCAAATACCCTTCTTTTTGGAGGAATGCCTCAAGTGAATCAGCCTCAAACTGAGGTTGGGCGCTCTATGAGTCTTGAAAACCGTGCAATGCCTGGATCATTCATGAATGAGGTTATGAAGGATAATATTCTGCTTACTCTTTCTTATATGCGTGGTATGCCTGTTTCAGCTACTCCAGACTGGGAAACCGTACGCAGACCCTTTGATTTTAGCTTCGAGCTTAAGCCTGGGGAAACCTACACCTTCCAAAGAGATTCACTTCCCGAGTATAAAGATTCTATAGCAAAAACTATTGATGTTAATTTTGCGGAGCAAGATGGCTATAAGCATGACGGATATCTTATAGGAGACGGAGTGTGTCATTTAGCATCACTTATCTACTGGGCAGCAAAAGACGCAGGTCTTAAGTCTACAGCTCCAACTAACCATGATTTTATGGCTATTCCTGAGATTCCACGTGAATATGGTGTTTCTATTTATTCTATGCCTGGAAATCCTGAAGCAAACGCACAACAAAATTTGTATGTTAAAAATAACGAATCAAACACAATTAAACTTGGATTTAAATATGATGGTAAAAAAATTGAAGTTAGGATAATCTCTGAAAAAACTGCCAACTCTGTTTTAACGCAGACTATAATCTAATCAGATCCTAAATCCAGAGTAAATTATCTAGTCCGCCTTGTAGGTCTTTTTACTTCAGTCTTCTCCACATCTGACTGAGTTAGTCTATCTAGCAACGCATCAAAGTGCTTATAATCCTCCATAGTCATATCCCTTTTCCATAATGGCCAAGACTTTACCGGAGCACCTATGGTGGTATGCATCGTGAACGGCTCACTCCCTCTATGTGTAGATTCTATGCTAGCATTGTTTGATTTATCAGGTAAAATCAATTTCATTCCTAAATCAGGAATTACTATTGTAATGTCGTCATTGTTATAATCACGTCCTCCATCCCTGCCTAATCCTTTAAATACATCCACCTTAACAGAATTATCAACTGAAGCACCTAATACAACATAGGAATTGTGGAAGTAAACCCATTCATTCCCCAGATCAAGATTTATCTCATTCATAATATTCCCCATGTTAGGCTTGGTTAAGCGGTTTTCAAGAGCTTCCTTCACCTGTTCTTGTGTCATATTTACTTTTGGTTGAACAGGAGGAATACCCAAGAGCTCTTCAACTTTTACTTTTAATTCAGGAACATGGGTACGCGCTTCATTAATGCTTGCCTCTAAGGCAGATGCCTCTTGTTTCTTTTTACGAGCCTCTTCAAGAAGAAATACCTGTTCTTGTGTGGGTTTTGTTTTTTCTGACATGTCTTTGGGGTAAGATATGCTGATAATACGACTCTATCTATTCTTTGTCAAGAGAAAAAACAATATCCGATGTAAAACCAGTGTAGTTTTCAGGAACATAAAGCTAATTGAGGTTCGACCTCAATTGAGGCTGAAAAAATGTCACTTCAATACCTCATGTATTTGTTATGGCGCAATTTGATACACAATCTTTTATATTTTTTTTGAAACTCCTTTTGCTAACTCTACAGCATAACCAAGATAAGTCTCCGGTGTTAGTTTTTTCAAGTGATCCTTATGATCCTTACTAACCGGTAGATTATCAATTAATTCGTGCCATTGCTCTTGCCCCATATGATTACCTCTCACTAATTGCTTCATTAATTCATAAGGATCTGCAACATCAGTAAATCTCCGTAAGTAAACCTGCACTGGCTCGCTCAATATAGTCCAGTCACTATTAAGAACATCTTTCATCACCGAAGCGTTTATCGCAGTTTTTGGAAAGCCTTCAAGTATTGATGCATAACCTACAGTCGCAAGCCCTAAAGCCAAACCAACGTTTCTTATCTGAGTACTGTCTCTCAGATCTCTTTGAAATCGGGATCTAGGAAGTCTACGTGCGAATCCCTCCATGAGGTCAGTTGCCTCCTCCAAATTTCCCTCACTCTTTTCAAAATCAATTGGATTAACTTTTTGTGGCATTGCAGAAGATCCTGCCTCACCTGCTTTTGGTATCTGAACAATCCAATTATCCGAAATATAATGCCACATATCATCATCTAAACCTACAAGTATGTTATTAATTCTAGTATAATTTTGCAGATACTCTGCAACATCATCATATGGATTTATCTGCGTTGTCATGTCATTTGGAGTAAGCCCAAGGGATTCTACAAAATCCCTTGAAAAGTTAATCCAGTCTTTTTCAGGATGAACATACCTCATAGAACTCCAATTTCCCACTGCGCCATTCAACTTTCCAGTCAAACGTTGCTCTGCTAATTTTTTCACCTGTTTCCTTAGTCGTTCATGGAAAACACCAAACTCTTTTCCAGCTGTAGTAGGTCCGGCAGCCTGACCATGCGTTCGTGCCTCCTCAACAGTTTCTGCGTGCTCTTGTCTCACCCCCCCAAGGTTAGATTCAAGATTATTCAGGATTGGAAGAATCACTGCATGGGTTGCCCGCATCAAGTTAAGTCTGAAAGTGAGATTATTTTTATCATCTGAGGTCAAAAAAATATCATTAAATTCTGAAAGATCCGCTAGTGAGGACGTGCTGAATTTTTTCTTCATATGTAAGCGTAGTGCCACAACGTCATGATTGGTCTTCCTTTCAAAAGCCTTAACCTCTTCTACATCAGCCTCAGTCATTTTCTCCCCAAAAGTATCTAGTGTTTCAGTTTCTTCCTGTGTTAAGGCTCGAGGAAGCACTCCGCCCATTTTATCTAACGCAATAAGATATTTCCCTGATATCTCTGCCCTAGTTGCGAATGTAGCAAACTCTGAAAAATAAGGAGCTATTGATTTGGTTAAACGACGATCCCGCCCATCAACCGTTGACAGGGCGAATAATTTATTGTCAGGAATCTGATCTACGTGCGGAGATGGTGGAATATAGAGTCCTGGTAGTCTTCCAGAGGTTGCCATTTTTTCTTTACTTTTTTGGGAGGGTTTCATTTGTGATTATACCGAATTGTTAATTTATGTCAATATTTAATATCATTCGAGCTTGCAAGAACTACCCTAATTGAAACTTGGGCTAATACTCCCTTCTTCCTTCAAGTGCGCGGTCTAGTGTTGTTTCATCAGCATATTCTATGTCTGCCCCAATAGGAAGTCCATGACCTATGCGCGTGAGCTTTACCCCATCAGCCTTTTCCTTTAATTGTCTCACTATGTACATTGCAGTGGCCTCCCCTTCCATGGTAGGATTTGTTGCAAAAATAATTTCCTCAAGATCACTTCCCAATGTTTTTACCCTACTTAATAATTGCGGAATATATATATCATCCGGACCTATGCTGTTAAGCGGGTCTACAACTCCATGAAGAACATGGTATACCCCTCCATATTTTCCGCTTCGTTCAATTGCCAAAACATCCAATGCATCTTCAACTACACAAAGAGTTGCCTTATCCCGCCCTGGATCAGCACAAATAAAACAAGGGTCAATGTCACCAATGTTATAGCACAGTGAACACAAAACAGTTTCTTTCTTTAAATGCACTAAATCATTTGCAAACTGTTCTAGGTTACTCTGGGGCACATGAAGCAGATAGAACGCAAGTCTTTGAGCAGACTTTGGTCCGACTCCAGGCAATCGTTCAAAATCTTCAATAACACGGGAAAGAGCTTTAGGTAGTCGCATAACGGTAACCATTATATAACAAATAACCAACATATACATTCCTGTAAACTGGTCTGAGAATCTACAAAATCAGATTATTTAAAAAAATAAACAAACAGATCAACGTGGATAAAAACTACTATACCTTCATGAGTTCTTCTTCTTTTTGAGCGGCAAGATCATCAATTTCTTTTATAAAATGGTCAGTTAAGCGTTGTATCTCTTTTTCAACGCGTACTATCTCATCTTCTGAAACCTCTTCTTTTTCCAGTTTTTTTGCGTCTTCCATACCGTCATGCCTTATCTGTCTCATCATAACTTTTCCTTGCTCTCCTTTTTGCTTTACCATTTTTACAAATTCGCGTCTTCTATCCTCAGATAAAGGCGGTAAATTAATTCGAAGAAAATTTCCATCAATAATGGGATTTATCCCTATCTTAGCGTCTTGAATCCCATGTTCAATTTCACCTATGACACTGTGGTCAAATGGTGTAAGCACAAGTGTATGTGCGTCTTGTACATGAATAGTTGCAAGTTCCATTACTCTAAGGGGCGTTGCTCCACCATACGCCTTAATAACAATATTCTCAACTAGAGACGGGGATGCCTTGCCTGTTCTGACGGTTGCAAAATCCAATCTTACTGAATCCAATGCTTTTTGCATCTTTTGCTTCACGTCCGGGGTAATTGTATCCATAGAATACCTATGAGAATAACAAAACCTTTCCTAATAATCAATCATCACTTCTCCCAAGCACATTCTCCGCATCTGTTTTTTTGCTTAAACTTTCCAGAAAATTGATATTTTTAAACAAACCGTGAAAATGAATATGCAAAAATATACGTCTGGTATTATTTTGGAAGAAGGCTTTGCCCTGAGGCAATACGGATGATATCAAACAGCGTGATTATAAGCATAAGCCCTAAAAGCACCACGAGTCCTGCAGCATGCGCGTATGATTCGTATTTTGGATTTATTTTCCTGCGAGTTACTGCCTCTGTCACAATAAAGAAAAGCCTTCCACCATCTAGTGCCGGAATTGGCAAGACATTTAAAACCGCAAGGTTTATAGACAATAATGCTGTAAACCATAAAGTAACGGTTACACCGGATGAAACCGCTTGACCCGTAAGCTGGGCAACACCAATCGGCCCTGCCACCCCCTCAGGCTTATGTCCTTCAAAAAAAAGCGTGTATATCATCTGACCTAGACCTGAGACAATCATCCATGAAAATTTGAACGCCTCGATTGTTCCAAAAAAAGGCGCTTGATACCATGGATATTTTTTAATTTCTATATCTGTTATACCTACTCCAACCGGACCTTGACCCTTTGGATAATTGCTTCTTGGTGTCAATTGAATATCCTGCGATACTCCTTCTCTTACTACTAAAAGCGTAACTTTTTTCCCTTCATTTTTTTTGATTGTCTGGATAAATTCTTTTGTAGAGGTTGTACTTTTACCATTTACTGCCCCCACCACATCTCCTACCATAAGCCCGCTTAATGCTGCAGGACTATTTTTTAAAACTTCAGTAATCTTAACAGTTGATGAGGGAACTGCAATTCCTGTGGTACTAAATACATAGGAAATTAGAACTACCGCTAAAACAAAGTTCATAACTACACCCGCGACCACTACCAAAAAACGCTGCCAGACTGGTCTCGCGTAAAACGCACGCCTTATGTCTTTTGTGGGTAAATCCTTTTTACCCGTATTCTTCACACTTCCTCCTCCTGCTGCATCTTCACCGTATAGTTTCACAAACCCCCCAACAGGTAGAAGATTTATTGAATACAAAGTTTCTCCTTTTTTTATACCAAAAACACGAGGAGGAAATCCAAATCCAAATTCTTCAACCTTAATTCCGAACTTTTTAGCAGTCAAAAAATGCCCAAGTTCATGAATAAGAACAAGAACTGAAAGAATAATAATAAAAGCAAAAATAGTTAAAATCATTATGGAGATATTATACACAAGAAATAAAATGTAAATAAAGGGGGATTAATGATTGCTAGTAAAATCAATCTTACGGTTTGGGTGAATGGTAAATTCTGGAACATCTAACAGAATTTCATGTGGTTGAGCTTCTTTTGACTGCTCAGGCTTTTTTCCAATTCTCTTCTGTTGCATCTTGATCAACTTCCTGTTTCTCTTCATTTCCTCAATTACGCCTTTACTATGAGAACCACTTAGTTCGCTTTTAAAGCCCATATAAGAACTAATTTGTTCATTGCGCCTTCCCATATTATATATTATTTGCCGAGTTCAATTCGGGAGAATCGGCCAAGAATAATGTTTTCGCCTAATTTTGCAACAGACTCTTTTATTAAAATCTCTATAGTTTTTGAAGAATCCCGTATATACTCCTGCTCAAGAAGCTCATTTGCATTCTTTGGATTCATGGAAGATATTTGAAGGGCAATCTCATGAGATAAGGTCTTAAATTCATCTGTGCGCGCAACAAAGTCAGTTTCACAAAGAAGTTCTACTAAAACTCCAATTCTTCCTGCATGCACATAAGAATCTATTAATCCTGAATTGGTTTCACGATCACCTTTTTTTGCCGCTTTTTCAAATCCTTTTTTTTGAAGAATCTCCTCTGCCTTTTTCAAGTCACCCTTTGATTCCTCAATAGCCTCTCTACAGTCAGCAATTCCTGCGCCTGTTTTGTCTCGTAGTTCTTTTATCAGTTTTGTATCAACAGCCATAGTAGTAAGTATAAAATATTATTCTTTAGATTTCTTGGTAGTTTTTTTGCTTTTCACTTCTTTTATTTTTTCAATATCCTCAACTACCACTTCTGCTTCAGATTTTTTCTTTTCCTCAATTGCTTCATCTGCGCTCTTTTTTGCAGCTTCTTTTTTCCCTTCTATCCATGCATCCATAATATAACTTGTAATAAGCTTTATTGAACCCACAGCGTCATCGTTTGCAGGAATTGGGTAATCAATAACGGATGGATCTGCATTTGTATCAACTATTCCCACAATCTCTGAATTCATTCTCTTGGCTTCACTTACTGCTATAGCTTCAGATTGAGTACCTACAATAAATAATGCATCAGGAATATCAGTCATCTCAGAAATTCCACCATAAAAGTCTGATAATTTTTGACGTTCTCGCTCAAAAAGTACCTGTTCACGCTTAGTATATGCATCCTTCTTACTAGTTGAGAGTAATTCTTCAAGATTTTTGAGTTTCTTTATATTTTTTGCGACTTCATTAAAATTGGTGAGTATTCCGCCAACCCACCTTGCAGTTATTGTGTACAACTTACCGGGCGCCTCTTTCTCTGCCCTTGCAATTTCTTCTCTGACGATTTGTTTTGCTTGTCGTTTTGTTCCAACTACAACTAGTGATCCATCACGAGCTGATAATTCTTTCACATATTTTGCTGCAGCAATTAGCCCCTCGCGAGTCTTTTCAAGGTTTATAATGTGTACATTTGAACGCGCCTCAAATATATAATCGTCTGCTTTTGGATTGCGACGATTTACCTGATGGCCAAAATGGCAACCTGCTGTAAGTAATTCTTCAAGGGTTATATCTCTCATAGTTCTTTTTATCAGCCATAATAATTTTAAAGATGGCTGATCCTCCATTCGGGTTCTGAGGATTAGTCAGAACTATATTCATCCCGAATGTGTGAATTTTCGGTTTCCCGAATAATGCATTATAGCAAACAAGCTCACAAATTACAATAAAGCTTTCATGGCTTTACCCACTGTATATTATTTTGTAGCACAAATTTAGGATACTTCACTACGTCTTTAAGAGACTGAAGATTTTAACTTACAAGCAAGAATAAATATTACTATTCCTGTTTTTAAACTAATTGTTGACTAATAAAACTACATATATATACAATAAAATGTGAAGAAAAAATCTATTCCCCATAAAAACTCAAAGAAAAAAAAATCCTCAAATTTATCAAAACACACACTAAAAAAGAGTTTTCTCTTCTGGCAACGCGGAGAAGTTGCGCTTTATTTACTTATTGGAGTCATAATATTTGGTGCTTTTCTTCTGGTTTCTGGTGGTCCTCAATTTAAGCTGTCTGAATCGGGTAGTAATGTCATAGGTGAACCAATCCGCGAAAACTCAACACAAAAAAATGCGCTACAGCTAAAAACCATAAGATTTGCAGCATGTAGTAACCGTGCTGCTATTGACTTTCTTGTTGATACATCAGGCTCAATGGAACGCGGTAATAAAATACAAATAATTAAATCCTCACTTAAAGACTTTGCAAGCAATTTTACGAATGATTCTATCACAGGTCTTAGGCGTTATAGCTCAAGTGATACAGGCTCAACAGCAACTTCCCGACCGGTTGAAATTGATTTTTATAAAAACAACAAATCACAATTTAATGCAGCCGTGAATCAGTTGGTAGCCTCAGGCGGAACTAATACGCGCACCGCTTTTGCAGCAGAGCTTGAGGATCTAACAAAAGCAGTTTCTGATCCTAAATTTAAAGACAATTCATTTAATCTGGTTTTTATTTCTGATGGTATTCCTGAAGGAGACGGTGTTGGAGTACCAACAGCAACAGCATGCTCATCTTTTTCCAGCGCTAGATATCCAATGTGTGCGTACCAAACCGGAACGTGCCGTTGCTTTGATGCGGATCAGGATCCGACCACAAATCCTCAAATTGCCCAACAAATACAAGCACTAAAAAACATAAATGGAAAAAATGTCAGAGTGTTCTCGATTCTGGTATTTGATCCAAAGACAGATGGACCGTTTGAAAGCAAGCTTACAACCATGATGCAAGCTGTTGCCTCACCCAATTCATTTTATAAAACAACAAAACCTGAGGATATTAAGGCAATTTATGGGCAGATTGCGGACAAGATCTGCGAGGAAACAGGAGGTAGCACAAACCTTACTCCGACACCATGAAGCAATTATTAAAAACTACCAGGGGCGAAATTGAATTTCTTATTATATTTATAGTCATTGTTGGTGCATTTTTACTTGTAGGTGGACAGTTTTTATTTCAGGCAGAAAACAGTAAGAAAAATAATGGAAATGCAAATGATACTGGATCTCCGCAGGCAACTCCTTCCAGTAGCTGGAGAATAGAACTCCCCTCAAGCGTACAGTGTGACAGCACAAATAATACCTCAAATGTTACCCTTGCGTTTCATGGAACAGCCAATGGACACTACAAAATAGAAATCAAAAATGGAGAAATTTTTACGCCGGTAACCATAAATGAAAACATCTATAACTCTTTCGAACCAAATCAACAAAACGTTCAAGTGAATGATTTGGTGTTGGATAATACAGATGGATTTAATACTAAATCCTGGCAAGTAATTCTTTATGAAGGCGGCACTGCATCAGGGAATGATTTGACAGGGGGAACAATAAAAGCAGAAAAGGAATTTGAAAAAACAAACTGTAGCTAAGACCTGTTGACTTATAGATTACACATGCTAATGTAATAATGTGTGATTTCTTAAAACAAACCTATTTTATGAAAACTTCTTTTATTAAACCTAGCAATAAAACAATAAATAAGTCCTCAGGTTTTTTGTCTCTCCTCACACTTGCAACCGTTGCGATAGCAATCTTTGTTCCGTTTGGAGGACTTTCTTTTTTAAATAGTTTAACTCGCAACCCAAACCAGGTAAATCAGCCCACAACTTCTCGCATAGCGGATAATGCTTTTTCTGTTCAACCAATAGTATTTTTTCCAACAGACTATCCAGTAGATAACGCTGTAGTAAATCATATTAATCAGAAAATGGATGAAATACGCACATATTACGGTAAGCAATTGAACGGGAAAACATTTGTTTTGCAACCGGTAAAAACAGTTATTGGGAAAAAAGATTCAGAATGGTATTGGTGCAGCAACGGAGAGACAGAGTGTATTCAAAAAGATGGCATGGGCAATATACTTCAAGAAATAGGACGACCTCAGTTTGGAACAATTAATATTGTAGCATTTATGGGTGGCGGAGGATACGCGGGCGCAAATGGTGAACTTGCGACTGCCGTAATTGGAGATGTCTCCATTTACCCAGAGTTGGACAAAAACTGTAATAGAATAAAAAAATATTATTACAAAAATGACCCGATTAATTCCGTTGATAGGTGTACTTCTGAAAAAATGCCCACTAGCAGACAGGGCACGGGAGCTATAGCTCATGAACTAGGACATACATTTGGACTTTCTCATCCGAACGAGATAGGATATCCCGTTAATTCCCCAGAATATAAAAATTCCATAATGGGTGATCAAGGCGTTT
Organism: Candidatus Levyibacteriota bacterium; assembly: GCA_018062815.1. Taxonomy (GTDB): domain Bacteria; phylum Patescibacteriota; class Microgenomatia; order Levybacterales; family GWA1-39-11; genus JAGORM01. The sequence goes on along the minus strand of JAGORM010000002.1, from coordinate 112,742 downwards.
TCCCAGGAGGAAATTTTAACTTAAGAGAAAAAGAGACACTTAAAAAAAGCGCTTATTTTGAAGGTGAAGGTAATAATTTCCAACAAAATCCCGGCACGGGTAAATCTTCTACCACAGTCATCTGCAAAGAGAAAAACGGGGTTAATACAGATTCCTATCCCAACGGATATTACGGGCCAATATGCATGACAACCCAACCCACAAATGAAAACTATAAACTGGGTCTATTTACAGATCAAAAAGCAAAATCAACCCCAAATCCCTATGCGACGGGTAAATATTATGATGTCTATCTTTGTGCTGATAAAACCTATGATTTTACACCTAAAAACGGTCTCATGAAGATATGTAACAAATTCCCCTGGGTGCAAGACAACTCAGGCACACTCCCTCAGCCTCCTCAAGGACAGACCTGTAAAGACCCTACTCCTTATTGGGATGGAGCTAAGTGCACATTCCGTCCAAGCGCATGCAATAACATAGGTCCTTCTGGAAAAGTGAATACCTGTCAGGCAACGGCATGTGGCACTGGATTTAAGCCTGACACAAACGCTACGCAACAAGAAGCAAATTTAGCATGCGCAAACGCGTATGGCAGTTCTCGCTCTGTTTGTTGTCTTGAAAACACTGGAAATAATAATAGTCCTCCCAAAAATGATGATCAAAAAAAAGAAAATCCTCCCCCGGGAAACAATACCGGTGAAAACGGCAATAACAGCGATAATCAGATAGGTCAATCATGCACAACTCAGGGAAGCTCTTGCGGAGGAAGCTCAGATAACGCATGCTACCCCGGATGGAAAGACGCAAATAACTCCTCAAACCAGACTTACTGCTGTAGATTTACTGAACGCTATTGTGAAGCGCAAGGGAAATGCATGGCAAATAAATCTAGTTGTGTTGCTCCCTCATCAGGTGGTGGAGGAAATACGGGAGGATCAGGAAGGGAAAACGACCACTGTTATAATGGGAATAGCGACTGTGCCCCTGAATTTAAGTGTACAAGCAGTACGGGAACTGCAACATCATATTGTGTATACAAAGACCCCTCAGAATCAGGCGCATACTGCAATACAAGCTCTTATCACTGTGAGTCAGGAAACACGTGTAAATCAGGCACTCTGGCTTCTCCATTGGGACATAATTATTCATGTCAGAAATCAGGAAAAGGAAATATCTGCTGCACAGGTACTTCAGGCAGTACAGCATCCACCAACTCTGAAGTAAACGTAACAAGCTGCACCAGAAATAATCAGTGCCTACAAATGAAAACGGGTACTGCCTGTGTCTTTACAAACAATCCTGGCGCAGGAGTATGTATATGATATAAGATAAAGATATGACTGGTGTTTTCAAAAAAAAATTGACGCTTATTTTATTTTTAGTATCTATAGTTATTTTTATATTTATTGTTTTTTTTGTATTTCTCAATGAAAATACCCCTCCTCCTTCATTAACTCAAAAAATAGTTCCTACTCAAACACCCAAACAAGAATCTCCTACTATGATGGTTTCTTTCTCACCCAACACAATAACCATAAATAAACAGTCCACATTTACCTCAAGCATACTATTTGATAGCTATGGCATCCCCGTCTCTAAAATTACAATTGCGCTATCGTATGATCCGCTTCAAGTTAGTAATGTTAAAATTATATCCGTAAATGATCCTTCCTCTGCCTTATCCTATTCTGTAAATCTCACCGCAGGAATCAAACAAAGCAACCCTGAACAAGGAACAATTAGCCAGTCTTATCTGATACCCACTTCAATTCCATACCCAAAAGGGAAGGGAATAATTGCAAAAGTAACCGGAAAACTTACACAGGGAACAACTTCCGCAATTATAAAAATTGACCAAGCATCTTTTGCGTCCTCTCCACAAACTCCAAATGTTGTACTAGGAAAAGTAAATCTGGAAATTAACACAAAATAAATGAAAAGAAAGAAAAACATTAGTAAAAAGGCACATAGAATATCATTTATCAAAATAGGAATTTTACTTCTTGTGACATGTGCTGTTTTTGCCGCAATATTAATTGCAAAAACTCCTAAAGCTGCAAAAATTGCATCAAATAATCCACGCGCTAACATACAGATAGATACTTTTAACCCGGCACAACCCAAAACCCTTGTCCCTACAGTAACCGAATCAACTCCAGACCAGGAAGACACATCCATATGCCCTGTTGACACCGGAAAACCGGTTACACTTCCATGCATATGCAAAGCACGTCAAGGAATGTTCACATGCAAAAATAAGAGATGTGTAGTTGAAAACCCGTTTGATACTCAAGCTAAGGCTGACTTTTGCAATCAATACATATTTTGTGAGACAAACCTTAACTATGGAGATGGATCATACTGCATAGGAAAACCAGTTATCTATCTTTACCCAACTACTGAAACATATGTAAATGTGACAGTTAAAACGCAAGGAAAGATAATTGTTAGTGATCCGCTCTACCCATCCGGTGGATGGAAAAATGTACTCGCACACCCTAGCGGAAAACTTGAATATATGGGAAAAACATACAGAGAATTATTTTATGAAATAGAATCGGGAAAAGTTAACCGTCCCAAAAAAGGAATTGTTCTCTCAAAAGAAAACCTGAAAAGTAACTTAAGGGATAAAATCATATTGCTGGGTCTTACAAAAAAAGACGAACAAGATGAATTTTTAGACTTCTGGATCCCACGACTACAAGAACTTGATACTAACTATATCTTCTTTTCCGTATTAGAAAAAGAGGAAAAAGAACGTCAGGATAGTGTTTTAATTACACCCAAACCTGATACTTTCATAGAGTTTATTGCTTATTTTGCACCTCTCATAAATCCTAAAAACGTTATACAACTCACTATTACTCCCGCTCCTGAAAGAAAAGGATTTACAGCAGTTGAATGGGGAGGAGTAATTGGCGACTAGCCACTATTTATTATAGAAAATTAATTGTTGAGGAAATATTCTTGAATTCTTCCTCTAACTCAACATTTCTTTCCTCTGATGTGTACGACATCTGTATTTTATATACATACCCATTATGGCTTAGAAGAATAACATTTTGCTGTACTGGCCCCTGTAGTGAAGGAGCCGCTCCTGTAAAATATACTGCCTGAATTTTTGTCTGACCTAAAAAAATATCTCTTTGTGACAACTTAGATCTATTAAAGTACTCAATTAATGATTTTAATTCCACTTTATCTACGGGGTATTTTTCTATTGTAAATGACGCCAAATTCTTATCAAGGTCTTCGGAATTTAAAACAAGCGACACTCCTTCATCACCTGAAAGTATATGTTCAGATGAAGTAAAAGAATTCGGGAATGAAATAGAAAACTGAGCAAGATTTGCTGATTTATAATTACTTTCATCCAAATTGGCATTACTAAATTCACTCAAAGCACTCACTGGCATCTCATTTACTTGCGACTGATAATTTCTAAAAGCTAAAAAAATAGCGCCACCCAACATAGCAACTGCAAAAACAACACCTACCAGTATCTTTTTATTACTCATATAACTAACAGTATTTCAAAGCTTTACTCTGCTGTCAAATACAAGTTGTTTGTAAGGATTTTTTTTAGTATATTGAACTGTATGAACCTCAAGCAGCAAGATCCTGAAATTTTTAAACTTATAAAAGCAGAGGACAAGAGACAAAAAGAAGTCCTAGAAATGATCCCCTCAGAAAATTACGCATCTTCTGCGGTTCTTGAAGCACTTGGTACCAGTCTTAACAACAAATATTCAGAGGGATATCCTAAGAAAAGATACTACCAGGGAAACGCGGTCGCTGATGAGGTTGAACTTTTGGCTCAAGAGAGAATTAAAAAATTACTGGATATCCCCTATGTTAACGTGCAGCCCCTTTCAGGGTCAGTTATGAATCTTGCTGTATACTTTGCACTTTTGCAACCGTTAAAAGGAAAGATAATGGGACTTTCTCTTGCCTTTGGAGGGCATTTAACTCACGGACAGCCTCAATCAGCATCAGGAAAGTTCTTTAAGTCTGTATTATATGAACTGGGGAAAGACGGAAAACTTGACTATGCGGCTATTGAAAAACTGGCATTAGCTGAAAAACCAGATATTATTGTCTGTGGTTTCACTGCATATCCCAGAATTATAGATTTTAAGAAATTTGGTGCTATTGCGGAAAAGGTAGGAGCTTATTTACTTGCTGATATCTCACACATCGCAGGATTAGTTGTAGCAGGCGTTCACCCCTCTCCTGTTCCCTATGCACATATTGTAACCACAACAACTCACAAGACGTTAAGAGGGCCCAGGGGGGGACTTATTATGGTAACTGAAAAGGGAATTACAAAAAACCCTGATCTACCAAAGCTTATTGATACTGCTATTATTCCTGGGCTTCAGGGAGGCCCACATGATAATCAAACAGCAGCAATTGCTGTTTCCATAAAAGAAGCAAGTTCCCCAAAATTTAAAAGATATGGTGAACAGATTGTAAAAAATACCAAAGCACTTGCTGAGGAGCTACTTAAATATAATTTTAGTTTAGTTAGCGGAGGCTCAGACAATCATCTGATTTTAATAGACCTTAGAAACAAAAAAGTAAGCGGGAATGTAGCAGCGCTTGCACTAGAGCAAGCAGGCATAGTGCTAAACAAAAACGGCGTGCCTTTTGATACTAACCCACCATTCTACCCGTCCGGAATCAGATTGGGAACTCCCGCTATAACTACTCGGGGGCTCAAGGAACGGGACATGAAAAAAGTAGCAAAATGGATGAATGACGCGGTAAATCAGGTTTTGGGAAATGAAGCTCCAAAAGAGAAAGAAAAAAGAGCTGAATGGTGGAAAAACCAGAAAAAAGAAATAATGAGTAATAAAAATTTACAAAAAATTGGTCGTGAGGTTAAAGAATTTGCAATAAAGTTCCCCCTACCTTAATACTCCTTTTACTCGTAGTTTTCTTGACTTGTTCACGCTCTAGGATATATAATAAGTCTCAAACCGGATATATTTGTATACTCGGTTGTTTTTGCGTCTAAAAATATGGGATACTCATCCGAAAATACGTTGGGCGGAATTCCGCTTGCAGAATCAAAATTTAGACTAAATAAAGAGTCGGCAATAGACAATACTGACACTAAAGATTTAACGTCTTCCATAGAGTTGTGGAAAAATGCATCCGCTAAGGTTATTGGCTATCCAGGGGGTCGTATAACAGATCGGGATGGAAATACTTACCGATATGGCGACGGGAAAAGATTGCTTATAGAGGCCGATAATACAACCATGCAAGTAATGGATACTTGCGAGGCTCCATGGGCTGTTGAAACAGTAGATCAAGCTTTTGCAACAAAAACCATAAAAGGCATGAACCCCAAGCACAAATTAAGAGTACTAGAGAGAGGCGCAGGACTTAATATTGCAGGGACAAAAGTAATTGATCATCTTATGCAAAGAGGATCCGGGGAATATCATGTTATTGAACTTAATCAGGATGTTTTACAAAATGAAGAATTTGGGGTTTATGCATGGAAAGATATTATGATGAGATCCATAAAGGATAAGAGTGAAAGATCAGGAATAAAATATGATATAGATATTGTCATACATGAAGGAGATGCAAGAGAGGTTACACAACGTCTTGAGAATGAAAAGAAAAAATTTAACATTATAATTTCAGATACTTTCCCTCTAGAAAAAACGGAAACAGGCGTTAATGACATAGAAGATATCGCAACGCTCACAAAAATACTGTACAGCAAAGAGGGAGTATTTACATTTTTTGCATACTATCCAGGCATGGAAGATATATCAGGAAGTCATTTGTCAGCGGAGCAATTAGCCCTACTCCGTCCTCACTTTAGTAATATCGCGGTAAGTGAAGCACCTGTAAAACCGGCAAGAGGATATGATTATCTATTTAACAATGGATTCCCGATAAAGAATCTTCCCGTAGTAATTTGCGAAGGGAAAAAATAATTCGTATTAAAAACTACTTTCTTGCAACAATTGTCATCCAATCGCTTGTAGAAGCATCGAATGGTTTAATAAAAGAAATAGGACTATATTCACCCTGATACTCGCCCTGATACCCTCCAACTGATATATCTGAAAACCCAACTTCTTTCAAAGTTTTAGAAATTTCTTTTTCCTGAACAAACTTCATATCTATAGCCGTTCCCCCCTGGTATACCCAACTTCCCCCAGATGAATCAAAAACTGCAAGATTATGACGTACTATGTCTTTGTCCTTTTTATCAAGAAACTCCAAAAATAATCTTTCATGACCAGAAAGTTCGGATGGTTTTTGAATTTGAAAATTAAGGAGTCTCTTTTTTTTCTCTAACACACGATTCACATTTATTATTTGAATAATACATATCCCATTTTGCTTTAACACACTATGCACTTGCGTAAATATATGAGACAGATCCCCCGGCATGTACAGAAGTGCATTACCTAAACAAAGCGCTGCATCATATTCACCATTTGTTACACTTTTAATATCTGAGTAGTCTGTGTTGAAAAATTGTATATTGTCTTTTATTACGGGTGAAAGGGCTTCTCGTTTTTTATTTGCAATTTCTAGCATAAGTTTATTTTGTTCAAGCGCAGTTACGCTTAACCCCTCTTGTGCAAGCCCTATACTAAATATGCCACTCCACACGCCCAAATCTAAAACTTTTTGCACGCTTTCTTTTTTAAATATTCTAAAAAGAGATGGAAATTCTTCCTCAAATCTCTGCTCCCAATCAATCATCATGTCATAGTTTGTCGACATAAAACTCGCGAATCGATCTTTCTCTAATACGGGCATTTCTTCTTTTAAAACTTCTCTAAAAATATCTCCTTGAGAAATTATCCCGATTAGTTCTTTTTTTTTGTTTACTACCGGTACCCTACTGAATTTCTTGTTAAGCATTAACCCTTGCGCCTTCATGACAGGCTCATCCCCAGTTATTGATAAAACATTTCTATTCATAATAGTACTTACCGGTTTATCCAAAAGGCTAACTATATTATGCTCTACCAAATTAAAGTCTTGAACTCCCATATAATCCTGCGTATTCTTTTTATCATTTGTGTACATATGTGCTAGGATATCTTCTTCCGTAACAATACCAACCAGATTATTCCCCTTAACAACGGGTGCGCCTGAAATACCTATGGAGAAAATCATCTGAGCAACTTCCTTGATAAGAGCGTCTTCAGAAACTGAAATGACTGAGGTCTGCATTACATCTTTTACCTTCATAGCCAGATTATATCATAAATTTTATAAGTAAAAGATAGTCATAAAAGTTGCGCTATGACGGCTAAAGTAGTACTATTGTTTCTCTCATGAACCTTAAAGAGGCACATTCATACAATTTGCTGAAACGTGATCTGGATAAAAAAAGGTGGATAGACTTGGCCTACAAAGTGAATTTTAGAAATTCTCCTGAACTCAAAAGTCTCAGCGATGAGGAGTTTCCAAAGTCTGTTCTCATCATCCCGGATGGTCAAAGAAGATTTGCACAAGATGCAAGAATTGAGACTTCCACAGCCTATCAAATGGGAACAGACAATTTACTCCTTCAACTTAAAGTGCTCTCCCATAAAGATATCCCAACACAAACAGCTATTGCATGGGGATTCTCAACTGATAACTGGCTCAGGCCACCAAAAGAAATTGATGGACTTATGACTCTCATGAATAAAACAATTCCAAAAATTGAAGAGCATTTAGATTTAATAGGAGGAAGATTTATTCACTTAGGAAGGAAAAAGATTAGAGAAAATATGGCATTAGTATATAAAGATTATCCTAAGCTAATAGAAAATATGCACGCACTTGAGGAAAAGACAAAAGAAAATCCGGGAAAAGTAATAGGAATTGCGGTTGATTTTGGGGGATTTGATCAAGACATGAGAACACATGAAGACGCGTTAAATACCGGAAAAATTTTCCCACTAAATAAAAAAATTACTCTATCACCGGAAGAGATATGGAAATGGCGTGATTCGGGTGGACTTATAAGAACAGTTGATCTTGCTATTAGAGCAGGTGAACAGATAACTATGGGGAAAGGTATTGGAGCTTTTCATTCTTCTGACATAGGATGGCTAAACGGGAAAAATACACAATGGATAACATACGAAAAGCGTTTCCCTCAAGTCACACTTCAAGATACTGCACAGGCAATTTCCGCATATGCTAAAGCTAGGAAAATGCATGGGACATAGTATAACCTCTCCTCTTGCAATTTTTTTGCCCTTATGGGCATAATAAATATATGAGGAGTATCCCAGGAAAAACATTAATTCTGATATCTTTTTTAGTTACTCTAACGGTTGCACTACTCGGGCTTTCCATTTGGATTGGATCCCAAAATAAACCAGCAGTTACAGTTGCAACAGTTACCCCCACCCCAACAGTTATGAAAACGGCTAGCGTCTCTTTTTTTCCTGCAGTGTTAGACCTTTCAACCTCAACTACACCATCAGCGACCGTTGACATAATTGTTGAAACGGCAGGTACCCCTATAACTGGTGCCCAAGCAGAAATTCTTTATGACCCAAAACAGATAACAAATGTTAAGATTCTTCCGTCTGAAACCACTAATTCACTTTTCGGAAACAATCCCGGATCTCATATGACACTATTTACAGATACTTCAGTTCCCGGAAAGCTAACTTTTGCAGAAGTTATAAGCACAAACGGCTTGCCTGTAAATGGGACCGGAAGTATTGGGAAATTAGCATTTACTGTGATAAAAGGAACAAGTGCTTCTGCAAGTATTACATTTGGGAAAGAAACAAAGGTGACAACAAATACTACTCAGGGCTCTATCCTTAAAGATACTCGACCCCTCACGATCACCCTTCAGTAGAAATACCTCTTTCTCTTAATTTTTTTGACTTTTTCATAGAACAATTTTCACACCTAAATTCAGGATTTATATCTTTTGTCCTGTCATATTTTGGTGTTTTAACTAGTCTATAACCACGAGCAATCTTTCTGCAATCCGTACATCTAATATTTTCTTTAATTTCCCATTGTGTAGCCAAAGATTGAGATTTGAATATAAAAAGGTCAACCCAAAAGAAAATAAGACCTCCTATAAGATTTGCGATTCCCGCAGCATACCAATCTTCAGGAGTACCAAGAATAGATGGTGAATGTTTTACCCAGGCTACAATGGGTGCAAGTATAGGAGTTGATAATTGCCAACGGATTAAGTACAAAAAATATCTTTTATATTCAACACGCTTAAGAAAACGCACAAAATGCTTGTGAGGTGGATAAAATTCATACTTCTTCAGCTTTTTCATAAGATTATATGGTTTTTAAAATAAGATTGAAGAAGTCTATCAATTAATCCCTTTAAAAAGATCATCCCCGTTCTAAAGTTTTAAATGTGTAATCATATTCACCCTTTAAACCTTTTTTCTCCCCCACAACTTTAGTAAATTCTGGAAATTCCGGAAAAAAGGCATCTGCCTGAGGAAATTCACCGTCTACAAATGTCAGATATAATCTATCAGCAAAGGGAAGACCAAGCGCATAAATCTGTCCTCCACCTATGTCATACACTTCAGCCTCCAGAGACCTTAGGTCTCGTGCATTCTTATACTCTTCAATCTTAGAAATCTCCTGCTCTTTTTTTTTGGCAAACTCTACCGCCTCTTTCATGTCAGTAAAAACAAATACACCATCGGCTGCTTTATATTTTGCGTCACGAGTCACTACAACACTTACTCTTTTTGGCATGGGCTTTCCTTTGTAATAGTGAAGCAAAGATTCATAGGTTTTCCTTCCCATAATATTCACATGCCCGCGTGTCATGTCTCTAAAAAATTTTGCATCCTCTGGAATTTCCCACAGCAGTCTATCTTCTTTTCCAAGTTCTCTGTTTTTCCCAATTGCCGCAATTATACTAACCCTGGTATTTTGTATCATGAATTATAAGTTAAGAATTTGTTGCCCCTCCTTTATAGCATCTTCTGTATTCGGCAGCAAATTAAGTTCTGCTACGCTGCCTACTTCAACCCATTCGGGAATTGTTTCATCAGTGTCTTTTGAATCCAACAAATCTCCTTGGTAATTTTTTACTAAAAACACGCTCCATGATGTACTTAAAATTTCCCCACCTTTTCTGGGAATTTCTGCTTCGTAACTGATTGGAATCTGAACCATTGATGATTTATCAGCAATAAGCCCAGTTTCTTCTTGAAATTCGCGTGCTGCACCGTCTAAAAGATTTTCACCCTCGTCAAGTCTTCCTCCTGGTAAGCCATATACGCCTGTTAAATGATGGGCCGCTTCTCCATGCCTTACTAAAAGAACTTTATCATCTTTAAACGCAAGCGCTGCAACGGTAGAAATACGAGTATTGTGTATCATGTAGTAAGTATTATGTATTAAAATTCCTCGAACTCTTCACCAAACCATTAACAAGTTTACTTATGGTTACTGTTTGCTCGGCTAAATCCGTAAACGTCTTGTTATCAATATACGTTAAATCACGAGAGATTAATAGCTGATTCTGAAGTTCTGTTAAAGATCCAAGTGCCATATAGAAAAATTGGGCTTTTTCTTTTTTTGTTCTCCTGAAAAATCCTTCCGCAATATTACTACTAATTGACACCGCACATCTTCTCATCTGGTCTACAAGTCCAAACTTTTCATCCGCAGAAAATTCTTTTGTTATTTTATATATTTGAAGTACTAACATGTGAGACTCTTTCCAAGCATTCAAGTCTGTAAATGAATGTATTTTCGTATTCATACTTAATACATACTACTGTCTACTTACTACCAACCTCATCCGGCCATTTTGCCGGTTTTTTTGTCATACAGACCTCCCGCAACTGTCAGCTCTGCTTTCATGGCAGGATACGGATCATATTCTAAAAGCTCAATATCCTCTGCTTTAAAATCATCAATAGATTTTATTTTCCGATTTATTTTTATCTTTGGAAAAGGTCTTGGCACACGAGTTAACTGTTCTTTTACCTGTGGTATATGATTTTCATAAATATGCGCGTCTCCAAAGGTATGAATAAATTCTCCGGGTTCTAAATCCATAATGTTTGCAAGAATAATGATAAGCAGAGAATATGAAGCAATATTAAATGGAACTCCTAAGAACAAGTCTGCGCTTCTTTGATAGAGCTGTAATGATAACTTGTTCCCACGCCTGGAAACTTGATACATGTTGTGGCAGATGGGAAATCTATTTGCCTCCTTTTTCAACGCCATGGTATACATATATTCTGGATTCCAGGAAGTAACAATTGCATTTTTTGCATCTGGATCCTCTTTTAACTCCTGCATCACCCAGGCCAACTGATCAATTGTTCGAGGTTTTTTAGCTCGCCCTGAGCTTGCCGAATGGGTAGGCCATTTCCTCCACATTTCTCCATATATCCGAGGAAGGTCTCCCCACTTTTTTGCAAATTTTGCGTCCTCCCGAATTTTTTCAATAAACTCATCTTTTGTGAATTTAGATTTAGCATTTTTTGTTTTAAAAATTTTGTATGGGTAGTCGTCCCAGATATGTACGTTGTTATCCACTAAATATTTAATATTTGTGTCGCCTGACATAAACCACGCAAGTTCATGAATAACACCCTTCCAGTAAACTTTTTTAGTGGTCAAAAGCGGAAATCCTTCTGACAAGTCGTATCGAGTTTGACGACCAAACAAACTATACAGCTTTATATCTGTCCCACGATCAACCTTGCGTTCCCCATGCTCTAAGGCTTCTTTCAGTAAGTCTAAATATTGATATTCCTGATGTTTTTGGTTTGCCATAATGACTGTTTATTTATAAACTCTTTAAAGCGTTTTTTCAAGTTAAGAGCTGTGACCAATCCGTAATAATGCGATCCGGTTTATGCAGCTTTAATTCCTCTAATTTATACATGTTCTGATGGGATGCTGGATAGTACAAGATACTAGTAACCCCAGCAGCGCGCGCTGATTGAATATCAGTTTCTTTATCTCCTATATAAACAACGTTTGTATGTTCTTTTTTTGGAATTTTTAGAAGTTCCAATGCGCGTAGTATTCCGTCAGGTTTTGGCTTTCTGTGAGGCACGTCAGTTCCAGCAATCGTAACAGACGTAATGGTATGTAAATTCCTATGTTTTATAGCAGATTCAAATAACGGACGATCCATATTGGAAAATATTGCAATTTTTTCCCTGTTGTTTTTCAGTGAATCGAGCGTTTCATAAGCACCCACATGAAATGCTGCTTCAGGCAAATGGGTATGTGCTTTTTCTGTCATGTAAGAAGAAAATTCCAAGACTTTTTCTTCTGGTAGCCCAAGGTTTACCATCTCTCTCCAATCATGGGTGTATTTCATAATCATAGAATCTTCTGGTGATGGGACCTTAAAATGAGCAAGTGCTTGCCTAAAAAGATCTAACCAAACTACCATAGTATTAGTAATCGTTCCATCTAGATCAAAGATGTATGCTCTGTAAGAACTCATAGAGGAGTTAAACTTGTCTCTCTTTTTTTGTTGCGGCGACGCGTCCACCTTGCCATTGCCCTCTATACTGACTTCCTTTTCCTTTTATTTCCATAAACATTGCAAAAATATACCGCGCACCCATTTCAATTGTCACAGTTGCCGGTCCGGCATTATATAAAAGCGGATGAACCGTCCCACTATACCCCGGGTCAACAATTGCCATACGCGCAATAATTCCCGACCTTTGAAGTGTTGTTCTGGGCTTTAGAATCCCGACTAAATCAAGCGGCATATTAAATTTTTCATATGTTTCTGTCAGATAAATTTCTCCCGGCTTTATAACAATTTTAGATATCTTTTTAGGATTAAATTCTGCAACAAGTTTTACATCTGGAGTTTTACGCTCATCAATTCCTAAAAATGAGTCTCCCTGAAGTTTAAAAACCTTACCAATTCGAAGATCAAATCCTGCACCCTCTGGATTTGTTAACTCCCTATCCGCAAGATTTTCAACAAGTTTATTTTTCTTAACTAATTGTAAAAGCAACTTGGGTTCTAAAATCACTTATCTTTAATCCTTTCTAAAATACGTTTTGTGACCATACCAGTATCCCCTTCACCACTTAACGTTATTATGTTATCTGAAAACTTTTTCTCTAAGAAGTCATACCCAGTAATAAGTTTTTCAAGTTTACTTTTTTCCTCATAAATTTCTACAGTTTCTTTTTTCCCACTCAGTCTTTTAATTGCCGTTTCAAGAGAAATTCTAAGATAAAACGTATGGTCAGGGATGATGAATTGATGATACATAGAAAGAATTGATTGTGAAATTAATAATAAATCAGAAACGTTAGTGTCATACTTACCGCCTGTTCTGTCAAGTATTCCATAAACAATTGCCGACCAAAAACATCTATCAGAGATTACAATCTTCCCCTCTTTTAAAGACGGCTCTACAAGTTCTTCGTGGTGCGCTGATCTATCCGCGGAGAAAAGATACTGTAGCGAAACCGAGGGTAATTTTTCCTTTCCTAAAAGCACCTTCTGAACTAAATCACCAATTAGTCCTTCTTTTCTTGGCTCCCTGGTTGTTACTACTTCTTTTCCAAGAGACCTAAAGTATTTTGCAAGCAATTCTACCTGAGTTGTTTTCCCACTTCCATCTATTCCTTCAAGAGCTATATAAGAACCAGGATATGGGTTTTCTTTAAGTGATATATCAAGATTTATATTGTATTTCATAATAGTATTATGCATTAAGCAGTATGTAGTAAGTATAAATTCTCAAATATGTAATATATACGACTATCTAATTGCTACTACTGGCTCTCTTGCGCAATTTTGCTTTCTATTGGCCCTTCTTGCATAACGTATTTTGCGTCCTGTCTTTTACTGTATGGCATTTCTGAGGGCGAACTTAACTCTTCAAAGGTCATTGCACAAATTCTCATCCCAGGAGTAAGGGCAACAGCCATACGCCCTAAATTACCCAATTCTAAAACACATTTCCCATTCCACCCCGGATCAAAAATAGATGCGGTCGAATGAACAACTATTCCCATCCTCCCCAATGACGATCTACCCTCTAATCTACCCATCAGATTATCAGGAATTGTTACTTTTTCCATTGTTACGGCAAGCACAAAATCTCCAGGTTGCATAATAAACTGGTCTGTACCATTAAGTTCTACTTCACGTGTTATATCTGCACCGTAATCTTTTTTGTATGGATCTATGAACGGATACTTACTGTGATCGAAAATTCTAAACAAATTTCCTAATCGTAAATCTATTGAGCAAGATCCTAGTTGAGTTAATATGTCAGGCTGGGGAGAGATAACAATTCGTTTCTCCTCTAATGCTTTTTTTATATCTCTGTCTGAAAGTACCATAATTTTAAAAACTTTCTACCAAAGTGAACGTATGGAACAATACTATCCAAATCCGGATAATTTCGCAAGTAACATTTTCTTCTTGCAAAATAAAAAAAACGTTACTATGATATGTATGGAATGAAAGTTGTTGAAAAACGCTCAATTGGGTATGTACTAGGAAAAGCACTATTTTCCTCTCCGCAAAGAACAATTAGCGTGTTTTTTGTATTGTTTGTGTTAGGTGCTGTCCCCTTAACATTTTATCTTGCAAATCAGCAGCAAGATGTCAGACAACAAGCAGCAGATAGTACACCCGCATGTATCTTTACGCCTGGAACAATAAGACCGGGGGAAACATCTGAACTTTTAGTAGTCTCATACCCATATGCACCTGAACCATACATTGAACCCGCAGATGGATATTCAATTGTTGAAAAAAAGGAAGACACAATAATCTATAAATTTGATAAACCTGAAACTACTTGGAAAATATCACTTCTTGATCCGTCTAAACCTATGGAGAACAATTTACCTAACGCTCTTGCATCCTGTACTGTTTCAACTACAGAAAACTAAATCTAAAATTCTGCACTTTTATAAAACAGCAAATCCCAAGGTCTTGCAAAAATAAAAAAATCTACCTATGATTAGTATATGAATCCAAGCTCTTTTGGCAGTATTTTTGAAGAACTTTTCCTTTCTTCCAAAAAAAGGGTGATAGGGTCTCTGATAATTGTTGTTCTTATTCTTTCTATCCCGGTAACGGTTATGCTTACAAACCAACAGCAAGATATCCGTCAACGTGCAGCTTCCGTGGACTTTACAACAACTAACTCAGAATCCGAAAATCCTTCTTCCGCTACATTAGTTAAGTATTGCGGCGGAACCGACCATGTCTCCTGTGAAGTCGGACAATATTCATGTTGGCAGTACATTCCCTCTGGTCCCTATCAGGGAAGTTTCGCAAAATCCTGCCAAGACTCGCCTAATAATCCAAATCAAACCAACTGCATTCAGTGCATTATGGTTACTCCAACTCCAAATCCTACAGCAACACCCATACCCTCTCCTGCTTTAAGTACAACACCGAGCACATCACAGGGTGCAGCAATAACTCTTGCAGTTTCCCTTCCTGGAATTGGCTCAAACACTGCATTGGGAGAAAATAACCAACCGCAACACCCCTCCAGAGCATTTGATGTATACGCATATGATGAGCAAAATACTGAAGCAGGAAAAACAACCGCAACACTTACCTATGACAATGGTGTATATAAGGGAAACGCAATATTTAATAATATTGCAAGCGGACCTTACACCATAAAAGTGCGCGCCGCAAACTCACTCACAAAAACTATACCCGGAGTTCATCAGTTATCACAAAGTATAACCGCGACTACACCTCCTGTTGTGGTGGTCTCAGGTGATATTCAATCAGAAGGATCTTCAAATAATTTATTAGACATAAATGACTATTCTATTCTTTTGTCATGCTATGCTGGAACAGATTGCACAAACGAATATAAAGTACTTTCTGACTTAAATGATAACGGAGTCATGGATCCACGGGATTTAAACATACTTCTTCGCGGATTTGCAACAAGAAGAGGTGATTAACTTCTCCTTGACACTTTTTCCCTTTCTCTCTACTATAAAGAAGTACCCGAATTTATCGGTTTTATTTCTTTATGGATCCACAAAATCAATTTAAAGACAGATACGAAAAATATATTCAGCAAAGAAACCTTCAGATGGAGAATACTGCAAATATTCATCCACCGTCTTATAAAAAATTTTCGCCAAATAAGTTTTATGTGTTAGGAGTTATACTTGGATTTCTTGTTATAGTACCAGTTGGCGCCTTTTTGTTTTTATCTAATCAATTGAATACCCAAACCCAAAACACTGTAAGCGTTGAAGAAAAGTCTCTTACATCATCCTTAACAAAAGCAGAAATAGATAGTGAAATGAAAAAAATATGGGGACCATACTACGATCAGGCAAAAAACGATCCAAAACTGCGCGCTGCCGCGGCAGAAAACATTCAGATTAGACAGGCAGCAATTAAAGCAGGAATTTCAAATTCTAAAATTTCCTCCACCGAAGACGCTAGCTACCAAACACTTCAAAATAAAACTGAGGATAGTTTAGAAAAACAGGTTGTTAACTCAAGAACTATAGATTTTGTGAGCGTTTTTAAAAATCCACTTAGTGACACCTATGATAAAGACGCAAGTGAGGCCGTAGACACTCTCAATCAAATTCGTGCACTCACAACACAAGGAGAAAGCTTAGAAGAAGCATATAATCAAATTAAAAATTCTGCAAGCTTTGACCCAACAATAAAGCTTTTCACAAATGAATATGTAACTAAAAATTCAAGTTGGAATCCGTTATTTAAAGATGCATTTTTTATGCTTAAACCAGGTCAAACATCTCAAGTTTTAGTATCCCCAGGCGGATCTATTATATTAGCTCAAGTTAAAGAAGCAAATAATTCAAAGTATGATACTGTAAATCAGTACATAGACAGTTCAAGATGATATGAACAGAATTAAAAAAATATTTATAGGGGTCGTATTTTTTATAGCACTCTATTTTATTGGCATAAACACCTCTGACAATGTTGCTTGCGCAAAGAGTTGGGACACTTGCCCAGGGGCAGGAAATGTACCTGTATCTGAAATTTACCCGGGAGTAAACTTTGTAGACTCTGTTGGGCTTAATTTCAAGATAACTGGTAAGAATATTCCTCCAAATCAAGTCTTTAGAATTGATGTTGGAGCCCCTGCCTGCACCAGCGAGGTAAAATGTTTAAAAAGATCAGACTCAACTACTACTTCACCATTTAATGGCACAGCCTCATATGGGGACATCCAAACAATTGGGTGCAGTTCAGGTGGCTGCGATGATAATCTTCAGGTAAACGCTTATTTCTCAGGTGGATCATTTAACGGTACATGTAGGGTGTATGCAGGCGATGGGACACCTGATGTATATCTTCCAGACGCAACACAGTCAGACAATATAAAAAGTAGGAACGGAACGGAAATGTCATTCTTTTTCTATTTTGACTGTGAAACTCCTCCAACACCCTCGCCTACACCAACAACAGAATCTACCCCAACACCATCGCCTACAAAAATACCTACTCCTACCGTAGGAGTAACTCAACCCCCTGGAAATACCCCACCGCCAACAAACGTACCTGGAACTCCTACGCCTACGTTAGCATGTCCTGTACCTGGAACTCCTGCAGGCGTAATTGTTACCTGTATCGGCTGTGATGGCGGATCAAGCGTAATACCTACTCCTACACCTAAAATAAGCACACCTATTCCTTCTCCCACTTCAGGAGATCAGACACCAATAACCCCAACGGGGAATCAACCAACAGTTACTCCAACAAGAGCTCCAACAGCTACCCCAACTCCTAAAAGTAATGTTGGAAAACCAGGATCTTCATGCTCTGTACCTACGGATTGTATAAGCGGTATTTGTAGCGTGTCTAATATAAATGGTTTGCCAATTTATAGCGGAATATGTCAATAATATGAATACAAAACTAAAGAAAAAAATACTTATTATAGGAATCGTTACATTAGTGATTGTTATTCCGACACTGGTTTTTCTTATTCAAAAAATAACTACACCCCAGCCACCTCAACGCATCTCTCAAGCCCCTAATGCATGTCCAGTTGATGCGGGAAAATGCTCATGGAACGCGGTATCGGGGGCAACATCATATGATTATAAGATTATAGACCTGTCAACAAATACACAATTACTCGCAGGCAACACCACGGCAACTTCTATCACATTCCAACCAGAGGAAGGAAAATCATACAGATGTGAGGTTATAGCAAAAAATACATGCGGACCCAGTGGCGTTGGAAGTGCTACCAGTTCTTGCACCCCTCCACCTCCAACGGCAACCCCAACCCCTACTATTCCTGTAAGCACTCCTACGCCTACTCCTACACTGACGCCTACTCCTACTCCCTCACCTACACCAACAAAAATACCTACTCCTACGCCTACTCCTACACTGACGCCTACTCCTACTCCATCGCCTACAAAAACACCGGTTGTGGTTAATCCTCCAGTGAATAACCCACCGCCAATAGTTAACAACCCTGTTATTCCGACTAGCCAGCCCATTCAACCTACTATCCCTCCTAGTGGATCCATAGGAGCTACGGTCGGAATCATTGGCGGAATTGTAATAACAGTAATAGGTGGAATTATTATCTTCCTCCTCTAAATACATGATGTTGTCTTCATGCCTACATTTTTGTTAAAATATCAGATCAAGTAATTATGTCGGGGATTGTTATCTCAGCGTAAACAAAACTTGTGATGGTCATCCCTTTAATAGGGTGCGCCTAAAAAAACTTTGTTGGTGGACTTTGTCCGCGAACATGAACTTTTACAATTAAATTTTTCCTGAAATCGTTAATACCGAGGGTCGTTAGTTCAGCGGTAGAACGCTTTCCTGATAAGAAAGA
The DNA here is from genome assembly GCA_018062815.1 of Candidatus Levyibacteriota bacterium. Lineage (GTDB taxonomy): Bacteria > Patescibacteriota > Microgenomatia > Levybacterales > GWA1-39-11 > JAGORM01. The sequence continues at coordinate 93,909 of JAGORM010000002.1, read as the reverse complement.
GGCGAATGGTCCGACTCCATTACGACCCACTTTAGATTTCAGGAGAAATAATTCATACCCTAAAGAAAGAGGCGAATAATTGCATCCCTACATTTGTCATCGCTTAGATCGCAAATGAACTCATGCGCATTGAGCATTCCGTTCCACTGCGACACACATATCTACAGAAGGTCTTCAAGCTCACTTGGAATTTCATGCTCGTTCAATTCTCCCTGATTTTCCCATACATATGCTTGTAGTAAATACTGCTGTAAGTATCTTAACTTTTTAATCTCCATAAGTAGCTTTTCTGCTCTTCCTGGATGGTCACGAACAAGAGGGTAAAAGAGTTTTTCAAGTTGTTTTATACGATTTGAGATTGCCTGATGCATGGCTATAATCTTGCCCGCTCGAGTTCTCTTATGATAATACTCATTTTTAGTAAGATTCTTCCATTCACCAGCCAAAATCTGGTGATCTAAAGCAGACATTTCATCCTCTTCTGAGAAAACCACTCCTTCAAATACTTCTTCTTCAATTTTTACCATATTTATGTTTTTTGACGATTAGACATACTACTACCTGCTACATACGTTAATACCCCTAATGCAATTAGTGGTGCAGTAGATACTAATATACCTATGGCTGATGTCAGCAAACCAGCTATTTTCAATTTCTCAGAAACCCCTGCGCTTTCTTTACTCATATATTTATTATACCACTCTGTAGAATTAAGGCTGTCCATTTGGTACAATTCATACACTTGGTACGGTGGCGAAGTGGTAACGCAGCGGTCTGCAAAACCGCCATTCACGGGTTCAAATCCCGTCCGTACCTCCAAAAAGCTTCTATTTTTTTTAAATTTAGCCACAAAAAAACCTCAGGATTTCCCCAAGGCTTATTATATAAATCCACAAGTAAATACAAAAGCAGTTGAGTTTATCATCAACTATTTTGCACTTTGTAGATAGAAAGTTAAAGATGCTTAGAAAGTGGTAGGAATGGTTGCCCATTCCTTTTGTACTTAAAGGCGCTTGGACGAGCGAAATCGTTTTCCTATCGCCAAAAAGGTAATAGGAAAAAAATTTAGAAAGGAGGTGATCCATCCCCAGCTTCGGCTAGGGATACCTTGTTACGACTTAAGCCTCATCATCGAACTCTATCTCTCCCACCTTTCTACGATCGATTAAAAAGTTAGCTTAATAAATCAAATCTCAAAATGATTTAAAACTATACTTAAAATCAAACACAGAAAGGTGGGATTCGATAGCTTCCGACTTTGCTGCCTTGACGGGCGGTGTGTACAAGACCCGAGAACGTATTCACCGCAACCTGCTGATTTGCGATTACTACCAATTCCGACTTCACGAGGTCGAATTTCAGACCTCGATCTGAACTGAGGCGAAATTTCAGCGATTAGCTTGCCGTTACCGGCTTGCGACGCATTGTTTTTCGCCATTGTAGGGTGTGTGTAGCCCAAGGTATAAGGGCCATGCGGACTTGACGTCCGCCCCTCCTTCCTCCCCGATAAAATCGGGGCAGTCTCTTGTGAATATTTAACACAAGATAGGGGTTGCACTCGTTTCTTAACTTAATAAGACACCTCACGGCACGAGCTGACGACAGCCATGCAGCACCTGTGTAACCATCCTTGCGGATTTCTCCCTATTTCTAGGGAAATGTACGGTTACATGTCAAACCTTGGTGAGGTTTTTTGCTTCGTCTCAAATTGAACCACACGCTCCACTGGTTGTGCGGGTCCCCGTCAATTCCTTTGAGTTTTAGCCTTGCGGCCGTACTCCCCAGGCGGGATGCTTAACGCGTTAGCTTACGACTCCCCAAAATCAAAAGTACAATTTTTTAAAAATTATCACACGAAGAAAATTTTTACATTATACGCTTGATTCCGGGGAATCTAGCATCCATAGTTTACGGCTAGGACTACACAGGTCTCTAATCTGTTTCGCTACCCTAGCTTTCGTGTCTCAGCGTCAGGAGAATTCCAGGTACCTGCCTTCGCCTTTGGTATTCCAGTTGATATCAACGCATTTCACCGCTACACCAACCGTTCTAGTACCCCGAACAATCCTCAATCCAACCAGTATTTCCACCAGATTCAAGGTTAAGCCTTGAGATTTAAATGAAAACTTAGAAGGACGCCTACACACTCTTTACGCCCAGTAAATCCGGATAACGCTTGGCCCCTACGTATTACCGAGACTTCTGGCACGTAGTTAGTAAGGCCTTATTCTATAGTCTGTGAAGGGACTATCAAAAGGAGTTTACAACCCGAAAGCTGTCTTCCTCCACGCGGCGTCGCTGCGTCAGGGTTTCCCCCATTGCGCAATATTCCTGGTTGCTGCCACCCGTAGGTGTGGAGCCCGTGTCTCAGTGCCCCTGTGTCTGTTCAACCTCTCAGTCCAGATACCCGTCATAGCCTTGGTAAGCCTTTACCTTACCAACTAGCTGATAGGACGCATGCTCCTCCTCAAGCGGAGAGTTAACTCCTTTAATCTTGCGATACCATGGAACATTAGCCCGTCTTTCGACAAGTTATTTTCCACTCGAGGGTAGATTCATACGCGTTACTCACCCGTCTGCCACTGACTTGGCCTTGCGGCCTCATCCGTTCGACTTGCATACCTAAAGCACGCCGCCAGCGTTCATCCTGAACCAGGATCAAATTCTCAAAAAAAAGATTCTTGCGAACCTTAAAGTGATTATTGTTTTGAAGACAATAAACAAAACTTTTGTAGTTTAATCCTGCTTCTTTATCAAAGAATTTACGATGGATCCTAGTATTTCTACTAGAATTATCAAAATCATTCTTAGAAAGCAGTGATTTATGCCTCTTGCGAGGCTTCCTACCACTTTCTAAGCATCTTTGTTCCTGATGGTACAACCCATCAGAAAACTAAATTATTAAAGTGCAATTTTAAATGAAAATGCGAGATGAAGATTGCCACTCAAACTTGCGTTTTAGGGCTAATAACTACGAATTTAAGTTGTGAAAGATTAACTTGCCATTCTTAAAATCACCGTACCACTTACTTCAATCTCGTAAAGACAATTATACCCTCCTTTCTTACTCCCGTCAAGCCCAAAACATAAACTCACTTTCCTTTAATCCTAGCTTCAACTAAATCATATAAATCTATCTTCTTTCCATTAATTTTAGCAGTCGTTGAGACATTTGTCCTTTTTGCAACCAATAATGTTTCTAAGCAGTCTAAAGAAAGCTCAAGGAACTCTTCAGGTGTTTCAATATCAAAAGCATGCTTCATAGCCAATGTTGTAGCTGTAGCTTCAGCATCTGGATGAAGAGGCAGTTGAAAAACTGGTCTTGATATTTTAAAAGACTGACTATCACCATCTTCATCATCCAACTCCGCTTTATATCTTTCAAATGGATTTCCCAAATGTGTCTTTTCTGTAATTCTGAGAAAAGCTTGACGTACTTCAGGATAATCGTCTAAGAACTCCAAAAATCTTACACCTTCGGCAAAAGCCGAAGATAAAGTTGTACCGCCATATGCCGCACTCACAGCATGAAGTCGCATGTATTCTTCACGAAATAACTTCATTGTAATTTTTGGCTGTGATTCGTGCTCAATCATAACGGATGAATTATATAGCACACGAGGCTTTAATTCAAAGACTACTTGCTTTCAAAATACTCATACACTGCCTTACTAAGAAGCGCTTCTTGTTCTGCTGCTTTCGCCTCATCTGTTGTCTTTGATAATATTACTATAATATAGTCCCCGCTAGGAGCAAAAACAATTCCAGCATCATGTTTATAACCATCCAACTCTCCGGTCTTATGGGCGACTTCAACATCTTCAGGCAGATATTTAGGAATCCTATCATTCAATTGCTGACTTTGAAGCGTAGCAATCATGGAGGCCGTCGAATCCTTGCTTCCTAGTAAGCCTGCGTATAGTTTCTCAAAAAAACCTTCTATGTCTCTTGCAGTTGTTATTGGTGGGCTTCCTGTTTTTGAGTCTGAAAACCCATAATCCTTCAGATATTTTGCCACGTTAGATAATTTAATTTCCGTGACTAACAGAAGCGCTGAGTAGTTGCTTGAAATAACTATCATTTGTTGTATAGCGTCTTGCACCCGTGCCGTAACTGTACCCTCAGTTAACTCCGCAGATTCCGACGCAATATCAAATTTTTTGTTAATTTCAGATACTTCTGCCTTCAAAACCTTATCTTTGTCTAATTTTTTATATTCAATTTGCCTATACGCCTCACCTAGCACCCACAATTTATATAAACTTGCAGACTGAAATTTTTTCTCTTGATTATAATAATATGCTTCCCCTGTTTTTAAATTTTTAATAGCTACCGCATATGTGCCATCTGATTCAGACAGAATGGACTGCACAACAGCATCTAGCTTTTCAGGAAATACCATTTTGCGCATATTGTCTACTGATGAAGCGACAGAATCTGCAACCGGGCTTATAACCACATTTTGGATAATATTTCTTGTAACGATTTTATAAATTGAATAAGCAAGTACAAAAAGAATGCAAAAAGATACAACTACTATCCCCCAATTAAGAAGATTGTCTATTTTACTCTTTTTTGTGTAGCGAGTATAAGGTGCGTAATGATATTCATACTTATGCATTTACTATGTTCCCCCATAAAATCTTTTATCTATTTGCCTGGCGTGTATCAACGCAAGCCTCCAGTAACTTTTACACGATTTAAGGTTTCAGGGTCATTGAGTAGCTTCGCACATCCCCTGACAACTGTTGTTAATGGGTCATCTATAAGCGTTACCGGAATTTTTGTTTTTTCTATTATCAAATCATCAACTCCTGGAAGAAGTGACCCCCCACCTGTTAAAAGAATACCGTGCTCTAAGATGTCACTTGTTAACTCAGGCGGGGTTTCTTCAATTACATCCATAACTGAATCAACAATCTCTGAGATTACGGGACTTATTGCCTCACGTATTTCACTTTCCGTAACACGTAATGACCTGGGTAAGCCGGTCTCTATATCACGCCCGCGTACAAGAGCTACTTTTTCCCCTCGCTTACCTTCATCTATTTCTATATCCTCCAATTGTTCTTTTGTTTTTTGATCTTTTGTTTTTATTTTGTGTCCCTTTTTATACGCAGATCCTATGCCAATTTTTACTTCCTCAGCAGTTTTCTCTCCTATCACAAGACCGTGTCGCAATCTAATATAATGAATTATGGCAGCATCCATATCATTTCCGGCAATTTTTAAAGACCTATTTACAACTATCCCACCAAGGGATATTACAGCAACTTCTGTTGTCCCCCCCCCTATGTCTACAATTAAAACTCCTGTTGGTTCAAAAACTGAAACTTCAGCACCAATAGCTGATGCCATAGGCTCTTCAATAAGATAACATGCTCTGGCTCCGGCTGTTAATGCTGACTCCCAAACAGCGCGACGTTCAACTTCAGTCACTCCCGAAGGTATACCTACGACTACACGAGGCCTAGCAAGTCGTGGAAATGGAGTACCAATTTCATGAACTTTTTTTATATAGTGCTGAAGCATACTTGTGGCTGCATCAAAGTCTGATATCACACCATGTTCCAAAGGTTTTATTGCAGAAATACTTCCGGGGGTTTTCCCAAGCATTTTCTTTGCTTCAGTCCCGATAGCTATAATTTTTTTTGTTTTATTGTGACGTGCAACGATTGAAGGTTCGCGTATGGCAATCCCCTTTCCTTTTACATATACGACAGTATTTGCCGTTCCCAAATCAATTCCCAAATCATATGAAAATAAACTAAATATACTGTCAAGCATAATTCTCCTCCATATTCTCAAGAGATATAAGTCTTAGGTTAACTTTATATTTGTAACACTTGGAGGTGCTGCAAAAAAGTGTGGACTTTAGCATAAAAATTAAATCCGATTTTTATTCGGCAGGTAGGATTAGTATACAAGATTAAAGATAAAACTCAAAGATCAAAAAATGGACTTAGTGCATGCCGTATTATGAGGGCGTAGGTGTAGGTATAGACGTAGGTGTTGGTGTTGGGGTCGGTGCTGATGTAGGCGTAGGTGTAGGTATAGACGTAGGTGTTGGTGTTGGGGTCGGTGCTGATGTAGGCGTAGGTGTTGCGGTCGGTGCTGATGTAGGCGTTGGTGTAGGTATAGACGTAGGTGTTGGTCCACTTTTTGTTGGACTTACAGCCATGACTTCCTGCACTTTACCTGAGTCTGACTTTTTTGAGTCAGACATCTCTTTTGAAGCTGTTGAAGTTTGTTCAGAAAGCACCCTCTGAGAAGTTGTACCTGCTGTAAGGTTTGCGAAAAAAATAACAGCTATGACTAGAAAAACAATCCCTATAACTACCCCTGCTCCTATAACATAAAGCTTATCTTGAGATAATTCTGCGGGGTTTTTGCCTGGCCCAAGCAATAATACTGGCTTTTCCTGCATGAGACTTACTCTATCACAAAATATTATTTTTTTGTAGGAAGTAAGTTATTGTCCTTTTATACAGTCTATGCTACACTGCGGTAAATGGGCGATTTTGAGAGAAAAGCAACACAGACAATCAGGTCATTATTCTATGGCATATTCTTCCTAACTCCACTTGTACTCTTTCCAAAAACATTTGAGCTTTTTGAATTTAACAAGCTTTGGACAATTTATATCATCTCACTGGTTATTCTTTTTTTATGGGTGGGAAAAATAATAGTTTCAAAAAAAATAATTTTTACAAAAACACCATTTGATATTCCAATAGCGCTTTTTTTCCTTTCACAAATTATTGCAACTGTTCTTTCAATTGACCCATACACTTCATTTTGGGGTTATTACTCTCGCTTCAACGGTGGCCTTTTATCTATAGGAACATATGTTTTCTTGTATTATGCTTTTCTTGCCAATTTTCTACCGGAAAAAGATGAGATAGAATTTCCAGGGAAAACGAATACTTTATATATTATTCTTGCTTTCACTTCAATTGTGGTTGGAGCTTTTCTTGTTTCTGTGTCTGAAAAAGCAGGCTTTTTACAAAATATTTTCTTAATAGGAACCTTTGTTGTACCCTGTATATTTTTTATAAAAGGGTTTATCTACCCGCCAGTTAAAAAATTGTTTTTAATAATGATGTGTTCAGGGTTGGTTGTCGCACTCTGGGGATTTACGTCTCATTTTGGCTATGATTTTACATGTCTTATCTTCAGGGGGTCACTGGATGTCGCCTGTTGGACCGACGCATTCCAACCTACGGTACGACTTTTCTCAACGCTAGGACAGCCAAATTGGCTCGCCGCGTACTTCTCTGTACTTATCCCCATTTCAACAGCATTAGGAATTTATAAACTCTTAAACATGAAGGAAAAAGATCAGACACAAAAAACAAACATGTTAAATTATGTACGGGAAAAAGGGAATATTCAAGCGTTTTTACTAATTGGCCTATCTATTCTACTTTTCATAGAGATTCTATGGTCTCAATCTCAATCGGGATATCTAGGAATACTTGCAGGGCTGTTTACTTTCTTTACGGGTGTACTATATTTTGTTTTGAAACGTGCAAAAATCAAAAACATATACAAAAATCAGGTAATTAAAACCTCCGCTATAATTATATTTTTATTTTTTCTTGCTTCATTTTTTATGGGGAATCCGCTTCAGGGAAGAATTCCAATACTTTCTCTAAGCGGGTTGATGCATACATTTGCGCCTGCCACACCTACCAATCCATCAGTAAATACACAAACACCTGCAGTAATATCTCCCGAAGAACTCGGAGGATCTGATTCAGGGAAAATACGCTTAGTTGTATGGCGAGGCGCTTTGGATCTATTTAAAAAACATCCATTATTTGGTACTGGAGTTGAAACATTTGCATACTCCTACTATAGCGTGAAGCCTCAAGAACATAACCTTTTATCGGAGTGGGACTTTCTCTACAATAAGGCACATAATGAATACATCAATTATCTTGCAACAACAGGTATTTTAGGCCTTGGGACATACCTGATTATGATCTTTTGGTTTCTGCTGTACACAATAAAATACCTTTTTAGAAAATCGCAAGTAGGCGAACTGCCTGTTTTACTTGTTCTGGCATTAGCCTCATCATACATCTCTATTTTAGTATCTAACTTTTTTGGATTTTCCGTTGTTATTATAAATCTATACTTCTTCTTTATCCCGGCACTGGTTTTAGTATTGACAGGAAAAATTAAAAAGACAAATAGCCCGGAGGGAGAGATGAGTCCGTCAAAAGCATTCGTGTTAATTGTCTTTGGTTTATTTTGCTTATATATGCTTATTCAACTTGTTAATTTCTGGTTTGCAGACCAAAATTATTCAATGGGATATAACTTAAATCGTGCCCAGCAATACGGACAGGCAAATAAATATCTTGAAGATGCAGTAAATTTATACCCCACAGAGGATTTATACAAAAATGAACTTGCATTAAATTACGCAGCAATAGCCCTACTACTCTCATCTGAAAAACAGCAGGAACAAGCTGAAGTTTATCTAAAACGCGCGGTGCAAATGTCAGCGGAGGTAATACAACGCCACCCGCAAAACATAGTTTATTACAAATCTCGTGTACAAACACTTTTCCTACTTTCGGATCTAGATAAAAAATACTTTGATGAAGCGCTTAACACGCTTAAAGATGCAAAGAAATTAGCGCCTACTGATGCAAAACTTCTATATAATGAGGGTCTTTTATATGGGCAAAAAAACGACTACGAAAACGCAAAAAAGGCGTTCATTCGGGCAATTGAACTAAAAGCCAACTATAGAGATGCAAGGTATGCAATGGCAGTATACCTAAATCAAGAAGCAAAACAAGAAACAAACCCAACTCAAAAACAAAAACTGATTCATGAGGCGCAAGGCAGCCTCACTTATATACTTAACTTTATTAACGCAGATGATAAGCAAGCAAAAGAACTTCTAGAAAGTATAAAGTAAAACTGGAGTTTTCAAATTACTTCAAGTATAATTTCTCAAAGTTATGTATACAATCGTTGTAACACCAAACCCAATTCTTGTTAAGAAAACCCATAAGGTTACTAAATTTGATAAGAAACTAGATGATATATTGAAGCAAATGGAGGAAACGTTAAAAGCTACCACTGATCCAGTGGGTGTTGGGCTTGCTGCACCTCAAGTAGGAATTGCATTGGCAATATTTCAGATGAAACCAACAGATGATTCTCCTGTAAAAAATTTTATTAATCCAGTAATTATTAGTAAAAAAACATTGCCGAGTGCGACAAGTACCGCAAATACCACTGAGAAGGGAATCAAAAAACCGCGAAAAGGAAAACTACTGGAGGGATGCCTTTCTATCCCAAACATTTGGGGACATGTGACAAGAGAAAAAAACGTTACACTTGAATGGCAAGACGAGAAAGGGAAAAAACACAAAAAATATTTTACAGGTTTTCCTGCTGTTATAATTCAGCATGAGATGGATCATCTACAAGGAGTGCTTTTTACCAAACATGTTGTTTCCCAAAATGAGAAGATGTATAAAAGTCACAAAAACTCTGAAGGGGAAGATGAGTTTGATGAGATAAAACTTTAACTGATTGTGACTTTTGCGATTCTCATTACTTCGTACACTGCGATTCTAAAAAGTCACAAAAACTCTGAAGGCTGGTTAAGTATCCCTAACCATGATAAAATTTCAGATATATGAAGAGGATTGTTTTTTTTGGGTCGGGATACTACACCATACCCATCATAAAAGAACTACAGAATAAAGGACTTTGCCTTATAGTCACAAATGAAAGTAACGGAGAGTTATCAGAATATGCTTCCAGAGAAAATATTCCTCTACTTTATACTAATTTTAAAAACAAATCAGACATAGAGGAGGTTAAAAAATATTCCCCAAACTTAGGAATTCTTGCGTCTTACGGAGCGTTTATTCCAAATACAATTATAGATCAGTTTCCTTTGGGAATATTAAATATACACCCAAGTCTTTTACCTAAATATAAAGGACCCAGTCCGATACAGTTCACGATTTTAAGTGGAGATCCAGTTTCAGGCGTATCAGTAATACAACTGGATGACCAGATAGATCACGGTCCAATTGTTGCTCAAAAAGAAATATTAATTCCTGGGGATGCAACTCTTAAAACTCTTACTGAAATGATGTTCCAAGAAGGTTCAATACTGATTAAGGAAATTATTCAATATATAGAAAAAGTGAATAAAATACAGTCCATTCCACAAAGCACAAATAATGAAAGTTGGACGCAAAAAATAGAAAAAAAAGATGGTCAAATAGATTTAAAAAATCCTCCAAGCAAAGAGGATCTAACCCGTAAAATAAGGGCATTTTACCCATGGCCTGGAGTATATCTTACTGTAACACTTGGCGAAAAAAACAAGATTTTAAAGCTGATGCCAAATGATACAGTCCAGGTGGAAGGAAAAAAACCTATGAGTTACAATGATTTTATAAATGGGTACGGAAATGAAGCAATCACTATACTTCAAAAACTTAAGTTGCATGACAATTAATTCAAGGAAAAATGAAAGATAGAAACTATGCCATAGACTTTTTAAAACTGATTGCAATCATAGCTGTCGTACTCATTCATGTTTCAACTGCGTTTATTGACAGGTCCTCACCTTTTTCATTTAATTTCTATGTTCTTGTAATTCTAAACCAAATAAGCAGGTTTGCTGTTCCAGTTTTTTTTGCGGCATCAGGTCTGCTATTGGCATTACGCTATACCTCAATCCCCTCCCCGTTACATTTTTATAAAAGACGCCTACGACTACTTATACCATACACTTTTTGGATATTTACATACTTTCTTATAATCTTTCCACATCCGCTAAAAAGTGTGTTTCAATTAAATTTTATCTATAAGTATCTAACAGGTGCTCCTTCATACCAGCTTTACTTTATTCCAACGCTTTTTGTTTTATATCTTCTTTTCCCGCTTCTTATCAATTACAAAAACTTTTTCTTTACTAAAAAAATTCTGCTATTGTTAGCAATTTTTGAAAGCATATTGCTTTCTATAATTTATTTTACTGATTCACAAATTCCGCTTTTTACTCCTATACGAATTGCCATCTATAACCTTTTTCCCTTTGTTTTGGGAGTATATGCAGGACTTAATTTTGAAAAGACCGTAAAGATAATGCACTCAGCATTTACCTCATGCTTAGGACTTATGGCACTTTTCGGAACAATTGTAGTAACGGAAGCTATTTCTATGTTTGCAAGCTCAGGAAACGGTAACTTCCTTCGAAATCAGTGGAGAATGTCTGTTATGTTTTACTCTGTAGCATGCTTTGTAGTCTTCTATGTAATTGATAGTAGATACCTTAAAAAATGGAATAAAACTATTCTCACCCTTTCATCTCTTTCATTCGGGGTATATTTTATACATGTAGCTATTCTTAACCTATATCTAAGTACAATTGACAAATATAAATTTTACAGTATTACCTCATTTATTTTTGGGTTTATTTTCATTATGGGTATATCTTTCTTGTTAAATTTTATATTTTCAAAAATTCCTTTTATACGTACTCTTTCAGGAGCTAAAACCTCTTAACACAACAGACAATATTCTTTTTTTAAATTTGGACATCACATAAGCCAGAAAAACAGTAAAGTAAAATAAAAATTCAGATCAATTAATATGCGGGCTTATACAGTATTTGCCGGGGTTTCAGATAAAGCTTGTATGCGAACTTGCTCTTCCTTATTCTTTCTTTCAATAAATTTAGATAGCTTTATGCAGTTTGCGCATATACGAACAGAGATTTTCCTGCCTTCAACTATAAATGTTTTCTTTTGAAGATTAACTTTAAAGGCATGATTAGTTCGGCGTTTAGAGTGAGACACTCTATGCCCTAACATCATTCCCTTATTGCAGTTCATACATTTTGCAGCCATTTTAAAAATTCTCCTTAATCTAGTTTGTTTTTAAAAAATATGTTGAAGCTCATGATACTTCATGATTTGAACATATAATTATCTTTTCAAACTCTCTAGTATTATAACCTATTTTGAAGCTAATTAAAAGTATTTCTAGTATAAGCGTCTAGCAAAGCTCGACTAAAGCGTCTAGCAAAGCTCGACTAAAGCGTCTAGCAATCTAAACGCCTATCTAGAAACGCTTATATTACTTCAACTCAACAGTTGCTCCTGCAGCTGTAAGTTTTTCCTTTGCTTCGTCAGCTGTTTTCTTATTAACCTGAGTTAATACTTCTTTTGGTGCTGCGTCAACTAAATCTTTTGCTTCTTTAAGTCCTAAAGTTGGAGCTAGCTCACGAAGAGCTTTTATTACTCCGAGCTTATTTGCGCCTGCACTTGCGACAACAACATTAAAGATTGTTTGTTCTTCAGCTGGTTCTCCTGCCTCTGCTGGAGCTGCTGCTCCTGCTACTGCTACTGGAGCTGCTGCTGTTACGCCAAACTTTTCCTCTAAAGCTTTCACTAATTCGGAAAGTTCAAGAACAGACATCTCTTCTATTGCGCCCATTAATTCTTCTTTTGTCATTTTTGCCATAAATATGTCACCTCCCTTTAGTCGGTAATTTTCAATTACCAATTTACAATTTCCAATAAAAAGTCAATGATAAATGCCTCAATGAAAATTCACTGAAAACAGAAAATTAAAAATTGATAATTAGTTAGTTGTTGCCCCCTTTTTCTTCTCTATTTCTTTTAATACTAGTGCTAACTTTTGAATATTTCCGTTTAAAGCGTATACTAGGCCTGAAATTGGAGAGTTTAATAGTCCCAATAGTTTTCCAACCAATATCTCTTTTGAAGGAAGTGCTGCTATTTTTATTATAGATGAATCTTCTATTATATTACCCTCAAATATACCAAAATTTATCTTGGGAAGACCATATTTTTTTACAAATTTAGTTAGTATTTTTGCGGTACTAATTGGGTCGCCATATGAAAAAAGAGTTGCTTTTTGACCAATAAGCCTATCCCCTACTTCAATTTGTTTTTCAGATAATGCTATATTCATCAGTGTATTTTTAACAACTGCCATTTCCGCGTTATTTTGGGAAAGCTCATTACGTGCTTCTTCTAATTGCTTGTGGGTAAGACCTGTATATTCCACAAAATACATAGCATTAGCTCTGCTAACTTTGTCTTTTGCTTCATCTAATAATTGTGTGTTTCGTTGACTTGGCATATTTTCCAAAAAAAAAGCGCTCTATCCCTGAGCGCCAACATTACTAATTAGATACTTCTAACATGTTGTCCTCGGTAGGTTTTACGGGTAATCCCCGACCTACTGTCTCCGGATCTTTTCTAACTAATAGTTTAACAGAAGTTAGGATTAAGATCAAGTAGGAGTGATTCCTATATGACCACTTCTATTTTTATTCTGGGATTCAACCTAACATATACTCCCCTAACTTCTATATTTCTACCTGTAACCATTTTTTTAATTGTTTCAACGGATTTTTTAATATCTTTCTTGTGCTGATCGTGTGCAACTGGGTTTCCCGCACATTCTTCGTGCCCATGCACTATTATTCCATAGCTGCTGTGTTTATCCACTGACACAAATATCATCGCTTTTATTGCTTCATAAACTTCTGGATCTATATCTTCTTTTGCAAAAGCTCCATCTAAACCTGCTCTCGTAATAGTATCAGGATATTCGGCTCCAAATAGTAAAGATGCATACTCTCCTACTGCCTTTTGAACCCGTCCATCCATACAGCCTACAGATGTAAAAAATGTTTCGCCGATCTTTGCTTTTCCTGACATGATCTGCAAATTATAGTATAAAAACTATCGCTGCTTCAATGACTTTTAGATAGCTCTATATCCTTTTTCATCAACTACCACTACTTGTGAGTTTTCTACCTTCAATAAATTATATTTATCACCATATATTTCTTCTGTTTTTTTAAAGTCTGGATCATAGCTTCCTTCAACATAGTGCGGTAATACAACAAAATCCACGATCCCCAACCCTTTTGTGCTAGAAAGACTGGCCTCTTTTGGATCATCAAAAAATTCAACAGCCTCAATATCTGGCCCAGCAAGTACTGAACCCGCGCTTGATCCAATATAGATTTTCCCTTCTTTAACCATCTCTTTTGCAATAGTCATAAACCCACTTTTCTGTGCTTGCTCTAACAGATAAAATGTATTCCCACCTGCTACAAATAGTATATCTACATCTTTTAATTCATCTCGTAATTGGCTTTCAGTTTTTTGTTCACCATGAATAATGGGATAACCGTATTCATCTAAATCTGTTTGTAGTCCGACGTTAAAAACCTTGAATCCGAAATCTACAAGCGCTTGCCTATCCTTATCTATCCACGGACGCTCCCCTATATACATATCAGAAGCGGTGGGAATAAAAGCAACAGTATAAGTAGATGGCATATTAGGAAGCAGGTGAATTACTTTATCAAGCGAATAAGCCGCATAAGAAGTTAAAAACAATTTCATATGCTCTCCCCTTGTTTTAGCATGATTAGTTTTTCGAGTTTAATTTTTTCCGTTTGACCTTTTTGTCTTAAAAGAGAGATTAAAATTCCAGAGGCTGAATTCTTGATATCAGTATAGATGTCTAGTCTTTTAGAGAAATGAGAAGACTTTAACGCACAATTCATAATAATAGTATAGCATATAAAAAGGCTAGGCTTTATTTAGGCTGACAAAAATTATATAATTCACATATTGTTAATTCGTCAAGATAATACAATAAAAAAATGGCAAAAAAAGAAAAAACAAAGATACTTCTTCTCTATGACTTTCCTATTGTAGGTGGGGGATCTGGTGCGTATGTTAAGTTTCTCGCTCTAAGACTGTCTGAATCTCAAAAATATACAGTTGCAATCGCAGCGCCTGAAAAAACAAGAATTGATAAATCTATTGTTGATTACAAAATTAAACTTCCACAAATTCCTGTATTTATAGGTAGGCCAGGCCTTGAATCGTCAAAAAAATACAGTCAATTATCAACTCTAGAGATAGAAAGATTGTATGAGAAATTTACAAACGCGTTAATTAAGATTGTTGAAGAGTTTAAGCCAGACATAATCCATGTGCATCATCTCATGGTTCACACCTGGGCAGCCAGATTTATAAAGGCCATGTATGGAACAAGATTGGTTGTAACATCTCACGGAAGTTGTTTGTTCGTCCTCAGAGAAGATAAGAGGTACATTGGCCTTACAAAGGATGCCTTAAGAGCTTCAAATCTAATAACAGTTGTATCTGAGGATACAAAAACCAGACTCATCAAAATGTTTGGTGAAGACTTAGCTGCAAAAGTAAAAGTAATACCAGGCGGAATTAGGAAAACAAAATTCCCGCTTAAAAGACGTCTTGAAACAATTGACAGAATCCGAAGAAAATATAAGCTATATGAGCCTTCATATATTATGTTTGCCGGAAGGCTTATTACAGAAAAAGGTGCTGATTATTTAGTGAAAGCTGCAAATAAGATAAACGGGCACATACTCATAGTAGGTGACGGTCCACAAAGAGAAGCCTTAAAGAAAATGATAAAAACAAATAACATAACAAACGTAACAATGCTAGGATTTGTAGGTCAAGATGATCTAATGCAAATGTATTATCTTGCTTCCATTTTTGTAGCGCCTGCAGTATGGGATGAACCAATGGGCTTTACAATTCTTGAAGCAATGGCTGCAAGCGTTCCTGTTGTTGCATCAAGAAAAGTAACATTCGCAATAAAAGATGGGGTAAACGGATTTCATGTACAACCAAGAAGTTCTAAGGATTTAGCAGAAAAAGTAAATATTTTACTTGCAGACTATAAACTCCGAAGAACGCTTGGAAAAAATGCAAGAGAAACAGTTTTTAATAAATATACTTGGACCGAGATTACAAAACAATTTGACAAGCTCTACCAATCGCTTCTCTAAAGTTGTATAATTATTTCTTTCACGGTTAAATGTTTGGAGGGGTGGCATAGTGGTCCATTGCACGCAAAGCGTAAGTTTTGTGTATTCTGCTAAGCAGAGTCGTATGTTCAAATCGTACCCCCTCCGCAATTCAAAGATTAAACTTCAAATAAAGGAGGAATTTTAGAAGATAACTGCTTAAAATTCTCTATATCTTTCTCAGAAATCTGCACAAAACGATCCTCTTTATTTTCTACGAATTGTTGATAATAAAATGGGTAGAGCCTTGTTAATATATCTGTTATAGCTATCTGTTTTGTTGACTCAATTATTTTATCCCAATTCGTAATATTCTTACCATACACTATTATATCCATTCCAGTAACAGGAATTCTTTTAAGATCTTTTTGCATATATAGAACACTTGGCCTGGATATTACCAGATTATCAGCTACGCAACTATCTAAAACTAATAAGTCTTCTCCCCCTTCTTCTCTTTTTTTAAGAAAGGAAAAGTATGCTTTTTTTAATGCATTTATATTATTTACTTGAGCAAGACCTCCACCCAAAGAAAGACCGTAATAAAATACAAGAACTAAAAAGACAAGAGAAGTACTTGGTATTAATTCCTCTCTTTTAATAGCGTCAGATATTGCCTCAGGAGTGAGTTCAAGCCTATAATTACTGTTTAAAGATATAAGTTCATTTTCCCCAAGTTTTAATCGCTCTCTATGTTCATTACCTTTGGGACGTGCCCAAAAGAGAAATGTGCCTGTATCTTTTTGAGTATTAAATGCTCCATTCAATCCGTCAAATTCTTCTAGAAACGTCATTGCATAATCTTTATTAAAAATAATTTTCCCCAGAATAGTACTAGTGTTCATATGATTTGCTTCTAGAAGTGAAAGAGTTATTAATTCCTGGGACAGAAAGACCAAATTAGGAATTTGTTTTTTATAACCCTGCATCAATCGCTTAAAAAGGTAGTAATTAAGAACAGTTAGCTGATCTAAATAATTACCTTGTGACAAAACGTGAGGAGAACTATAAACCTCTTCAAAAAGATCCATAATATTTTGCATATTTTCTTTTGTGATTTTATTACTCTGCCTTAAATTAATTGCTCTTTTCTTCATCTCTTCTATGGCATTTTCTCCGTATGGCTTATGAAATATTGTAGGAAATGCCTCAGATGTTTGACCAAAGAAACTGAACTGTTGATTATTAATTTCATCTGAAGTAAGCAGATGAAGCGCGTCTGCCTTTGGAGAAGAATAATTATTAAAAGAAGCCAGAGAATTTGCCATTACAATGACATTCTGCAAGTTAGGATTACTTCCACCAAAATAAGGAAGTGCCTCCTGAAAGGTTGCATTTAATATATAGGGATGTCCCAATGGAACACTGTGCTGAATAGATGAAACGCTATCATTTCCTTTTAATTGCTTTATAACACTTCTTGCGATCTTTACTCCTAGTAGTCGTGCAACCTCTTTTTCTATCACTAAATGTAGCTCTTGCTTTCTTTTCTTTATAACTGAATTTCTGTTTTCACGTATGTGAGATTTTGCTACATCAAAAAAAGACTTACCCAGTAAAGTATTGCCTAAACTCTCAATGTCCGGACGAGATAGAAAAATCTTACTCTGATATTCATCAAATAACTGTGGAGTGACATTTATAGATTCAAAAAGCCCTTCATCAAAATTTCTTGGGGTTGCTGCACCATATAACGCTTCTTCTTGTAATGTGAGTCTTGAATCCATATGAGATATTATATAGAAAAAAACTCAGAGAAGAAAGTAAGCCTAAAAAAAACAAGGCATAAACTAAAATGAACGCTTGGGTATGGGCGAACAGATAGGAAGAGTTGCTGATGTATCAAGAGGAACAACTACTTCTTGATTACCATTAATACCCTCATGATGATTATGACTACCCGGTACCTGCTTAATAAATTCATGGTTAAAACTTGCAGCATTAAAATAAGCTACGGGGATTCCTTTTGAATCATAACCGCTTCCATCTGGATAAAGTGTTACATCCCTATAGGTAACGTGCCTCTGGGATCGCTCCTGAACTTTAATTATGACAGACTGACCGTTCTCTAATGGATTGGGCATATGAATAACTCCTAAAATAAATCATATTATAAGCCTGCACTTTCTGCTTGACGAAATCCTGACACTTTTCACAGAGACATTTCACGGTGATCTTTTGCTTAATGCTCACCCAACGTCAATCAAAACACTTAAGATTCAGCTTCAATATTACAATGCGCCCAAAATACATGCCTAATTGAGGTCGCACCTCAATTGGCTTCAGATTTGGGCTACATCAGATAATAAGATTTATCTTACTACCAGTGTTTATTAGAGTACCACGCATCTCTAGTCCTGAGACCAGAACCATTAACTTCACCATGGGAATTTTTAGGTTTTTTGAGATCTGATCAAGAGTCATGGGTTCACTCTCTAAAAGCCTCACAACCCTTCTTTCTTCTGCGTTTAATTTTAACTTTTGACTTGCAATTTTGACTCCTGCCTTGCCTGCAGGCAGATTTGAATTTTGACCTTTAATTTTCAAGACTTCAAGAATATCATCAGATGAGCTCACCAGTTTTGCCTGTTGTTTTAAAAGTTTTAAAGTTCCTTTAGACATATGAGACGTAATAGGTCCAGGAACTGCAAAAACCGGCCGCCCCAGTTTAACCGATTCTTCAGCCGTTATTAAAGATCCACTGTCCTCCGCCGCCTCAGTAACTAAAACGCCTCTTGCAAGACCAGCTATGATCCTATTTCTGGCAGGAAAACTTCCTACAGATGGAGGCTGTCCCAAAAAATACTCTGAGAGAATTAAACCTTCTTTATCTAAAATCTCCTCATAGACTCCTTGATTCTCCAAAGGAGTACAACAGTCAACTCCACACCCCAGAACCGCAATGGTCTTTCCCATTTCTGAAAGTGTTGTAACATGCGAAACAGCATCTACCCCAAACGCCAGTCCTGATACTATTACAATGTCTTGTGCAACCAATTCAGAAACTATTTTCTGAGTCACCTCTTTCCCATATGATGTGATCTTACGAGCGCCTACAACTCCCAACGCTGATGCTGTATTTAAAAGATCCAAATTCCCCTTACAATAGAGAACAATTGGCGGAGCCTCGAGCTTTTTTAGAGAATCGGGATAAGAGACATCTGTAATTGCCACAACAACAACCTTTGCTTTTTCTAATTTATTAAGATAAAAAGGTAGATCAAAGGAGTTTTTATGACTTTCAAATTTCTGAAAAACACTTTTTCCCATTCCAACATTTTTATAGTTAAAGGAATTTAAATTTTCCCATATCTTATCAGCCGACCCAAAATATTTTATTAATTTATAAAATGTCTTAGGTCCTATCCCATCACAAAGAGATATTGCAAATGCTGCCTGTGATTCACTCATTGTATTTTAATTATTACCTTTTTATGAATTCTTTTTCAATTGCCTTGCACAAAAAATCAAAAAAATAGATAAGAAATAACTTTGCCCTTAAAGCATGTGCTACAATAAAAACATGCAAATATCACACAAAGTAATTTATATAAGCTTGTTCTGTCTTATTTTTTTGGCTGTGATTTTATTTGTAATTTTTGTCTTTAATAAAACAGGCAATAACTCCACCAATGAAATACTTAATCCCAAAAAAGAAAACTGGAAAACTTATAACTCATCATCAAATTTTTCCTTTTCCTACCCCAAAAACCTAACATACATCCCAGTAAACACAACTTTGCAGGAAAATATTATTGCAAACTTTCAACTCAGATCGCCTGACTATAGACTCTCAGTACCCAATGAAAGATCTACCGATTCATCTTCTCAGGTATTAAGCGGAGAAGAATTAACAGTTAGCGTACGAAGATATGAAGAAATTCCTGATTTAAAAGCATTCCAAGAAATAATAGATAAACAAGGAGGACCAGCAGAATTAGAGTTTGCCCCTTCTGCGGGTGTAATAAAAAAAGAAATAATACTGGGAGGACAAAAAGGCTTACTTTATAGCGCAAATACTACTGGTACTGCAACAGGCATTTCCGGACATATATCAGTCGCCTATACAGTACATAAAGGAAAAATATACTACTTTGTATTTATTGGGAGGAATAATAAAGGTAAAGAATTAGAGGATATCCTCTCAAGTTTCAAATTTAAAAATTAAATACGGATGGGGATAATAGATATCTGTTTTAGTAAAATATTAATTCTTTTTCTTCTCAAAATATACTTTTAAAATATCACGAGCAACTGGTCCCGCAACACTAGACCCCTCCCCTCCATTTTCTACTAAAACAGTCACTACCACTTCCGGATTATAGAAGGGGGCAATCACCGTAATCCAGGCATGCGGCTTTGTTTCTTTTCCTCCAGTTTCCGCAGTACCTGTCTTACACCCCACTTTAACCCGCACCATTTTACTGCTCCCTGATGCATCCTGTACATAATTTGTATTATCTATTTTCAACGTATCATTTTTAACCTTAAAATCAAAAAATGGCCAGGCTACTCCACCCTCCTCACAACTCTCTTTCATTCCCTGCAATACTAAATTAAGATATTCTTTTTTTACCAAATTTTCCCGTAATTTTTTTTCTGTTCCTTGTATTATATGCGGCTTATACAAGACTCCCCCATTTGCAAAAACTGTAGTCATAAAGTTAATCTGTAATGGAGTTGTCAATAAGTATCCCTGTCCTATGCCGTAATTAAAGGTATCCCCTAAATACCACTGCTCGGAGATAACTCTATCTTTCCATTCACGAGTCGGAACCGTACCGGCTACTTCACCCGGAAGATCTATTCCCAGGGGATTTCCTAATCCAAACTGCATTGCCCAACGACTAAGCGTATCAACTCCTGTTTCATCCGCTGCTTTGTAGAAAAATATGTCATTTGAACGTTTTATAGCGGCAACTACATCTACAAACCCATCCTTTCTTCCGTGCTGCAAGAAATACCAATTTCCAAAAGAAAAACTCCCAACTTTTAAAACCCCTGTATCCTCAATTTTTGTGTCTGCTTTTATGGCGCCTGATGACAGAGCTGCGACAGCAGTAACAAGTTTAAACGTTGAACCAGGAGGATATACTCCTCCAATTGCCCTGTCTAATAATGGTTGATTCTCAGTATCTGAAAGAATGGACATTACATCCTTATAATCCCCTTCTGCTTGATATTCTTTTGAATGAGTAAATATATTACTGTCAAATGTAGGCTTTGTATACATAGCTAATATTCCACCATCTTTGGGACTTGATACAACAACCGCGCCTTTACTAACACTTTTCATCGCGTTTGCAGCTGCCAACTGAATATCTATATCCAACGTAGACGTAATATTTCCTCCTGAAATAGGCTCCTGTCTCCCAAGAAATCTACTTTTTTCACCTGCTGCATTTACTTCATACAACTCGCGCCCATTTTCACCATGAAGAATTTTTTCATATTCATCTTCAAGTCCCATTTTACCTACAAAATCTGTTATGACGTAATTCTTATATTCTGCGCTATTAAGTTCTTCTTCAGAAATCTGCCCAGTGTATCCTAAAATGTTTGCAAAATTACTACTGTATAAATATTCGCGCGTAATTGTATCCTTCACGTCTTTTCCCTGACTTATTAATTGTAAGGCTTGATCTTTTTCGATTAATTTTGCTTTTTTGTTTTCAAATATCTCAAATATGGGAACATTCCGAACAAGAGGACGGTTAAACCTATCAAAAATTATGCCTCTTGCTGCTGGTATAGTTATTGTTCTCGTTCTATTTTGATCGGATAGGCTTGAATAATAAGCCCCTTGCACTACCTGAACGTAAAAAAGCCTTAAAAAAAGGATCAGAAAAAGGCAAATTAGTAAAAATGCAGGTATCATTAGCAACAACTCCGAAGGGTGAAAAACAGAAGAAGTCTTTTTCCCTGAGGAAAACATAGACCGCTCTTGTGTTACAAAATCAGAAAAAGCTATTCCAGTTTTATATTTCTTTGTCATATAACGACCCCTCTTTCTTATTAATGAAACGTTCAAGCATGATAAGTGCTACAAGAAATAGAATTAGCAGTACTTCAAAAGCCGGCAAAAAAGGATAGCCTACATAATTTCTATAAATCTCAACACTTATTAGTACCGCAAATGCTGCAAATAAAGAAGTCGCCTTGATAGAAAACGATTTCTCTAGTACTGTAACAATACAAAAGAAAAAGAAAAAGAAAAAAGAACTTACACCTAGTGTATGTAATTGTGCCCTATCCAATAACATTGAAAAAAATAAAATTATAAAAATAGTAATTAACTTTCTTGAATAGAAAAAATACAATACGGAAAACATAAAAACAAAAGGGAAAGGAATTATTGAAATTTCTACCAATAATGCAACTGTAAGAAGAAAAATAAATAATATTTGGAAAATCATACTGCTACTTTGTAATTATAAAAACTGTTGTTAATTTTTTAAAATCTATTAAGCTTTTTATTTGTGCGTTCTGAAATGGTTGTGTTTCCGATTTATTTACAAGCATGATCTTTCCTATTATTAAATCCGGTGGAATACCTATACCGCCTAAACTTTTCTCCCCTTTTGTTATTACCATTTCGTTTTTTGATATAGAATCTGTGATAACAACATTCTCAAACATTATAAAGTCTTCTTCACCCTTTACAATTCCAGGGCTATTGTGTGATGCGGAAACTCCCAGAGTGGAAAATTTTTTACTCACGGGCAAGATCAATTCCGAACTCCAACTTGTAGTTTTTCCAATTTTACCAACTAAATTTACGCCAACTATAACTGCCATCCCAGACTTTACATGATTTTTTTCTCCCTGATCCAAAATAAGCGCGTTTGGATTATTCAATGCCCCAGTGAAACCTACAACTTTTGCGGGAAGCAGATTTGTTGAGAGATAGGTGGTTTCTTGGAATTGTGAACGAAGCGCATCATTATCCTTTTTTAATGACTCCATTTTTACCAACTCTTCACTCAACTTTTTATTTTCAATTAGTAGAGTGTCTTCTCTTGTCAGCTTACCCTGAGCATATACTGAACTATGCAGTACCATACGCGGAAAAGACAAAGTATTAACTAAAAAATCTATGGGTTTTGAAATGGTAGATGAAAAAACAACAAAAAGAATACATAGAAGCATTACACACAACAATGGAATAAGGTGTTTCACCATATTGGCATTATACACTATAACAAAAGGTTAAGGCTAAAATTAGAAAGCACAGGTTTAAAAGTTTTTTGAAGGCTTTCTACCATAACGTTCACGGCTATTTCTTATAATATCCTCTCTATTATCATTCTTCAAACTTGGTAGCGGTAATGTCACTGCCGGAAATGGCCCGGATGTCATTCCGTCAATAGACAACTTCACTACTGTTTCAAATTTCCCAAGGGATACTAAATCATTTTCAGAATATACTTCGGCAAATTCCCGAGTTAACATATATGCATCTCTTGCTCCTACTACAAATGATATGATACTTCCTGCGTTACCAAAAATTGCCCTCTGTATTTCCTCTTCCAATTGGTCACCATATTGGTTTGCAAGAGTTAATGAAAGTCTATATTTCCTTGCCTCTGATAAAATTTTTGCAAAAGACTCTGTGGCAAAATTTTGAAACTCATCAACATAGAGGAAAAAATCCCGTCTATCTTCTTCCTTAACATATGACCTATTCATTGCGGCAAGTTGGATTTGTGTAATTATCATAGCGCCCAGTAAAGCTGCATTGTCTTCTCCCAATTTCCCTTGAGATAAATTTAGAATGAGTATTTTCCCCTCATCCATAATTTCTGAAAGATTAATGCTTGACGTTTTGTTCCCAATGATATTTCTTATCATGCTGCTTGAGACAAATTGCCCAATCTTATTCTGAATAGGAGACACTGCCTCTGCCCTTAATTTATCAGACATTTTATCAAATTCACCTACCCAAAAATTTCTTAGAACAGGATCACTCAGACGGGGAACTACACTTGCCCTAAATGAATTATCTGACAATAACCTCAATGCATCTATAAGTGTTCCCTCCTCTATATCCAAAAGTGTTAAGATAACATTCCTCAGTATATATTCCAATCGAGGACCCCAGCTATCTCCATAAATCTTATGGAAAATAGATACAATTCCTGATGCAATCAAATCTTTATGCTGTCTATTGTGGACTTCAAGCACATTTAATGAGAAGGGCCTCTCTACATCAAACGGTTCCAGATATACAACATCATTCAAACGTCTTTTTGGAATATAATCCAAAATTGTTTCTGACAAGTCACCATGAGGATCTATTATCCCAACACCTCTTCCCTTCCGAATATCATCAATAGCCATATTTGCAATTAGTGTAGATTTACCCGCACCGGTTTTACCAATTGCATAGATGTGTTTTCTCCTGTCAGCATCTTTTATTCCGAATATTGTATCTTTGTTTTTATATTCTGTCTTTGCAAAAAAGTTTACTTTTTGTTTTTCATCTTCAGTCATCCCAGTTATAACGGGTAGATTCTCCGGAGGCTCCCCAAGAAGTGTCTTCCCCCATGCTACATTTCTTATTCCTGAAAGAAGAAATCCAGGAGGATGCCATAAAGTCGCCAACTCCTGTGCGTTTAATACTTGATTCCGACGTTCAAAAATTCCAGTTTTTCTGTCTTTTATCCTCGCGAGCAACACTTTCTTTCTAATTCTAGGGCGTTTTAAAACAAATTGATTACCCTCCCCCTGTGAAAAAGTACCAAAAATACCCGCTAGGTTATGCAGCTCGTGTTTTGCCTTCTCAGCGCTGTCACTGCCCACCACCAAACGTACCACTGCTTTACCGCCTACAAAAGACGCTTTTTGCATCATGAGCAGTTTTTGGGGATTTTGCGAATAACGAGCTTTTTCATTTGGATCATTTGGTGCTCCGGGCGCATCTAAAACCATATGACCAGCCATGTCTACTGCCTTATGTTGCCAATCAAAAAGCGCAGGAGTTACTAAAATTTGAACCGCCATTTGAGTATTCTCATCTTGCTTGCCTAAAAAACCTAAAAGCGCAGATAGTGGATCTACGTCTTCAAAGTCAGCATATGTTTTTATAGGCAGATAAGAATAGGAATCTAAAACCATCTGTCCATATACAATATGCTTCGCCTTCAAAACTTCCACCATGGGGTCAGTAGTTTTAGCAATATTAGATTTTGGAAAAGATGATGAAATAAGACTTGAGACAACTGTTTCTTTTTCTTGCGGTGCGGTAACATAAAAAGATGCCGACTGATTTATCAGAAACAATTCAAAAGCAAAGACTGAGGGATGAACATACATACGTTTCCAAAGCGGGATGAATGAATGAGGAAGAATTCCTGAAAAAATTTGTGTCGCAGCCTGAATTGGAGTCTCATCATCTTTAGGATTTCTAACCATTAGATGAACTAATTTATCCTGCGAATTTCCTCCTGAATTGTTCATAAAATAATTATACTCGTTATCAAACCATTTGTCATAACAAGAGGTAGGAATTTTCCTAATCCAGTTAATATTAAGTGTTTTTAGGCTTAGCAAAGATAAGTAACCGCTTCCACGTTGTGCCCGGCGGCCAACAGGTTTGCAATATAAGGCGTTCTCCTTGCCCAATATTTGCAGCCAAATACCCCACCTCACTAGGATCTACAATTTTTTTATCATATACTGTGTAATTGTAACGTTTATCATTGAAGAAAACGGAAATATCATCTCCTATCTGCAAGTCTTTTAATAAGTAAAAGACTGCATTATAGCGCCCTACATCCCAAAAATTATCAGCAGAATGCGCAAAAAGATAAGTCGTACCGTTTAATCCTGGAAGGGATGTCCCGCGAGCATGAGCAACTGTGTGTTTTAAAACTTCTAAGTACTCTCCTCCATCCGCAGGATTTACATTGGGGGTTACCCTTTCATTTGCGCCAATTTTTGGAATTACAACAGAAAAACTAGTATCAACCGGTGTTAAAATTTGTACTTTTTTATCTGAAAGCACTGAGCCAAGTAAATTTTGGGTTGGCTGTTGTAATGCTTTTCTTTTCTGAATTATTTTTGCAAGCTCGGAAGGTTCAGTATTTGGCAGTTCATACTTTACTCCTCTTGCCTCTTCAATCCTGAATCTTACTTCATAAAAAAGAGCAGGGCCAAAAGTTGCAATAAATCCAAAGATCATAAACAAAACCAGAAAATTTCCTAAAGTACGCAGCACGAGGAATTTAATAATTTGCTTCTTAGACATAGCATTTTAGATACTAGGTATATTATAGTAGATTTTCTACTCAAGATGAAATCTTGCGGTGTTTTTGATAGCCAAAAACTAATATAACAATTATCGCGGCAAATGCAGAAGCAGACATAACAGGAATAGTTATGTATCCAAAATAGTCAAATTGCTTGAGAGCACAGCTTGCTATCTCATCCGTGCAAGGAAAAATTCCAGGAAAGAACTGCAATAAAATATGATAAGCTGCAATCATTAAACCTATAACGCTTAAAATAAGTGCATAAAGTTTAGCCATTTTATCATTTAATAATAATCCAACACCCAAAATAATTACCTGAGGATACATAAAAATACGCTGATACCAACACAATTTGCAGGGGGGAAAAAGCACAATCTCTGACAGGAAAAGACTTGAAAGTGTTGCCATAGTAGCTATCAAAAACGCAAGCAGCAATGAGTTTTTGTGCACAAATTCTGAGGCATGCGTGAATATAGATTTCTTATTTGACAAGTTTTCAACTAAAAGAACAACAATCCCTAAAAAAATACCAATATTTAATGCGAGCGTTCCGAGAGCAAAAAAAGATATGATCGGAGCAAAAGATGTATCCATATCATTTTTTAGAGGCGAGAAGTGCATCGTCTATTTTTTTCTTTAAATCCTCATAGCTTGGAACCCCCATATACATACCATTTACATATACCGTAGGCGTTGCGTTTACTCCTATTTTTATACCTTCGTCTTCCTGAGCTGTTATAACCTGGCTATGCTCACCATTTTCAAGTTCTTTTTTAAATAAGTCAGGATCTAATTTTAATTTTTCTGCATATTTTATAAACTCCGGGGTCGGATTCGGAAGATTTGCCCATGTGTTTTGATTGTCATATAATAAATCGTGAAATTCCCAAAATTTCCCCTGTTTTCCAGCTGCTTCGGCTGCAATTGCTGAAGGAAACGCATTTGGATGTGCTTGCCTAAGCGGAAAGTGCTTAAAGACAATTTTTACTTTATTGCCATATTCGCTTCTTACTTTGCGCATAGTAGTCTCATAAGCAGAACATGCCGGACACTGAAAATCCCCAAACTCTGTTACCGTAACTGATGAATTTTTATTTCCCGTTACCCAACCTGATGGTGAAAATGAAACTGATGTGCTTGCTCTTTTGCTTTGCGACATCTTGCTTGAATAGATTGCAAACACGGCAAATCCCAGAAACAAAATACAAACCAGAAAAATAATTATAAATTTTGTTTTCTGAGGTTTTTCTTCCATTTTATCTGTCATATCAAGTCTTTTCTGCTCCCTACGCTCCTTCTTAGTCAACCGACCCTCCATGAAAACAATGATATGAAATTAAAACTATTAAGTCAATGTTTAGGAATCTTGAGGAATAGCTTCTATAAGATTCCTGTATGCAGTGTTTGCACGGTATGTTGCCCAAAAAGCTCGGACTGGATGTATTGATTCAAAAATATCAGCACGATATCCGGGATTCTGAACATCTTGTCTAATTCTAAATCCTGCTGCTGCAAGCATTAATGCAGATATTGATGTACCTATAAAATATTCACCTTGCATGTTGGCTGTCACGATATTTGCAGCAGAAAAAGTGTTCGCAAAATCAAAAAAATAGGAGCGAATATCTCTGCCTAACTCAAGAGAAAATGAGCGCCCCTCGTTTTTAACACTGTCTCTAATTTTTTCATTAATTACCTTTCCCCACGCTTCAGGAGACTGAAGTAAGGCCTTACTTGCTAGATCTTCTGATATTTGATCCTTACTCACTTCTACTTGAATTGATCTCCAGGTACGTCCCTTATCTCTGTATGATTTTGTTTCATACAATATATTAGATTTTTTCTTCTGGGTGGCGTCTTCTTTACTTTTTCCTGTACCACCGTATACATTTCCATTACTATCATAACCGACAATCTGAGGTGTTGTATTTTCTTTTTTCTCTGCATTTACGGCTTTTACCTGAAGTATACCGCCTATATTCATAAGCTTTTCGGTTTTCTCAAGATTCACTCCAATCTTCCCTTTAATAAAAGGGGGAAGTGTTAATGCGGATAAAGATACTCTCCCGTATGTATCCTCTATTGGGATAAGCCGATGCTCTTTACTCATAAAAATGGATTATACTGTTTTTTTTTAAAATGCAAAAATGATGCGCGCAAAATCCTTCTATACCTTTTGACGGTGATAAATTTGGAATTGCTCAATTTGCCTGTTGTATAGAATCAAAGTTGCCTACTGCACCACAGAGATTGATGGTTTGACCCAAATTTTTTTAAATTGCCTGATACTTCAGGTTCTTGCCCTTCGTAATTGGAGGGGAACCAAATTCACGCCTGATTCCGCTGCTTTAATGAGGCTTGAATTCTATTTTGAACTTCTCTTAGAAAGGTCTGCGGATCCCGATAGCCAATTAAAGCACGATAAACCACGCTTGCTGATAAATCAGGAAACTCTTTTTGCAACCCAGGAGCTTTTTCAGACACATTTCTGATGAAACCTTCGGAATCTGATGTGTGACTAATCACGACAGCTTTAATAACAGAAAGGGGGATATCAGGAAATTTTAATTGCAGGTCTGGAATATCAGACAAGACTTTCCTGATAAATACTTCGGGGTTCGATCCGTAACTTATTGCAGCAGTTTTAATGATTCTCAAGTCAATCTCTGGAAAGCTTGCTTGTAGGCTCTGCACCCTTTCAGTTACTTTATTAACAAATCCTTCAGGATCGAGAGGGTGCATGTTTGCGGCAGTTTTAAGCAAGCGAACATCAGCTTCAGGAAACTTTTCCCTCAATTTGGAAACTGTGGTAATGACGCCTTGGATAAATTCTTCTGGGTCAGAGGAGTAGTCACTAGCCGCTTTTTTAATTGTTCCAAGATCTATATCAGGAAACTTCTCTTGAAGTCTTGGGATTGCATCATTCACACCTTGGAGATACTGTTCGGGAGCTGATCGATAATTAGTTGCAGCCCCTTTAATAATTCCGAGATCCATATCAGGAAACTTCTCTTGAAGTCTTGGGATTGCTTCAAGAACTTCTCTTAGAAAATCTTCTGGATGTGCTGGGCGGTGCGCCGCAGCATTAAAAATAACATTTGGATCTGCATCTGGAAACTTTTTTGCAAGGGAAATAAGCACATTAGGAGTATTCCAATGAGAAACTTCTGCTAACATAAGTGCGTTTTTTGAGCTTATCCCCATTCTCTTACCAAGTGTTAGTGTTCTTATGTAGTCAAATGTATATCCGATAGCAAGATCCTTTATACTTTCTTCTTCTTTTAAAGAATCAACACTGCTTGGTTGTTCTTTTTTATAAGTACGATACTGTTGGAGTAGGAACTTACGGAATCCTTCATTGTGATGTTCGCGTAAGTTATCGTAAGAAGTATCTAGATAAGATTCAAGCTCAGTGAATTTTTGTGTTATAAAATGCTCGTATTCGTTTTCCAATCCTCCAAGGACAAGATCAGCACTATAACATATCTCTCTAAATTCATTACTTGTTCGACCAACTATTCTAGTTTCAAATACTCTTGCCACATCTTTTGCCTCGCGTACTCTTAGAATGTTTTGTTTTAATTTTGTTGGTTTTTGAAGTTCGGGAGCATCAATCATTACTAATTACTATACAAAATTATTAGAAGTACTACTACTATTCAAAATTATTACTAACCAGTGGTGTGACCCCGGCGAGAGTCGAACTCGCAATCTTTCCCTTAGGACGGGACTGCTCAATCCATTGAGCTACGGAGTCAGATATAGCTTTAAAAGCATATCAATCACTTCGTATTCTACCATTTTTAGAGTATAATTTGGGAATTGAGAGGCTAAAAACACTACATTTATTGTTGCCGGGGATTGGCGCAGTGGTAGCGCGCACGGTTCGGGACCGTGAGGTCGGCAGTTCAAATCTGCCATCCCCGACTTAAAATTTTCCGCAGGCAAACAATATTTGCCTTTAATACAATTTAAGCCTATAATAGCCGCGTGGGCAAAATTGATATTGAATTTTACAACAGCAACGAATTTGTTCTTAGTCAAATTCAAAAACCAAACCGGAAGGTAAGGCAAGGCGAGAGAAATATAAACTCTAAACCCCGCCCGACATCAAACATCGGCATAAGGGAAAATAACTATATCATCCTAGAAGATTTTCCACAACTTAATATACTTGCAAAACAATCCCCTGCTCTGTCAAATATATTAGAACTCTTTATCGCAGAAAATGGGGTAGGAAAAGCTTGGAACGCCCGTACTTTTCAACGTGCACTTGGGGTTACATTTGAAGGGTTAACGAATGCATGGATTTCAAACCTACTTCCAAATGAGAAAGATCTTATTGACTCTGATTCATGTATGAGAGTTTTTAGGAAAATGGGTGACTACCCAATTCCAGACGGTGTAATAATAGATACAGTTCAGCCACCCATAGCGCATACATTTCTTGAGTATAAAACCAACTATAATAGACAAGAAAAAAATCTTACCCAATTGATGAATATGAACACCTTTATTCAAAACGTAAGAGGAGAAGAAATTTATTTCAAGAGTCCTACTGCGTTTGATATGAATGGTCAAACCGAACAATATCATTCCTTAAAAATTGCACAAGACGCGGAAGTTGCATTAGTAGTGCCATATGAATACCACGTCAAAAATGTTCCAAACCAAATATCTGTTATCGAATCGCCTTTTTCAAGAAACACTACTATAGATGTAACTCATGCTGCGTTATCTGATTATCAAACTTTTAGAAAAACGCGACCGCTAAACAAGTTTAATACTTAAACTACATAAGCTACCCAGCTCCTGCAACAGCTTTAAATATTATAATATTTCTCAGTCCTATCTTATTTTTTGCGCCTATTAAATCCTTCTAATTCATACTTCCTTGTTTTTTTGAGCATACGCGGCAACACGCGCGTCTTGTTAAGAAGTGAATAAATAACTCTACTATCCCATAATAAATTAGAAAGCGGGGTATATAAATAGCTTGAGGCTTGTCCCACAAGAACATTTACCTTTCCGCTTTTCTTTAGCTTTCTAGACTTTATGACAATATTTCTAAATATTTTTATTGTCCTGTCAGGCTGTTGAAACTTTTCTGCATCTAAGTAATGCCATTCACCATGTGTTTTATATTCACTTGTCTTAATACATGGCGCATATCCCAAGCTTTTTCCTTCTGCAAAAATAGAATTAATGTCACCTTGAGAATACTCGCTATCCAATCCTATTCCCTTCCTGTAAGACACTATAAATACATCTTTTTTTGTGTTCTGAATAAATTCTTTATAGTAGGAGTTATTATGGTTTAATTGCGAGGGCAAGGACAGATTCTCAATAAGATAGTACGAGAGTAATTTAGAAATTTTTGAAAAGCTATATCCAAAATATATTTCAGGAGCATATGAGACGGGATCATATAAATTTACCCCAAAAAGCTTTTTATTTTTTTGCGCTATACTCTTTGCCATCTTTAATACCTCATAAGTGCTTTCAGTCCTAAACTCTAAATAATCTAGCACTTCGTGCCCTCTTTTATCCTTTAGAGAAAGGTTATATCCATATTTATTTTTAAATTTGCTCTGACAATATACACATACGCATCCACAATATGACATGTAGTCAGAGTAAACAAAAAGGGGTGGCAGACCAAAAAATATGTTATCTATAAAAATTCCATCAAAATCTTCTCTACATGCCCTCTTTACTCTATCTAGAATAATTTTTAAGGCAACAGGATTATTGGGACAGGTAAGGCTTCTTCCTTTACTGTATGGCAAAAGTCTCCCTTTAAAATCCCTGCACCATGGATCCTGGTCTTTAAATTCAGAAGTCACAAGGTTAAATCCTTGTATATATGCATGTGCCCGAATGTTATTTTTTTTGAAATTTTTAAGCTGTGAAACTATAAAGCTATAATCAGACATTTCAGTCTGCTGAGAAAACCCCCATGAATAAGTCACCCATGCATCTGTCACCCCAAAACGTTCTTTAATGGTCGTAAGTTTTTTACTTTCATAAGCAGTTAAAAAACTTTTCTTATCTATTCTGGGATTGTGATATTTGACATTAAGAAGCCTTACTGTGCCGGGTCCTGCCCATGCATATATTCCTATTTTTTGTTTATTCACCGGATTATTATACAATACCCACATGCTTCATCAGGGTGTATTTTCAATTTACAAACCGGTAGGAATGACATCGCATGACATGGTCAATTGCGTTCGAAGGGCTACAAAAGTAAAACGCGTCGGACACGGAGGGACACTGGATCCCCTAGCTGAAGGTGTCTTAGTAATTGCTGTAGGGCGTGAAAACACAAAGAAATTGGATATTTATGTAAAGGGAGATAAGGAGTATATTGCAACACTCATGCTTGGATATATTTCTGAGACAGATGACAAAGAAGGCCCGATTCATGAGTATAAACAAAGCATAGATACTGGTGATAAACTGAACACCAAAACTACACCAACCACGAAAGAAGTAACTGAATGTATAAAAAAATTTATCGGGGATATTTTGCAAACCCCTTCTCAGTACTCCGCTATCAAGGTTAACGGGAAAGAGGCATACAAAAGAATAAGAAAGGGGGAGGATTTTAAAATGGAAAAACGCTTAGTCGTAATCAAAAACATTGAAATTGTAAGCTACAGCTACCCAAAACTAGAACTTAAAGTAGAATGCGGAACTGGTGTATATATTAGGAGTCTTGCCCGTGACATTGGAGAATCACTACACACTGGCGCATATATTACCAGGTTAGTAAGAACTAGAGTTGCGGAATTTAATTTGGATCAAACAGTCAAACTTGAGGAATTAAAATCAAAAATTTAACTTACTTCTTCTCTTCTGAGGCATATACTTGCTTATAGTCTTCTTTTACCCACTGAAATACTTCATCTTCAGTAAAGATAAGCGCTTCCTCTTTCCTGGCTGCTTCAACTGATTCAGAGGCGTGAATAAGATTGTACTGCTGAGACATAGCAAAGTCTCCACGGATAGTACCAGGCTCTGCATCTCTGGCTTTAGTAATTCCAATCAATTTCCTGACTGTAACGGCAGAATCCAGTCCTTCCCAGAGCATGGCTACGACCGGATACGACATCATATAAGATTTAAGATCAGGAAAGAAAGATTTGTCTTTGTGATGAGCATACCATTCATCCAATATAGCATCTCCTAAAGAAATCATCTTAAGACCCGCTAAGCGTAAGCCCTTTCTTTCAAATCTTGTGATAATCTCACCGATTAATCCTCTTTGTACTCCGTCTGGTTTTACTAATACTACTGTTTTCTCCATGAATGTGTATATTGTACTGAAAACACTAACCCATGTAAAGGAGTTATTGTTCTTGCATTTTTTATAAGTTATGCTATACTCCACTTTACCCATGGAAGAATCAGTTTTTTCACAATCTCCCTTCAGCACAGAAACAACTTCTTCATCTAGTTCATCTTCTAGTTCTTCACGACGCGGAAAAAAACTTTTATTTCTGATCATTCTTTTAATCATTCTAGGTCTTATTGCATTTGGAGCTGTAAAATTTTTAGGTGAAGACACAATGAATAGTGATTCAACGCCTACTCCTACTCAAGTAATGGAACCCACTCCTACTGATTTACCTACTCCTACACCAGAGGAAGAAACTACTCCCTCTCCAACCGGAAAAATAACACCGACCTTGCCACCTGTAACACCCACAAAGACAGCCGGAAACACAACAAAAGATGCTGCAACCGGGATAGACCGTGCTACTATAACAGTAGCAGTTCAAAATGGAAGCGGAGTAACAGGGGCTGCCAAAAAGGCAGGAGATGAATTGACTGAATTAGGATATACATTGGGTACAGTAGGAAACGCTGACACATCAGACTACGCACAAAGTGAAATACATGTAAAAGCAGGAAAGTCTAGCCTCTTAACACTTCTTAAAAAAGACTTAGGGGCAACATATACAATTGGAACGGCGGCAGCTGACTACACGGGCGCAGGAGATGCACTCGTTATAATCGGAAAAGAATAATCCCCTCATTTATTAAATTTTTAATGTAGCTGAGCTTGAAGTTCTACTAATTCTACCCACTCATGCTCTATAAGCCCATAACGTACTTATCTTTTATCCTTAAAACATTCCTTTTCAACACCCTTAACAATAAAGGAATATATCACGCTAAAAATAGGCTTACAACTCAAGTGTAGCGACCAGAGGAAGATGGTCAGATACATCTACTTGCGGACAATTTTTAGAAAGTACTGATATATTTGAAGATACAAATACCATATCCACAGCAGCAGTTGCGTATCCACCATTATCTTTATACTTCATATTAAACGTTGAGACTAATTCATTCCTAAATACGCTTGTTAAGTTCTCTTCTATTTGCCCCACAGCTTGTGTGTTATGTACTAAATTAAAATCCCCTGCCATTATTGTGTTATTGACACCAGCGGTCTCTTTTTTTATTACTTTCGCCATAGTAAATCTTCTTTCATTATCCTTCCCGTCAAACCCCCAAACCCCATGTACGCAAAAAGTGTTCAGTATGCCCTCTCCAAATTTCAACTTTGCCTGGAGAATAGCCTGTGGATTATCATCAAATCGCTCTTTTAAACGGTTATTAAATACTGAATACGGGACATCAAAAAAAGTGTTTTTAGAACTTATTATGGGAAATCTTGAGAAAATCGCATTCCCCTCTTCTATATTTCCATACTCTGTAATATCACAAAACTGTGCCCCAAAAACTGAAAAATGCCGGGGGAACATTTCAGAGAGAAAGCTATATAGTCTATAGGGAATAGGGAGATTTTTATCTTTTCCATCATATACCTCTTGAAGAAAAATAATATCTGCATTCTCCTGCATAAGAAATTTAATAGCCTCTTTATAAATCTCTCCTCTCCAAATGTTAAGCGTTACTATTTTTAGTTTCATTTTTTCCTCCCTATCACGTGTGCTATCATTTCAGGTCCATATATTTTTTTAGCAGTGCCTACAAAACGCGGAAGCTTAGACGATTCACGCATCCTAGCATTTGGAAAATCTTGGACTATTTGATCTAGAAAATTTTTGCGCAATGTAAGCTCCTCGGGATTATTTCCTGTTCCAATTGTTACAACAAGCGACCCACCTGGCTCTACCAACTGCATAAGGTCTGCAAAAAATTTTGGACTGCTACTAAATACTGCCGGATCTAATCTATTAAGCATGATATTTTGGAATGATTCATGCGAAAATTTGCCAATATTCTCCTTAGCAGGTTTATTTTCTATTATTGTATCTGTACTAAAAAATTGATTTGCTCGTTCAAATCCTGAAGTCTGCCTTTTATCCGGCTCAAAAGCAACTATTCTATGAGGAAGGAGAGGTACCTTGTTTACAGGCTGCTCTCCGTTTGATATATTTT
The DNA here is from genome assembly GCA_018062815.1 of Candidatus Levyibacteriota bacterium. Taxonomy (GTDB): domain Bacteria; phylum Patescibacteriota; class Microgenomatia; order Levybacterales; family GWA1-39-11; genus JAGORM01. The sequence goes on along the minus strand of JAGORM010000002.1, from coordinate 58,332 downwards.
TTCTTCTTGCAAATAAAGAATTTATCTCTGGACCAAATTCTGAAAATACCTCTTCGACTTTTCCTTGAGAGGGTTGCTCCACAGTCATCGCAAGAGATTCATAGAGAGTTGTACCACTCCCTACCAACATAGTTTCTCCTCCTCTTGTAAGCGCGTTATTTAGCTCTTCCGTTCTCAGAAATCTATAAAGTGACGGAAACATAGGAACGAGTGTTAGCTGTGGATATTCTAACTCAAGAGTAGCTGTCTCTACTATTGCTCGCATCTTATTCCTCTCTAGACTAAATCTTCCCCCCTCAGTCCAATTTAGTCCTTTTGCCACATCTTTACTTGCACGCTGCATAAGCTCAACTTCACGAGCCATAAAGCTAAATTCGTATCCGGTCGATTCGGTACTAAAACTACCATAAGAACCTTCCCCTAATGAATCCATGAAATCTACAGTACCATATCTAAAGTCCTGAAATCAATGTAGGTTAAACAAGAAGTTTTTCAAAACGGGATTTATCTTCAAAGTCACCAATAATAGCTAAGTTCATTCGGTCTTTTTTAATATATTTACAAGCTGCCTGTTTCACCTGATCCAGAGTAACTGCGTCTATATGTTTTAGAACCTCATCAGGATTCTCCATTTTACCTTTTAAAATCAGGTCTGTTGAGTAATGAGAAGCAACAGAACGAGTATCTTCTAAATCAAGTATAAAATGCCCTTTCATGTATTCTTTTGCCTTTGTTAACTCTTCTTCTGTTATCTCTCCATCCTGACAAATCTTTAACAATTCATCGCGAACTACTTCTATGGCCTCATCTATTCTATTTTTATCTACCCCCGCAAAAGCCGCAAGATACCCAACGTCTTTATAATTTTCAGAATATGCACGCACATAATAAGCAAGCCCACGTTTCTCACGCACCTCATGAAATAAACGTGAACTCATTCCACCACCCAGAACTGATGCAAGAACTCCTAAAACATAGTTCTCCTGATCTGCCTCTATACCTATAGTTCTTACTCCTAGGGCAAAATGCGATTGTTCTGTTTTTTTATGTTTAAGTAAAACTTTTGATCCTTCTTGTGACTCTATAACCCTCTCATATCCTGCAATTTTAAACTGCTCCAGAACACCAAAACGTTTATCAATTTCTGACAATATTGTTTTCTCATCATATTTTCCTGCAACTACGACTACCATATTATCTGCGGAATATAAGGTTTTCATATATTCCATAAAATCCTCACGTGTCACAGACTTTATCACTTTCTTGTCTCCTGAAATATCCCACCCCATGGGAACATCTCCGTAAAGCAAATCCTCAAAAATATCTCCAATTTTACGTGACGGAGTATCTTCATATAAATTTATTTCCTCAAGTATTACCCCTTTTTCCTTTTCAATTTCAGAAGAATCAAGCAAAAGATTTGCCAACATATCTGAGAGAATATCCAAAGATAAATCAACATGCTCTGATGATGATTTAATATAATATCCGGTTATCTCTTTGCCTGTAAATGCGTTACTTTCTGCACCTATCCCATCTATCACTGAGGAAATTTCACGAGCAGTTGGTCTATTTTTAGTACCCTTAAATGCCATATGTTCAAGAAAATGTGAAATTCCGCTATTTTTCTTGTTTTCATACCTAGAACCCGCGCCAACGAGCACCAAAGTTGTAGCCGACTCAACTTCTTGAATCGGTACCAAAATTACTTGTAAACCATTAGATAGAATGTGTTTTGTATAGTTCATAAATTTACGTGAAGGCTCACATTATCTCATATAGCCTCGTATCTTTCAATGTGTTGCAAGATTTATTATAAGATGATATAGTTCAAACGTGGCTAACCCTGAAAGAAAAGACAATTCAGAAATAAATACTATACTTCAAGTTTCCGTAGAAGTTGTACAAAATAAAACACTCAAAGGACGACTTCCGCTTGAGCTTCAAGTCACGTTAGCAAAAAAAATATACTTAGGATTAAAAGAATATAAAGCCACAGAAGAACCAAATACACCCTGGGATCATATTGACATGCGGGAGGCATATTCGGATTTGCAGAAAAACACAGACGAAATACAGTCTAAATTTGCGGAGGCAGGGTACAACCCCCGATCTGCGAATAAGATATACAGGAATGCATGTCTTATGTCACTTAGAATGCTCGGAAAAGAGATTTATACCTACGAGGAATATAGAAAATATCTAAAATACCCCAGGAAGCACAAGCCTGAATAATCTGACTTATATTTTAGATGGTGATAAAATGCCCAATAAATGCAAGCCATTCCCTAGCACATATCCTGTTGACTCAGTAAGCGCGCGCCTAAAATTTTTAACCGTGAGATCGTCTTCTTGGTATACCCTATGTTTTTCATAGAACGCATTAAACAATTGAGACAAGTCATATAAGTATGTGCAAAGTATGCTCGGAGAAAATGAAGCTGCTGCATTCATGACGATTTCCGGAAAATGAATCATTTTTTTTAGTACCTCCTGCTCTTCTTTCATAAGTGAATCAGGAGAAGTTAGCCCATATTCACTTTTTTCAAATTTATCTAAAACATTTTGCGTTCTGGCATAAGAATATTGAATATATGGGCCAGAATTTCCATGAAGGTTAATTGATTCCTCAAATGAAAATGTAATATCAGATCCGATCCCAACTTTTAAGAGTGCGTACTTTACTGCCCCAATGGTAAGCTTCTCTGAAACATCTTCGCTCATTTCTGAATGCGCAGTTTTTAATTTACTCTTAGTCTCATTAAGCAACCATTCACCTGTTATAACGTCTCCGGTCCTACTGGACATCTTTCCGCTTGGAAGCCGCACCATACCATGAGAAATATGTATAGTTTTTTCAGCAAGATCAGGTCTTATCAGAGAAAGCGCTGCAAGAAGCACCTTAAAATATTCATTTATTTCATTTCCTGTAATAATAATTGACTGGTCATAGGGAAAATCTTCATATTTTATAGGAGCCAATCCTAGTTCTTTTGCTTCATATGTAGGGAGACCTTGTGAATTTATAAATACACGCGTATGAAGATTGGATTTTTCCTTTGAAAAGATTATTGCACCGTTATCCTCCTCAAACACAGTCCCCAAGTTTTCTTTAACAATTTTTACACCTTCTTCTCCCACTTTTGACTCAAAATAATATTCTTTATATTTTGTTCCCAACCTCTCATACATCTGCTCAAAATACAAAAGGCTCCATTCTTTTGCCTGTTCATATAAAGGATATACTTCAGGATCATGATTATATATTTTTTTATTTAATTCCCCTATCTCTTTTTTTATTTCATCGCTTTCTTCATATTTTTTAGCACCCAACGCATATGCTTCCCCTAAGAATTTTGCCTTCGCAGGAAGAGACTCGCCTTGCATCTCATCTATTTTAAGCCCAAAACTCATAATGCCAAAAAGAGCTTTTGCCACATGCATTCCTACGTCTCCTTGATAACAAGCGCGTACAACCTCTGCGCCCTGAGACTCTAAAAGACGGGATACACTCTCCCCTACTGCATTACTATATAAATGCCCTATGTGAAATTCTTTGAGCGGGTTAGGATCGGTAAACTCAACCATTATTTTCTTTTCTTGAAGCGTGTTAGATTCCCCAAATTTATCTTTTTGCTCCCTAATTAAATTTAAACCGGAGATCAAATAACTTTTTGAAAGGTAGAAATTAATAAAGCCAGGACCTGCCACTTCAACTCTCTCAAGAGATTCAACATGGTATTTTTCCATTTTTTGTTTTATCTCCTCTGCAATTTCCCGGGGAGGCTTACCCATTTTCTTTGAAAGCTTTAAGGCTATGCTTGATGAATAATCTCCATTTATGTAGTCCTCTGGTATATCAAGCACCACTTCTGTCTTTTCATGTAATTGCTCTATTAATTCTGACAAGGCAAATAAAATATCTTTTTGTGCACTCATAAACTTATTATACAGCACGATAATTCAGAAGGTAATATAGAAGGAATTGTTAAGGTTTTTAAAACTATTAGAGGTCAAGACCTTTTAGGAACTCACGGAATTTCCCATTAATCTCAGGGTGCTCAAGGGCAAATTCTACAACTGTTTTCATGTATTCTAATTTATTTCCCGTATCATAGTACTTTCCGCCAGCAATTTCGGCAGCTATTACCTTTCTACCATCTTCAATCATGAGCTTGAGGGCATCATTATAATATAGCTCATCTCCATCCTTTAAGTTTTCAGATGCACGATCTAAGTAGTTAAAAATTTCAGGAGACAGTACGGTTGAACTAACATTTGCTAAGTCTGAAGGGGCAGCATCTTTCCCTGGTTTTTCAATTATTACCTTTGCAGAAATTACTCCTGGTCGAATCTCTTCTCCGCCGGCAAAGCCATATCTATCATAGTCTACTTCTTTTTCTGCCCTAATTGATGACAAAATAGAACATCCAAACTCATCATATAGCTCAACTAACTGTTGAAAGCGGGATTTAGGAGCTGCGTGGATAAAATCATCTGAAAATGCATAGATAAATGGTTCATTCCCTACAATATGACGCACATTCATAAGGGGCGTTCCATTCCCATAAGGACCTTTTTGCCGTACGTAAATAAAATTTGCCATACCGGAGATTTTTTCTATTTCCTCAAGAAGCGGGCGTTTTTTCTCCCCTCCCATTCTTAAATTTTCAATAAGATCCAGATTTGCCGCATCAAAGTGATCCTCTATTGTACGCTTGTGATAACCTGTTACTAAAATAATATCTGTAATACCCGCATTCACCAATTCTTCAACTATGTACTGGATGATGGGCTTATCTACTATAGGTAGCATTTCCTTGGGCATTGCTTTTGTCTGGGGGAGAAAGCGCGTTCCAAATCCTGCCGCGGGAATAACAGCTTTTCTAATTCTTGACATTGTTATGCAATTGTAGATTTTTACAGAAAATTTGTCAAACATCAAATAGGACTTAAAACAATACACACTTTACAAGGCTAAGTAATGTGTGATAAAATTAAGTTCTCAACCTCAGATTGTAGTTTCCAAGCTAGATAAATTTCCGATTTGAGATTTGAGTTTTATATGCTCACGTTCTTAAAACAAGTACAGGCTGAACTTATGCAGGTAGAATGGCCAAGTAGAACTGAGATTATGCGTCTAACTGCAGTAGTTATTGCAATAAGCATATTTGTAGGCATATATTTAGGTATCGCAGACTTTTTGTTTGCAGAACTGTTAAAATTGATAATTCAATAATAATTTAGGTATATATAAAGTATGGAAGAATTAAAAAAAGCACACTGGTATATAGTTCACACCTATTCTGGACACGAAAATAAAGTTGCAAAAACACTTATGCAACGTGTACAAAGTATGGGATTTGAGGGAAGAATTCTTGAGGTCCTCGTTCCAACTCGTGAAACCATCAAGGTTCGCGGGGGAAAGAAAGAAAACGTTAAGGAGAAAATTTTCCCAGGTTACATTATGGTAAAAATGGTTCTGGATGATGAATCATGGCTCTTAGTACGCACTACAGCAGGTGTGACCTCTTTTGTAGGAGCACAAAATAAACCAACTCCAGTGCGGGATGATGAAGTTGAAGCAATTGTTAAATTTGTAGAGATGAAAGATCCGGTATTTAAATCTGCATTCTCTGTAGGACAAGCCGTAAAGATAATAGATGGACCATTTTCAGATCAACTAGGAACAATAGAATCAATTGATGAACAACGGGGAAGGCTTAAGGTCTTAATGAACATCTTTGAACGCGAAACACCAGTAGAATTTGATTTCTTACAGGTGGAGAAACTATAAGATAAAAGGTATTTTTAAAGAAAAATGGCAAAAAAAATAAAGACATTTATAAAGATTAACGTTAAGGGTGGAGAGGCAACCCCTGCACCTCCTATAGGTACCGCACTAGGTCCTCACGGACTTCCTATTATGGAGTTTGTGAAAGCGTTTAATGATAAAACCGGAGATCAAAAAGGAACAGTACTCCCTGTAGTTATCACCGTTTATGAAGACAGAACATTTTCTTTTATAGTAAAAAAGCCACCTGTTGCTGAACTTATTAAAAAAACGCTTAAGATTCAAAAGGGATCAGGAAAACCTTCAAAAGAAGTTGCAGGAAAACTTTCAAATGCCCAAGCTGAAGAAATTGCAACCATTAAGATGGATGATTTAAATACGAAAGATGTTAAAATGGGTGCACGAATTGTAAAGGGCGTTGCGCGAAGTATGGGAATTGAAACAGAGGCAGAAGCTGTGTAATTTCTTAAACAAAAAAAAGATATACTCTAAGAAAGTTTTTAAATATGGGAAAAGTAAAAATAAAAGTCATAGGAGATGAACAACAAGAGCAGCAGGAAATAGAAAAAAATAAGGCTAAGCGTGAACAAAAAGATTTACGCGAAGGAAAGAAAAGTGCTCATGTTGCAGGAATGAAGGGCGGAGAAAGAACAACTACCGTGGGCGTTTCCGAAGAAGAAATTTCAGCCCAGCTAGATGTTGCCCCGAATGAGAAAGAAACATCTCAAAAAAAAGAAAAGGCAGAAAAAAAAGCCAGAGTCATCTCTAAGCGTCATATAGAAAATAAAAAACTTACTGATACTACTCCATTAAATATTACAAGATCAATTGAAAAATTAAGAAAGTTTAAAGCCTCATCTTTTGATGAAACCGTAGAGCTTCACATAAACACAAGAGAAAAGGGAATTTCAGGAACAGTTGTCCTTCCACACGGAACAGGCAAAAAACTGAATATAAAAATTGCAGATGATCAATTAATTACAGAGATAGAAAAAGGGAAAATCAGCTTTGATGTTCTTGTAGCCCATCCTTCAGTAATGCCTAAACTGGCTAAGGTAGCAAAAATACTAGGACCACGCGGCCTTATGCCAAATCCCAAGAATGGAACAATTAGCACGGAACCTGAAAAGGCAGCTGAAAAACTTTCTGCAGGGCAAATTGGATATAAAACAGAGTCAACAGCTCCCATCATTCATCTTTCTGTGGGTAAATTATCTTTTGAAGATAAAAAAATTGCAGATAATATCACAACCGTTTTGTCCGCTATAGGGAACAGTAAAATCAATTCAGTAATTCTTAAGTCTACTATGTCACCCGCGGTAAAGATTTCCCTGTAAAAATCTATTATGCCCTCAGCTGAGTTCTTATCACAACAACCTCCCTTTATTGGGTTGACAAAAATTCCCTTTCCTCATGATGGGAGTAACTTAGAAAAAAATAACGCCAGAAAAAGAGAACAGTTAAAAAGTACTTGGGGGATAGCCGTAAAGGATTTTAATGCACTCGCATCAAGTTCCATAGGTGAAAAAATATGGGAACAGCTAAACTGGGAAAGTGAATACATACAAACAACTCTTACTGATGTCGGTCAACTTGTCATGTCTTATGATCAAGATAAAATCAGAAAAGTTAGGTCTGCATTGGGAGTGGGCGAATATTTATCAAACACAAACTTATGGAAACTCACAAGACAGGAAGTGCTGCAGCTTATGACTGGGCTTATAGCAAATAAAATAGTAAATAATAATTTTTATAGAAAAAACACAATTCACTCAGGAAATATAAAATAAACTTGACAATTCCCTGCTAAGAAGGTACTCTAAACTATATGGAAAATTCTGCCCAGAATACTACTACTCCGGTAGAGAATGCGACACCACCTACGCCTGCTGCTCCTGTTCAAGCCCCTGAGCCACAACAGACAACACCTCCTACCAACGATCCTACTCCTCCTCAATCATCCACAACGGATAACATGCAGACACAACATAAATCATCAAAAATCTTATTTTTTGTTTTAATAGGACTAGTAGGTCTTGTAGTTATATTTGGAATAACTTATTTTGTAATGCTTCAGGGAAAAGAAACAGCAGAAAAAAAAGTTACAGTTGAATCGACTGTTACTCCAACCCTAATCCCATCCCCCACTACAGCTTCAAGTGATGCAGCACTTGAACAGACAAACCAAGAAGTAACACAAGATGTGAATCAACTTGAAACACAGCTAAACCAAATAAACGATTCACTTACTGAACAGGCACCAAATTTGCAATAATGAAATACGCATATAAATACAGCTCACTATTAATTATTGTTCTCTCTTTACTTCTATTCACGGGGGTAAAAACTGCTCATGCTCAAAGCGTGACGCTCAATCCAAGTCAAATTAAATACCCCACCGGCAATAGGGTTGGAAGCAATAGTGCTGTCATTAAGCAAAATATACAAGGAACTCTTCAACAACGTGCCCTGTCTGAAATTCAAAAACGAATCAAATCATTATCAGAACTTTTAACAAAGATAAACTCTTTAAAATATTTAACCCCCGCTCAAAAAGAAAAATTTGCAACTTCAATTCAAGCTGAAATAACAAGCCTAAATACATTGTCCACTAAAATTCAATCAGATACAGACGCTACAATTCTTAAGACAGATATACAATCTATAGTAACATCTTATCGCGTTTATGCTGTTTATATCCCACAAATACGTCTTCTTGCAGGTGCAAATAGCGTACTTGAAACAACAACAAAACTTTCCTCGCTTTCAGCCAGACTATCAGAAAGGATAACTAGCGCTAAGAAAAATGGTGTAGATACTACCACAATTGAACCGTTACTTGCAGATATGAACTTAAAAATTACAGACGCAAATGCTCAGGCAAATACGATTATTACAAATATTACCCCACTCACTCCAGAAGGTTATCCTAACAATAAAATAATTCTTCAAAACGCAAAAGCAAATCTTCAAACTGCAATCCAGGATATAAAAACTGCGCTTCTTGATGCTCGTCAGATCATACAGGGGCTTATAATCGTAACACCTAAGAATACAAATGCTTCAGAATCGGGATTTTTAAAGGCTAAGTCACAACTGAAAAACCAAGACATACCTCAAATAGTACTACCGACTACTACACCTTAAGAGGGGTTGAATAAAATATTTTACTATCTCATTCAAAAAGATTCTATTTCTTAACTATCTCAAATTCTTGTTCTACACGGGGTTTTCTAAATTGCGCATATGCACTACCACCACGGACAAATATTTCCATAAAACGGTCATCATAACCTGATGATCCCGGAGCAAATGCCGTTTCACCTTCCGCTATATTAAATACCCCATCAGAAAATGTAACTAAATGTGAGGTTTCATTTAATTTCATCAATAATTTCTGCCCAGGCTTATAACTAATCTCTGAAAGACGCATTGTTGTTTTTATATTCCCATACCCGTCAATTGATGCAACATTGCACTTTGGTATTTCAGGAATTGAATAAATTGGAACTTCTTCTCCTAAAAATTCCTCATATTTTCCAGAAATCATTTCTGATACCTTTTGTGGATAATTATCTCTTGATCTGAATTGTGAGCCTTCATTTGACACCTTAACCTCTCTAAACTCTTTTATGTCATCCCTAACAAAAGCAAAACAAAATCCTGAATTTACAGCAATAATTTCAAACCCATTTTTTAGCCTTGCATACATTAGCTTTTCTCCACGATTATTTTTTTGTGCCCTTTTGTCTTCTTTCCTGGGTGCTGTATTAGAAAAGATGTAGGTATCACGCACGTTTTGAGCTAAGGCAATTTGTGAAATCCAAAAACCGGTGTTTACTGTTGAGAACGCAGGTGCTGCAATTGGAAAAATGGCCAAATCAGGCAAATACGACTTTAAACGTATAGAAACCTCTACAAAGGCGGGGTCACCTATTCCGTAATCAGATATAATAACAAGATTTTTATTCATCAGGAAAAAATAATTATACCAGATTGGAAAACCAAAAAGTATATTATTTATCAAGCCTCTCATTAACAATCTCAAAACTTCCAAGACCTTCTCTTCACAAGAATCATCATCATAAATAGAATTAGTCAATTATAGATGGAGGCTAACTGCGGTAAACCTATACGCCTTTTCGGTATCTTGCTCTGTGTTTTTTAATATGATCTTCTTCAGCTTCAGCAAAATGTTCTTTTATAAAGCTCATCGTTTCATGAGGATCTTGAGTATTTACAAAAACCCCGGTTGCCAACTCAAATCCACCGGGAATTTTTACACGGGGAATAATTCTTAAATACCAGTCTGAAAATGGGTATATGTAAAAATTATGAGGAAATTTATGCCCATGCCTAATTTCAAATATTTTAATTAGTCTATGCCAAATATATGATAGGCTTTCAATTTCTTTATATGTTACCTCACCAAAAACTTTTCCCCGTTCCTGTGGGATAACCCAAACCTCATCAGGCCATTGTGAATATGGCGGACATATTATCTCAAACTCTCCTACCACAAAATGCTCGCCCCTGTAGGAAAGTTCTTTCTCCAGCCTTGGAACAGTAAGTGAGACCTCTGAGGGAGTTACCGCGATTTGGGCATGAGGATGCCCTATAGATTCACCGGATCCAGGGCCTGCATTCCCAAATATTGTCACACTTCCATCTTTCTTATATGTATTGTACCTATTTACATATGCTTCTATACCTAATCTCACCTGTTCCACGCTAACATCCGAAAGGTGTTTTACATGCTCCGGAGTGAGAATTACAACATCATGAATTGGGGTGAAGGGAAATTTATTTTGTATAATCCGTATTTTCCAATGAGGGTCACCCTTTTCCCCACCAATTCTATACTTCTCGATTTCAATATCATTTGGATCTTCTTTTGGGCAAAAAACACATCCGGTTTTTTTCTTACTTACAGGTCTTTTTGCACGCTTTGGCGCGCTTACTACCCACTGATTCCCATTAGGAATCTCTATAAATTTAAAATCTGACATATAGCTTTAGTATGATGGATCAAAAAAGAAGTATCAAGTATATGAAAAGAATTTCTTAAGCAGCTTTATCAGTGTTTTTTCTTATAGAAATTACTTTAAGACCGGAGGCTACCACGTTATTATTCTGCAATAACCCTCTGTCAGCTAAGTTTTGCAAAAAAGTACCTGAAACTGGATCTACTGCTTTTATTCTATCTATATTTTCTGGGTTTTGTGCGTACTTTATTACTGCTGAATTTACCTTTAAGCTATCTATAGAACCATCAGGATTTATGTAACTGCCAGAATCAGTCTCTAAAACAAGTGCCTCAAGAGAACCGCTTAATGATTCTACCAAAGAATTTTCCTGTTCAGTCATTTGATGCGATTCTTGAGACATGCTTGGCATGGAAATATCCGGCACAATCCTTGTTTTAGGCTCTATTTCATCTTTCTTGCTATCTACAGTAATTGTGGATGGCACTGCTTCAGACCTTGGAACAATAATGGTTTCCGAAATCACGTCTGAGGGCATCTCTGGAGGTGAAACTACCGGAGGCGTTATCTGAGTTGTATCAGATTCACCCGTTCCCTGAGTCATTCCCATATTATCCTGTGCTGCACTTTGCTCAGGTGCAAGCGTATTCCCTTCTGAAGGCTGTTCTACAACAGGTTTTATTTGTTCAACACTAGTAATTACCTGAGGCGTTAATGAGGGTAGGTTTTGCACTGTAGTAGGATTAGACTCGGAAACTTTCTCAATCCCCATAGCCTTTGCAACTCTATTTATGCCCTTGAAAAAATTGGGCTTTTTAACTGCTGGTTGAGGTTTATTTTCCATACATAATAAGACTACAAAAATATGCGCAATATGTCAATGTTTTGTGCTATAATTTTTTATGAAGTATAAGGCTCTCATGGTTGATGTGGACGGAACACTTATCCCCTATCAATACGAATCGTTTCCCTCAAAAAATGTTATCTCCTCTCTCTTAGAGGCTCAAAAAAAACTGGCAGTGTGTCTTGTCACTGGACGAGCATACAATGCAATTGAACCAATTTTAAATGCTCTACCTGGCACTTCTTATGCTGTAACAAATGGTGGGGCAGTTGTTATAGATATAAAAACAAAAAAGGCCATTTATGAAGAACCAATTACCTATGCGTCTGCAAAAGAAATAGTCCAAATCTTAAGACAAGAGAATGTGCCTTTTTATCTTAAGAGTGATATGTACGAAGGCGCATCTGATAGTGGTCCATTTAACAACTCCGACACCTTTCAGAAAGCCTATATGATTTATGCATTAGAAGATTATACGGACGAAAAAATAACAAAACTTTTCTCTCTTTTCTCTCACATGACTGACCTTACGCTTCACAAATCAAAGCATAAAAAACCTAATCATTTTGGCTTCAATATCACACATGCTAGAGCAACAAAACTTCATGGAATAGTTTCAGTGTGTGAAAAGCTAAACATAAAGCGTGAAGAAGTAATAGGTGTAGGCGACGGGTATAATGACTTCCCGCTTCTAATGGCATCAGGACTGAAAGTTGCCATGGGAAACGCTATTCCAGAATTAAAAACAATTGCAGACTACATAGCTCCTTCAGTAACTGAGGATGGAATATGTGACGTCATTAATACATTTATTCTGAACGGTAAAACTGATATGTGAACTTGACGCATCCTATGCTTCTTTGGTACTCTGAAGGAAGAACTTTATATGGATGAATCTCAACAACAATTAGCACCAGATCCATCACTATTAAATAATCAATCCAACCTACTAAATAGGCACAAGAAATTATTTATTATATTTTCCGCAGCTATTCTCATAGTCATATTGTTAGGTATAATTAATATAGTTTCAGTTACGGTTGAAAAAAATACGGAATCTAGAAAGAATGAGGCGATTAAAAAATCTTTAACGGTAAAAAATAGTCAGACAAAGGAAAAATCACCAAATTCAATCGTCTATGCCTTTAGAAGTACAAGCGGAGTCTCAGTTGGACTTATTGATCTGACGCAACAAAAAGAAAAAATACTCACAGAACTACCTAAAAACATAAAACACATAAGGATACTAACACCTTCAGTCATATCTTATATTGCAAATACAAATTCCTGGGATTATGGAACGCAAATTGTCAAAAATGATACTACACAGAAAAAGGAAGTGACTCTTTTTACGATTTCAGACGGTTTTGGGATTGATGACTACAGAATATCGCCGAACGGAAAATATCTTGCAATATGGGCAGTTAAACCTCTTCCAAACGCATCGCAACTAATTGGTGGAGAGTCCAGGGTTTATTCAGTGGATACGACAAACAATAAGCAGTATCTTTTATACAGTGAGACTTCCTCTACAACATCTCCCGTTCACTACCCTGTGGGAGTTACAAATAATGGTGAGGTGTTTACTGATACATTTCTCCCTAACTCCGGAGTGGGAATGGCTTACGGCATGAGCTACTCATCCATTAATGGAGAAGTAAAAACTCCAATTCAATCTTTGGAAAACGGAACATATGGAACACAACCGGAAATGTCTAAAGACGGAAGATATTTTGTGTTCGCAGGCTATGACGGGTCAATCGGAAACGGAGCTGAAGCTGTAGGAGCATACAGAAAAGTTATTCTCTCAACAAACACATTAGATGTCCTTGACACTGCAACAAGAGAAAAAATAAGACTTTTAAATGTGGCACCAGATAGTATTACTGACGCACAATGGGATTCTCTTTCAGGAAATATAATATATAAAAAAATTTCCACTCAACAAGAAAAAACAGGTAGATATTTGTTTGACCTTGCAACTAAAACCTCAAAAAAAATAGACGTAAGCAAAATGGTAGCTCCCGTCGCACTAGACGATAAGGCGTATGTAATTGAAGGAACAGACAGCACTCAAACATTTATCACACGGAAAACACCGACAAACACTTATATAAATAATTTGGGAGCAGATTATACCCTGCTTGCCGAAAAACTTTATTTTTATGATAAAAAAACAAATAACATAAAAATATTCCCATTGAGTGTACCCTCCTACTTTCAAATCTTAGGATTTACCAAAGAAAATTTGCTTGGCTCCCAGGTTTCAAAAAACAGAATTGCCGAGCTTAATGAGAAAAACTATGCACTATCCCTTCAAGCAATAGTTATTGAGCCTAAACTCGGTCCTATACGTGAAGATAGACAATCAGAACTCCCGCCTAATCCACAGCCAACCCTGGCCCCACAAACAGGAACGGGAAACTTCTGCATGGACGAGGCTATTGCGGGGTGCAATTACCATTTCACTGGAGATTCAACTAAACCTCCTGACCCAATGACTGCAGCCTATGGAACTTGCCTTCAGGAAGCATACGATTCAGCAAATATATGCTATGAGTGTTTGGAGCGTGCCGGGCTGCTTAGCACAAGCTCAACAAGGTCTTCTTCAAATAATTTGGTAGCAAATGGCACCGGAGACGCATGCTATGATAGCCCGCTCTATCTTTACGGGCAACAAGGGAAAAATGTCACAATTAGATTTGGCACACCCATATATCCGATTAACGCATCTGTTCTTCCGGAAAAAGGACTAAACGCAAAGCTACTTACTAACGGCGATTTTTTAGTTGATGACAAGGTCTTATCAGGTTTTGAATTTGACTATCTTCCTGCACTGCGTACCATCCAAAAACCTACACATGGAGTTCTCATTCCTGGCAATATGCTTGAGGAAACACTTAAAAGCTTTGGTCTTTCCATAGGATTAAATAAAAAAGAAATATTGGATCTAGTATCCTCTACCGCAAAGATAAAAAGCCCTTATCTTTTTGTTTCTTTCTATTCAGATGAACTGTCTAAACAGATTCTACCAATATCTTTTACTCCTCACCCTGATACCTATAAAAATATTGTTTTTTATATTAAAAAATACAGTTCTCAACCTTCAATAAAACCCAAGGCTCCTGTATTTGAAAAAATCATCAGGAAAGGGTTTACGGCCATAGAGGTCAGCTTTGTTGAAGAATAATGTTTACAGCTACTTATTTGCCCTTTTTATCTCTATATGGTATACTCCATATGAAGTGCAAGTTGTGTAAGGCGACCGTAGTTTATCTTCGCGATTCTTCCTTTCCACGAGCAATTTATTTTCATGTACGCACGAATTTTTATTACAGATATAATCTCCATAAAGAAAGGTGGTGAATAAATACTATGACAAAATTATATGTTGGAAACCTTCCATATAATACAACAAATCAATTACTTCAGGATCACTTTGCCCAGTACGGAACCGTTTTATCCGCTGACATAATCATGGATAAATTCTCCGGCAGATCTAAAGGTTTTGGATTTGTTGAAATGGAAGATGATGCTGCAGCACAGGCTGCCATCGAAAAAGCTAACGGTGCAGACTTTAGCGGACGCAATATTGTAGTTTCAGTTGCACGTCCAAAAGAGGATAGACCTAGACGCGATTTTGGAGGAAACGGCGGTGGCCGTGACTTCAGAGGAGGCGGAGACCGCGGTGGAAACCGTGGAGGATACGGTCACGACCGTTAATTTTTGTCATTCCGAAGTCGCTTCGGAATCTTTTAGATCCTGAATCAGCTTCAGGATGACAGAATACAATTATCCCTCATCGTAAAGATGAGGGATTTTTGTATTATTTTCTGTTGTTTTTTATAATTGACCCTGAGGTCGAACCTCAATTGGGCACGAATTTAAGTCACATCATCTTCAATTACCATATTTCCTAATATTTTTTCCGCTGGAGTACTATATGAAATTACAAAATCCTTATAAGTTTTTCCTTTATCTTTTCGTTTATATCCATTAAAATAACTCAATATTTCAGAGTATTTGAGCCAACTAGACTCTTTTTCTCCCAGATAGTATGGAAGTGAACAAAAATCATTGAAATCAATTTTATTATTATTAATTTTTGTTGGATTTAAATGAATATATCTTGAAAGATGCAGTAGGTATGAATCACCTTCTATCAAAGCTGCTTTATATCTATTTTGGAAAAGTGGACCCACACGCTTATATTTTCTATTAAAATACATTACATAACTCGTTATTAATCTTTTCATAAGTTTAGAAATCGAATCCTCATGAACCTGCCGGACTTGGAGATGTATATGATTAGGCATCAAAGAAAAAGCAAGAAGATCTAGCTCATCATGTAAATTATTTTGAAGAAATATTTGAATTCTTGGAACATCTATATTTGCAACCTCAGAAGGCTTTGCCAAATAAAGCTTTAGATATCTTTGAAAAACTACACAGTCTTGTTTGTCAAGGAATATATCCCTTCTTTCAACCCCACGATTATAGATATGATAATATCCACCAGCCACATAACTTTTAACAATATTTCGTGCCGGCATTCATATAGAATATTCCAATGTGAAATTTTTTTCAAGCTAATTGAGGTTCGACCTCATTGGGGTTGGAATAGTTAGCACTATGTTTGGAAGACAAATTGCCAATATGAGGGCTTATGAAGAGAGTTAGTTTTTGAGACTATAGTAAAAGTCTCCTGATTAATACCTTTTCGCTGAAGTCTTTTTGTTAAAAATTCATCTTCTATTTCCTTAAACATATAATCCTTAGGTAGCCTAATTTGCTTTGTATCTTCAAATAATTTTATAATTTCTTCCTGGCTACATACAGGTTTTAGCGGAACGTCTCTTGCGGTTGCAGATGCAAGCATGCCTCTTGCAGATTCCTCTGTAGAAATAGAAATCCAAGCCCCTGGGCGCACTGATGACAAACCGTTAAAAATGGTAGCTACAAGGCCGTTATTTCTGAATTCAGGATTTACAGCAATAATACCCGCACGTTTTCCATTGAGATTTGTACAGGCTGCTATTTTGTCTTCTATACTTACAGTAGCCACATCAGTTGTGGTAGGCAAGGTAAGTTCGGCATAGGTTAAATCTCCTATCCAAAAACCCACACTTCCGTATGATTTTTTATAAATTAATTCTATTTCCTTTTTTTGGGTTGGAGTAATACTATCAAATGAACGTAACTGAAATTGTGGAATATTTATATGTAAGGACTCAGGGAACGGTGGCATATTCTATATTTTCCCTTGCGCGCGCATTCTGCGCTCTTCATTTTCGTCCAAAATCTTCTTACGAATTCTTATGTTTTGAGGAGTAACCTCTACAAGCTCTGTGTCATCAATATATTCCAATGCATCTTCCAAACTCATAGTCTTAGGAGTATCAGCATGAGCAGAAACTCCCTCTCCTTTAGAGCGCATATTTGATTGTTGTTTAATCTTGCACACGTTTATTCTCATGTCCTCCGGTCTTGAGTTCTGTCCTATAACTTGCCCTTTATAAACTGGGGTTGCTGCTGCAATAAATAGAGTACCTCTATCTTGTGCATTTACTAAGCCGTAATGAGTTGTAGGGCCTGATTCAAAGGCTACTAATGATCCACGTTCACGCGGGATTGTGTCCCCTTTGTCCTCTTTGTAATCTAAAAATATTGTGTTGATAATACCCAATCCCCGAGTGTCAGTTAAAAATTCAGACCTGTATCCAAAAAGGTCTTTTGTAGCCATAATAAATTCATACATAACAATTCCGTTATCTATATTCATTTCAACCATTTGTCCGTGTCTTATTCCCATTTTTTGCATAACTGACCCAGATGTCTCTTCAGGTACTTCTATAAAAACCTGTTCGTAGGGAGTCATCTTTTTCCCATCAATTGTCTTATTTATTACCTGAGGACGTGAAACCTGAAATTCATATCCTTCACGCCTAAGTCGTTCAATAAATATTGCTAAATGAAGCTCTCCACGACCCGATACTATCCACCCACCTGTTGGGTTTTGCTCTACCCGAAGCGCCATATCTGTCTCAAGCTCTTTATACAACCTCTCCTCTATTTGACGGGATGTTTTAAATTCTCCTTCTTTACCTGCAAATGGAGAACCGTTTACTGCAAATGTCATACGGACAGTGGGTTCTTCAATCTTTAAAACAGGAAGCGCAATTGGATTATCAACATCAGCTATAGTTTCCCCAATGTTCACATCCAAAATACCCGTAACAGCTACTATATCACCTGCCTGAGCTGAGGAGGCATCAATTTTCCCCAACCCTTCAAAAGTCATTAAAGATGTAAGACGAACTTTCTTTTGTGCACCTTCACGATTAATGTGCATAACTTCCTGATTTGCAGTGATCTTTCCGTTTAGTATGCGCCCAATCGCAATTCTTCCCTTGTGGGAATCTGCCCCAATGGTTGTAACAAGCATTTGAAGATGTGAATCTGGATCTACTTTAGGTTCAGGGATCTCTTTTAAAATCGCGTCAAAAACAGGGGTGATATCTTTCATGTCTGAAAGAACTGGCTCAAGCCCAGCAAGTCCGTTTTTAGCTGATGCATATACTATTGGGAATTCCGCTGTTGCATCATCTGCACCTAATTCTATGAATAAGTCAAATGTCTTATTAATAACGTGATTGATTCTTGCATCTGGTTTATCAATTTTATTTATAACCACTATTATCTTGTGCTTCATCTTTAACGCCTGCTTTAGCACAAAGCGTGTTTGAGGCATAGGACCTTCTTTTGCGTCAATTAAAAGTAGGCATCCGTCAGCCATAGTAAGTACTCGCTCCACTTCTCCGCCAAAATCGGCGTGCCCTGGAGTATCTATAATATTTATTTTATATTCCTCGCCGGCATTATCTTTCCATGCAACAGAAGCATTTTTTGAAAAAATGGTAATTCCGCGCTCTTTTTCCAGCTCATTTGAATCCATGATAAGATGGGATGTATCATCAAACTCTTTCCCCAAATGAGTCTTTGCTTGACGCAATAAACAATCCACTAATGTGGTTTTTCCGTGGTCAACGTGCGCGATAATGGCAACATTTCTGATATTCATAATTAAAAAATCCCCCAACACATTTGGGGGTTACACATATTATAACAGAATCCGAGAGTAAATTCCTTTTATTAAACACTGTTAGGTAAATTTTGAATATATGGGCAAATGGTTTGCTACAAAATTCCTTGTATTTTTGTCCTGCAGTATTTTAGATGTAAATATTTGAAAATCTTTTCTTGCGGAAATACTCCCCTTTCCATACTTAGACTCAAAAGATAATATCATCTCTGCTATGTCTACAGGTAACGCTTGTATAAAGTGTATTTTGTCTCCTGGTCGTTCAGGATTATAAACTCCAATTCTGGGATCTAAGTCTACAAAATAAGGCTTATCCTCCTTGTCTGTTCTTCTTCTCCCCCACATAAACTGCTTTAACTGCATATCCAATAAATATTCTCCGCCATTTTCAAATTTATCCTGTGCATACCTCATAAGTCCGCCACAAAGACCATTAATAGATGCCAGAAAATTATTCCCCTGTAAAACTGTGTCAGCAAGAAGTATGCCCTGAATTTTTTGAACAACTACCATTTGTCTTCCGTCTGTTGGTGGGGAGGAAATTCTCAGAAGGGGTGTTGCTATGCCATAGTCCTGATTCAATTCAGTGAGTAAACCTTTTGCCCGTTGAAACTGTTCATACGTAAATTCTTTTTTAGAACGAATTATTAAGTTTTTAGCTGGAAATCCATACAAATTATCTAAAACCCCAAAATCTAACCTGGGAAGCGGATATGCTTTATGATTCTTTAATAATTCGTGGTTTGTCATAATTAATGTTCCCAAAAAACGCCCAGGATATTTTTCCCCGCATGTAACTTTTGGAATACTTCGCCTTATTCTCTAAATAATACTGGTACTCACCTGCAAGAATAAAAAAAGATTATAGCAAATTTTAAAATTATATCTATGCATGCAGATATAACATTCTGATATTGAAGAAGATGAATATTCCAGTTATGATTAGTGTGTGAGAAATTTTTTTTATACAGCTTGGGAAAATTTAATTTATATATTAGTAGGTATTCTTTTTTTAAATGTATTAATACTTAATTACTTCACCTTTTTTGGGAAACCACGCCAAATTGTTCAAAATATCACAGTAGGTGGGACTACAACAGCGGGCACAAACAATACGGCACAAAATGGAACACAAACCACACCCTTTCAACAACTAGGCACAACAGACGTGTGTCCTAATACCTGTCTTGCTGCTATAAAAACTGCAACCTCATCACTTAAGCTAACACAAAACGTTACAAATACAACCACTCAGCAAATATCTTCAGGGTCAAATGAGTATTTTGTGCCTTTTGGAGCTGCGACAGGCGCGTCTCAAGGCAGCTTTTCAACACTGTCTGCCTTACAAGCATATATGAACATTAGCAACTACTCAAATGTTGCAAGCGTAGTTTTAGAAGTGTCTATCACAAGCAATGGGATTGCATCTGTTCAACTGTATGATGCGACAGATGGAAATGTTATCCCAAATTCTCAAGTTACAACCCAGGGAGGATCTCCACAATTACTTATATCCGGCCCGTTGAGCCTTCCCGCTGGAAACAAACTTTATCAGATTCAAATTCAAACACAGCTAAACTCTCCGGCAACTATTGATCAGGCAAGACTTCATATAACTCTGCAATAAACAGAATACAAAACCTATCCATGTCGTGTTGAAATTCAGCTAAATTCATCTTATAATGCGCTTTATGTCTGCAGAAAAATCTAATCATAAACAAAAAACAACTCCAATAGAGCCTAATAATCGTCCATGGAAAAAAATGGATACGCTTTTGTATAAAACCAAGGGTAAGCAAGAAAACCAGGAAAAAAACACAAAACTCTCTCAACTTACCTCTGTGAAACATGCTCACAGATGGAGAATTGATGAACCAAACGGAGAAACTTCAATGGGTAAGTGCAACGGTTGTGGGGAAGAAAAACAATTTAAAAATCATGATGCAAATCTTGATTTTTTGAATGAGTAATTAACTACAGAAGATCTTTTTATAAAAATTAATCCGATTCCTTCAAGAAGATTTCTTTTTTTTGTTTCCTTCAAATGCTGACCTTACCCGATCAATGGCAGCCTCAGCAAGACTTGCTCCAAAATCAGCCGCAGACTCAGCAGGACGAGAAGTAAGCTTTTCAATTATGTGCAATTTTTGATCAAATGTTTTATGAATCGCGTCAATTCTCCCCTTTATGTAAAAAGCTACAATTACAAGCGCTATAAGAAGCACTATACCCAAACTCATATATACCAATCCTACTATATAAAAAACTTCCTGTAAGCTCATAGATAAAGTATACGGCAGTAAATAATAAGTATCAAGTGCGGGAGTGTAAGAAAGAGGTAAAGAAATTAATTATCCAAGGCGTGCTGTTGTAATTATTTTTCTAATTTTGCCTTCTTCTGTCTCAATGGAATCAAGTCCTGTGGTTCTTTGATATTCAGCAAGAAGCTCTGAAAGTGTCTGCTGTTGTTCTTTTTGTTCCTCACGGGCTGCCTTAATTTTATTGTTAACCTGCATAACATCAGGACGTTTCATAATCTCTGATTTTGTAGCGGTTTTTACTTTGGTCGCTTTTTTTGCATCTTCTGAGTGTTGTTTATATGTAGGGTCATTTTCTAAAACATTGTTTAACATATCCATTTGTTCAGCGACCTGATTTTTAAGTTTAGTAAGTGTATTTAAATGACCCTTTATAAGACTCTCAAGGCTCAGGGATACTGTCGCGGCATTATCTGACACAGATTGCGAATCTGAAAATGAAGCGTTTTCTACTACTTCACCTTCAACTGCGTCTTCATCTACAGATTTTATAAGGTTTGTGTCATCTTGCATCAGGTATTAAATATACGGGATAGTAAGACACAAAATCAAGTAGGAATTTACTCAAGAATTATTGTGTCATTTAGACGCTCGTATTCCTCCTGAGTAACATACCCTTTCAGCTTGCCTAAAAAAGCATATGGCTCCAATCTTTTACCCTCTGTAATCATTTGCAAATATGGATTCTTTTCTTCCATTACGCGTATTAAATACCTGTCAAACCCTTCCCCGATTTCTTCTGACCTGGCTTGTGTTAGTTCAGTTTTGTGTCCACGCGTACCTTTTACCCCCCTTACAGTTTTAACTACTAAAACCTGCTCTTCTTGACGTAACACGCTAAAACCTCCTGCAACTAAATAATTCTCAATTGACTGCTTATAGCAAAAACCTGAGTATTCTTCTAAAAACTGGAAGCACGCTGCCTGAGCGTCAGTAAAACCTCTGGAGTAACCAAATGTGCTAATAACAGCAGGTATAAAATTACTCCTATGGGGAACCTCCCCGAAAGTATAAAAAGGATTAAATGGACTATGTGGATTTACAAATGCATCCCTTTTTATAATCTGCTCCACAGGAGAAGCTATTTCTTTCATATGCTATATTTTTCCTACCTCCACCGTTAAATCTAAAAATACCTTTTTTCCGGTCGCAACCTCAAATTCTTTTCTGCTCATAAGCCCTATTTCCTTAATCATACGACCTCCCGCGCCAATTACCATCTTCTTATAATGCGTGTCCGGAACTAAAACGCGTGACTTTATATACATAGATCCATTTGTTCTATGTCTCACTTCATCTATTACAATTCTAACCATATAAGGAAGTTCACGCCTAAGCTTCAAATATGCCTTTTCCCGAATGACCTCCTCCATATAGAGGTTTGAATCCATGTTAAGCGCAGCAATAGGCATAGACGCACGATCTATATATTTTTCCCCTTCCGGCATGAACTCAAATATTTTTGTAAGCAATATAGGTAGATGAAGATTCTTGAGTGCGGAGACATGTATTACTGCATCAAATTCCTCTTCCATAAATTTATACTGGGCGGTGAAATCAGGTTCTGTTATATCTGACTTATTGTAGACCATGATTTTAGGAGCTGTTAGTTTTCTTACCATACCTAATACTCTATTCTCCTCTAAGCCTCGCTCACGTGATTTATCAACAATATATAAAACTGCTTGAACCTCTTCTTTTAAGATTTTTTCAGATTCTTTGTTTGCTTCTTTTCCCTGAGCTAACTTTGCCTTCGCAAAAATCCCAGGAGTATCTACAAACACTATTTGTCCGCGCTCATCTTCATATACGGCAAATATTGGAAACTTAGTAGTCTGAGGCTTGGGGCTTGTTATTGCCACCTTTTGCCCCACCAGGTTATTTACAAGTGTGCTTTTACCAACATTTGGTCTTCCGATTAGTGCAACTGTTCCTACTTTCATATTGTTTTTATCCTTTTTATGATCAGTTATCATTATACCTTGCTTTGTTCATGTAGTAATATATAAGGCTTAACGTAGCTGCTTAAGTCTTCTAGTGTTAACTGTCTTTGTCTAATGCCTTCTCCAAATCTTGCTATCATCTCTTGAACATCAAAATTTCTTATAAGTACTCCGACTTCAACTTCTATACTGTCATTAGGAACAAGAGAGGGATAAATGTCATAAGCGGAGAAAAATATACTCTTTTTTTCCCATTTTGGTTCTGATACTGATGCTTCTGATTTACTTATACGCATAGTAAATGCATCCTTTGAAGACAATTCAAGTTTTCCGTCATTTGTTATTGTAAGAACAGGCCATGTCTCACTCAATTGATTTATACCTTCTTCACCTGTCGAGTCAAAATGCTGCAACTGATTAAATTTTCTTTCTGAATCTTTATCTGTTTTAGCTGCAACTTTTATATTCCAAGCTCCTCCTGTAAACACTTCCACCATAAATCCTGATGGTAGTTTACTTTTCACATACTCCGCTCCTGCCTCTTTATTCCCAAATGTCTCCACAAGAACATCTTCATCAATTCCGCGCCTAGAAATTGCTGTAGTAAAACGATTAATTTTGCTTATATTTATGTCAGGAGTCTCCCCATAAACTTTTTTTTGAAGATTTATGGCAATCATTATTGGATCAATTTTAGTTGAGTTTATAGACGATGTTAACAACTTTACCCTTGGATAAAGTGTATCTTCAGAAATACCGTATTGTTCAAAAACTTCATGCGATTCGTGATTTAATGCCATAAATTATGCACTATTTGATCTTAACAAATAGAAACACAATTATACCTTAAAATACTATAGGGGTCAAACTTCTCTATTTGTTTTTAACTAATCTGTACCCGCCCTGAGCTTGAATGTACGGGCTTGCCCTGAGCTTATCGAACGGGTAAAATAAGACTACCTTAGGGATTACCCTGCCTGTCCCGAGTATTCCGAGGGAAGCTTTACGGAAGGGTTTACCCTGAGCTTACAGAAGGGTTTACCCTGAGCTAATCGAAGGGCTGTGGTGAAATGGTATCACAGCGGTCTCCAAAACCGCTTTTCAGAGTTCGAATCTCTGCGGCCCTGCAAAAATCCTATAGTTTGATTAACGGTCTCTTTTTTGATAGAATGACCGCATGAAAGAAACATATTCAGGTCCTCAGACTTTACTAGAGCAACCCGAGGTAACGGCAGCCTATGCTAATGACAGAGATCTCTCTCACGAATTAGCAGTGATAAAAGGTCTTCACAGCGAAATGCTAGCACATCTAACTTCGAGCGAAATTGAGGTGTTGCAATCCGACGCGAGAATTAAATCTACTGATAGGCTACTTGAAAAGATAGAAAATCCATTGCGTAAGTCTATACCAATACTTGATCTATATGCACTTCAGTTGGTTGTTAACAGCTCTGATGTTTTCAGGACACTTAAACTTATTAGGAAAAAATGGCCAATGCCAAAGGAGTTTCCTTGGGGAATTAGGACAGCAAGAATGGGCAAAAATCCCTGGAGCCACCCTGATTATCAAGCAGTGCATATGAATTTTGTTTTTAATGCAGACAAAATTGCCGAAGCTAAACTTTTCACACCTGAACAATATCAAATAGAACAAAATACGAGGGTTTTTTACGAAAACAACAGAGGTTTATTAAAATAATACGTTCCAACGAAGTTTACCAGCGCCTGCATCGCTTTTAACCTCGTTTAGCTTTAGCACTCGAATCTAACTTCTGAATTTTGGCTAGAACCTCCTATAATCTCCTCTAATTCATGAAAGAAATAAAAATAGTTAATCAGGGAAAGGTTGGAGAAACCTGGTTCGGACAACTAGCAAATGAGAATGCAAGAAATTGGAATGGTTCTGTTTCTGAGACTTTTGATGCAAACGCAGTTCACTACCCCCTTTACTTAGAGGACGGGCGTCAAAGTTTCAAAAAAATAAAAAAATATGAACTATTTATCCCTTATTTTGGGATAATTGCAGCTGGGGACAAGCGAATCCAAGCGCATTTATTTAATAAAAATGGTGTGCCTACCCCTGAAACGCATCTGGTAAAAGATACTCCCCAAACTGAAGATTTTTTAAAACAACATTCAGAAAAAGAGTGGATATTGAAGTACCCAACAGGCTTGGCAACGCGAGGACACACCATAGTGGACAGTGAGAAAATGGTTAAGCTAGATGCTGAGGGGTATTTCACTCACCTTGATTGGCAAAAACCGTTTATTGTCCAGGAATTCGTAAGACATGAAAATCCAGAGGTTTATAGAACTTACTGTGTTGACGGAGAGATTTTTGCATGGAATGTTCGCAAGCTCCCAGATGGGGTAAAACCCAAAGATTTAGTCGCACACGCTGTAGGAGCAAGATATTTTCCGCTTGAGCAGCCAACAGAGGAAGCTATGGATGTTTCCAGAAAAGCATTAGAAGCAGTTCAACTCTTTAGCGCTTTTGGGGTTGTTGACCTTATTAAATCTAAGGACGGAAAATTACTTGTACTGGAAGTTGGCACAGATGGAATTGATACAATTGTAGACCGTGATTTTGACAATCCCACTCTTACACAAGAACTTAATCTACGTATAAAAAATGCACTTCATAAAAGAAGTATTAAAGCATAACAGTGTGTTCTTACAATGTATGCTTGCCCCCAAAAAAAATAATCTTATAGTTTACTATTAGCCTTGTTTGTGTTAAACTGCCCATGTTAAAATTTTTCTCACAGTTAACATGAAGACTTATTACAAAATAATTATTGCGTGCTTCATCCTAATCCTGATACTGTTTATTGCTTTTTTGATTAAACCATCAGAACAAAAAAAAGATGTGAAAGTAACGGGTTTTTCAAATAAAACTACGCCTACTCTTAAACTCACATCTACATTCAAACAACCTAAAAAAAACTTATTTATGGACCAAAAACTAGGGTTTAGTTTTTTTTATCCGGAGGATTGG
This sequence comes from Candidatus Levyibacteriota bacterium, assembly GCA_018062815.1. Classification (GTDB taxonomy): domain Bacteria; phylum Patescibacteriota; class Microgenomatia; order Levybacterales; family GWA1-39-11; genus JAGORM01. The sequence continues at coordinate 32,348 of JAGORM010000002.1, read as the reverse complement.
AGGTTAAGCGAAAAATCTAAAAGTCGTGGAGTCATTTTATATAGTCCTGTCAAAAAGGGCGAATCTACTCTGCCGCGTATATATTTAAGTATCCTTGAACAAGATTATACCAATGATCCAATCAACTTAGGTAACTCAGAGACTATAAAAGTATATCCATACACAGTAAGCGGGTCACAAGCAACAAGATGGTCAATTCCTAGTGGCATACAATCGGCTATTGAAGTTGTAAGATTTTCAAAAGACGGGTTATACTACGAATTCAGTCTCATTTATGCTGATTGGGAAGAAACAGAAACTAAAAATAAAAATGCCGTCAGTACTTTTAATAATCTTCTCTCAACCTTCAAGTTTGCTAAATAAGTCATGTGTTCCTACAAAGTTTGCTAGCTCCCGCAAATCATGGATGAAATATTATCTGATTCTTGCTTTCCTCTGTCTATTTTGAAACAATAACCTCATATGGAAAATACTACTAATCAGCCAACAAATCCTGCCGAAACACCAAATCAAACCCTACAACACCCTGATAACAGTCATAGGGGTAAATTTATTATCATTTTAGGCGTAATAGTCTTATTGCTTATCGTAGGTGGTGGAGCGTATTTTTTAGGTACACAAAAAAATAATACTCAACCCCAACAAGTAATCACCCCCTCTCCTACTCTCCAACCAACATCTACTGTTACGACCCCAACGCCTAATCCTACAATTTCTACAAATCAAAAAAATAATTGGAAAACATATAACGGGGCAAATTACACCTTTATGTACCCCGCTGATTGGATACAAACCGGACCAAGCGAATTCTTAGAAACAGTACAATTAATGAATCCTAACAAAACTGTTTCTATTACTATCTCTAAAGGTCAATTTCCATATGGGTTTGGTGGAGAAAATAGTACTATAACTAATAAAATAACAGTTAATGTTGATGGCAAAGATATTGACGAAACTGAAATTATTTTAAATAACAGAGGCGCGTATGTTGATTTTGCAGTAGGTGAGTATAACATTCTATATGGGACTGACTATCCATCAGGTAGCATGCAAGCTTCTTTAAGTGACTATAACGCCTCAAAAGAAACCATTGCAGAAATTATTTCAAGCTTCAAACTCACAAACTAAGTCAACATTAGGTTATAAAAATCTCTGAAATATACTACGAACATTATTCATCTTTATGGATATTTGTATGTTAAAGACCAAATATCTTCGAGATTTCTCACTCTAATGCTTAAGACAAACAAGCTTTGAGCTATTTAAACGATACTCCTCCATAACTCACTTAACATAATTTCTTACCTCATTCTCATATTAGTTTGCTACAATACCTACACATGAAGCTGATACCGTTAGGCATTTTATCACTAGTACTTATTGGAGTTGCATGTTGGTTGATTTTCTCCAATATACTAGAAAAAACGTCTACTTCCCAACAAACCACAACACCTTCTCCCCTTGCTCCCCCGAACGAGCCATCTCAAATTGATTTGGGAGCTAGCGGAAGCAGTTATTTAGATGAAAAGGGTATTTTCTCCATTCTTTATCCTAATGACTATACACTAGACACTCAAGACATTAAGCATATTCGGATATATAAAAGAGGGGTAACTCAAAGACCCCAAAGTGAAATGTCTGATGGTGTCCTCATAGTGTTTGAAACTATTGACCTACAGGGAGAGACATTGGAAAATTGGGTAAACTCACGCATAAAGGAATCCACAGCAGACGGAACATCAGAAGTCGTAGAGCCAAAAAAATCAATAATACAAAACGAATATCCAGGTTTTAGTTATGCTTTAAGAGGGCTTGGAACTTCAAAAAATTTAGCTCTTCAAAAAGATGATAAGTCTAACTATGCAGTAGTAATTACTTATGCTGTGAGCGACCCTAAACAGAACGGATATCAGAACGAGGTTAATAAAGTCTTATCATCGATAAAATTACTAAAGTAACACTTCTCATTAAAGTTAATAAACTTAAGCAAGTTTTTTTAATCAGTACTCAACTTAAATCAACCGTACATCTAAAAATCCCCAGATGTGAGATAGATCACTGTAACAGACTTATCTCTGACGTAAAATATGTTTACAGTAAAAAATCAAAGTAATCCGTGAAGATACTCAAGGGTTATTTTTTATCATGCAAAAATTAGAAAGAGACAGTAGAATCCGCGGATATCTTAGAATGAATACAGATAAATCTTCTTTGGCAGCCTCACTTGAAATGCGGCAACGTGAGGAATTTGAACTTCATGCACAGTCTCTTTCTCAACTTGAAGTATTTGCTCATGAATGGAAAGATGCTGGAGCCAGAGGACTTCAAACTGGAAGACTCGGAGAAAATCAAGAAAAACGCGCCCTAGAATATATTGCACCAAAGGATTCTATGCTGAGCAATACTAACAATGAAAGTTATAACGCTGATAAAGGGGCAGTTCTACTGGGAAATCTAGCGCTTTCACTCTATGAAACCAGAAATGAGGCAACTTTTTCTTTATACAAGTTTACTGCAAGATATAATAATGATGTAGCAGGAACTTATTCTGCTGAGCTTCCCTTTATTCATGCTGACTACCCAGATACACCGCTCACATCAGGAGAAATAAGACAAATAGAAAAATCTTTTCAGCTTGACCCAACTGGTACACATCTAATTACCCATCCAAAACTATGGCCCCGCGATCTTTTGGCAGCTGTTTTATCCCCCTGCCTAGAACGGGAACGCAAGGACATGCAGTCGCAAATTCAACATTATAAACACTTTGCCAAAGGCGTAATACAGAAAAATCCAGATGCTTATAAACCGTATGATGCTCACCCTGAACAGCTTCTCAGCCCAAATGTAGCAGCTGACATCCTACAATCCCTTGGTGATTTCTAAAGCCCGCGCACTAAATATGCATTCTTCCCTGCGGTACAAAAAGCAATGCATTTAACCTACACTTAGCTGTTTTGGATTATAGCCCAATAAAAGACTATTAGCCACGATTCAAGAAATATTGAGATAAGTAATTGGACTTATGGGCTTTCTAGCCCTATAATATACGCTTATGAAAAAAGAGGTCGTGCTTTTCACGCTTTTCCTTATAACAGGCGTGCTGCTTTTTATCTTATCTGTATCTATGATAGAGCGAGAAAATCCTGAAAAAATTCTGGAGAAGACAAATACTGATGATGTACTCATAAGTCCGTTACCGCCAACTGAACGTATTCTTTTTGTGTCAAATATGACAGGAAATAATGATATCTATCTTATGGATCTGCTATCCAAACATGTACTTAATCTTACGCACAACGCAGCACAGGATATGAATCCTCAACCTTCATCAGACGGTAAATATATTGTTTTCTATTCTGACAGAGATGGAGATAATGAAATCTACCGCATGACTCTTACAACGGGTGAGATACGACAACTTACCCATAACATTTCTGATGACTATGATCCGAGCTACACAAAAGACGGTAAAAATATACTCTTTAAATCAACCAAAGACGACCAAAAAGGAGATATATTTATAATGAATGAAGACGGATCGGAAGTAAAAAATATAACACCCAAAATGGAGGATACTGAAGAATGGGATCCTGTTGAAAATCTTGACGGAAATATAATATTTGTACAAAGAAAAACAGATGACCACTTGACTGACGACATTTTTATGATTGATAAAAACGGAGATAATTTATCACGACTTAGCCGAAATTCTGTACCTGATTGGTATCCCTCAGTAAACCCACGGTCATATGACCTTGTATATGTCTCAAGAGATAAAGCGGACAGCAAGGACAGCATATACACTATGCAACAAAACGGGGTAAACAAAACAAGACTTACTTTTCTTCCCGGAAATAGTGATGATCCATCATACAACACCACAGGGAAAAAAATTATATTTATAAATGATAATGGCGGAAACTATGATATTTTTCTCATGGATACTAGCGGGGGAAATATTGAGAAAATTTATGAATCTACGGTTGATGAGCTATCTCCTGTTTTTCTTCCTTAAGGTTATATTTATTTTGGTGATGCCCCTAATTCTATCAGCACCGCTCCGTCTCTTTTTATTTCAGAAAGTTTAGGATTATTAAGTTGCATTTTTACATCAGTTCCAGACAACAGAAAATGGTACCTGTAGGTATTTATTCCCACAGGGATTTTTAACGGAAGATTTTTATTAACTTCATCTTTATCTGCCAAGATGACCATAATATAAGTAGAGCTCTTAATGTCTGAAAGGGCTTTTTCAAATTCAATATGTAAGTATCTAGCCTCTTTTGAAGTAAGCTTTAGCTCATCTGCTATCTTATTTATAATGTCAGATGTATCTTCCCGTTTTATAGAATAACCCATATTTGTGTTAGTAAAATTAACTCCACGATCAAACTCATAATACAAGTAACTTCTTTTATGCCCATTTGCCTGAGTTATTCCGTCTTTTGCAAATAACACGTTCCACTTTTTGTTCTCCAGTCCTGGCTCAACATAAGTAATTTGCGAATTATTTATAATTTCAGCAGATACAGGAGTATCAGAGTACATAAATATTACAGGTGAAGGACCGGATGCGCCGGTTAAATAGCATTGACCGCTACCGCCACGCCTTCTCTCAAAGAAAAACAAAGAATCAAACGCTACAGGCACAGTATATTCTACGTCAGGAAGGACATTACCATTATCAACAGATAGTGCGTGTTTCTCAAATGACTTTATAACTTTTGTTAATGATGGTTTAAGCATGGGCGGGGAATCTACTGCCGCAATCAATTCGTTTTGATCAAAAGGTAATGAGCCTATTCTACCCCCAGCTTGCAAATATTTCTTAATTCCGCCTGATCCTTTTACGGTTTTAGAGGTGTCTGTTTTCCCTTTTTGGTATTCTGAGGCAAAATAATATCCTATAAACGTGAAAAAGGCGTTCCTGGCCGCTACAACAGTGGTATCTACTCCTGGATCAATCGGATCAATTGAAGAAATCCATAAATTTGAAGGATGTCCAAAGTCCTCTATGGTAACCACCATTGTTCCGTATCCCGGAATAACCAACGGATAAGCACCTGTATGATTGTTTACTTCCGTTGGACCTGTCCGACAATTTTCACCCCCTGATTCAATTGGTGTGCCCGGTATTGGATTTTGTGGGGTACTACTTCCCACTGTAGGAGTAGGATTAAGTGGCTTAAATGTTCTTAGTTGAAGTGAGTTTGTTGATTCCTGAGCAATTCTTGCAGTAGATAATTTACTTGCTGGGATCGCCTGTACATATTTAATTGTATATCCGGAGGTAATTTCAGCACTCCCATATAAAAGATAAAAGGGTTCATACACTTTTTGTTTTCCTTTTATGTATTCCAAGTACGCCATACCTAACTCATGAGATTGAGCTTCTAATGCCACAGCCTCATCATTTTTATATACCTTCCTAAAATCAGCAATTCCAACGCCAATTGGCATAGAAAATGAATAGGTAGGATTTTTTGTAATCTCTGAAAATGCTTCTTCATATGTCTTCAATGAATTTTTAACGATTTGAGATTTACCGGTTATAAACCTCATCCTTGAATATACTGAATATATTGCCCCATTTTTAGTAATACCAACAGTTATAGAGTTAAAATCATTTGGTCTTGCTTTCCCATTCTGCCCAGTAGAAACGTTTATTATATTTGGATCAAGTGGACCATCTGAATCTACCATGCCTACTCCACCCATTGTAGATAGTGAGAAGTTTCCTCCATGATTTATAATTCCAGGAAGTGTAAAGAGAGGCGCAGTGAGCCTACTCCAATCTCTATGACACTCAACAAAAGTTATGTCAGGGGCATCTTTCTGTTGATACGTTATGGGGCATGTTATGTCTCCGTCTGAAAAACCAAGCTTCTTAATCAGCGAAACTGCTGCGTCTTTTGGATTGGATGAACTAGCCGGAAGAAAACTATACGCCTGATAAGTAAAAAATCCGTTATCCTTGTTCATAGTAAATGTACCGAGTTTTTTAATGTCTTTCGTCTCGCTGTATGTTACATACGATCCCTCTTCTGAGGCGATATCTAAAAGAGAAAAGTTTTCAGCAATTTTTTTAACATCCTCCCGAGCAAAAGAGTCTTTCAGTTCATATGTATAAAGCGGGTTCTCTTTGATTATTTTTTCAGGAGACGTGTATTTTTTAAACTTTAAATTTGAAGCATAATCCATAACTTCATTTTGAAGCGCAACTGGAGTTGGAATTACAGGAATTTTTGAATGAATTGAGTTTTTTGTTATAAAAAGAGTGCTAATCAACACTACAATGACCACAAAAATGAAACCCGAAAGAATTATTAAGACCGTTTTCTTGTGTCTTTTTACAAAATCATTTGTGGTATCAAATTTTTTGAAGATGAATCGGTGCATGTTACTATAATAAACTGTTTGACAAATTTTGTAAAATACTTTATGTTTAATTTATGCCCAAAAAGAAGACTCCTCACAAAAAACTTTACAAAAATAAGCATGATTTGACCCGCCTATCACTTTTGCTCCTGCTTTTCTTTACCTCTTGTCTATTATTTTTTGTTATTGTAAAAAAAACACAGGACAGCAATCATGCAGTAGTTTCTCAAACAGTAACATACTCAGGAACTACATTATGCGCAGACTGCACAGGAATAAAAACTCAACTTACTATATACAACACTCCACCTAAATACACGCTCCATATGGAATATGAAGGAAAAGACACAAGCATCACCGAACAGGGAACATGGATTATTAAAAGCTTAAAAAATAATCCCGAGAAAGAGATGTATGTCCTAAATCCCAAGGTTGGAGGACCTAAAACTCTTTATGAAATACTCAATAAAAACCAGATTAGACAGCTTGATGGTGACGGAAATCCCATACCTGAAACTCTACCATTCACCCTAACACGGGTTGACTAAATTATCCTTCCTTACTTCTTTTTATAATGGAGTCTTTTCAATATGGCTACTAATTTTTGAGAGCGCTCAATCAAAAGGGAGCTTGCAATAAATCCGGCAAAAGCCATCAGAGAAACCCAATACATCACACGTCCCAAATCAAATTCTGGCCTGAAATAAAAATAAAGTCCTACGTCTAATATAAAAAACGCACCAAAAAACAATTCTATAAACATCTCAAACCGAGGATATTTTTCTTCAAAATCATCATCAGTTAAAAGTAAACCGACATATACAATAAATCCTAAAGCAAGACCCAGGAAAAGGGATATATAGAACAAGATATTATTTGTAGCTGACGTGACCGGAAAGAAAATGTTTATCGTTGAAAGAAGAGTAAAAAGAATAGCCCCACCCACATAAAAAACCACATGAGACGTTATCATATGAAAAAATTCTGACATCTGAAAGATGTCATAAAACGGATCACGAGAGCGCTTTAATGAAAAACTTTTTGTAAGCGAATGTATAATAATAAACGCAAAAAAATACAAAAATATGATTGTATATACTGTATCTGCGATAAAAATATCCGTTACTGATAATTGAAGATTTAATTCCCTCACTAAAAGTGTAAACAAGAAACTTTTTAGCCACACATATATGATTGGCGCAATAACAAATGCGTAGGCAAACTGAACCAAATCAAATTTTAATATCTCCTTTTTTCCAGTGTGTTGGTATAAATACAGTGCTGAAATAACTGCCAATGTAGGCACTAAAAGTAAAACTAAAGTTAACATAAATAAATTCCTTGCTTAATCATACCATTAGAAATAGTCAGAGGCAATAAAGCGCTCCTCAAAACATAGGCGTTTTTTATAGCTCGTAAATATAAAAATTATAAGTATCAGTCTTTTTTCCTATATTTTTCCTTTATTATGAGAAGTTTTTTAATAGAATTTTCCGAAAATCCAGCCCATTTTAAATCATCTTCTGTATCAAGAGTGTAACTCGTAGATTCTTTTTTACTGCTCTCGCTTTTTTCAAACAATAGATAAGCGTAAGCCAATTGCCGCCAATGAGTATTTGCAAGTATTTGCATGCTTTCTTTTAAATTTTTTTTTGTATTCATATAATCTTTAAATTCTTCAGGCATAGAGGAAAAATTAAGCATAATCTCAGTGTATGTGGGATCTTTCTCCCATTCATCTTTGAAATGTTTATGGTCTTCTCTTCCAGGTTTTATATAAATATTCTCCTGCAAATCAAGCTTAGCCATAGCCGTTCCTGATATTGAATAATTAAAACGTGTCAAAAGAGAATTTGTGGAAAAAATTCCTGTTTGTCTATATGAATCTGCTTCGATGATTGTTGAGCAGAAAAAAAGTGCTAAATAGTCAGGAAAATCATATTCATACAACTTTTGAGCATCATCGCGTGTAGGCAGTCCAAATCTATTTTTTTGAAGCTCTGCATCAGCGCGAAGAAGACCCTCTCTTGAGGCTTCCATAAATCTTCCTGCAAGATAAGTTATGGGAGATGATTCATTTATTCTTCTATTACTCTCTATATATAAACCCCTTATATTTGTATTTGCTTTTTCTCCTATATGCATTCTAAAAAAGTCCGAAGCACCGCTTTCAAATTCCATATTGTAAAAATGATTATACCCCATCAGTTCTCTTTTTTCACATGCTATACTGGTTTTATGAAATCCTATCCACATTTGCGTTTTGAGGAAGAACTATGGAAAGATAACTTTCTAGTTTGCGGGATAGATGAAGTAGGACGCGGAAGTTTTGCTGGTCCTCTTGTTGTAGGCGGAATAATCCTTCACTCAAATCTTTCCTCCCGTGACAAGGAATGGATATTAAAGCTTGGGATTAACGACTCAAAACTGCTCACAAAGAAAAAAAGAGAATTGATATTAAAAATTACTCAAGAATATATATCCGACTCTTATCTAGAATTTATCTCACCTCACATAATAAATGAGAAAGGAGTTGGATTTGCAAATAAAATGGGATTTGAAAATATTGCAAAAAAAGCAAAATCTGAAAATGCTACAAATAATATTTTTTTTCTTACTGATGCATTTTCAATACCGGAAGTAAAAACTGAAAAACAAAAAAACATAATACACGGAGACACAGTATCTATTTCTATTTCACTCGCAAGTATTTTTGCAAAAGTGAAAAGAGATTCATTCATGGAAGACTTGGCACAGGAATTTCCTCATTATGAATTTCAAAAAAATAAAGGCTATGGCACAAAGCTTCATAGAGAAAAACTAAAAGAATACGGACCATGCCCTCACCACCGAACGGATTTTATTTCAAGACACATTTAAATCAAAAATTTTGCATAATAAAAATATGGGGGTAGAATCTTTGGGCACACAGGGAGAGAATGAAATCATAGGAATAGATAAAACGCTTCCCAAATACCAAACTATACACGGGGCAGTTTCAGGATTGGCAAAGGAAGAAGGAGTATCAAAAGCTATGATCTCAAAAATCGTAAAAAGATTGGGCATGAACGGAAGGAGTTTAGACAAAGAGGATATTGCAATAATTAAACACATCCGAAAACATCCCAACCGCGGAAAATCCGGCAGGCACTTTAGAAAGGCAGGATAAAAATAGTCTTTGCGCACACTCAATCTTTCTTGTAATATGAAGTGTGACTAAAAAAACAGTGGCATTGTTTAAAGAATCTTATTTTCTACTTATTCTTATCACTTTAATAGGAGCTTTTTTCCGCATTTTATATCTGCAGTTTGTACCCAATGCCATAGGAGGAGACGAACTGACATATTTTCTTACTGCAAAATCGGTTTTTCTATCAGGGTATGATTTCACTAACACATGGAATCCGCTTATGGCACTTTTATTTAAGTATCCTCCTGGAACAGTCCAAGCAGAGCTGTCTTACTTCATATCTCTTGCTGTTTCCCCGTTTGCATTTTCACTTTTACAAGCAAGGATAATTTACGCGCTATTAAGTATTGGCTGTATCCCACTGATCTTCTTTATTACTAAAAAACTTTTGGGAACTAAAACCGCACTTTTTGCTTCATTTCTTATGGCAATAAATCCTTGGGAAGTATACATAGGAAGAACATCTTATGAATTAGTCCCTGCACTTTTTTTCTTTCTTGCATCACTTCTATTATTGCTATACGCAAAAGGGGCAAAAACACTCCTTGTAATACCCTTGCTGATGCTTGCTTTTTATTCATATATAGGAACAAAAGTTTTTTTCCTGCCGTTTATCTTTACGACTATCTGGTATGTATATACGTCTGAGGAATATAAAAAAAGTAAAAAGTATTATATTTGTATTCTTATTTTTTCTGTTTTATTTACGCTTTTTTATGCAGCATCAATTTTTCTTACTAATCAAGATAATAGATCTGCAGATTTATTTACTCCATTTTCTCCAAACTTAGCCCAACAAGTAGATCATACAAGAAGACTCTCAATAGCAAACCCGCTTCTTACTTTTTTTGAAAATAAACCAGTCCTTTATATAAAAATTATTATTGAAAAATTCTTAAATACGTTATCATTTAACTATCTTTTCTCATCCGGAGATCAATTTTTTTCTGTCCCCAGGCATGGCATCTTTTTTGTTTCCGATCTACCCTTTCTTTTTCTAGGTATGATTTTTCTATTTTTCAAACAAAAAAAAGTTTTTATCTTTTTAAGTGTTCTTACATTGTTATCCCTTCTTCCCCAATTATTACAGGGATATGATGTCAGAAATTTTACTCCTCATATATCACTTTTTTTTCCTTTCGCATTTATAGGCATAGCGTTTGGTATAACATTCATCACTGACCGCATAAAATACAAAAAAATAGCAATTTTCATAATTATTTCTCTTTATACCGTTCTAAGTTTAAATTTTATGCAATTGTATCTTTTTCAATTCCCGTTGCAAGGTCATTTTGACTTTAAGCTAAGAATTTTATCTTCATATGCAAACCGAGCTCAACAAAATGATAATGTTACAATCTACACCAACGCACCATATGACTCATTTCAAAAATATCTATTCTATGGAAACGCAATAAATAAAGATACGCTCCCAAATATTAAAAATTCACTAAAAATTAAAAAATTTACCATAAATAATTTAACTTTCTCAAATTGCCCCGGAAAAACACCCGGGAAAAGTCATAAAGGCATTATTATTATTGACGTAAATTGCGGGATAAAACTGAAAACCTCAACTCCCATTCTGTTACCGCAACTAAAAGACAGCGGAGGGTTATATCTTATATACCGCGATAAAATTTGCCGAAATGTAGAACTTGGAACATACATACAAAATTTAAAAATATCTGACTTTGGAGTTGAGAATCTATCTGATTCTTCATTCTGTAAAACTTACTTAATAAATTAATCAATTCTAAAAAGTAAAAATCCTTAATTTCCGGATAAGAATTTTATTTGATCTTAGGCTTACTTTCTTGTAACATTAACTGTGGCAAAAAAAACTTTTCTAACAAAATTTTTTACAAAACAAAATCTTGTGTTCTTGCTCCTTGGACTATTTTTTTTGTTTTTGTTTTTCGCATTTACTCTAGCAGTGCGGGCAGATATGCTTAGGTCTTTTGACTTTGATACTACAGTTAAACTCCAAGCAAAAATACCACTGCGGCTTGATGACTTTTTCTCATTTCTCTCAGTTGCGGGAAGATTTGAATTTACAGGAAGTATACTGCTTATAGTTCTGATGCTTTACGGCATTTTTAAAAAAAAGATATGGGCAGTTATTCCTTTGGGTTTGTTTATATTCGCACACGTAATTGAACTTATTGGAAAAAATATCCTGGAACAACCCGGACCGCCAAGAATGTTTTTGCGATCCCATTTTACTGATTTTCCCGGCTTACATGTCTTCACAGATGCGTCATATCCCTCAGGGCATTCTCTAAGAATAGTATTTTTGGCATTTGTTTTTTCATTCTTAATATACAAATTGAAACTTTCTACTTTCATTAAACTAGGAACATATGGATTTTTTTGGGGAATAGTTATTCTTATGCTTGTATCCCGAGTGTCATTAGGTGAACACTGGACAACTGATGTTATTGGGGGAGCCGTACTTGGTCTCTCAATGGCTCTTCTTGCACTCATATTTCTTTGATTTGACAAAAAATACTATAAGGTGTATATTCACTTCATGAAACAAGAAATTGGCCATGAACAATATACAAAGCCACGGCTACCCAGTGGCATACCTACACTGTCTGAAGTAAATTTTGCACTACCCATGCAGAACTTGGAACAAAACCCCTTAACGTACTTACACACTCAATTAAATGATGCTCAGAAGCGTGCGCAAATGGGCGACAAGACACTTGAGGTACTTTCTAAAACTCTCACCACTCTTACAACAAAAGGGAAAGAGAGTGAAACGATCTCATACCTGTCAGGGTTTCTTTTCATGCATGATGTACTCTATGTATCAGCAACTGATACTGCTCTACATTTTATAACCGGATCTTCAAGGAATAGGTTTCTTGTAGACAAATTATTTATAGATCCACACCCATTTGACTGTGAACAACCAATTCTCAAAGGATACCTACAGGATGCAGAATCCATATATGAAAACACAGGGGGTAAGAAAAACAACTCACATGCATTTATGCAAGGAGTAAAAGATGTTTATCTTCTGGCTAGATTAACAGACCCAAGAGATGAATACCGAATGCAGCAAGAATTTAAGTATATAGAGAAAAATTTAAAATAAACACTCTAAACCAGCACTACAGGTTAACATTTTCATATACTATTTTTCATGAAAGAACATTTGCAAGAAAAAAGAAATGCTTTTGAATCACATGTGCTAGAAAATGCTCGGCTGCACGCAGAAGGCAAAATACCATCTCTAGCATCTCTTGCTGAACTAAGCGCTAAAACTGGTTACTCCCCAACGTATGTTGAGGTCTTATTAGGAAAAACAAAGTTGGGCAGAATAAGAGCAATATCAGAAGAAAAATTCAAAACTATCCCTTTTCCACCATCTTCAGAGCTTGCATGGTTCATTGGATACACAGGTGGTGCATCATATGTAGATTCTGGAAGTAGATTTATAAAAGGTGAAAAAAATCCTGAAACGAGAGAGAAATTTACATCCATAGGCAAACATATATTTGATAAAAATCCCCAAGGCGAATCTCAAGAAAAAGATGTAAAACAAAAAAATGTTATACTTTTTTCAAATAGTGTTGCCGTAAACCGCTTAGGTGACTTGTCAAGGGAAAGATTTGCTGAAACATTTTCTCAAAAATATTCATGGACTCAATCTCCTGAGTTTATATGGGATTTTTTATCGGGCATTTTTGATGGTAGAGCAATTATGGATAAACATGAAATCCGATTCCTGGTAGAAAACCGATCAATTGGTTCCATAATTCAAGATACATTAATGCAAGCAGGAATAGAACGTCCCTATCAACTCCTCTACCCGAATGGAAATCTGGCATCAATAGCTATTACAAATATAAAGGATGCACGGATAATTGCACAACATATTAAATCCGCAAACCCTAAAAACGCTGAAAAACTGAAGATAATTCAGGCATCTGAGAAAAAACGCGGAGAAATTAATCAAAATGATCTCATGCTAGAATGGCAAAAAATATATAGTCAACTTGGAGATCCTGTAAAACTGAACCGAATTAATAACCTATACAAGCATGGCATGATTAAATCACCCCTTAGAACTTACTTAAGATTGCTTGGAGAAAATAACTATCAAAAAACCCGTGAAGTCCTAACTAACCTCACTAATCTTTATAATGGTTTTAAACAAAAAACTCCCCTAGACACTCGCTCACTTTCAGTATTGATAAATTTTGCTAAAAAACCATATATAGTACAACTTTCTATTGAAGAAAAAGAAGCGCTTGGAAGAGAATTAAATACTATTACAAAGGCATATAGGCTTATTGATTCTTTGCCACGAACAGAAAATATCTCAAGAACTGAAACAAACGATAAAGACCTTTATAGATCAGAAAATGAAATCCAAGCTCAGATACAACTTGTTGAGAATACAAACTCTCTTCTCGACACTCAAGAAGAATTAAAAAACCTTAAAATAAAAACTGAAAAAATAGAAAATATTTTTACCACTAAAAAACTATTTATTGATGCTTTTCGAGCAGTAAACAACGCAGGAGAAGCCCTCTTCAGTCGACCAGATACACTACGCATTATGTCTTCATTCATATCTGATCTACCAGAACCATCTACCACTAATCTCAGAGCTATATCCTCTCTTACATATAGAATACATGCACAATTAGAAAAACGACCGACAGAACAAGATACCACAACACTTTTAAATAATTTTAAAGAATTAGGGTTCTATATGTTTGGGAGATCTGATATATCAATTATCATAGAGGCATACGAACAAATGAAGAACAATAAAAGAAACGGTAAACACATTTAAAAATCTATTTTACTTTAGATTTACGAAGTGAAGCGCAAGTTAAAATCTATTTTAACTTATCAACTTCCTTTAGGGGTGAGCAAAGCGAGCCATGCAAGGAAGTTTGCATATTACTTTAGTTTATCTACTTCCTTATGCTCCTGAACTTTCATGCATTTTCTACAGTACTTTTTCAATTTCAGCTTTTCAGGTGTATTTAATTTATTTCTGGACGTTATATAACCACGCGTTCTACACACTGTACAAACTAATCCTAATTTTAGTACTGCGCCTGTTTTTTTCTTTGCCATATGTTTATTTTGTTCCCTTGAGAAATATAATTATACAAAAATTACGCTCAAAATACAATGAGACTTGTTTTGAGCCTCGAGGGGGAATCGGACCCCCGACCTAGATCTTACCAAGATCTCGCTCTACCACTGAGCCATCGAGGCTAATCATTGAAAAATATTTCAAAAGATAAGTAGTTTATGGCTGCCTGAACAGGATTTATTACTACTTCTTTGTGCTGGAGGAGGGATTTGCACCCCCGTAGCCCAAACGGGCGCGTGATCTACAGTCACGAGCAATTGACTACTCTGCCACTCCAGCGCAACTTTCAATTCTACTAGATTTTACACAAAATAGAAAGATTAAGAGAGTTTTTAAAGCATACAACCAGAAATATAACTATCCAGATAATTGAGTAACTTAATTATTCTTTTACTTGAATAAAGTCTTGTATATTTATAACATTCCAATCCGCCTCAGAAATCCATAAATTCTTAAAGTGTGCCCACTCATTCCAACCTACACCTAATACCTTTACCTTCCCCCTGCTCGCGTCAAGATGTTGTGCTACTTTTTCAACGTATGAGGAATATGAAGTTTGTCCGTAGAGAATCACAATTTTTTTGTTTTTTGCCAGCACATTAAATTTTTCTTTTAATTCCCCGCTTATATTTTTTACCTCACCATTATCTAAAACAAAATCTGTACCATAAAACGGTATGGATACAGCAGTTTTAATATGTCCGCTTTCATATTCCCTTGCGGTACGTACATCAATTAGTAAGTACTCTGTATTATTTTTTTGTATTAACTTTAATAAAACCATAGGGTCAAATCTTGCATCTCCTCTATTTGTCCTACTTATCTGAAGCTGTCCAAAATTATAGAAAGGAATCGCAGGAAGTGAAAGACTCATTTCAATTTTATTAAAAACTAGGAGCAGAATAATTGCTGAAACGCATATTGTAATAAAAAAACTTACAATAAACACAACCACATATTCAATTGGCCTCTTTATTACCTTATTTCTTATGTTAGTTACAAGATAATCAAACCAGTGAAGGAAATAGTTTTTACCTTCTTTTTTAAGGTCAACAAGCGACTCTTTTGTAAAGGATGTTGAAGAAAGTGTTTCTTGATCTTGACTTTTCTTAGGCATAGAAAAAGTGTATATGATTTATGCCAACTCATCAAGAGATCATTCATACCGCAGGGCATTTAGAGCGGAAATCTTGCGAGCACGCATTGCAGGATACAATCCTGTAATAAGGCCAACAAAAAATGACGAAACAATTATAAAAAGTATAAGAAACGGCGGAACATATGTAAGATCCAAAAAGCCTTGACCACCCGCTATTGCAAAAATGCTCACTGCCCCAGATAACACCTTGCCCGCAACAAACCCCAACAATAGACCTCCAACTCCGCCTGAAAGACCCATAATCATAGCTTCAGAAAGCAATAGCTCCTGAACTTCATCAGTCACCATACCTATGGTTTTCATTCCACCGATTTCACGAGTACGCTCAAGAAGGGAAACGGTTAGTGTATTAAACATCCCAAGTGACGCAACGCCTAGCGCAACCATTCCCAAAAGACCTAAGACAATTCTTAAATTACCAAATAATGATTCTATCTGCTTAACGGTATCAGCAGTGCTTGTAGTTCTAAAGCCTAAATCTTCTACCTGTTTTCTGAACTTCCCCATTTCCTGCTTAAGTAACATTACAATCTTTGCTTGAGAGAAATTGGTAACACCTAAATTCTTTACGTCAGATAATGGAATATAAAAGTATTGAGTATCCAAGTCATCAATTACCCCAACTATTTTGTAATCTTTCTCCTCACTCTGCGCTTTTCCTAATAATTCCGGTATCTGACTTTTTCCTATAATAAGAGATGATTTAAATGTGCTGTCTAACGCTTTTGAAACCGGAATACCCAATAAATTAAGGAGTCCAGTTGAAACAATAGCCTCACCGCTATGCCCTCCCTTAAACTTTAATGTTTCAGTTTCTTTTTTCTTTGCTTTCTGCTGAGATGCAAGATCTACAAATTCTATTCCTGAAGAATTTGTTCCAACAACGCTTGAATCAAATGAACTAATAAATGCCGCAGAGTCTACTTGATCTATTTCAGCAGAAGAAGATGAATCTTGTGAGCTTTCAATATCTGCTTCTGCCGTAATGGAAGCTGAATCCGATGCCGCCAAAACTGAACCTGATTTTGTTGACGCACCTAAAACTTGACGAAGAATATACTCATCTAATACCTGAACATATTTCATTTGAATACATGCGTCCTGCCATTTATGCACTCCGTGGTCATCTAAAATTGGTCTAAGTGCTCCGTCTGAGCTTTTGTTATACAACGGCACAACACCCTTTATCCATTTACCTAAATATTCATGGGTAGTATTACTATACCCAGCCCGCGCGTCACCCTCAAGCGGATAATATTCACTTCCCCAATACTGATACCCCTTATACCCTCCTTCGAGTCTTGCGGTATACCCTACAATTTTCCCTCCCGTACTACATGACTCCCAAACAACTGCCGCTTCTTGTGGGTTTATATTAAACAAAACTGTGTTTGGACTCACTTTGCTCCCAAATTCTGCTTTTTCATACTGGGTTGATACCCCTGCAACTTCACCATCAGGCGGAGCATAAGAAATTTTATTATTTGAAAAAAGCTTTCCCTTCACCATCTTCGCGTTTATGAATTTAAAATATTCATTTGGTGCGGAATATACTAAAACATCAGTGGTTGCTTTATTAAAGGTTATTCTTCCGACAACAGAAACAAACGGTATGGCATTTGTCACTTTTCCGAATTTCTGAAACTTCCTCATTGCGTCCTGGGTTAATTTTACTGCTGTATTTCCTCCCGTTGAAATATCAACCACCTGTAAGTCCTGAAGACTTGCGACCTTGTTTACAACTAAACGCTCTATTCCATATCCTAAAGATAAAAGCAGGACAATTACACCTACTCCAAATGACATACCCGCAACTGTGATAAGAGATCTGCTTTTTCTTACACGCAAGTTTTCAAATGCGAGAAAAATAAGATAAGAACGCTGTACTTCATATGTCCTCATTTTCTCAAGCCCTCTTACAAGTCTCGGGATATATCTTCCAAAAGATTTTACCCATAACATATTTGTTTTTTTAAATATTCTTCCTACAACAGGAAGTGATTCCAGATATTTACATATCACCTCTACGAAGCAGACATTAAGCAGAAGGAAAAAACTTGCAAATATTACACTTGTTACACTTGCTTTCTTTATAAAGATAATACTGTTCTTAGGTAAATGCACCCAAAAAGAAGGCTTGCTTATCACTAATAAAACTTTTTTAAAAATCGGAAGGATGTTTTTCATTTTTATTTTTTATTTAATTTACCATCTGTTGTATCTTTATTAACTAACTTCGGAGGTAAATCAGGTGCATCTTTAGGCGCATCTACATGCGTTACATACTGCATTATCTTTCCATCATGAGTTCCCTTCAGAGATGCAAGGAATTTTGGATCACGAACATTAACACCTGAATCACCCGTCTTTGACTCTGATTTTTTACCCATTATTTCCTTGTTAAAACCTTGCCCTGGTTTTCCTACATACTGCTCTACTACTATCCCGTCAATCATGTGTATAATCTTATTTCCATATTTCAAATACTCCAAGTCATGCGTAACCATAATAATGGTGATCCCTTTCCTATTAAATTCCATAAAATGCTCAATCAATTGCTGACCTGAAATTGTATCCAAATTTCCAGTAGGTTCATCCGCAACTATCAGTACGGGATCTATTGATAGGGCACGAGCCAATGACACCTTCTGCTGCTGTCCTGATGATAACTCCTGCGGCCGGTAATCTTTCCATTCTGTCATGCCTACCATAGAAAGAACTTCATCTGAACGTTTTGTAATTTTTTCATCATCATAATTTAACAGCTTTAATGTAAACTGTACATTTTCTGCTATATTTAGTGCAGCAATCCATAATGGCTGTTGGTAAATAATTCCTACATGATGTCTTCTGTAAGTTGCCCGTTTATCCTCAGTGGAACCATAAAAATCATCTCCTTCAACCACTACACTACCACCCGTAGGAGGCTCAAGCCCCAAAAGCGTATGCAATAATGTTGATTTTCCACATCCAGATGGACCAAAAATGATAACAAAATCTCCTTTTTCAATTTCTAAATTTATCCCCTTTAAAATCTCTACTTCATTAGGCAAGCCAATGTAAAATGACTTTTTCAAATCAACCGTTTTTAATAAATTCCCCCCTATTTGTTTTTGACTTTTTTCATCCATATTATTTCCCACTGTTAACACCCTTTAAGAATCCGAATGTTTTTGCTAGGTTATCAATTACTAAGCTTAGCGCATCCTTTGTGCTCTTAGGAGTAACAATTACTGTGTCAAATGAATTTCCTACATTTGCTGCTTTATCTTTACCCACTGCACGCAGATGGTAAATTCTAGATGGAGAAAGTCCCGTAATTGTAACTGAGTGATTCATGGTCTTATTTGTGTCCTCTTGGGTACTTAAGTTATAACTAGTACCTGTTCCTTCCGCATACTCTATTTGCGTAGAGGCAGGCTCATCGGTATCCCATGTTGCAACAACCTGTGCTTTTGCCTGGTCACCAACCCCTAATATAGTTGTCTCTACATTCATATTTTCAATCCCAGGAGGACGGAGATCTGCGGCTGTTTTAACAGCCTGAGGAGGATACTCTGCCTCATTTCCCGCACTATCTTTTCCTTTTATGACAATCGTATAATCCGTATCGTCCAGCAAATTATTTAAAATAACTTGGTGATTACGTGACAACACTAAGTTAATAGAATCTTTTGTAGCCACAGGATTATTTGCCGGGTAATAAGTTACTACTGTTGATATTAACGAGTTAGATGTCCAAAGTAATCGCAAGGTTGCAGTTGCTTCACCCGCCACTTGTTGTAACTTAAACGCCGTAATCTTAGGAACAGGTAGGGTTTCAAAAGTATAATCATTTCCTGCAAATGTATTTCCCTCCTCATCTTCTGCGACAATTTGCACATGATACTCTGTCCCCTCCTCAAGATTCTCAAGTGCTACAATCTGGGTTGTTTCTGTCTTTGAAGTTGTAATTGTATCTGACGCTCCGTAATTTGTGGTAAGTCCATATTGCACTGTAACGCTTGTCGCATTTGACACAGAAAAGGATACATTTGCAGAGTTTATACTTATGTTCGCAACCTTAACTGATCCTACTAATGGTGCGGGTTCAGTAGTAATGCTTTGCTCTGTTGATGAGCCTATATTCCCATCTTCATCTGTCCAGAGAACTTTATAGTAGTAAGTTGTTCCAGGTGCTAAATTAAGTAAACTTATAGAATGCGCCGTAACCTGAGTTGACGATCCAACTTCTGTCCCATAATCTCCTGAGCTAGTACCATACTTTACAAAAGAATTACTTGTTCTGCTTGTACCCCATGTGATTATCGCCGACTTTGTCTTAACGGTAGCTGAAGGACTTGCAGTTAATTCTGCAGCTGCCTCATATTTACCTGTTGGATATTTAGTAACAGTTGATGAAACTGCAGAACAATTGTTAGTGGAATCACAAGCTTTTACACAGTAATAATGATCATTTTGAGTAATATCTGTATCCACATATGAACGGCCGGTTGTTGATGCTAAGTATGAGAAATTTGAAAAATCAGTGGTACAACTGGCACCTGTGGTTGTTGAGCTATAGACTTTATAACTTGATACTCCTGAACCACTGGCATCAGGTGCCTCCCAGGAAACCGCGAGTTTCCAAGCGGATAAAGTCTTAACGGAAATGTCTGCTATGTCTACTTTTTTTGGAATACCCGGGGCTGATGTATCAGCGGTAAATGTTACAGATGCATAATTATTGTAATCAATATTTCCTGCTTCATCTTTGGCAACCACATACATTACATTTGCACCCGGAACGGTAGCATATGCATCTGTTGCAAGATTAGTAACAGACAACCCCAACACATTTACATTTTGAGCAGTAGGAAGCGCGTTTATAGAGTAATAATAACGCAGGGATGATTGTGAGCCAAAATATGTTGAGGGAGGATTCCATGAGAATGAGAATTGATTTACAGTATTTGTTTCAGGTGATACTTCAAGGTCTTGAGGTGCACTAGGCGCTGTTGCGCTGTAATAATAAGATACGCTTGAATATGTTGCGGCCTTATTCCCTGCAAGATCCCTTGATCGTACGTAAAACGTAGATGCACCCGTCCCCCCCGCTGTCACACCAGATACGGATGTATCAGTTACACCACAAGTTTCACTACCACTTAAGGATGTTTTATAACAGTAGTCATAAACTGTTGAAGCGCTATCAGTTGCCCCGCTCCATGAGAATGCAAAACTATTTGTTGCAGTATAACCTGAAGGGTTTGCTGAAACAGTTGTTGGATTTTCAGGCACAACATTATCATACTTATAAGTAAATGCTGCCCAATTAGAGGCAGACATGTTCCCCGCATCATCTACTGTTTTAACCCGCAAGTAATAAGTTTCACCTGAAGTTAAACTACTCGCTGTGTAGTTATTTGTAGACTGGAGAGAGCCTGATGTTGACGCATCTCCCGACGCGTTTGTTCCAAAGTATACATAATATCCCGTAACCCCTGAGCCAGTTGATGTGTCCGTTGCACCACCGGAAACATCTGGTGCTGGCCAAGAGAAGTAAGGCGCTGAATGGTTGTACCAAGTATCTGTTGTAAGTGATGCCGCTTGCGTTGAGGTTGAATAAGCAGAAAGACTACTAGGATTTGTGGGTGCGTTTGCGTCCGTATAATAACTTACAGAGTAATCACTTACTACACCAGAGTACACTCCGTCTCCTGAAGTAAAATCAAATTCAACCTGCATATAATCATTTGGGGAGGAGTTTACTTTGTATTGATATGTAGTACCATTTTGCTTTACTTCAGAGGCTTGTGACCATGAAGACCATTCAGAATTGTCTGACGAGGTTCTTGTTTTAACGGTAAGAGTAGAATTAGTCGCAGATGTATAAGTTACAGATATATTTGCAAATTTATATACGCTCCCAAGATTAATGGACGGAGAAATGAAACTTCCTGAATCCTCAAATGATGATGTAGCACTTTGCATAACATAACTATAAAGACCATTTGAAAATGTATTTGTTCCTGGACCTGCAATCATATACATCTTATCCGTTCCGTTTCCGGCAGCAGTACCCCCGGTTGTAATATTCGCAGGAGCATTTGCTGTTAGTACCCATGAATTTCCCGAAATGTTATATGCGTAACAAGTTACAGTATTTAGTCCTCGGCATGCATACAATGTGTTGCTTCCCCCGTCAACTAAAAATCCGTCAGCACCAATAGTTACGCCTGCCGTAAGATCCGCAACAGCTGGATCAGACCAAGTGTTTGCTCCAATATCATATCTATAAAAGGATATCTGCGAGTTTCCTCTTAGAGTATATATATAACCACCCTTTATAACCATGGATGCTCCTGCTCCAACTGCCGCAGGTGTAACGGCCATTGTACTCCATCTGCTTCCTGCTGTTCCTTGAGTATCATACCTATATAATGTAGTGGTATTCCCCCCTCTTAATAAGTATATGTATCTGCTTCCATCAAACTTCATGGATGCCCCTGCTCCCGTTGCCGCAGGAATTAGATCTAATGTTTCCTCATACCAATAATTCTGTGCTACGTCATAAACGAAAAACCTGCGAATTAAATTGTTCGCAGTCGCATAGATTTTGTTATTTACTGAGTCGTAAACAAATGAAGAACCAGTAGTCATTCCAGCAGGAATATCACTTAATTTAACAACAGTCCCTGAAGATGCGTCATATCTTATAAATAAACTGTCAAGAACTCCTCTTGCGATATAATAAAAATCACCTGGCCCCTTTACAATTTGAGCACCTGTATTAAATGTTCTGATATCTGTTCCCCTAAAGTTTAGATCAAAAAGATTATAATTAGGCACTCTCCATGATGATTTTGCAGTGTCATAGGTATAAAAATTTTGAGTTCCACCACCGCGCAAGATATATAACACTCCATCAACGTTTTTCATGGCGGCACTTGTAGTAAGGGTTGCGGGAGCGTCTGAAAGCTCTGACCAAGTATCTGTACCTATATCAAATTTGAAGAACGCAGTTTTTGTGTTGGCAGGGAAATAGTAAATTGCGTTTGAGGTACTGTCATACTCTATTTGTGCACCTTCAGCGCTGGCTGCAGCAGGAAGATTTACAAGCTGTGTCCATGAGTTTCCTGAAATTGAGTATTTCGCAAAACCGGTATACCCTCCACCTTGAATTGCGTATATTGAGTCACTATCTCCTATTGCTAAATCCCCTCCTGTAGTAACTGTATTTACAAGATGGTCAGTTGGGGCATTGAAATCAGTATTTGCCAATGTGTCCCAGGTATCAGTTGTGGGATCATACCTCATAAATGTATCATCAGCATTCGCTTTTAAAGCATAAATATATCTTGTGCCGTCATATACTAAAGATGAGCCGCCTGATATGGGTTGAGGTGAGTCTGCTGCTGCAGCATCATCCCATGTATTACCTGAAGGATCATATCTCCAAAATGTTGTTGTGTTCCCACCACGGGCAGCATAAATATATCCAGATGGTCCGCCTGCTAAAGCTCCTCCTGTCGTAACTGTGGCAGGAGTATTAGCTTTTGTTGACCAGACATCTGTTGCGATATCATACTCATAAAATGTTTGTGTTCCTGACCCTCTAAAGGTGTAAAGTTTATTTGTGCTTGTACTATAACCCCAACTAGCTCCGCTTGAAAGTCCTGCAGGAGGAATACTTAGCCTGTTCTCAACCCAAAAGCCTGACCTTGAAGATATTTTTATCTCATCATCTGAGCTTGTTGTGTCTGATTCCGTTCCTCCACTGAAGTCTGAGCTTAAGGTCTTGGTCGTAGTTGTCGCATTTACACCTTGATATATATAAGTAAAGGCTGTTGCCGCAGAACTGATATTTCCGGCAGTATCTTGTGTTTTAACTCTTAGATAATAGGTGTTCCCGGATACTAATGGGTTTATAACCGTATATGCAGTGGTTGTCTGATACGCTCCTGATGTTTGTGGGTCTGCGCCACTTGCAGTTCCAAAATATACATAATATCCTGCAACTGATGTTTCAGAATCAGTTGCCCCGCTCCAGGTAAAGTAAGGGTTAGTATAAGAATATGTAGCACTGTCTGTTAGCGTAACACCACTCACAGATTGGGATTTTGCAGTAAATGTTCCGGGATTTGTAGGCGCGTTTGCATCTCCCGTATAATTTACGGTTACACCTGTAGCTGTTGGCGTGTCTACCTGTCCAGTAGATGAGTTAAGCGTTACCCGTACTTGTATGTAACGCCTGACAGGAGATTGAATTGTTCCAGAACTAACACTTTGCCAAGATGACCAAGTTACCATGTCCGTACTACTTCTTGTTTCATATGAAACAGATGAATCACTTGGGGTTACTGTAGTACCCGCTAATCCGGTCCAACTTGCAACATATGTTAAGTCTATCGGACTACTTGTCCATGTGCCGGACGCGGGATAATTAGTCCCCCCAACCGTAAATTTTTGCCACCATAATATATTTGCCCCATAGGTTGAGTAAAAATTACCCGCCCCATCACTTGCTAAAGCTGCGCCATTGTATGGACCTTGACCATATGGTTGATATGTCTCAAGATCAGGAAGCCTTCTCCATGTGTTACTAGAAATTGCATACTCCCAAAAGTCAGATTTGTAATACCCAGCCTGTACATATAGCTTGCCGTTATAATAATTCAAATCCGTTCCGTAATATGTTGCAAAGGGGGTATTATTAATTACTGCCCATGTGTTTGAGGCAACTGTATACTTTAAAAGCCTGGAAGTTCCTGATCCGCTTATGAAATAAATATCAGTTCCATCAGTAATCATTCTTGATCCGATTCCCGCGGGTGAATCAGTAGGTAAATCTGCTGCACCTGCGTCATCCCATGTATCTCCCGAAATGCTATATCTATAAAAAGTAGTAGTATTTGCACCTCTTGTTATATATAGATAGTTTCCTGTTCCGGGATATGCAACTGTTGACCCTGAAGCAAGAGTTGCAGGAGCAGCACTTAACGTAGTAAAACTATTACCTTGTGTATCGTAACGGTATAAAGTAGTTGTGCTTGACCCGCGGGGGAAATACAGATACGCACCCGCAGAAGCCCCTTTCACGTCATCTGCTATAGTTGCAGGAAAAGCGGCAAGTGCCGCGGACCAAGTCCCTGCATTTAGATCAAATCTATAAAGATTAGTACTACTGTTTCCCCTAGTAAGATATAAATAGCCTTGATGATTTATTAAATCTGCCCCTGTTCCCGGTGTATTTGGTAGATCAGCTTGACCCACAAATGAGTTTCCGGAAATACTATACTTCCAAAATTCTTGTGTCCCATTTCCGCGGAATACATATATATACCCGTCCCCAGAATGATACACTGCGCCAACAAATCCAGTAACCTGAGGAGTATTCGTAAGCGTTGTCCATGAATTTCCTGAAATACTATACCTATAAAATGTGTTTGTTGAACTCCCTCGAAGTACATATATATAGTCTCCATTTACAGTAATATTTCCATTACTATTAAGAGTACCCGGCACAACTGCCATAGTACTCCATGTATTTGCTGAAACATCATATCTATAGAAGGTTGTTTGATTCCCTCCTCTAGGAGTGTAAAAGTACCCACTACTATATGTCAGACTTCCTCCCGTAGAAATTGCAGCAGGGGCAGATGAAACAGCGTTCCATGAATTTGTAGATACGGTATATTTCCAGAAATCTGTAGTACCTGCTCCTCTTAGTACAAAGAGGTTTGTTCCGTCACTTCCAAGAGACGCCCCGGAATAGACAAGGTCCGGCATATCAGCAAGCTGTGTCCATGTGTTGAGCGCAATTGAGTATTTATAAAACTCCTTTTGGTATCCTCCAAAAATCGCATAAATATTTCCGTCAAGAACTTTCATATCACTCCCTTGAAATGAGAAAAAAGGAGCATTTGATAGGCGCTTCCAATTATTTGTTACAGGATCATATCTAGTAAATAAGTTATCTCCGCTTACCTTTGCATAAAGATAAGTTCCATCACTAACTATTGCTGTTTGGTCACCTAATGCAAGTTGTGGTGTTTTTAAGGTACGCGTTTGCCATGAGCCTGAAGCCTGAAGTCTTAACTCGCCTGATCTGCTTGATGCCTCAGTACTATTAAATACCCCAGCGTTAAAATCTGCGGGCGTTGAAATTGTGGCTGATGCAGCTTCAACACCTGGGATATTCCCAGTAAAGGTAATAAATAAGAGCAGGTTATAGGGAAAAATAACAATCAAGGCTAAAAATAAAACACATATGTGTCTTAACTTACGCATAGATAAATTTGAGTTCATAACAAGTAAATAAATCCCAAAAAGGGCACATACTTACGCTATCAAAGCTTTTCACGAGCGTCAAGTCCTATAGGAAGTACTTCTAAATAGCTCTATTTTGAGGCTAAAAAAAGAGTAATTCTAAACAGTGTTATAGTATTTTATAATTTCTTTTCACGAATCTATACTATAAGATTTTAGAATATTTACTATGAGTTATACAGTCTTACGCACAAGTATTTCTGTTATAGACGATTGATAGTCCTCTAATATTAGCGTGCTCTAATACTAAAAAATTTAAAAAATGGTAAAATCTGTCTCTATGAGGTTATGAAAAATGACAAAAACATATCTTTGTTTATTTTATTTGTACATTTTATGTACTTAAAAATATTAAAAATACAATCTAAATTAGATAGTCTAATTTTTTTTAATTAATTTATGTAAGTCATATAGAACAACTAAAAAAATAACGATTTATTCAGAATATGTGTTTTTTTATGAAGAATTGTAAGAGTTTTAAAAATTCTATCTTTTTTTCAACTGACCGTATACTTCTTTATATGTAAGAAGGGATAGCTGCTTTATGACATCTGAAAGCTGATATAAGTCTTTACCTTTTGTCATGATACATATAAGGTATGGGTTGTGAGGATAATATACTACACCACAATCATGAAGCTGATTCATGTCTTCAGTCTCACGTACTCCAAATTTATGCGCAACTTCAAATCCCTTAGGAAGACCTGCCACAATCCCCCCTTCAAACTCGGACTTTGTAAGAAGAAGCATGGCTTTTTCAGAGTACGGACGAGAAAGATATGACGCGTTATATATAGCTCGAATAAATGTGGAGTAGCGCCTAAGTGAACCCATGTATTCCTGGTCCTTTGACTCAATCTCTGTTTCAGTTAAGCTATAGGGATCTGCCAAAAGCCCTACGTCTATGTTGTCCACTAGCAGTTGGAATGAATCATTGTCTGATTCTGTAATCATTTTCTCAATTAAATTCTCTACAACATAATTCTTCCCTGGTTGAAGAAGTTTTTTTGGCTTTGTTAAAGGATTTTCATCTACTCTGTTTACTTTACTCTTTTCAAAAAAAAGCGTTTTCCTAAGAATGCTTGGATCCTGCTCTGCCCATCTATAATAAGACATAAGAACAGGCACCTTCAAAAGACTTGCAAGGCTAAAGGATTCATCTATATTTATTCCAAAATATGGACCATTGTTTAGATCTCTAAAATAATAAGCAATATTTTCAGCCTTTTTCTCCTGTATTAATTTTTCTATAGAAGCATCTATAACACTTCTAAAAGGCAATAACTCCTGTGTTTTATTCAACTCCTGATCCCAGGGAAGTATGAGCGGTCGTATATGGGGATATTTACTGTTTTCCTGAACGAGTTCCTTTGGGGGTACATTTGCGTTTTCTTTTGAAAATACAAAAAAGAAAAAGAGGAAAAAGATACAAGCGCCAATTACTACACCCGCAAGTAGAAATAGCCACTGTCTGCCAATATACATATTCAATTTCTTATATTACAGCAGCTAAAAGCTACTATCAAGATATATTATTTAAAAATAAAATTTTATAGTGTATGATTACTATCAACTTATGGGCATTACTAAATGTAGGATATGTGAGGGCGTAAATTTGATGCGAATTGGATCTTTAGGTAATGTTTCCATAAGTAATTTCACTTCCAGACCTGCAATTGGCACCAAAAGTCCGCTAACGCTTGTGTATTGCACAGATTGCACGCTTCTTCAGCTCCTTAATAATCCTTCGCGCCATACACTATATGAAGAACATTACTGGTATGAGTCGTCTCTTAACCCTGTCATACAAAAAGATTTGAAGTCAGTAGTAAAAGACGCACTTGAAGAAGTAAAATATAAGGAACATGATACATGGATAGATATAGGGGCAAATGACGGAACTCTACTCTCCTATGTGCCTAAAACATTTTACAGAGTAGGAGTAGACCCTGCAACAAATCTTTTTCCTAAATTAAAACAGCACACAGATAAAGCAATTCTTGGATTTTTTGATAAAGCCACAATTAAAAAAAAGGCATCTATTATTACAGCAATCGCATGCTTCTATGATCTTCCAAAACCGAATCTTTTTGTCCATAAATTAAAAAAGTCTCTTGCCCCCCAGGGAGTTGCCATAATTCAGCTTATGACTCTTTCCCCCATGATAGAACAAAATGATGTAGGAAACATTTGCCATGAGCATATTGAATACTATACATTTGCATCTCTTGTAACGCTTTTTGACAGGCATAACCTTGAGATTTATAAAGTAAAAACAAACGCAATAAACGGCGGAAGCTATAGGCTGTTTATCAGACATAAAATAAAAGGGAGTATTCATTTCTCTGAAAAAAAATACTCCGTTACAGAATTAAAGAAATTCTTCTCAAGGGTTAAAAAAAATAAACATAACTTCCTAAAATTTGTGGAACAATGCAAGAAAGAGAAAAAAACAATTGCCGTCTATGGGGCTTCAACAAAGGGGAATACGATACTACAATTTTATAAATTAAACAGTAAAGATATACTCTGCGCGATTGATGTAAACCCTGAAAAAAAGGGGAGATTTATGGTTTCTTCACAAATACCCATAACTGATAGTATTCCGCCCTGTGATTACTTGTGGGTATTACCCTACGCATTTTTGGGTTCTTTTATGAAAAAGGAGAATAAGTTTAAAAAGGATGGAGGAAAATTTGTGGTCTGCACCCCTGAAGTAAAAATTTTCTAGCTTATTATTTTTTACCTGACTTTATATATCCTTGCTTGACCTTCATCATATATCTTAATTAAATATGGTTTTTTTTCAGGCTTAAATCCGTAAGTTAAGATACTGTCATTCCCACCTAAATACAGATATGTAATGTTGTTATCCGTAAGGAATCTATACGCTTCATCTGCGTTTTTATTTAATAGAAATTTGTTAATAATGGCAATTTTATTATCAAACTGATTTGTCTGAGCCTTGTGACCAATGTAGACCCTGCGCCCCGTTACACCAGGAATCACATTCCCATAAAACCAGTTAGAAAGTATTGTATCCTTCTCCCCTGTCTTATGTTTTAAATAATCCATAGCCTTTATCTCATCATTTAGCATGTAATAATAGTATGCGCCTATTGTATCTTTGCTTACTGTATTTACATCTTGCTGTACGCCTAAAACTGTACCAATACACATAAAAATCACGACAATTCCTACAAAAACATATGAAACCATTTTTCTCACTTTTGGTATAAAAAGTCTGGATACAAAAACCGCAACTATAATAAGCCCCTCAGCGCCTAATATACCAAGAGGTATGTGAAAACCCTCAGATAACCTTCTCTGGAAAAATACAGGGCTATACAACAATATGCTTGTAACCCCTACCCATGAAACAATTAAAATCTGCGAAAATTTTGGCTTATTTAAGTACCTCTCAAGACCAATTACAGCAAAAGGGATAAGAACTCCATATCCTAAGATGTAGTCTATAGGATTTGGGGATTTACTTTGAGCCGCCCAGTTATTAAGAATGGGATTTCTTAGCGTTTCAGTGTATTGATACAGCAAGCCTAATAAACAAACGGCTGATATCCCTAATGCACTTATCACAAATACACGTTTATTTATTTTCTGAAATAATCCTATATATATTACAGATAATAAAATTGCCCCGGTGCATAATAATAAATCATATGGGTGCTCAAAGGTTAATAAAAATAAAGATACAAAAGAAAGTATAAAATAAATTATTCTCCTTTTTGCCTTATTATTCACACCAGCAAGACTCCACCCTTTTAAAATAAAAAGGAACGTTAAAAGCATAAGCATTTGCGACAATATAAAGTGCGGAGCTTCCTGAAGGGACAAGAATGTATTAGACTCTGGAATCCAAGCATCTGAAACTTGTGACCATAAACTTCCAACAAGAAAACCCAGTCCGGTTGTTGCGATAATTATTGTGTAGGCAAGAAGTCTTCTCTTGTATGTTTTAAAGAATATTCCCAGAAATAAATACAAGACAAAACAAAAAGCTACGCTAAAGATTATTCTTCCTAAGTGGTATGCTGCAATTGATGAAATATCTAAAGCTAAGGCTATACGTCCCAACAGATAATATGATGGTCTAATAAGTGATTCTGTTTGTGGTTCAGTGGTATACAGGTTCTCAAATAAGATCCTACCCTGCTTCGCCTGCTCTATAAAGGCGACATAGGTATACGTGTCCTGCGAGTTAATAACTCTTCTCCCAAGATAAGTAAGACCTTCTTTTGGTGCAAAAAGACCATAAAACACATAGATGTTTGAAAAAATTAGTACTAAAACCGTTATAACTACAAACAAGAAATATTCTTTTTTTAACATATGACCTTAATATACTTTACTTATTTTGTTCTTACCCAATAAGCTGCCCTACCATCATCAATTTTTTTAACCCAAGTTCCCTTTACTTTTTTATATTGTATATATAGACTTAGATTCTCTTTGGATGGAATTATTGCCCAAGAAAAATTATACTTATCAAATAGTTTTAAATTGTCCTGGTAATATATCCTCTGATAATCCCAAAACGGTGAATATCCAGTCTTATCATCTTTCCATAAATGCATTCTTCCGTCTACAAATAGCTTTGCCTGAACCCCTCTGCCTATTAAATACCCTCCCCAATCATAAAAATTAAATCCCTGGCCAACCGGAGGATTTTTTATAATGTAATCTGTCAGTTTCTCTGAGCAAGATGAGCCAAAAGAACAATATTCATTATATGAATAGCCCTGAAAGATGCGAAACGGTATAACTCTGTTAAAAATTGCAATCTCAAAAGCTATAACTATTGTAATAAAAAGCAAGAAATAGGTAGCTTTATATTTATATAAATCAAGTTTTAGATTGGAAAAAAATATTGCCACAAACGGGAGTGTTGCAGTTACCAGAATTGCCACATATCTTCTTGCTCCAAATGCCAGAAAAGCTGTAAAAATTGATATTCCGATCATATATATGTTTACCTTTTTTGTCTTTCTATAATCAGTCACCACAAAGGCACAAAGAATAATTATGTAAAGTAAAATTAGAGCATAAAATGTAGATGGAAACCCTACCGGATTCCATTCTGAAATATACTTTAAAAGTGGATTATGGAAGTGTCGCAATGCCTCAAAATATACACCTATTCCAAAAGGATTTAAAAAAGTTAATAACACGGAACAAGTGAATGAAATCAGAAGATACACCTGAGATTTTCCTATAAATAGTCGTCCGTTTATAATATTTTCTATCAAAATTTTTTGTATTACATATAAGCCAAAAATCAAAAGTCCAAAAGTGAACGTCCCATGCATGTTTGCCCAGAATAAAAAGAATAATGGAATGAAAAAAACCGGTGTTTTATTATTTTGATCAATTTTTCTAAAAAGATACATCAAGAAAGCAATAAACAGTAAACCAATCATTTGAGAACGTAGCCCCTGCCAAACTACTCCGCTCGTAAGATATCCAAATAAAAACGCGCATATTGCAAGCTGATAGGATAAAAGCTTTATCCCCTTCACGCAGAAGTAAAAAGCAAAAAAAGCAACTATTGCCCCAGCAATACTTAATCCCAAAAAGGATGTTGTTGAAAAAATAACATAGACTAATGGATCGTAAAGCCATTCATGGTTTACCCATTGATAACCCGGCATGGTAAAGGAATACGTGTCTTTTAAATATAGTGATCCGTGAGTAAACAAATATTCACCCTGCTTAAAATGCCAACCCCAATCATAGTCGCGGTAAGGATAGAGGAGAAATAAGAAAAGAACTATATATATAAGTAGAGATAAGAAACGTTCTTTGTTTTTTACCAATTTTAAAAATATATTTACCATTCAGTAATTAGTATATGAAATGCTTACATTCTGAACAAGAGGAGAAGCAAAATTACCGCATGCATGATTTACTGAGCGGGAAGTAGGGTCATAGGATCAATAGGTGCACCGTTACGGCGTACTTCAAAATGAAGATGCGGACCAGTAGAGCGTCCCGTAGAACCTGAAATTCCAATTATATCCCCTTTATAAATCCCTTGCCCAACAACAACCTGCGCGTCTGTTAGATGTCCGTAAAGAGATGTCAGTCCATCTCCATGCTCTATTACAACATGAACTCCATATCCGGTCGTTGCCAGTTCTACTAATTTTACCGTTCCATCA
>JAGORM010000004.1:53773-56846 GCA_018062815.1 Candidatus Levyibacteriota bacterium | reverse complement strand
TTAGTTGCGCATAATGTGCGTTTTGATTATGGTTTTTTACGTCAAGAATTTAAGCGGTTTGACATTTCATTTACTTCAAAACATTTTTGTTCAGTGAAGCTTGCAAGACATCTTTATCCTAGTCTAAAGAGACATAATTTAGATGCCATCATTGACCAGTTCGGAATTATATGTAAAAGAAGACATAGGGCATATGATGACGCTAAGGTTATTTGGGACTTTTACCAAATTGCAAAAAACTCTACAGACCCTGATATATTTGAGAAGGCGGTAAACATGGCGCTTCGCAAACCCTCAGTACCCATGCATATTTCGGAAAATGACTTAGATAAATTGCCTGAAAGTCCTGGAGTGTATATTTTTTATGGAAAAGATGAGTCACCTTTGTATATTGGTAAAAGCATAAACATAAAAGACCGGGTTTTGTCTCATTTTTCAAACGACTATTTATCAGCAACGGATCTTCACATATCTCAAGAAATTGAAAGTATTAAAACAATCCCAACGGCAGGAGAGTTGGGGGCGCTACTTTTAGAGTCAACACTTGTTAAAAAGTATCAACCTCTTTATAACAGAATGTTACGTTATGCAAGAAAAATGATAATTATAACCCGCACGCAAGACAAGAATGGATATTTTACAATACAGGTTAAAGAAGTGGAAAGTATTGATATTGCCGATGCAGAAAAACTCATAGGAGTATTTAAATCTATGAAGCAGATGCAAGAACATTTATATTTGCTGGCTAAAAATTTTAAATTGTGTACAAAGCTTTTAGGGTTGGATAAGGTAAGAAAGAGATGTTTTTATTACGATTTAGGTATGTGTTATGGTGCATGTTTACAGAAAGAACTGAACATAAAATATAACGTGCGGTTTGAAGAGGCTTTTTATAAATATAAAATCAAGCAATGGAAGTTTGAGGGTCCGATCCTAATAAAGGAAGTCGGAGATAGTGAAGAGGCGTTTGTTGTAGACAAATGGTGTCTTATGGGGAGCGCAAAAAGTACTGATGAGTTTGAAAATCTTTCAAAAGAGTATTTATTTGATTTAGACACATATAAAATACTTACAAAATTTATCTTAAGCCCTACGAGAAATCTCTCAATTACTGCATTGTAATTTTAATTACCACTAATTCTGTATTCATGAAAGTAAAATGACAAAGATCTAGGCTTGACAACCTATAAGCAATTAGGAACAATAAGAATATGGGTAATTCAATTTTTGAAGATTTAAAGAAAAAGTTTGAGGAAAAGCATCATGAAATAAAAAGCAAGGTTTTTGAAAAACACAAAAACGCACTTACTGTAATAACAAATTATCCAACACAGGTCGCGGCAGGAGTTATGGGGGCTGTAGTATTGGCAACAAACCCGCTTCCTGCACCTGTCCCTCAACAGGCGCTTGCAGTTGAGTCTTCAGAATTATCTCAACAGGCGCTTCTCATCTCAGAGCTAGGCGTAAATCTTCCGTCAGATATGCGTGAGCTTACAGATGAAGAAAATGCGACCATATCAGGTGTTTTATCGAGAAGATACAACATTCCCGTAGCCACATCCTTAGAAGGAATACGTTTAAACAGGACATATGGGTTTATAGGCCAAGAGCAGCATTTAGCCCGTTATCCTGGAGATACCATGGCGACTCATTTTACAAACTCAGAAGATGCGGAAAAGTATGGCGCGCAGGGAATGGCGCCTGGACTAGGGGCATGGGGATATTTTGCTCCTTCGCAGTATGATTTGTCTCAGACGGATATAGATAGGGAAAAATACTACATAGCCACTCAGACGTTTCTTGCGCCTGGTTTTTCGGATAATGTAAGAAGATATATTGAATTTTTTAAATACAGAAAAATGTTAATTGTGAATCCACAGAATGGTCGGGCAATGGTTGTTGTGATAGGAGATGCTGGCCCAGGAGAATCAACAGGAAAGCATTTGGGTGGATCACCTGAGGTTATGAAGTATTTAGAGCGGGTAGATGGTGCGCAAAAGGGACCAGTGCTATACTATTTTATAGAGGATCCAACTGACTCTATACCATTAGGTCCTATTGATCCGAATTAAAGTCCAGTATGAATAAAAAATATTACAGTCACTTAATTGAAATAGAGGTAATTGAGCAAGAATTATCTGCTTTAGAATTATCCTCAGAAGAAAAGGAAAAGTTATTACTGCATGTCCATTCAAGCATTGAGTACAGGGTTTTGGATGTTATCCTTACAGAGCTGCCGGAAGAACAAAAAAAAACGTTTCTTTTGCATATGCAAAAAGAAAAACATGATGAAATATGGGAGCACTTACAAAAACATACTCAGGAGATTGAGGATAAGATTAAAAATGCCTCTAAAAAACTGATGGACGAATTTGTTGAGGATATAACTATGATAAAAGAAAAACATAAGAAGAATAATCAGTAATTTACTTACTTGCTTTTCTGTGCGTTGTTTTATAAAATACTCTAGTCTTATAATATATGCCAACAACAAAAAAGATTTCCCCAAGAGGATCAACCAATAAAAAAAGTATTATTGTTGCGACAGAAAAGAAAAGTGCCGCAACAGATCATCCATATAAAAAAATACTAACGAAACGTAATGCCATGCTTGGATTAATCGTGGTCATAATTGTTTTGGGAGTGCTTTTATATCTTTTTAAGGGGCTTTTTGTAGCAGCTACAGTTAATGGTCAAATTATAACTCGCATGGAATTGAATTCAGAGTTGGATAAAAAGGCCGGAAAATCTACGCTTGAAACGCTTATTACAAAAAAAATGATTTTTTCTGAAATGAAGAAAAAAAATATTACAATATCAGACGCAGAAGTAAAAACAGAGATACAAAAAATTGAAAAAAGTCTTACTCAACAAGGAAGAAATTTAGATGAAGCTCTCTCCCAGCAGCAACCACCTTTAACACGGGCAGATTTAGAAGATCAGATAAGAATTCAAAAGTTGGTAGAAAGACTTTTTTCAAAAGAAGCAACAGTATCCGCTAAAGAGATAGATTCATACATTGAGCAAAATAAAGAATCCTTTCCAGAAGGACAAGATGAGCAGTCCTTGAGAG
>JAGORM010000004.1:0-53673 GCA_018062815.1 Candidatus Levyibacteriota bacterium | reverse complement strand
GATAGTGTATAATGTGATATAAGGAAAAATATGAATATAAAATCGTTGCAAGAAAAAATAAAACTTTTATCAGAAAAAACACGTCCACACTACAAGTTATATTCGCAAACAGAAAAGGAAATCCTTACGAAAACAGTAAAATTAAATGAGGAAGTGGGCGAGCTTTGCAATGATATATTATCTATATTAAAGCTTCAGAGGAAGGCAAAGTTAGATAGTTTTAATAAGACAAATATTTATCAGGAGTTTGCCGACGTAATTATTACCACAATTCAATTGGCGGAGGTAGCGGGTGTGGATGTAGAACGTGCAATAAGTGACAAGCTTGTAAAAATAGAAAAACGTTATATGAAGGAGACTGAAAAATTGAAGAGTACAATTAAGCCTTCGTAAGCAAGTTTTTTAATTTTATAAAATCACCTTCTATTATTGGTTTAAATTTTTGGAATCTAATTGCTGCAGCAGGATGTACTGTTATAAAGTATGATTTATTTTCTTGTGCAATAATTGTTCCATGCTCTTTGCTTACTGCAATTTTTTTTCCTAAAACGCCTTGTATGGCCACATTTCCTAGCAAAACAATATATTTAGGATTTATTACCTTAAGTTGCTTATCAAGATGGGTTTTTCCATGGATAATATCTTTAGGTTTTGGGGTGACATAAGTGGGTAAGTACTTTACAGGACTTGTAATATAAACATCAGCTTCTTTAAGCCCCACATTTGTTATAAGAGTTCTAAGAAGTTTTCCTGATCTGCCTATGAAGGGTCTTCCTGTTTCAGCCTCTGTTTTTCCAGGAGCTTCTCCAATAAACACAATGGATGCATGGGCAGATCCTTCTCCAACAACAGCCTTACCAATCTTGTCTTTTTTGCACTCCTTACATTCTAAGATTTCTGAAGCTATTTTATCTAGCTCTAGTTGTTTGTGATCCATTTTAGACATTGTAACACAGAAGCAAATAAAACTTACATTTATCAAACCACTTTGTTACAATGCAGACATGGATGAAAACGAATTGAAAAAAAGGGCAGAAATAATACTAGAGAAATTAAATACTTCCGAGAAAACAAAAGAAATGCAGGGAATTGAAGCAGAAAGTATGAGTCCTGATTTTTGGAAAGATTCAACATCAGCTGCAAACAAAATGAAAAAATTAGGCGGTCTTCAGAAAGAGATTGCGGATGCAGCAAAAATTGAGATGCTCATAAGCCTTGGTCATTATTCAGAGTTAGAGCATTTCATAAAGGATCTTGAGTCATATTTATATCTTTCCGGCCCATACGATAAGAATAATGTAATTATGACTATTCACGCAGGGCAAGGTGGGGTAGATGCCATGGATTGGGCTCAAATGCTTTATCGAATGTATACTCGATTTGCTGAAAGGCGTGGTTATTCGACTGTTGAGATAGATATGGTTTTGGGTGATGAGGCTGGAATAAAAAAAGTGGTGGCAGAAATAAATGGCGATTTTGCTTATGGGTATTTAAAGGGTGAACAGGGTGTTCATAGATTAGTTAGACTTTCACCTTTCAACTCCGCAAATCTTCGCCAGACATCTTTTGCGCTAGTAGAAATCCTGCCTCAGATTGAGGATAAGTCAGTAGTAGATATTAAAGATGATGAATTAGAGTGGGATTTCTTTAGGGCAGGTGGGCACGGAGGTCAGAACGTAAATAAGGTATCTACAGCAGTTAGATTAACCCATAAACCGACTGGTTTGGTTGTGACTTGCTCTCAGGAGAGATACCAGAATCAGAATCGGGAATATGCGTTAAAATTGCTCAAAGCAAAACTATGGGTGAGACAACAGGAGGAAATGGCTAAAGAGCAAAAAGAAATAAGAGGAATTTATAAGGCACCATCCTGGGGAAATCAAATTAGAAATTATGTTCTTCATCCATACCAATTAGTAAAAGATACAAGAACCGGAATAGAAACCGGGAATACAGCTGCAGTTTTAGACGGTGATTTAGACACCTTCATAGAAGCAGAATTAAAAAGCTCTTAAGCATCTTCGTAAAGGAGAGCTTAGGAGGCTATAAATTGTTAATCTGCTTCCGAGTGGGGTTGTAATATTTTCAAAAATATGGTTTACTAAACTGTATGGAGAGAGAGTCTATTGTTCACAGTTTTGACGGGAAAAACGTTCAAGGAGCTTCTTCTCATAAAACAAAAAATACTTCAATGAAAAAAAAGTCTTTTCTAGTATTTATATTAGTAATCGCATTGGGTCTTGTTACAGGTTTTCTTATATCATTATCAACAAAATCATCAGTGGTTACCGTTACATCTGATACGGACATATCCAATTTACCCAAAGGAACTGTTTTTGGTTCAGATGCAAAAGCATTTAACAATGATGCAGAGGGAGTACTACGAGAAGGAGGAATTGATGGAGAAGGATCATATCACCTAGAGAGACCGGGTGGAATATCTCAAAACGTATATCTCACATCATCAGTTCTTGATTTGTCACAGTTAGTAGGTCGTAAAATTAAGGTATGGGGTCAAACAAACGCTGCCCAAAAAGCGGGTTGGCTAATGGATGTAGGACGAGCGGAAATTATAAAATAGTCTTATATACCCCATCTTCTTAATAATCATTTAATCTCATGATTTTCTTTAATGACGTATCTAAAAAATTTGGTAACGATGACGAAGCGCTAGAGGGTGTTTCATTTAGTATCTCTCAGGGTGAATTTGCCTATTTAATAGGAGCGACCGGATCAGGTAAAACTACCATCTTTAGGTTAATTATAAGAGATCTTTTACCTTCCGAAGGAAGTATCATGCTTGGAGAATGGGATATTTTAAAACTTCCCAAAAAAAGGATTCCAACTTTAAGACGAAAAGTAGGAGTTATCTTTCAGGACTTAAAACTTTTATTTGATAGAACTGTTGGGGAGAACGTTATGCTTCCACTATTATTTTCTGGAGTCTCTGAGGTTGAGGCTGCAACTCGTGCACAAGAAGCGCTTGTAGAGGTTGGACTCGGACAGAGTACAGAAAAGTTTCCATTACAGCTATCAGGTGGAGAACGTCAAAGAGTCGCAATTGCAAGAGCATTAGTTTTTCAACCGGAAATACTTCTGGCAGATGAACCCACAGGGAATTTAGATACAAAAACTTCCCTTCAAATTATCGAATTGTTGAAAAATATTAATAAAAAAGGAACAACCATATTTATGGCAACGCATAATGAAAATTTAATAGAGGCATCAGATCGGGTGATTGAGCTTAAAGGCGGGAAAATAATTCAGGATAAAGGTGGGAAAAAGCATTCACATACAAAAGAAGAAAAAAAAGAAAAGGATAAGGATGAGACAGAAAAAAAAGAGGAAAAGGAGGAAGGGAAATAGCAAATAATTTGCTTTTTACTTTTTAAAAAAATGCATCTTAAAACAGTTTTAAAATACATGCGACGTTCTCCGTATCAGTCAATTTCTGCTGCCCTTATTATGACATTAACATTTTTTACCATATCAGTGTTCGCATTTTTAACAATCCTATCAGTACGACTCATTGATTATTTGGAGTCTAGCCCTCAGTTGACGGTTTTTTTCCAAGATGCAGCAACTATAGATCAAATAAATAGTCTTAAGGGAAGACTTGAGGCGACAGGTAAGACAATTTCAGTAAGATATGTTTCAAAAAAGGAAGCGTTACAAATATATAAACAACAAAATAAGAATGATCCTGATACTCTAGATTTGGTTACCGCGGATATTCTACCACCTTCTCTTGATATACAATCATCAAAGGCAGAGCATCTTTCAACTTTGGTTCCATTAATCAAACAAGAAAAAAATATTGACCGAATATCATACCAAAAAGATATTGTAGATAAATTAGTTACCTGGACAAATGGGTTAAGGATTGTTGGGGTTTCAATAATTTCAATTTTAGTTATGGTTTCCTTATTTGTAATACTAACCATAATTGGAATTAAAATTACAGTAAGAAGGGAAGAGATTGAAATAATGAAGCTCATAGGAGCATCTAATTGGTTTATTCGAACCCCATTTTTACTGGAGGGTATGATGTATGGTTTTTTTGGTGCACTTGTAGGATGGGCTTTTTCATATGGAATTCTTCTTATAATCACTCCGCAGATAGAGGGGTTTTTAGTAAACATCCCAATTTTACCCATATCTCCTTTTCTTGCATTGGGTTTATTAGGTGTTGAAATAATGGTTGCCTGTTTTCTTGGTGCGTTCGCAAGCTTTGTAGCTGTTTTAAGGTATCTTAAATAGATTATAAATGCTTCATTTGTAATTAAACATGGCAAAGTTAAAGTATGTATTCTTCATTTTTGCTTTTTTAGCGCTTATTAATTATTCCTCATACGGGACAGGAATTGTTTTGGCTGAGGATCCGACACCTACACCTTCTCCTACTTCAGGACCTACGCCAACACCGGATAATAGCGGTACGATTTCAGATCTTCAAAACAAAATAAAAGATTATCAAGGGAAATTGAACGAATTGAAAGGTCAAGAAAAAACACTTTCTTCACAGATTGGGATAATGGACAATCAAATTAAGTTAACAGAGCTTAAGATAGAATCCGCTGAAGCCCAACTTGATCAGTTAGAGAAAGATGTTCAGATAACATTAAAGCGGATTTCAACTTTAGAAAAGGATATAAATATGGCAACTAAAGCGCTTATAAAGCGTGTAAATGCTACCTACCAAATAGGAAGAATTGATCCGTGGCAGGTACTGTTAACATCCAACAATATTTCAAATTTTTTAACTCGTCTGTCTTATCTTAAAATAGTTCAAATAAATGATAAAAAAACCATCTATGCAGCTCAAGAGTCAAAAGAAAACTATGCAAGTGAAAAAGACGTATTGGAGCAAAAAAGAGAAGAAGAAGAAAAGATAAAAGAGCAGCTTGAAGGATACACGGATCAGTTGAATGAAGACAAAACAGCAAAGCAAAGACTTTTAACTGAAACTCGGGGGAATGAAGCAAATTATCAAAAATTACTTTCTGCTGCACAGGCACAGCTTGCTGGGTTTACCAGATTTGCTCAGAGTCAGGGTGGGGCATCTTTGTTGTCGGGACAAACAAATTGTGATGATTGGGGATGTTATTATAATCAACGAGATTCACAATGGGGTGGATTAGCGCTTAATAATACGCAATATACGCTCGCAAGCGACGGGTGTCTTGTTACATCTATGGCCATGATATATACCCACTATGGACATAGAGATGTAAATCCAATTTCAATCAATTCAAATCCTAGTAATTTTGCTTCTTACTACCCCGCATATTTATTGTATAAAATTTCTGCGAACGGATTGTCATCAAGTAGAGTAGGTACAATAATTGATGCAACGTTAAATAGCGGAGATCCCGTGGTAGTTGGAGTACATGCGTATGGAGGAACGCATTTTGTAGTTTTGAAAAGTGGGAGCGGTGGAGATTATGTAATGCATGACCCATTTTTACCAAATGGAAATAACGTTAAATTTCAAGATCACTATTCAGTTGGTAGCATATTTGAGATAAATAAAGTTGTATTTTAGTATGATTCGCCATTTGGCACTTTTTTTTGTCGTAGCATATATATTTTTCCCTTCTTCGGTTTTTGCGTCCAACCTAGCATTATCTTCTCAGCAAACAAGTCTTTCTCTATCTGATGAATTTGTTGTGAATGTAGGTTTTAATATAAATGCGTCAGATGGGACAAGCTATTATTTACGTGGTGTATTTTTTAAAGAAGGAACCTCAAATTACTGTGGGTATACATGGAATGGGAACAGTTGGTACAATGGGCCAT
Organism: Candidatus Levyibacteriota bacterium; assembly: GCA_018062815.1. Lineage (GTDB taxonomy): Bacteria > Patescibacteriota > Microgenomatia > Levybacterales > GWA1-39-11 > JAGORM01. The sequence goes on along the minus strand of JAGORM010000004.1, from coordinate 47,874 downwards.
ATTCTGGCAACGGATTTGGGCAATTGCTTCCTATAACCGTATATCAGGGTAGCTGGTCAGGGCAACTTAAGGCAAAAATTGACTCAGCAGATGCAGGATGTCAGAGCAGTGGAGCTTATAACTTCAAGGTGCAAAGATATACCGGTGGTGGCAGTTCTTCATTTGATGAGCAGAACAGTTTATCTGTGACAATAAGTATTCCGACCTCAACTCCAACTCCTATACCTACATTTACCCCAACTCCAACGCCAACGCGTATGCCAACTTTGCCTCCAACATCTACACCGACTACAATCCAACCGCAAACGACTTTATCCTCACAGACAAAACAATCTAAGAATATATCGCCTACAAAAACGGTAACAAGAGTGGCAACAGAAGTCCCAAGCTCCTCAGTTTTGGGAAGTGCTACGGAAGGGGGTAATTCGCCAGTTGTTAGGACGGGTTTTAAGGGAGAGGGTGCAAGCTTTATGCTTCCCCCAGTTTTTTATGTTATTTGCGGGCTTAGCATTTTAGTTATTGCGTGTGGTATACTTCTTTTCCGCGAGTGGAAGAAGCAAAAAAATGAAGAATTATAGGATGGTAAACCAAATGCAGAAAAAATATATTACAAAATCAGATAAAGAGACACAGTTTTTAGGAGAGAAATTCTCATCATATCTAAAGGCGAGTGATACGATTTTATTATACGGGAATTTAGGCTACGGAAAAACAACATTTATAAAAGGCGTCATGAAGGGTTTGGGAGTGAGTAAAAGAGTTGTATCTCCCACATTTGTGATCATGAGAACGCACGTGACAGAAAACAAAAAAGGGATAAAAAGAATATATCATTTTGATTTATATAGGATAGAAGATGATGAAAAGTTATCCGGGGTTGGAATTGATGAAAATTTTTTAGATTCAGAGGCTATAGTTATTATTGAATGGCCGGAGAAAGTTAAAAAACTTCCTGAAAAAAGATGGGAAGTAAAAATAGAAATGAATAGAGATAATACTCGTACATTTAATATACTCGAATATGTTTAGTATTCAAAATGCAATAAATACAATAAGGAATGGAGGAGTTGTTGTCTTCCCAACAGATACAGCGTACGGTATCGGATGTAGGATGGATAATGTATACGCTGTGGATCGAATTTTTAAAATAAAAGAACGTTTAAAGGGAAACCCACTTCTTGTATTAGTAGACAGCATAAAAATGGCTGAAGCTTATGTTGAAATTCCTGATGATGTAAGACGAAAGCTTTTAGATTTTTATTGGCCGGGAGGGCTTACTGTGTTTTTCAGAACGAAGAAAAATAAAGTTCCAGATATAGTGACTGCAAAAACAGATATATTGGCAGTCAGATTGCCAAAAGATAAAACTCTGCAGGAGATGATACATGCCGTAGGTGTTCCAATAATTGCGACATCTGCAAATAAATCAGGTAAAGAAACACCTTATAATGCAGGTAGCGTAGATGAAGACATTAAAAGGCAGGCAGATATGGTTCTTGACGGTGAATGTACATATAAAAAGGAGTCGACTATTGTTGATACCACAGTCAGTCCTTGGAAGATAATTCGGGAAGGGGCAATTGCGATAAAAATATGAATACAATAAAAATTGACACATCTCAAGGCAGGTTGACTGAAATCACTCTTCAGATGAACGGCAGTAGTAAGATTCTTAGAAAAGAGCGAGAATTTTCAGGAGATCAGAACGTTGTTGAGTTGTTAGATACACTACTTAGGGAAAATGCACTTACCATAAAAGATATTAAAGCTATGCAATTTGTAACAGGTCCTGGATCATTTACGGGTTTACGGGTTGGAGCAGCTATAGCCAACGCTTTCGCATTTGGTTTACAGATTTCGGTAAACGGAAAAGACATCGGAGAAATAGACATTCCTACATATTAAATAATGAGATATTTAATGTTACGCTTGCATATGCTTACCTCCTTCGCTAATAATTAGTAAGTATGGAATTTTTACGACATCTTCTTGGCCCAACCAGGAAAAATAACTTTAGGGCAAAATTAATTCAGAATTCTTCGCTTGTCATTCTTACCTTTCTTGTAATGTTTTCGGCATCAATAGTATTTGTTGTAAGAACTACACATCCTGAAGTGTTAGGTATTTCGTATTCGATCGCAGAAGAAGAATTGTTGGATATGACGAACAAATTACGGATGCAAAACAACCAAGAACCGCTTGCGCTAGACGCACAGTTGTCTGATGCAGCAAGAAGAAAAGCTGCTGATATGTTCCAAAAAGATTATTGGGCTCATTTTGCGCCTGACGGTGCTACACCATGGGGATTTATAAAAGCTACTGGGTATGAGTATTCGTACGCCGGAGAGAATTTAGCCAAAGGATTTACATCTTCCGGGGATGTGGTTTCTGCCTGGATGAACTCACCTTCACATAAGGAGAACATGTTATCAAGTAAATATAAAGATGTAGGGTTTGCAATTGTGGAAGGGAAATTACAGGGAGAAGACACAGTTTTAATTGTCGAAATGTTTGCTTCAAAGGATGCGGAAGTGGCAACTATTCCTGTTAACTCTCAACAAATTATGGAAGTGGATAAGAAAGCTATTGCAAAGGATGTAAGTGAAAATCAAAGCGTTGCAGCACTTGGGAAGGAAACGAGAGCTGCTCCAATGGTAGATTTTCAAAAGACAACCAGATCAAGCGTCACAATTTTTCTAGTATTTATTATTGTGATCCTTATGCTTGATCTTGTAATTGTAGAAAAGAGGAAAATCCCCAGATTAGTGGGGCACAATATAGATCACATTATATTACTTGTGCTATTTTTAATATTCATATTGGTATCGACGAATAAAGGGATCTTATAAATATATTTATGGGTAAACATAACAGTTATTACATATTTGAGACTTTCTTATTGGGGATAGGTTTTTTTGCGATTTACATCTACTCGCCTCATGTGGTGATAGAGACGTTACTTATTGCATTTTTGTTAGTGTGTTATTCAGGAATGGGGATACTTCATCACTATAAAGAGCATGACATACATGCAAAAATTGTGCTAGAATATATACTTATTAGTTGTCTAGTTCTATCAATTTTTATGCTTTTAAAAAGCGGAATAGTATGAAAGGAATAATTCTTGCCGGTGGTAAAGCCACTCGTCTTAGACCATTAACTAAAGTTACTTCAAAGCAGTTGCTCCCTGTTTACGATAGGCCAATGATTTATTATCCCATTGAAACATTAGCAAAGTCAGGGATAAAAGACATATTAGTGATTGTTGCCCCAGAATATTCAGGACATTTTTTGAATTTATTGGGTTCGGGGAAAAATTTGGGTCTAAATTTTTCATATGAGGTACAGGAGGAGCCTCGTGGTCTTGCGGATGCGTTTATTGTTGGACAAAACTTTATTGGTGGAGACGATGTAGTAATGATTCTGGGAGACAATATTTTTGAGCATGATTTTTCAGAGAGTATAAAAACATTTAAAAGCGGATGTAAAATTTTTGCAAAGAAAGTGCATGATCCTGAACGATTTGGAGTGGTAGAATTTGATGAAAACTTTAAGGTTGTGTCAATTCAAGAAAAACCCGCTTCTCCAAAAAGTGACTATGCAGCAGTTGGAGTATATATATATGACAATAAAGTATTGGAGTATGCAAAAAAGTTAAAGCCTTCAGAACGAGGAGAGTTAGAGATTGTTGACCTTCATAATGAATATTTAAAGAGGGGGGAGTTGGAGGTTGGTATTATTGAGGGTATGTGGGAAGATGCAGGAACATTTGAGAGCTTGCTGCGAGTCAGCAACTTCATGGCAGCAAGAGAAAAGGATAAAGCTTCTTAATGGTGTATACAGAAATGCTTAGGAAAATCAAAAAAATGCATGGTATTTTTGTCTTCATTTTAAATATATGAAATTACTTGTAACTGGCGGTGCGGGATTTATAGGATCAAATTTTATTTTATATTGGCTTTCACATCACAGAAATGATCTAATAGTAAATTTGGATAAATTAACATATGCGGGTAATTTAGATAATTTAAAAAGCATAGAGCACGATCCGTCATACAAATTTATAAAAGGGGATATTTGTGATACGGATTTGGTTAGGGAGATAATGGATGGAGTGGATACGGTTGTTCATTTTGCAGCAGAATCGCATGTTGACAGATCCATTAAAAAACCTCAGGATTTTGTGGTAACCAATGTTATAGGAACACAGGTGCTATTGGATATTGCGGTTGAAAAAAAAATTAAGAGATTTCATCACGTATCAACTGATGAAGTTTTTGGGTCTCTTGATCTTAATTCTTCAGATAAATTTAATGAACAAACCCCATATAACCCTCACAGTCCGTATTCCGCAAGTAAAGCTGCGTCTGACCATTTAGTAAGAGCATATGCAGACACATATGGTTTGCCTATAACTATTACAAATTGCTCTAATAATTTCGGACCATTTCAGTTTCCGGAAAAACTTATTCCTCTTGCTATTACAAACCTTTTGGAAGACAAGAAAGTTCCAGTTTATGGTGATGGTTTATATGTGAGAGATTGGTTGCAAGTGGAAGATCATTGTAGGGCAATTGAAGCTGTCCTTATGAATGGGCATGTGGGGGAGACTTACTGTGTGGGGGGGATGACCCAAGATATTTCTAATTTAGAAATTGTAAAAAAAATAATAATTCTTTTGGGAAAGGATGATTCAATGATAGAGTTTGTAAAAGACAGACCGGGGCATGACAGGAGATACGCAATAGATTGGGGTAAGATAAACAGAGAGCTTGGGTGGCATCCTGCTTATGACTTTGAGACATGGCTTCAGAAAACTGTGGATTGGTATAGGGAAAACCGTGAATGGTGGAAAAGGTTAAAAAACGCAGAATTTGAAAAATATTATCAGGGACAATATGGGGAGGAGAGCTGATGCAACAGATTTTAGCAACAGGATTAACGGGTCTAATAGGTTCTAGGTTCACTGCGACATTAAATAACTTCGAATTTTTGCCATTATCACGATTGAATGGTGCAGATATTACGCAAAAAGAATCTTTGCGGAAATTTTTTAGTTCCTATGCCGGTAAATTTGTTTTGCATATGGCTGCGAAAGCAGACGTTGATGGGTGTGAAAAGGATAAGGAGATGGGCGAGCAAGGGGACGCATGGAGAATAAACGTTTTGGGAACTCAAAATGTTGCAGAATTATGTAAGGAATATAATAAAAAAATAATATATATCTCTACAGACTTTGTTTTTAATGGTGAAAAAAAACAAGGGGAGGCGTACACAGAAGAAGATACGCAACAGCCAGTTAACTGGTACGGAGAAACTAAATTTCAAGGAGAGCAGAAGGTAAAAAATAGTGGGGCAGAGTATCTCATCCTAAGAATAGCATATCCTTATGGAATAAGTACGGCTGAAAAGAAAGATTTTGTAAGAATCATCGCATCAAGAATAAAAAATAATCAAACAGTGGCAGGTGTAACTGACCACATTTTTGTACCAACTTATATTGATGATCTTTCGTATGCCATACAAAAACTTATTGAATTAGACGCTAGTGGGGTGTATCACGTTGTTGGAAGTACCCCATTTACCCCATATGATGCTGCGCGCTTGATCGCAAAAGAAATAAATGCTGACCCTGAAGTGATTGCGAAAACAACAAGAGAAGAGTTTTTTCAAGGTCGAGCAAAACGTCCTTTTAATTTGTATTTAAGTAATGGTAAAATAGAAAATCTTGGGATTTATATGAGTACATTTATTGAAGGTATTCATAAGATGAGCATGTAAACTATGAAATTAACATTTATTGGACATGGATATGTAGGTTTAGTAACTGCTGCGATTTTTGCAGATCTGGGAAACACTGTTTACGTGATAGGTCATACAGAAGAAAAGATTGAAAATTTAAAAAAGGGCATTCTCCCAATATATGAACCAGGGTTAAGCGAAATAGTCACCAGAAATGTGGAGAATGGTAGATTGATCTTTACGCTTGAATATACTCCAGCTATTTCAGAATCAGAAGTCGTGTTTATAGCGGTTGGAACTCCTCCTCAAAAAACAGGTGATGCAGAGTTAACAACAGTATTTAGTGTGGCTGAGAAAATAGCGAAGAATCTTAAACACTATACTGTAGTTGCAACAAAAAGTACCGTTCCTCCCGGAACTAACAAAAAGGTAAAAAGAATACTTGAGGAAAACACAGAAAAAGGAATAGATTTTGATATAGCATCTGTACCCGAATTTTTAAGGGAAGGAAGCGCTATTGAGGATACTCTTCATCCAGATCGGGTTATCATTGGAACAGAGAAAGATAGACCATTGGAGATTCTAAAAGAATTGCATAAGCCAATGGGCGGAGAATTAGTTGCAACAAATCTTGAGACTGCTGAACTTATTAAATATGCATCAAATTCTTTTTTAGCTACAAAAATATCATTCGCGAATGCAATTGCTAAATTGGCGGAAAAAATAGGTGCAAACGGACCTGAAGCGCTACATGGAATTGGGTTAGATAAAAGGATTGGAGAGGCTTTTCTATATGCAGGAGCTGGATATGGGGGGAGCTGTTTTCCAAAAGATGTAAAAGCATTACTGGCAATTGCAAAAGATAATGACTACAATTTTGCTCTTCTTGATGAGGTTGAGAAGATAAATGATTTCGCAAGACGAGACATTGTAAAGAAAGTAAAGCGGCTGTGCGGAGAATTAAGAGGTAAGACAATAGGTATATTAGGTCTTTCATTTAAACCCAACACAGATGATATGAGAGACGCTTCATCTATTACGATTATTAATTTATTAAAAAATGACGGCGTAAAAATAAAGGCTTATGACCCGCAGTCAATGGAAAACGCAAAAAAAATTATGCCTGAAATTGCCTATTGTGAAAATCCATATGAAGTGGCAAAAGATGCAGATGCTGTTTGTGTACTCACAGAATGGAATGAGTTTAGAGAGTTAGATTTAGAAAAAATTCGAAGCGTTATGAAGACACCAAATCTGATAGATGGTAGAAATATATATGCTCCGTCTGTGCTTGAGAAAATGGGATTTAATTCAGTAGGAGTTGGAAGATAGTTGATATAATGAAAAAGGCTTTCATAACAGGTATTTCAGGTTTTGCAGGCAGTTTTTTAGCTGAACTTCTACTGACAGAGGGACTAGAGGTTCACGGAACGCATATTTCATCTGATACTAAAAATATTGAACATATTAAAAGCCGCATGCAGCTTCATAGAGTAGATTTATTAGAAAAAGAAAAAATACAAAAATGTATATCTGAAGTTCAGCCTGATATGGTATATCATCTTGCAGCTCTTACGTCTCCGGCTGAAAGCTTTTCAAGCCCGGAGACTGTGGTTATAAATAATGTAACAGCTCAGATACATTTATTGGAGGCTCTTAGACTTTATGCGAATACTCCACGGATAATGATAATTTCTTCAGCGGAAGTATATGGAATTGTGAATTCGTCAGATTTACCAATATCTGAAAGTGTTGAGTTGCGTCCGGGGAGTCCATATGCAGTATCAAAGATTGCACAGGACTATTTAGGCTTGCAGTATTTCTTGTCTTATGGAATGGATATCATACGCGTGAGACCCTTTAACCATATTGGACCGCGCCAATCTGCATCATTTGTTGTTTCATCATTTGCCAAACAAATTGCGGAAGCTGAGAAAAGTAAGAATGGAAAAGAAATTTTGGTTGGGAATTTGGATGCAAAAAGAGACTTTACAGATGTGAGGGATATGGTTCGGGCATATTTGCTACTCGCACAAAAAGGAGAAAGCGGAGAAGTCTACAATATAGGTTCTGGCTTGTCACATAAAATCTCTGATATTTTAGGAAAGTTAGTCTCTTTATCATACGAGAAGATAGAAACAAAAGTAGACCCTTCCCGAATGAGACCGTCTGATGTCCCTGATATAAGATCTGATAATACTAAAATAAAAAATCTGACAAATTGGGAGCCGACCATTCCCCTTGATCAAACATTAAAAGACACACTTGATTATTGGAGGGATAACGTTTAATATTTTAAAGTTAAGTTAATGTATATTTATGGCAAAAAAAGCTTTAATTACTGGAATCACTGGACAAGACGGTTCATACCTTGCTGAATTTCTTTTAAAAAAAGGCTACACGGTTTATGGATTGGTTCGTAGATTAAGTACTCCAAATATAATAAATATCCGACATATTCAGGACAGGATAACAATTATTCCAGGAGACCTTCTGGATCAAGGATCTCTTGCCGACGCACTAATTACTTCAGAGCCTGATGAGGTATACAATCTTGCAGCGCAGTCCTTTGTAAAGGCTTCTTGGAGTCAGCCGGTTCTAACCGGCGAATTCACAGCATTATCTGTGACTAGAATGCTAGAGGCTATACGGCAAGTAAATAAAAAAATTAAATTTTATCAAGCTTCATCTTCTGAAATGTTTGGTAAAGTTACACAGACACCACAGACAGAGACCACTCGATTCTATCCACGTTCACCATATGGTGTTGCTAAGGTTTACGGTCATTATATAACAGTAAACTATAGAGAAAGCTATGATATGTATGCTTGTTCAGGGATTCTTTTTAATCATGAGTCACCAAGACGTGGACTGGAATTTGTAACAAGGAAAATCAGCAATGCTGCAGCAAGAATCTCTTTAGGAAAGCAAAAAAAGCTTGAGTTAGGATCATTGGATCCTAAACGTGATTGGGGTTTTTCAGGCGATTATGTTGAGGCCATGTGGCTTATGCTTCAACAGCCAAAAGCTGATGATTATGTGATTGCAACAGGGGAGAATCATTCAGTGGAAGAATTTGTTAAAATTGCATTTGAAACTGCTGGAATAAAAAATTGGCAGGAATATGTTGTAGCTAATAAAAAAGAATTTATGAGGCCTGCAGAGGTTGACTATCTAATTGGAGATTATAGCAAGGCAAAAAAAGAATTAGGTTGGGAGCCTATGACCTCATTTAAGGAGTTAGTGGAGATGATGGTTAAGGCTGACCTTGATCTGGAAAAGAAAAACGACCTATAACTCCTCTTTTTTTGGTATACTAGTTTAGTTCATCATGAATGTTGTAATTATTCTTCCCACCTTTAATGAGCGCGAGAATGTTCAAAAATTAATTCCTGTTTTGGAAGAAAATATTTTTCCTAAAATAAAAGGTCACAATATGCATATTCTTGTTGCAGATGATAATTCTCCTGACGGGACTGCTGATGAAGTAAAAAAGTTAATTAAAAAATATAAAAACATAGAATTATCTTCAGGTCCAAAAAAAGGACTAGGTGCGGCCTACATTAGGGGAATGTCCTATGCTATTTCTGAAATGAAGGCAGATGTTGTATTTGAAATGGATGCTGATGGGCAACATGATCCAACAAAAATTCCAGAATTTTTAAAGAAAATTGATGAGGGATACGATATTGTTATTGGAACTAGATATAGTGATGGAGGGTCTATCCCAAAAAATTGGCCACCTCAACGAAAATTATTTTCAATCACCGCAAATATTCTGGTTAGAACAATTTTTATGCGATTATCTATTCACGATTGGACTGGCGGGTACCGTGCGCTTAAGAAAGAAGTTTTTTTGAGAGAGAAAATTCATCTAAAAAATTATAATGGGTACATATTCCAAATTGCCTTTTTACATAAGGCAGTTGTTGATGGGTTTAAAATAGGTGAGGTTCCGTTTCATTTCACGGATAGAACCTTGGGTAAATCCAAAATTGCGCCGTTAGGATATATTTTTGATGTATTATATTTTGTTATAACAGCAAGACTTCAAGAAGTGATTTTTGGTCGGTTTGGTAAATTTTTTGTTGTTGGGTTAAGCGGTCTATTTATAAATCTTTCTACATATTATATTCTCGCAAATTATTCACATGCTAGTTTAGTTTTTGCAAATACTGTAGGAGCGCAGCTTGCTATATTTTCAAATTATAATCTTAATAACTTATGGACGTTTCGGAATAAGCGGGCAAAAGCACCCTTACCGTATCTATTAAAAATGGTACAATTTTTTCTCACATCAAATATAGGTGTTTGGATTTTTCAAAATGGGTCAATATATTTAGGTGAAAAGTTGTATGGTAGGCAGTTTTATCTACTTTATTTTGTAATTGGAACCGGTTTATTGTTGATATGGAATTTTACCGTGTATAGTAGGTTCATCTGGAAAGAAGATTAATTTTTTTAATACCTCTATGCTTAAGAAAATTAAAAAAACATTTTTTAAAAAAGAAAACATTCCTGTTATTTTGATTCTTTTAGCGGGTGGCTTTTTCAGGTTATATAGAATTTCAGAGTATCTTACATTTCTGGGAGACGAGGGTCGGGATGTTCTTGTCGTAAAGCACATATTAGACGGGAACCTCACATTGCTCGGACCTACAGCTTCTGTTGGTGGATTTTTCTTGGGGCCAATCTACTATTACATGATGGCACCTTTTTTGCTTATATTCAACTTTAATCCTGTTGGACCCGCTGTAATGGTAGCGCTTTTTGGCGTTTTGACTATATGGTTAGTATACAAGGTGACGCGTGAATTTTTTGGTTACTATCCTGCACTTATTTCTTCATTATTGTATGCAATTTCTCCGTTAGTAATCATTTACTCAAAGTCATCTTGGAATCCAAATACTGTTCCTTTTTTTACGCTTTTAATGCTTTTTATGCTCTATGTTGGATTTATAAAGAAGTCAAATAAATATTTTTTTCTTTCAGGTATAGTCCTTGGGATACTACTTCAGTTGCATTATCTTACAACATTTCTTGGCGTTTTTTGTGGCGTTTATATATTAGTATGCACTATTTATGGTGGTAGTAAGAAAATATTGGGATCATTTATGACCGTGTTAAAAAGGTATGGATTATTTTTAAGCGGAATAATTATTGGTTGGTCTCCATTTTTAGCGTTTGAAGTCCGTCATGGTTTTCCTAATGTTCAAAGTATTTCTGAATTTGTATTGACTTCTGGAGAGACGGGTAATAATGGACAATATTTTAAAATTGTTTCAGATGTTTTCTTGCGACTATTCGGAAGGTTGCTCTTGGCATTTCCAAGAGTAGAAGACTTACGTTTATATTCGCCCATGGTATTGGATATTTGGGGGTTTGCCTCATACGCTATAGGATTTTTATCAATAATTATTTGCATATTTGGGATCACATATTCATTGAAGAAAAAAGATACACAATTCTACAAATTCTCTCTACTGCTTTTATGGCTTATTGTTTGTGTGTTTTTATTTGGTTTTTATAAAAAAGCAATATACGATTATTATTTTGGAATTTTATTTCCCCTCCCTTTTATTTTATTTGGCGGGCTTGTTTCTTACGCATTTGCGCGAGGAAGGATTGTGACTGTTATTGTTCTGGTAGGAATATTAGGAATGATAGGACTTAATCTATATAATACCCCAATTTTTTACCCTAGAAATAATCAGCTAAAACAGGTAAGAAGTATTTCTGAATTTGTACTGTCAAAAACAGACGGAAAACCTTTCAACTTTGCTGTTATATCATCAGGTGGTAATTCTGACTACGCATATAGATACTTCTTTGAAGTAAATGAAAAAATACCCGTAACAATAGAGTTTCCCGGGGCGGATCCAAAAAGAGATACTATTACCGACCAATTGCTAATTGTATGTGAATCAGTGCCTTGTCAGCCCCTAGGATACCCCTTGTGGGAGGTTGCAGGCTTTGGACAGGCGGAGATAGTGGGGGAGTGGCCAATCTCTGTTGTGAAGGTATATAAGCTAGTTCATTATAAATCAGAAAAATAACCCTCTCTTTTCCCGGTTTTAGAAACCATATATTCTCTTGAAGTTATATTTTCGCCTTTTAGGTATTGCATTATACGTCAGTTTTGTGGGGTCTTTTTTAGGATTGATGTCTTAATCATAACAAAAACCCGATTATTAAATGCTCCTTGAATGTTAAGTAGCACTTGAATATCGGGTTTTTGGGTTTTTGTAGCAAAAGAGAGCTTACTTTGCTCCAATTTTGAACATTGCTGTTCCACAAACTGGGCACTTTCCTTTCATTGCTGGTTTACCATTTTTCATGGTAACTGGTGTTGCGTTTGGATCTTCTCTTTTTGCGCGACATTTAACACAGTACATGCTTGCCATATTTAGTAATCACCTCCTTTTACTTGCTTATATTAATATCCTAAAAAATGAATGTTTAGGATATTGCTATGCAAGACAAAGTAAAAACTGAAAGATAAAAAGATGAGTAATAAGGTTATAAAAAGAGTTTTACGAGTATCACGGAGAACATAGGAATAGTCCCGAGAAGATATTGGCGTAACTGTTTGTATAGAAGTATTTTTAGACTGACTAGCTGAGACAATTGAATATATGGGGGTTGTGTTTGAGTTATTTACTGGAGTAATTATTCGGGCATTCATTTTTTCTTTTTTTGTTTTTCTTTTTTTACTCATACAGCTTTATACCCAAAATATAATCTAACTTAAATTGAGCCTGATTTGTGCTCATAAGGGGCATGACACAAAAAGTATCATATTGACTTGCACTGTGTCAAGAGGCTAAAATAAAAAACACCCGTTAAAGGTCTTTTTTCAAAACACAATGAATCTTCAATTTATCTTTATTCTATGTCTTATTCTTGCATTATGGAATGTGGTTCTTACGTTGTTTTTTTTGAGGTTCTTTTTTTATTACCAACGTATAACAAAGGGAAATAAAAAAGAATCGTTAGTTAAAATGCTTGATCAAATTGTTCTAGACCAGGAGAGAATGAAAAAAGCACTTGACGAACTTATTGCGGCCTGTGTTAAACTAGAAGCAGGTGGTCTACTCCATATCCAAAAAGTAGGCCTTTTGCGTTTTAACCCATTCAAAGACACAGGGGGAGATCAAAGTTTTATTCTTGCTCTTGTTGACGCGAAGGGTACCGGGGTAATAATATCAAGTTTACATACAAGATCAGGTACCAGATGGTACGCGAAGCATGTTACAAATGGGAAGGGTTCTGAATATGAACTCTCAAAAGAAGAGGAAGAAGCATTAAAAACAGCAAAAACAATGTAAGTAAAATGAAGCAAACAAAAAAAAATATAATTCTTATTTCAATAATCCTCTATGGTGTAACAACCATTATTTCTTATTTCATTTTTGCAAATACATCATTTACCAATAGTCTAATAAAAACGCCTATTCCTCAACCAAAACAAGTGGGAGGAGACAAGGATGGGAAATTAGTATTCGATGAATCTTTACCCAAGACTGAAGCATGTCCACTGAACGGAGAAAAATATTCAGTACAGCAAAAGAATTGGTGGGAGAAGCATAGGCCACTTGGGGTTATGATAGAGAATTCAGTTGATGCCCGCCCACAGTCAGGATTACAATCAGCGGATGTCATATATGAGGCAGTAGCAGAAGGTGGTATTACACGTTTTCTTGCTGTATTTTATTGTCAGGACGCAGGGCAAATTGGTCCTGTTCGTTCAGCCAGAACATATTTTCTTGATTACATATCAGAGTATGGGGAGAATCCTTTATACGCACATGTAGGCGGAGCAAACACACCAGGTCCCGCAAATGCATTAGGGCAGATAATAGATTACGGATGGAATTTTTATAATGATTTGAATCAATTTTCAGTTCCTTTCCCAATATTTAAAAGAATTGAAAATATAAACGGACGACCTGTTGCAACAGAGCATACAATGTATTCAAATACGGGGGCATTGTGGGAGTATGCGGCAGACAAAAGAAAATTATCAAATAAAGATGAAGATGGTGTAAGTTGGGATAAGACCTTTACACCATATACATTCAAAGAGGACGTTGCATTGTCCAGTAGGCCTGCAGCGCAAAAAATTTCTTTTGAGTTTTGGGATGGGTACAAAGATTTTAGTGTAGTATGGAATTACAATAGTGCTACAAACCTTTATACCAGACAAAATGGTGATAAAAGTCACACGGACAGAAATACAAAGAAGCCTCTGACCGCAAAAAATATAGTATTACTATTCATGAAAGAATCCAACGCAAACGATGGATATGAGAACAATCTGCATATGCTCTATGGTACAAAAGGCACAGGTAAAGCGTTGATATTTATGGATGGAAAAGAGATCGAGGGGAGATGGAAAAAGCCAACGAGAGAATCAAGGACACTTCTTACGGATGCTGTTGGCCGTCAAATTGATTTAAATCGTGGGCTCACATGGTTTGAGATACTCGCAACAGATACTGATGTAACGGTTACCCCATAAGAATTTTACAGAAGAAAACCTCTTGAGACACAGCATAAAAAGTGTTACAATTCTTTGTACAAACTTGCCCTAAAACCTATGTTAAAAGACCTCATAACATCTAAGACCCGTGTAAAATTATTATTTCTATTTATCGAAAACTCAGATGATATGTTTCATGTGAGAGAGGTTGTAAGAAGAGTTAGTGAAGAGATAAATGCTGTAAGACGAGAATTAATTCTTCTTGAGAAAAAAGGCATACTCTCCCGCGAGCCAAGGGCAAATAGAGTCTATTATTATCTAGACAAAAACTACCCGTTTTATTATGATTTAATTCATCTATACGCCAAAACAAATGGATTAGGAGCTGATATTATTAAAAATAGAGTAAAGTTGGGAAAGATAAAATATGCAATGCTTTCAGGTAAATTTACACGGAAAGTAAGAGAAAGTCCAGACGATGTAGATCTGCTAGTTGTAGGAACTGTTGTTTTACCGGAACTTGCATTGGTGGTAAAGCAGGAAGAAGCGAAACGGGGAAAAGAAATAAATTACACAGTCATGTCTGAGGAGGAGTTTGTGTTTAGAAAAAAGCGCCTTGACCCATTTATTATTTCTGTTATAAGCGGCTCAAGAATTATGCTGATAGGGGATGAAGAGAGTATGCTTAATTAGTTTTTCAAATAAAATTCTTTTTTTAGGTTTATACTTACCCACGATCTATCTTATCTTTAAGCAACTTAAAATGAAAAATCCAAAAATATTTATAATCATTCTTTTTTTATCTGTTTTTTTTCTTTTAATTTTTGATCTCCCGCAAAACTTTCAATTCTTAGGAGTAAAGACTCCTCAGAATATAAATCTCAATTTTGGAAAGACCCAGTTTAAAAAGGATATTTCATATAAGTTGGGTTTAGATCTTCAAGGAGGAACACAGCTAACATACAAAGTGGATATGTTAAATATCCCTTCATCTGATCAGGAAAAAGCATTTCAGGGTGCAAGAAGTATCATTGAAAGGCGCATAAACTTTTTTGGAGTTGGGGAGCCGAGTATTCAAACATTAAAACTAGGGAATGAATATCGTGTAGTGGTTGAGCTTCCTGGTTTATCAGATGTATCTGAGGCAACAGGTTTAATCGGAAGAACAGCTGAGCTTTCTTTTTGGGAACAAGGGAAAGAGATAAAAGGTGCGTCACCATCGCCCACTCTTCCCGTAGGCTTATCAATTTTTCTTGGAAATAATCCATTAAAAACTAAATTATCAGGAGGAGATTTAAAGTCATCACAGGTTGTATTTGGCAATACAGGAAGTTCCCAGCCGCAAGTACAGTTGAACTTCACACCTCAGGGTACAAAATTGTTTGCTGATATTACGAAAAGAAATATTGGTAAGTCACTTGCTATAGTTTTAGATAATCAGTTAATTGAAGCTCCGCGTGTGAATCAAGCAATTCTGAATGGGGACGCTGTTATAACAGGTAATTTTACCGTTGAGTCTGCCAAGGCTCTTTCAATTCAGCTCAATTCTGGTGCACTTCCTGCCCCTCTTAAAATATTGGCGCAAAAAACAATCGGTCCTTCTTTAGGTATAGATTCTTTGAAAAAATCCTTGTTTGCAGGACTTTTAGGATTTGGTGCGGTTGTTATATTTATGAGTTATCTTTATAAAAAAGAAGGAATTATAGCATCAATAGCTTTATCGATTTATATAATCGTAACATTGGCAATATTTAAGTTTATACCTATCACATTAACTCTTGCGGGAATTGCGGGATTTATTTTATCAATCGGTATGGCTGTAGATGCAAATATTTTAATATTTGAGAGAATGAAGGAAGAGTCCAGGGCAGGCAAGACAAAAGAAGTAGCCGTGAGGTTGGGTTTTGCAAGGGCATGGTCGTCTATTAGAGATTCAAATATTTCAAGTCTTATCACATCAGCAATTCTCTACTATTTTGGTACAGGTATAGTACGTGGGTTCGCATTAACTCTTGCAATAGGAATAATTATTTCTATGTTTTCTGCGATAATTGTAACAAGAAATTTACTCAAGGTATTTGATAAGAGTTAAAAATCTAAATGTATATAAAATGAATTTAATAAAATATAAAAATTGGTACTTTATTTTTTCCGCAATAATAATACTTCCGGGATTATTCTTTTTGTTTTATTCAGGATTGAAGCCTTCGATTGATTTTACAGGAGGATCTGAAACTGAGTTTGAGATATCAAAATCAAAAAAGACTATATCTACAACGGAGATACAAGAACTTATTAAAAATGATGTAAATGTAAGTACTATAAAAATGATATCTAAGAATACTTTTGTAGTAAGATCACAACCCCTAAATAATGATCAGAAAGCTAAAATGCTGTCTGTTATTAAAGTAAAATATCCCACGACTTCTGAAAAATCATTTGAAACAATAGGTGCAACAATCGGTTCGGAAACAGAAGCAAATGCCTTAAAAGCGGTAGTTATTGCATCCGTTGCGATAACTCTTTATATAGCATTCGCGTTTAGAAAGGTCTCAAACCCTGTTGCTTCTTGGAAATACGGAGTAGCAGCAGTTGTAGCTTTATTACATGATGTGTTGCTTGTAGTCGGGGTATTTGCGATATTAGGATATTTTTTCCATGTTGAAATAGATTCTTTGTTTATAACAGCACTGCTAACTGTTATGGGATTTTCTGTTCACGATACAATTGTCGTTTTTGATAGAATTCGAGAAAACTTAAAAAAAGACTCACGCCTTCCTTTTGAGTTGATCGTTAATAACTCTATGCTTGAAACATTGAACAGATCATTGAATACCTCAGTGACTGTTGTGCTTGTGTTGTTCATGTTGTTGCTGTTTGGTGGATCATCAACCCAGTGGTTTATTGTAGCGTTATTAGTAGGAGTAATTTCCGGAACATATTCATCTATATTTAATGCATCACCACTTTTAGTTTTGTGGTATGAATTTGATAAGAAGAGGCAAAAGAAAAATTAAAATTTAATTTAAAATTTTATTTTTGTATTAAGTTCCCATTTTTCAAGATAAGAACCATGTGTAATTTCTGATTCATTTTTATTCTATGAGATTATATAACTCGCAATCCAGGTTAAAAGAGGATTTTAAAACAATAATGCCTAATAAGGTACTTTTGTATGTTTGCGGTATAACACCAAATAACGCGACACATCTAGGCCACGCATTTACATATGTTTTTTTTGATGTTCTTGTAAGATACTTGAGGCATAAAGGGTTTGATGTAAATTATCTACAAAATGTAACGGATATAAACGATGGTGATGACGTGATAGCTCAAGCGCAAAAAACTGGCAGGTCGTGGAATCAAGAAGCAGAGTACTGGGTTGATCATTTTCATCAGCAAATGGATGCGCTTAATGTAGTTCATCCTAATCAGTTTATTTTTGCAACTAGTATAGTAGATAAAATTATTAATACAAATTCTGAGCTTATAAAAAAAGGATATGCATATGAAAAAAGTGGAAATGTTTATTTTGATATAGATACATTCCCTAAATACGGAGAACTTTCCAGGTACACAAAAGAACAAATGCTACATATTTCAAAAGATCGCGGAAATAATCCGGATGATCCTGACAAAAAAAATCCTTTAGATTTTGTTTTATGGTTCAAATCAGAAGACGACCCTGCGTGGGATTCTCCTTGGGGGAGAGGTAGGCCTGGATGGCACATTGAATGCAGTACCATGATAAATAATCTCTTAGGTTCACAGATTGATATTCATGGAGGTGGACGTGACCTTATCTATCCTCATCACGAAAGTGAAATAGCGCAATCAGAAAGCTATACAGGAAAAGTACCCTTTGTTAATACATGGATGCATACGTCTATGGTGCTTTGTGAGGGTGAGAAAATGAGTAAATCATTAGGGAACCTAGTATTAGCAAATGATTTACTTAAAAAATTCTCACCCAATGCTATCCGTTGGATGTTATTATCGCATCATTATAGATCACCATGGGAGTATGAAGAATTTGAGTTGAAACAGGACGAGGTAAAAGTTAGCAATATTTTGAAGGCATCTTTCCGAATTTCAGATAATTATGATTTAGAAAATATAAAAAAATTTGAACATATTATGGATGATGACCTCAATACTCCAAGCGTATTAAAGTATATAGAGAAACTTGTTGAAGACAATAAGATAAAAGAAGCAAGACAAATACTAGATATCTTGGGGTTTACTTTTGAGTAAGTCTTGATTTGACGATTGATGAAACTGTTCCTGCATCTGCCTTGCCTTTTACCTGTTGCATGATTATTCCCATTACTTTGCCCATGTCTTGAATTCCTGAAGCGTTGGTTGTTGAGATCGCTTCATTGACTATCTTTTTTATTTCATCTTCTTGTAATTGTTCTGGAAGATATCTTTGAATAATATCTAGCTCTTTTTTTTCTTTTTCAGCAAGCTCTGGTCTTCCGCCTTTTTCATATAAATCAATTGATTCCCGTCTTTTTTTTACTTCTTTTCCGATAACATCAATAACATCCTCATCTGTTGCGGAATAGTTTACTCCTTTATTAATCTCTGCGTATTGAATTGCGCTTTTGAGCATTCTTAATGTAGAGAGTACGTTCTCATTCCGATCCAACATGGCTTTCTTTATGTCTTCTTCTAGAGTTTCTTTAAGCATAAAATAATTATACAATAAATAAATAAAGGTGTGTTAGTCTTTTCCTAATTCCATTACTCTTTTGAGTAAATACTCTCTGTTATTTAATTCTAAATTTTCGTCAACCTCAAGAAATATTTTTTGTAATACCTCACCTATTTTAGGTCCGGGTGTTATTTTGAGTACTTGCATAATATCATTTCCATCAACAGCAAGATCATTTATTGAAAAAGGTGGGTTTAATTCTTTTACGATTCTTTCTTTAAATTGTTTAAGTCTCCACGATTCTGCTGTTTGCGTACCACTTCCAAGCCTATCCCCTATTCTCAGATCAATCATATCTTTTACATTTTCTATCCCAACCCGTCTTATAAAACGACGAATTGCTGAGTCAGTGATGTTCTCATCTACGGTAAACATATGCCATCTAATAAGGGTTATAATTTTTTCCCTATCCTTTTTAGATAAATGCAGTCTGTCAGCAATACTACGAGCTATTTTTGCTCCCGCTATCTCATGGTTATAAAATATTACTAATCCCTGTTCATCTTCAGATCTAACCATAGGTTTTCCTGCATCATGGAGTAATGTTGCAAAGCGTACTATTGGGTCGGTTGCGGGGGTATGTTTTAAAGACAAAACATTATGGGTAAAGACATCTGCCGTGTGATGTCTTCCCGGTCTTTCCTGGGATACTCCCTTCCCTTGCTCAAGCTCTGGAAGAATATGCTGCAATAAGCCAGTCGAATCCAATAACATAATACCCTCATACGCACATTCTGTTGCTAAGATCTTTATGAGTTCGTCTCTTATTCTTTCTCCTGAGACATGATTTATGAGCTTTGCATCATTTCTTATGGCAATAAGGGTATCTGCATCTATCAAGAAGCCTAATTGAGTTGCAAGTCTTACTGCCCGCATAAGACGGAGTGCGTCCTCCTTAAATCTTTCATCAGGATTTCCGACTGCCTTAATCATTTTCAGTTCTATATCTTTTATTCCATCAAATGGATCTATGAATGTAAGCGAGCTTGTAGAAGTTTCCTCTAGCCGAAAGGCAATTGCATTCATTGTGAAATCACGTCTTTGCAAGTCTTCCTGAATCGTTTTACCCCACGAAACATCTTCCGGTCTTCTGTGATCTTTATATTTCCCTTCAGTTCTGTATGTAGTTATCTCTACGACACCTTTATGTTCATTCTCTAATATTTGGGGAAGAGGTATGCCGACAGTTCCAAATGAATTATCATAAAATGAGTCGGGAAAAACGCTTTGTATTTCCGCTGGTGTTGCATTTGTTGTAAGATCCCAGTCTTTAGGATTTTTTTGAAGTAAAATATTTCGGACACAGCCTCCCACAAAATATACTTCAAAGCCAGAATTTTCAAGCCGTTTGTATATTGATAGAACTTCTTCAGGAATTTTTTCTTTCATGTGTTACTATTGATTTTATCATGAAACGTTGGAAAATCCTGAACGAAGACACGATAGGGAGTACGAAAGAAGAAATTATTAAACTTCTACTTGAGAACAGGGGGATAAAAAACTCTTTTAGTACTGAGAATTTTTTAAGTCCTAAGCTTGAAACCATCACACAGGAGGCGGTTGGAATTGACACTAAAGAGGTAGAAAAAACAATTGTTCTTATCAAGAAAACAATTAAAGAAAATAAGGGCATTATAATTTATGGGGATTATGATGTAGATGGGATTTGTGGAACTGCTATTTTATGGGAGACAATATTTTCATTTTATAAAAACGTATATCCTTATATTCCGCACAGAATTGATGAGGGTTATGGCTTATCAATAGCCGGAATTGAAAATTGTAAAAAGCAGAATAAGGATATTGGACTTATCATAACTGTAGATAATGGAATTGTAGCTGAAAAACCGGTACAGTACGCAAAAAAAGAAGGAATTAGAGTTGTTATTTCCGACCATCATACAAAAGGTAAAACACTGCCCTTGGCAGATGCCGTAATTCATACAACGGAGCTTTGTGGTGCAGGAGTTGCTTATTTATTGAGCACTGAGCTTAGAAAGGAATTTAATATTCCAATGAGCAACGTACACCTGGAACTTGTTGCTCTTGCGACCGTTGCGGATTTGGTGCCCTTACACAGACACAATAGAACATTTTTGAAGCATGGCATAATGGCATTACGGGAAACAAAACGCGAAGGTCTTTTGGCACTTTTTGCAGAAGGAAAGGTTGACAACAAGTTCATAGACACATATCAAATTGGACATATTATTGCACCTAGATTAAATGCTTCTGGGAGAATCTCTCACGCACTTGATTCCTTGAGGTTAATTTGTACAACTAATAAAACGCGGGCATTAGAATTGGCAAAATTACTTCATAATGTAAATCAAGAACGCCAGTCGTTGACAATTAAGTCATCCGAGCACGCAAAAGCGTCAGTAATAGACAGAAAGGGTGACCTGGAAAATTTAATCTTTGTATCAGATCAGTCTTATGAGCAGGGAGTTGTGGGGCTTATCGCCTCAAGATTAGTAGAGGAGTTTTATAGACCATCTATTGCGGTATCCATAGGCGGAAAGGTATCAAAAGGGTCTGCAAGATCTATCCCTGGGGTAAACATCATAGAGCTTATTAGATCTGTTCCGGGATTGGATTTTGAGGCGGGTGGGCATCCGATGGCAGCAGGATTCAGTATAGATACTGAAAAACTTGATACGTTTGAAAAAGAACTAGTAAAAAAGGCAAAAGAAATAAAAAAAGAATTATTTGATCGCTTATTATCAATTGATTTAGAGTTATCCTTTAGTGCAATAAGCACTGATCTTTATTATTCCCTTCAGGCTTTGTCCCCGTTTGGTATGGGAAACCCTACTCCTTTATTTATGACAAAGGCAGTTTCAATCGCGTCCCTGAGTAGGGTTGGTAAAGAAGGGAACCACTTGCAGGTTTTATTTGAGAAAGACGGAGATTTTTTTAAAGGAATACAGTTTAATCTTAAAAATATTGAAACTTTTCAGGTAGGAGAAATGGTGAATATTGCATACACTATTGAGTTAAACGAATGGAGAGGAAGCAAGAATATTCAGTTAAAAATAAGAGATATGCAAAAAATTGCTTAATTTTAAGCCTTTTTTCGTTTTATTCCGAGGATTTTTTCCTGTGCAAGAGTAATATCTCCCGTAAGCCTAATGACATCTTCAGATAAATGGGATATCATTTTTCTTCCAGTATGTCCTCCTACGGTTTTATTGTGGTCTAATTGTCTAGAATTAGGAAGTCCAGCATTTCGCATAGCCTCTAAATGGCTTTGAGTTAATTCTTTCTGTGATGGTTTGTGATGCTCGATCATATGTGTTATATATTTATTGTTACTTTATAAAACAAAAAAACTCCCAAAATTTTCTGGGAGTTTTGAAACAAAAGTTTCAACCCCCTTATAGGAGTCCTGCAATCTTATCGAAAAAACGTTTTAAACTCATAATATAATGTTATATTACACCTGTAATATCCCCTTGTCAAGTTATGCCGCGAAGCTATACAATATGCTGTATGACGATTCAAAAAAACGAAGATCAGATAGAAAGGACTCTATCTCTTGATTGCATAGAAAAGGTTGGGCAGCAGGTTCGGCTTTGCGGATGGGTACAGGTGGTACGTGCTCACGGAAAAATAGCATTTATAGATTTAAGAGACAGGTCCGGTGTTATTCAAATAGGTGCATTTGAGGGCGACTTGCCGCAGGCTTTTGGTAAGTTAGGATCCCAGGATGTTATCTCAATTGAGGGGATTGTAAAGGAGCGCGGTGAGCGGTACGTGAATAAAAATCTTCCGACAGGTACCATAGAAATAGAGGCTAAATCCCTTGAGGTGATTCAAAAATCTCAGGAAATGCCATTTGATATGACTGCGCGAGAGTTAAATTTAGAGCTACCTACGCTTCTTGATAATAGGGGCTTAACGCTTAGACATCCTAAGATTGCAGCAATTTTTAAAGTTCAAGAAGTAATAATAGATGCTTTTAGGGAGGCATTAAAAGAGAAAGGATTTACGGAATTTCAGTCTCCTGTCATAATTCCTCAGGGAGCAGAAGGTGGGGCTGAAATGTTTGAAGTCAATTATTTTGGGAATAAAGCATTTTTAGCTCAAAGCCCCCAATTCTACAAACAGATTATGGTTGGTGTTTTTGAACGGGTATTTACCGTTAATAAGACCTTAAGAGCGGAACCATCAATTACAACTAGGCACTTGGCAGAAGCAACAACTCTAGATGCTGAATTTGGTTTTATTAAATCATGGACGGACGTTATGGATATGGCTGAGTACGTTGTGAGATTTGTATTTGATAGAGTTGTGCATGTATGTGGGTTTGAGCTTAGCATGTATGATGCGACCATTCCTTCTATTGAGAGTAAGATTCCTAGAATTAAATTGAGAGAAGCACAAAAAATTATTTTAGAGCGAACAGGAAGAGATAACACTCAGGAGCCGGATTTAACGCCTGAAGATGAACGGGAAATTTGCAGATGGTCTCATGAGGAGAAAGGATCTGATTTGGTATTTATAACACACTATCCAATAGAAAAACGGCCTTTTTACACTTTTGAGGACCCTGAGGATCCGGGATATACATTAAGTGTAGATTTGTTAGGGAGAGGTGTTGAATGGATGACCGGAGGGCAGAGAATTACTGATCTTGAAAAACTTACGATAAGCGCAGAAAAACGTGGCATAGACCTGTTAAAATCAGAGCTTTATTTTCAGACATTTAAGTACGCAATGCCTCCAGAGGGTGGGTTTTCCTTTGGATCAGAGCGGATGACGATGCATATATTAGGGTTATCAAATATTCGTGAGGCTTCACTTTTCCCACGAGATATGGAACGGGTAGATGAACGTTTTTCTGCCGCACATGAAAAAAAAGAAACAACAAAAGGCGAATGATCAGCTAAAAAAAAATCCACACAAGAAAGTATTTGTAATTGCTTTTATTGCCCTAACAATTTTAAATTTTGTGTTGTTTGGTGTAATTATTGTTTTTATTGCGCTAATACAATTCTCCCAAATTAAAAAAAATCAAGAGCAGATTATTAAAAATACTTCATTCTCTTACTTTCTAAACCAACCTCAACTATTATTGTCTTCAAAGGCTCTTGAAGTATATGATGTTGATTCTCGCGTGTCGCTTTTATCTAAAAATAATAATTTACGTTTTTCTCCTGCTTCAACTGTTAAAATAATGACTTCAATCGTGGCTCTTGAAGCGTTTGCTCCTGACAAGATATTAACGGTTTCTGAGGTAGACACGCGTCCTGATGTATCAAAGATGGGATTGTATGTAGGAGAAAATATTTCTGTTTTAGGGTTACTTTATGGAATGATGCTGCCTTCAGGAGGAGACGCTGCTGATGTTTTAGCTGAAAATTATCCGGGCGGTAAGAATGCATTTGTTGCAGCAATGAATAAAAAAGCACAAGAAATAGGACTAAATAATACTTATTTTGTTGATCCTTCAGGATATAGTGATGAAAATTATTCAACCGCGTCTGACTTATCCAAATTGGGTGCTTTTGCCCTACAAAACAAGATCATTAATGAAATAGTTAAAACAAAAGAAATTTCTTTGTATGGCTCAGACGGTAGTCTTACCCATAAATTAAAAAATTTAAATGAACTGTTGATGATAAAAGGAGTAACAGGTATTAAGACCGGTTTTACAAATGAAGCAGAAGGCGTATTAGTTACATCTTATGTAAAAAATAACAAGACATTTGTAATTGTAATTTTGGGAAGCAAAGATAGGTTTGCGGATACTAGACTTCTCATTGAGGCGATTATTAAGGATTTAAAAAGTGAGAGCTACGCAAATAATTAAGGAAGAGCGCTTAAATATGCTTGAAAATTATTTGCACCGGTAAACACAATAATAGGCATTAAATATTTTTGTGAAGATTCAGTTGACAAGTAATACCCAAGACTTATATCTGTAATATCTATTGTTGAAGCAGTTGTTGGGCGGACAATGTATCCCTTTCCTTTTTTCAGATCTTCAAATGCGGATTCAGCTGAGCGCAATTTGTAAGTAGATGAATCATTTAAGTCAGGAAGAAAATGGTTATAATTCGCGTGTACCACCCCTGAAGTAGTATCAGAAGTGGTTGTTATGTATAGGCTTGAAGGATTGGAGGTTGGGTAGTAAATAGGTAATTCGTTAACATCCTGTTGTTTTAAAAAGATCCTTGCGACTGTCGCATTTATTGCTGATTCTGCTTCAACTAGCTGACCACTGCTTATATTGTAGTAAAAGATTGGGCTTTTTGACAGGTCAATATCAGATGTGCTTGCGCCTAATGTATGGATGAAAGACAGTATTGCTTCAGTAACATCTTCCGTGTTTGAAAGTGGTGAGGGTATAAGATTTGGATCAGTAAGATAATCAGATTCTACAGAAAAATTTAAAGAGGTTATGTCATAAAAAAGCACGTTGTTCGCGTTGGATTTTGACCACTTATATAAGGATTGATTAATTGCTTGTTGATTTTGTGTATACCCTAGAGATGCCGCTCTATTACGCGCGCTTTGATAATCTGATACTTTTGGAGTTTTTTGCTGCAATTTATATACAAGAATTGTTGATGGGAAAGAGGGGAAATTTCCGGAAACCGTGTTTAGTTTAAATTCAGGGAGTGAGTTTGTTGATTCAGGGAAAACAAGCGTAGGCAAGGATCCGAATTTTTCTTCAGCAGGGGTTGGAGGTTGGGGAAATAGAAAGTTCTTAATAAATAAGCCACCCTGAAATACAAGAAAAATAAGAATGAGTGATACTATAATTAATCCGCCGATCTTAAGACTAAAACGTGCTTCCCTTGTGATTTGTGCAAGTGACATAAATTTAAAGTATATTGAGTATAGGAAATAAGTCAGGTAAAATGCAAGGATATGGAAGTTGGGGATATGGAAAAAATAAAAACACGTTTTGCGCCAAGTCCTACGGGTAGTTTACATGTTGGAGGAATCAGGACAGCCCTTTTTAATTATTTTTTGGCAAAATCTAAAAAAGGAGCATTTATGTTACGTATTGAGGATACTGATCAGCAGAGAAAAGTAGAAGGTGCGGAGGATCAGATAAAGGAATCTTTAGAATGGTTAGGGGCAAATTGGGATGAATTTGTTGTTCAGTCACAAAGACTAAGTGAGTATAAAAAATACGCAGAAAAATTACTAAATGAAGGAAAAGCAAAGGAAGACAAGGGAGCAATCCGATTTATCGTTTCCAAAGAGGGAAAAACAGTATGGAATGATGCGATTGGCGGAAAGGAAATATCTTTTGAAAACAAGGATATAGAGGATTTTATAATCCTTAAAGGAGATGGGTATCCCACCTATCATTTAGCTAGTGTTATAGATGATTATATGATGAACATAACGCATGTAATACGGGGTGAAGACTGGATTTCTTCAACTCCAAAACACATCATGTTGTATTCTGCATTGGGGTGGGATGCGCCAGTTTTTGCTCATGTTCCAAACGTTTTTGGAACTGATGGGAAAAAATTATCAAAAAGAAGAGGTGCAAAGAGTGCCCTGGATTACAAAAAAGAGGGAATTCTGCCTGAAGCATTATTAAACTACTTAATGTTACTGGGTTGGTCTCCAAAAAATGACCGTGAAATATTCAACAAAGAGGAAATAGAAAAAGAATTTACCCTGGAAAATGTTAATTCGTCTCCGGCAATTTTTGATGAAAAAAAATTATTGTGGATAAATGGTGAGTATATTAGGTCGCAAACGATAGAATCATTAAAAGACAGATTGGTTGAGTTTGACCCAACGCTTTTTGAAGTAGTGAATCTTTCAAAGTATATTTCACTTGCTAAGACCAGAATGAAAACATTAGCTGAATTTAAAAGTTTAGTAGAGGACACCCAGGGAGTAAAACTTTCAGACAAGCAAAAAAAGCTGGCGAACTTTTTATTGGACAAATATAAAAGTATTTCGCATTGGAATACTGAAGATATTATGCAGGCATCACTTGCTGCAAGAGATATGTCTGAAGCAAATACTCAAGATTTGTATGTGGTTTTAACAGGAAAGACTTATGGTTTGCCGCTTTTTGAAAAGTTAGAAATTGAGGGAAAAGATGCTACAATTAAAAAACTACAATGATAGAGCATAGATCACTAGTAAAATCATTTCACTACGCATATCAAGGAGTGATATACGCGATTAAAGAAAACCAAAATATAAAAATTTTGATAGCGATTGCAATACTGGTTATACTGGCAAGTATTTTTTTCCGAATAAGTGCATTTGAGATGGGAATCTTGGGGGTTATGATACTTTTAGTTTTATCTGCAGAGATGATTAACACATCACTTGAGGAAATGACAAATCTTATAACGACTGAGCACAGAAAAGAAGCAAAAATAGCAAAGGATGTCGCAGCGGGAATGGTATTAGTGGTATCTCTTGGGTCACTTATTGTTGGTATTCTTATTTTTCTTCCGTATATTATTAAATTATTTTAATGCTAATTGTCCGTTGTGGAGTCTGGTCTTGATGAAGTAAGTGCAAGTATTTCAGAGAGTTTTTTCACAAATTTCTTAGCATGATTTTTACTCATTCCCACGCGTGTTACTATCTGGATTTGGTTCTGCACGACTCCTTTTTGGCAGATATCTATTATTACTCCATCTTCATTTACGTTCATAAGAATTGTATCTGTATACAAAATAGGTAGTGCAGTTGGCGCAGCAT
The DNA here is from genome assembly GCA_018062815.1 of Candidatus Levyibacteriota bacterium. Taxonomy (GTDB): domain Bacteria; phylum Patescibacteriota; class Microgenomatia; order Levybacterales; family GWA1-39-11; genus JAGORM01. The sequence goes on along the minus strand of JAGORM010000004.1, from coordinate 20,236 downwards.
GTATATTTTCTTCCTGTTTTGGGTTTTGCATTGTTTATTTTATTTTTGAGCCGTTTGGCACATTTTCTGTAGGCGTTAATAATACAGGACCGTTATCCCCATCAGCCGCAAGAAGCATTCCTTCGCTAGTAAATCCCATCATTTCTCTGGGTTCCAAGTTGACTATAAAAAGCGCCTGTTTTCCTATCAGGTCTTCTTGTGTAAAGTGCTTCTGGATACCTGAAAGTATTTGTTTTTCGCCTATTTCAGGTCCAAAATCTACTATTTCTTTGTAGAGTTTTTCAGAGCCAGGTACAGTTTCTACCTGTTTAATTGTTCCAATTCTAATATCCAATTTTTCAAGGTCATCGATTGATATCATATGACAAGTATTGTATCATATAAGTATTGTAATGGAAGCAGTTGAGAACTCTATAAAAAATATTATCATTAAAAATCAGATAGTAGTAGCACTACTCCTGATTGTTCTTGGTTGGTTTATCATTCAAATAAAAGAAATTTTAATACTTTTCTTTATTTCATACATATTAATGGCTGCTTTGAAGCCATACGTTTCTTATTTAACAAAATTTAAAATTCCAAGAACTGTTGCAATAGCTCTTTTGTATGTTTTTACATTAGGAGTTGTGGTTCTTCTCATTGTGCCAATAATTCCGTTTTTCTCTTCTCAGATATCTTCACTCATAGTGTCTTTTCCTAAATATTTGGATGATATTCTTCATGCACTACGTATAAATATTCAAGCTTCACAGATGCAGGAATTTCTTACTTCACAATTTGACACAATTACTTCAAACGCATTTGCAGTGACGGGTGCAATTTTAGGTTCTATTTTCTCTCTCTTTTTGGTTTTTGTAGTCAGTTTTTATTTGATGCAGGATGAGAATAGGGTAAAAAAAGAACTTATGCTGTTGTTCCCGAAGAAAGATAAAGAAAAAGCGTTATCAACAATGGCGATGATTGAAGAAAAGTTGGGAGCGTGGTTTAGAGGGCAACTTGTTTTATGTTTTACCATAGGGCTACTTACATGGATAGCATTAACTGTTATAAGTTTTCCATTTGCTCTTCCCCTGGCCCTTCTTGCAGGTTTGCTTGAAATAGTCCCTACAATCGGTCCAATTCTGTCTGCGGTTCCTGCAGTTATTGTTGCATTATCTATTTCTCCAGGGCTTGCCTTTACGATAATTATTATATACATAGTAATTCAAATGATTGAGAACAATGTTTTAGTTCCTAAGGTAATGCAAAAAGCAGTAGGGTTGAACCCAATTGTGATTATTTTAGCAATTACCATTGGGGCAAAATTATTAGGTCTTATGGGTGCGCTTTTGTGTATACCATTTATTTCCATGATTATAATTATTATTAAAAACATGAGAAAAGATTAAATATCCTCTTGATTTTATAATACTATTTATATAAAATCTGCCTACCTCTGCCTAAGAATTTGTATGTATGATAAAAATATTGTCTTAGAGCATGAGACACGAACAGCAGTCCGCGCAGGGAAAAAAATTAAGCTATCTCCAAAAGAATATAAGTTGTTATCGTATTTTCTAGAACACAAAAATAGCCTGGTAGATAGAAGAAAACTACTTACCTTTATATGGCAGTATGCGCCAGATGTAGAAACACGGGTTGTTGATGTATATGTGGGATATCTTCGGCGTAAGATTGACCTTGGGTTTTCAGAACGGCTTATTTACTCAGTCCGCGGTAGTGGATACATCTTCAAGGGGTAGTTTCTATATTTTCATTATTTTTTAAATAAAAAAGCGAGCAAGCTTTTGTTCTAAAAGTTTGCTCGCTTTGGTTTCGAAACCACTAAGCAGAATATTTACATACCTGCAGCAGGAGGTGGTGTTGTTCCTCCGTCTGTTGGTGCTTCTGGCTCAGGAGTTGGAGTTCCCATATCTCCAGTTGGCATTTCTCCACCCGTGTTCCCTTCCCCGCCTGTTGTAGGCTCAGGAGTTGTTGGGGTAGGAGTTTGTCCCATAGGATCTTGTGTTTGACCGTTGTTATCCATGTTTATTATTCACCTCCTTTCAAGAAATTTTAAATATAATTAACACAGACATTGTTGCATATTTTTTAATTCTTATCAATACAAATTAACGTTTTTTTAAGTATTCTTACTTAATTCTTTCACGAATTGCTTGAATTACAACTGCGGTTTTTTCTTGAGGAAAAAGTTGATAGGAAGTAAGAGCTGGGGGAAGAGCAAGCGAATATTCGCCTAATTCATAGTATGACAGTGAAAGAGTTAACCATAGGGTTTCAGACTTAGGAAATTCTTTTAAAGCAAGTAGTGTAAAGTCACGTGCCTTATTTGGACTTTTGTGCAAAAGATAGATTCTGGCTAGGTTTTCATATGCAGGAAGAAATTTCCCTGCAATTGCGTATTGGAGATATTTTTCTGCTTTTTCATAATCCTTTTTTTGCTCGTATACAATTCCTAAGTTGCTGTACGCTATATACCACTTAGGGTTAATTTTTATAGATTTTTTGAAGTGAATGATTGCTAGGTCGTATTTTCCCTGTTGTGCCAATTGATCGCCTATATTGTTTTCAAGATAGTAGTTTTCTCCGGGAAGATTTACATCTTTTGTGTAGAGAGTGAGGGCGTCTTTAAAATCTAAATTCCTTGTAAATGTTTTACCGGCAAAAAATATTAAAATTAAAATAAATGTTATCAAAAAAAGTTTTTTATAAAGTAGTATATATTTTTTAAAATATTCAACAAGTGTACTTAATATTCCTAATAATCCTATCATTGGGAAATAAAACCAACGTGCCGCAACAGTTTGATCAAGCGCCTTTATTTGCAGATGAAGGCCAATTCCTATAATAAATATCACAGCAAAGAATATATAAATAACTTTAAGCTTGCGGGATTTTCTTATAAATATAAAGTAGGCAAGAATAAATAGTGTTATACATAAAAAATCAAGAACTAACGGAACATAAAAGTTTTCAATATCAACTTTTTCAACAACCCATTTTGGAAGTATAGATACATTTCGTGGATAAATAAAGTAAGACAAGTAAAAAAAGAAAATCTTAGGAACAGCGACCATTCGATCAAAAAAATGAAGCGATGAAATATTTGATTTGACAATATAGATAACGTTATTTTGAGAAGCTAAAAAACGCATTGGAAGATACATTAATAAAGGCAACAGGAGATATGGAATTTTTTTTATTATTTCTTTTTTTACAAAAAAGAAAAGATAAAGCATGCTTGCAAAGAAAAAGAGTATTCCGCTTTCCTTTGACAAAAATGATAGAAGGAAAAGAATGCTTGCAAGAAGATTTTTTCTAATTGACCTGTTAGGTGATGTTATGATGAGCATAGCGAGTCCCCCAAAGAAGAAATAAAATACTTCTTGGGCTACCGCAATATAAACGACAGCTTCTTGATTTAGGGGATGAACTAAAAATATAAGAGCTGACGCAAATGCTATTTTTTTACTAAAAAATCTTTTAAAAAATATATATAAAATGAATGCATTACAGATATGAAGAATAAGAATTGGGGTTCTGAGAAAAAAAGGAGTTAATCCGAAAACATGTTTTATAAATGAGAAGTAGAATAAGGGGAGGGGTCTATAATACTGTCCCAGGATTGAGTGAGGGTTAGTCGTGTCAACTTGAGATTGCAGAAAAGTCAAAAACGCCATTGGAAGCGGCATTGTTACATGTTGGTTGTAGAGTACTACAAATTCATCTCCGACAAATCCGTTAAGTAAAGAATTCCCAAAAACACAAAATCCCACAATAAGAAAAATTATAAAAACCTTAATATCTGAAAGTGAATTCAGTATCTTCATTTTTTAAATATATCACATATTAGGTGGGAATCTGACTTAATTTTTAGCTCGAATATTTTTGTGTACAATTTTGCTACTTGACACAGGTCGCATTTTTTTCTACGCTTAATAAGTTATGGATTACAACGAATACACACAAGCTACTACAACTTCTTCAACATTCCCCTCTACAGGTTTTTTAATAGCTGAATTAGTATTTGCAATTATTATTATTGTAGCTGGATGGAGGATATTTGAGAAGGCTAAGAAGCCTGGTTGGGCAATTCTTATTCCTTTTTACAATATTTATATAATGTTAAAAATTGTTGGACGTCCCGGTTGGTGGTTACTTTTATTCTTTATCCCTATTGTGAATTTTATCATTCATTTAATCGTTGCATTAAATTTGGCAAAGTCATTTAAGAGGAGTACAGCTTTTGGAATTTTCTTTCTTTGGTTATTCCCTATAATTGGATTCTTAGTCTTGGGATTTGGTAAAAGCAAGTACGCCGGTCCAAGCGTTAAGTAATAAAGCTTCTTGGGCAAAATACCCTAATATATTTTTTACACTCCAATTTCTGAAGCTTAATCTATTCGGTATTACATCTCAAGGAATTTTAAAATTTCAAATACTAGAAATGCCGGCCATAACAACGCCTTTATAATTCCTATTATTCCAATCCAAAATGAATCAGCGTTTATTATATAGTAAACTAACGCACCCATAACCCCGAGTCCATATACTGCGTCAGGAGTATTGTTGTTTACAACTTTCAGCTTTTGAATTTTAGCACCTTTTATCACAAGAAGATTATCTAATAACTATATCTAGTGTTCCATGATACAAATCACACATAGGTGCTTTTCAGTCTTACATTTAGTAAAATACATATTCAGTAAAAGAAACGTTTGGAATAATATTGCCGGATCATCTAATGGTAGGATAGTGGACTCTGAATCCATTCATTCTGGTTCGAATCCAGGTCCGGCAGCAAATCAGGACTATAACTCTAAAGCTGCGATCCATCACTTCTGGAAGTTAACATATCTTATTTAAAGAATTAAGGAAAATAGAAATCCATCATATTGAAGCATTAAATTACTGTGCTTATAGTGCTATTTTGGTTCTAGACCTTCTCTGTCTCGAGTGCGCATGTTTGATATAATCAAATTATGAATAATGCAAAAATAACCATCAATGATCTTGGGTTTAATAAATTTTTTGAATCTAATCTTAAAGAATTGAAAATTGAAAAATACACAATAGCGCGTGTTATTGCGGAATATAGAGAGGCATATAGGGTAATAAGCAATCACGGTGACTTTTTAGCAAAAATCACAGGTAAGCAAATTTTTAACGCTACAAAAAGAGAAGATTATCCTGCTGTTGGAGACTGGATTTTAATAACTGAGCTTAGGGATAACAAAGCAATAATCAATCACATACTACCTAGAAAAACTATATTAATGAAAAAATATAGCGATAAACAAGAAAATCAAATAATCGCTACAAATATCGACACTGCATTTATTGTTGAATCTGTTGACAAAGACTTTAACCTTAATCGCTTTGAAAGATATTTGATTATTGCACGGGAAGCAAATATTATTCCTGTCTTTATTCTTAATAAGATTGATTTAATTTCCGAAGTAGAAATAAGTAATCGGTTAGATCAAATAAAAAATAGATTTAGTAATGTAGTTACTATTTTAACAAGCACAAAAACAAAAGCAGGTATAAATAATTTAATAAACAATATCAAAAAAGGGGAAACATATTGTTTTTTGGGCTCATCGGGAGTTGGTAAATCTTCATTAATTAATGCATTGCTTGGTAAAAATACAATTAAAACACAGGAAATAAATGCTGCAGAAGAGCGGGGAAGACATACAACCACTGTTAGAGAGTTATATCTCTTAAAAAATGGCGGAATTGTAATTGATAATCCTGGGACCAGAGAGGTTGGAGTGTCGGATTCATATAGCGGAATAGACGATGTTTTTAATGAAATAACTAAAATTTCTAGAAATTGTAAATTTTCTAATTGTACGCATACAAATGAACCCGAATGTGCAATATTAGCTGCGATAACAAATAATTTGTTGGATATAAATAAATTTGATAATTATCTTAAGCTTAAGAAAGAGTCCGAATATTTTGAAATGAATAAGCAGGAAAAAAGAGCGAAAGATCGTAAATTTGGACAATATGTAAAAAAATATTTTGATAATTTAACCAAAGATTAAGATATTTAGCTATAACGATAGAATGGGTCCAGACCTGTATGCTCAGCTGATTCGACTCGCTACGCTCGCTCACAGAGAGACTGAATTAAGGCGGTAAGTAAACTAACTAGCCAAATTTGTTTCATAAGGTAATTCTAAGTATCCCAGAGGGGAGCTCAAATGTTGCAAGGGTATCTTAATGTGCAGTTGATTTAACTGCAAGTAACGGTTGTGGCTTATGTGTGTAAAACAAAATGCTAAATAATGTAAAATACTGATATCATGAATCAGAATGTCAATAACTTTGTGCAAGAATACCGGAATAAAAATAAAGTTACTCAAGAAGAACTTGGGAGAGCCGTTGGTGTAACCAGGCAAACAATTATTGCAATTGAAAAAGGTAACTATACCCCCTCAGTTCTACTTGCTTTAAAGATTGCAAAGCATTTCAACACTACAGTTGAGAAATTGTTTACAATATAGAAATAAATATGATTATTGAAATTATCAGTGCTATCACAATACTTGGGATCGCCATTCTTTTTTTAAACCCAGGACATCTAACTATGCCAGATAGTATGCAGTCAATGATGATTGTAGGGCTTATCATTTCTTTTCTTACATTTTCAGCCTACCTTTTTCGCGAAAAATCATCAGACGAGCGAGAAGCTGTACACATTCTTACTGCGGGAAGGATTTCATATCTGGTTGGTGTAGGCGCTTTAATTTTAGGAATTATTCTTCAAGCCCTAAAGCACGAAATCGATCCATGGCTTGTCATTGCACTTTGTGCAATGGTCTTCTCAAAACTTCTCTCCCGAATCTATTCTCATTTCAAAATGTAAAGTTGACTTGACATTTATATTTTGATTTACTACGATAAGTAAAGATAAAAGATCGGAGGTGAATTGAAATATATGAAAAATCCAATAGTAATCTTCGCAATTATTGCAGTAGTAGTTGTCCTCGGCTTTGGTGCGTATGCATTTTCCCAGAAATATTCTCAATCTGATTCTATGATGAAAAAGGATGAGGCGATGACTCCGAAAGAAGAAACAAGTATGGAACCAACAGATGCGATGATGAAGAAAGATGATAGCACACAGAAGGTGACAAGATGATGAATGATAAAATGGGTGGCTCTAGATATGTTCAGTACAGCAAGGCAGCTCTCGACAGCGCATCAAGTGGTCGAAGAGTATTATTTTTCTATGCTTCTTGGTGTCCAACCTGCAAGCCTGCTGACGCAAGCTTTACACAGGATGCAAGTAAAATTCCTGATGATGTAACGCTGATTCGGGTCAATTACAACGATCCAGAAACAGATCAGGAAGAAAAAGATCTTGCAAAGAAATACGGGATCACCTACCAGCATACTTTTGTCCAAATTGACGGTACGGGAAAAGAAGTAACAAAGTGGAATGGCGGACAAATAGACGAATTACTTTCTAATATTAAGTAATCTGCGGTTCTGGCCCGTCGCTTGGCGGACCAGTATCAGAGGTTAATTAACAAACTTTATGATTTTACTTATCGCATTTGCATTTCTAGCTGGAGTAATCACGGTACTCTCACCGTGTATATTGCCTATTCTTCCAATCATTCTCACTTCAAGCATTGGCGGCATAAATACTGGAAAATCCCGACCGATGGGAGTAGTCATAGGATTTATCCTTAGCTTTACTTTCTTTACGCTATTTCTCTCAACAATTGTCAGGCTGAGCGGAATTCCAGCCGAGACACTGAGGTTTGTATCAGTAATAGTTATAGCAGGATTTGGGGCATCACTTCTTGTTCCTAAATTTCAAATACTTGTTGAGCGACTATTTTCTAAGCTTGCAGCTCTTATGCCGAATAGTCGGGGAAGAACCGGTTTTGGAGGAGGGTTAATTATTGGTTTTTCTGTAGGACTTCTTTGGACTCCCTGTGTTGGTCCAATTTTGGCATCTGTTATATCTCTTGCAATTACGGGCGCAGTTACCTTTGATGCATTTTTAATTACGCTTGCATATTCATTGGGTACTGCAATCCCAATGTTTTTGATTATGTTAGGAGGACAAAATGCGCTTCGCCGGGTTCCCTGGTTACTGTCAAATTTAGTCCACATTCAAAAAATATTTGGGGTCATAATGATTTTAACTGCAGTGGGAATATTTTTTAATGCTGACAGAAGATTTCAAACATTTGTTATTAACACTTTTCCGCAATACGGTACAGGTCTCACTAAGCTTGAGGATAATGAATTGATTCGTAATCAACTAGATAAACAGTCTGGTACAGAAATGAATAAGGATGACATGGGAAAACCGATGTTTGATTTGATTGAGCCAAAAGGTGTTAAGGCTCCAGAGATTATTCCAGGAGGTGTCTGGTTTAATTCTGATCCGCTAACGCTTACTGAGCTAAAAGGAAAGGTCGTTGTTATAGATTTCTGGACTTATTCATGTATTAACTGCCAGAGAACCTTGCCCTACCTAAGAGAATGGAATAAGAAATATAAAGATAAAGGCTTAGTCATTATCGGTGTTCATGCTCCGGAATTTGAGTTTGAAAAAAGTGAGAAAAATGTTGCCCAGGCAATCAAAGATTTTCAGCTTACTTATCCTGTTGTCCAAGATAATGACTTTGCTACTTGGAGAGCATACAACAATAGATACTGGCCAGCGAAATATTTTATTGATAAAGATGGCTATGTCCGTTATTCCCACTTTGGAGAAGGTGCCTATGATGAAAGTGAAAAAGTGATCCAGGAATTATTGAAGGAAGCTGGGGCAACGGATGTGTCTTCTAAGATAAATAATCCAATCTACCAGGTTCAAGCTAAAACTCCTGAGCTATATTTGGGTTATGGCAGAATTGAACATTTTGCCTCACCTGAGACGATCAGAAAAGACACGCTCGGAACATATACTGCACCACAAAAATTGGGAAACAATGAATTTGCATATTCAGGAAGTTGGAATGTAATGAGTGAGTATGCTAACCCTCAGAAAGGAGCAACACTTACACTAAATTTTGATTCTAAAGAAGTCTTCTTAGTTATGAGGACAAAAGGAGCTCCAGCGAAAGTAAAAGTCTACCTAGATGATAAGATGCAAGATTTTGGTGAGCATAATATAAATGGCGTGGTAACAGTTTATAATGACCAGCTTTATAAATTAATTAATCTTGCTACTCCAGGAAGGCACATTCTTCGGCTTGAGTTTGAGGATAATAATGCGGAAGTTTTTGCATTTACATTCGGATGACTTTGATTGTGTTGTGAGAATGTATTGAGTGTGGAATCGCATTTAGTACTGCCTGGTTTTATTTTTTTGGTATAATTTTTTAAATGGAAATTTATTCTCGAAAAGAAACTGAATTATACAAAATTACTCCAATTGTTTATATGATTCTTCGAGATCAAGAAAGTAGAATACTTCTTTTGGGGCGCAGGAGAACAGGTAAGTATAGTATTCCTGCGGGACACATGGAAGAAGGGGAAGAGTCTGTTGCTGCAGCGCTCAGAGAAGTGAAGGAGGAAGTAGGGGTGCGGGTAGACACGTTAAACACGCGGCTTGTAAATATTGGGAACTTTAAAGATCCGGACGGGCAAAGAATTGGCTATTTTTACGAAACAAAAATATGGACTGGCAAGCCCAAAGTAATGGAGCCGGATATTCACAGTAATATTTTATGGGCGCCTATAGATAGTTTGCCGGAAAATTTATCACCTAACGTAAGACAGGTATTATTGAACATTGAAAAAGGTCAGTTTTACACGAAAAACGGCTGGCATACGAGAAGTTAATATTAATCTCCTCTATCTGTGATTTTCATCATTCTAATAAATATTAGCGTATACTATAATTTATATATGGAAAAAGAGACACAGTCTGGATTAAATCATCCGGAGCCGCATAACATAAGTCATATTCATAAGCTAAATTGGCTTAGAGCTGCTGTTTTAGGTGCAAATGACGGTATTGTTTCAATTTCAGGACTAGTTTTGGGTGTTGCTGGGGCAAATAACTCCATAGATATAATAGCGACTGCGGGTATTGCGGGAGTAATAGCAGGATCAATATCTATGGCAGCGGGTGAATACGTATCTGTTAGTAGTTCAAAAGATACTGAAAAAGCACTACTTGAAAAAGAAAAATATGAATTAAAAAATTATCCAGAACAAGAAAAGGCAGAATTAGCAAGTATTTATGAAAAAAAAGGATTGTCAAAGGAGACTTCAAGAATTGTAGCAGAAGAATTAACTGCCAAAGATCCAATTGCTGCACATTTTGATGCGGAATTGGGGATTGATCCAAATAATTTAACAAACCCATGGCACGCGGCGCTTGCTTCTGCAATTGCTTTTCTTTTGGGTGCTGTGTTGCCTATGATAGCAATTCTTCTGCCGCCTGCGTCAATTCGTATACCTATAACTTTTGTTTCAGTATTAATTGCTTTAGTAATAACAGGTTATTTAAGCGCAAGAGTGGGTGGAGCAAACACTAAAAAAGCAATAGTCCGGGTAGTTATAGGTGGGGTATTGGCTATGGCAGTAACCTATACAGTGGGATATATATTTGGAGTAAACAGTATTTAGTGAAGTGTTCTTATGATGCGCCAGAAGTTAACTCTTTATACCAACTAGCATTTTTTATTTCTACTGTTTTTATTGTACTGTTATCAAAGTTAATATTTGCTAACTCAACTCTTTGTGCAATAGGTTCTTCATAGGTTTTTATGTAGTAGATTTTATTTTGTAAGTCTGAAACGGTCATCCATTGGGTATCCTCATAGAATATTTTATCTCCATGTTTTTCCCTAGTTAATCCAACTGGAATATCAAAACTGCCCAGTATATGAAAAGCTGTTTTTACTTCTTCTTCTGCATTTTTTGACGGAATGGCAGATTGTGATAACGCTATTGCTCTGATAAATCGGGATGGCGGGGTAAAATCTCCTGGGAGACCTATCATTCCAGAGCCCTGCCCTATGGGCTTTATGGTTTCTCCTTGGATGGTTATTCCAGGAACATTTGTTGCAGATAGATTTGCGTAATTTCCTAAATTAGTTAAGTGCCAGGTAAAATCAGGCGAGTTGGTGACAACTCCTAATGGGTTATCAAATATGTGAAGTTTTCCGTCTGTATACTCAACAAGTATAGAGCCACCACTTGCATCATGAATTGGAAAGTGAAGCGGAATCATTCCTAATTCTCCAAATTCCATTCCCCAAACTGCAATATCAGATATTGCCTTTTTGACTTCATTTACGTTTTCAAAATTACTTAAAACCCAGAGTGCAAAGTCTATTTGTGATACTAATTTGCCGCTTAAATCAGGTGTTGGCGTTTGGTATTTTGCATATCCAGGTAAGTACAAGCACCCAATCCATAGCCCCCGCTCGTTTATACCGTCACTTACCATTATTTGGTTAAACCCGTTAAGTCCTACGACCCCATATTTGCCTTTCCATGTAAGAGGATTAATGTTTTTGTCTGGTAGTTTTTGAGCGGTGTAGGTATAGTTTCTTGGAAAAATGAGAATTTTGCTTTGTAGATCATATCCAAATTCCATGGATCGTCCAATGACTACTGCCTTGTCTTCGCTTACTACCTTAAAACTTGTGCACATATATTAATAGTAAAATAGTAAGTAGTATCTTTGCAAGTAGATAAAGAGTCTGTTACACTTTTTATATGAATGCGTTGTATGCAAGTCTAATTCCTCATGCGGTGGCAGTTGCGCTAAGCCCTATGCCTATTGCTGCACTTATTTTTTTACTCTTATCAAACAGACCAAAAGCAAATAGTTTAGGTTTTCTTGCGGGGTGGTTTATAGCTCTTGTCGTAAATGTATTTATATTCGCCTTTTTATTTGGTGCATCAGGTGTACCACAGGGTGGAGATCCCATTGGGGTTCGTATTTTCCACTTTGTATTAGGTGTTATTCTTATTCTTTTTGCTTTTAATGAGTGGAAAAAAAGACCTAAAAAGGGTCAAAAACCTGCCGTTCCTAAGTGGATGAGGGAAATTGCTGGCTTTACTCCTACAAAGTCATTTTTAATTGCTACTGCACTTGTTACAATAAACGCCAAAAATACAGTGCTTGATGTGGCTGTTGGAGATTTGATAAATAACAAAGCGGAAAGTATAGAGAGTGGTGTGGTTGCCATATTTGTTTTTTCATTTATCGCGAGTTTTAGTATACTCATTCCTGTTATCGCATTTTTTCTATTTGGTGATAGATTAAAAAAGACATTAGATTCTCTTAACGGGTTTTTTATTAAAAAAAGTAATATGATCCTCTTTATCTTATTCTTAATTTTAGGTGTAGGCATAATGCTTAAAGCATTTTAGTATGTGTTAGTTATTCTTGGAAGTAGGCACGGCATATAATTTTTTCTTAGGACAGAAGGAAGATAATGTCTATTATTGCAAGAAGTGCAATTGCCGCCCATATAATATTTACAAATAGCGGTTGGTAGGTACGTTTAAAATAACAAATTGCACCAAGTCCTATAGCACCTGATAAGTTTAGCAATTGATAAGACAAATCTCTTGGGTGTAGTACGCCAAAGCTTACGAGTAAATATGCGGTCAGTGTTGCAAATGCTCCATACCACCCAAGCATATTTTCAAATATATTTATATACTTTTTCTTTTTATGTTTTGACACATCTTAAGTTAATTTGATTTTCATAAAAATTGCAAGTATTGACTGACATGTGAAGATATGAATATAGTAAAGATGATGTATAAAAAGACTGACCGACTTTATTTTTTAATCTTCGGAGTTCTTGATTTAATAGCGCTTACAACCGCGCTTGTGTATTCATTAAATGTGCTCAATGAATATTTCAGTTATTTTACGGTTCTTTCAAACATACTCATTACGTTTGTTTTTCTTGCTTTTGGAATATTGGGTATGAAAAAAGCTATGAAGATAGGAATTGTTAAGCTAATTTATGGTCCCGCGGTTTTATATATGAGTATGACCGGAGTAGTTTTCTGGACAATTCTGCATGGTGGTGCAGGCCATATTCAGTTACTTCCTTGGGTAAATATCATACTTCATGGGATTACTCCGATTGCAGCGTTTTTGGGATGGATTTTATTTTCTCAAAAAACAAGGATAAGCTACTCCGATGCATACAAATGGTTATCTTTTCCTTTTCTTTTTGTACTCTACACGTTGTTGAGAGGTCTAGTTACAAATTGGTATCCGTATATTATCTTGAATCCTTTAAAAGCGGGTGGATATATGGGTGTTTCTGGATACGTTTTGGAGATATTAATTGGTTCGTATCTGATGGGTTTAATTCTTATAGTTATTAACAATCAATATAGAAAATAGAATTAATAACAAAAATTAAATACGTCAATTTCTAGTTCTGAGTAATTGTCTAATAATCGCGGAATCTTTACTTTTTCTTTTTCTTTTTGGAGGACTTTTTAGGAGTGAGCGTTTTTACTCGCTGTGCAAGTGCGATTAAGAATAGACCGAAGATAATTGCGTAAATCCCAATAACAAATGTGATGGCAAGTGCTGCAATAATTGGGTTTATGAAGACAAATACTCCGAATATTATTGAGATAATTCCGACAAACATAAGCCAAATTTCATTTTTAATATGTTTTCTGAGTTCAATCCCTGCAATAATTTCAAGAATTCCGCTTGCAATTGCCCAAATAGAGATAAGAAGCAGGAAGATTGCGACTGCTTGAGCTGTGAAGAAGAAGACATAGAGTCCAACTAAAATCCCCACAATTCCTTCTAATATAAGTATTGATGATTTTGCAGAAACGCCCACAATGAAAGCAACAATTCCATCTATGAGTGCAAATGCCCCAAAATAAAGAATAATAATTTCAAATCCCAACGCAGGAGCAAATAGAGCAATTGTTCCAAATATTACAGCAATAATTCCTCTCAGGAGTATTCCTTTGTAGTGCTTATGTAATTCTCTCATAACTTAGGTTAGGTTAAAACATGTAAGTCTGTCAATAGGTAGTTTTTGAAATAAAATGAAAAAAAATAAGAATTTTACGATTTTTCTATCATGATTATTTGTTTTAGTTGTGAGTAGTGTAGATATACTATAATAGAAGTATGAAGGGAATTTTTATATTTTTGTTAATAGTCTTATTTTCTTTTATTCTGACTGATAATACATACGCAAAGTCGTTTTATTTTCCAAACATTGTGATAGATATTTACGTAAAGCCTGATTCGAGCATTTTTGTTACAGAGAAGCGTACATTTTCTTTTGACGGACAATTCACCCAGATATATTGGGACATTCCACTTTCAAAAAACCAAAAAATAAAAAATGTAAAAATTTCTGAAGATGGCGCATCTGGACATTTTTTATATGAATATATAACGGCTCCGGATAATTCACGTCCTATCTATAAGTATTCTGCGCAAAGAATAGGAGACACGGAACACGTGGAGGCATATCATGAGAGTAGTAATGAAACAAAAACTTTTACACTTTCATACGATTTATCAAATGCAGTAATAAGATATGGGGAAATTGCTGAACTATATTGGAAGGCAATTGGTAATTCGTGGGGAGTAAAGTCTGACAGTGCTACTATTACTGTTTACCTGCCCAAAGATGTTAATGTGAATGAGATTTATATTTGGGCTCATGGTCCCTTAAATGGAAAATCGCGAATTGTAAATACCCGGGAGACCGTATTTTCTGTAACAGATATTCCTCCGCGGACATTTGTTGAGATTCGTGAGATATTTCCGTCAAGCATTATAACCTCCGGCCCTATAGGAGCAGTTAAGTCTCTTGCTTCTATAATGAGAGAAGAAAAATCCTTTCAACAGACAACAGTAATGAAAGAGCGCTTGAAGCTAGTGTTGCTTATTTTTTCCCCTGTGTTTGTTTTTGGGTGGATCGTATTTTGGTATAAAAAATGGGAAAAATACGGAAAGGACTCAATTCCTGGTGTTCCGAAATACATTCACAACCCGCCCAGTAGTCTTCCCCCGGCGCTAGTTGAAGCGTTGGTTACTCAGAATACAAATATTTCAGCAAATTCTTTTACTGCGACTTTACTTGATATGGCAAGGAGGAAGTATATAAGAATAGAAGCTATTGAAAAGATGCATAACGGATTTTTAGGAATAGGAAGAAGAAAGGTGTATGAATATGTTCTACATAAGGATAATAAAAAATATACTTCTAAAAAGAAGTTGTTAGGGTTTGAAAAAGATGTAATGGATTTTGTTTTTTCATTTTCATCTGATAAGCAGTCTGTTTCTTTTAATACTGTTGTGTCAGGAATGAAATTAAACACAGTAAAAACAAGAACTTTTTTCAATGAATTTAAAAAAACCTTAAAGCATGAGGCGCAAGCAAGGGGATTTTTAACAAAGGAAGGAAGTTATTGGAGGAAGAGGTTTATTATTTCAAACGTAGTGTTATTCATTTTTCTATCATTTATTGTGGCTCTTAATTTTAATGCGATAGGATTTGTTTTTCTTGAAATTATGGCTTTTATAATCATCTTTGGGGTTATATTTTTGTCTAGTATAGGAAATGTTTTTTTAAACTGGTCTCATCCTGTTGAGCGTGAGGCGTTTGAGTGGATATCATTTAAAAGATTCTTGAAAGACTTCTCTCACTTTAAGAGAGAGATTCCTCAGGCTGTAACCATTTGGGAGGAAATGCTTGTGTATGGAACAGCTCTTGGAGTTGCGAAAAAAGTTTCAGAGTATCTACCGTTACTTCTTTCACAAACGGGTGCGCATGCTCCTACATGGTATTACACAACAAATATGAATGGAGAAAATATTCAGTTGGGAAACGGTAGTTTTGATTTCAGCTCAAGCTTTGCGGTAAGTTTTTCAGGTCTTTCAAAATCATTTAACTCATCCTTTAGTGCGGGAAGTGGCGGGGGATTTTCTGGTGGTGGTGGAGGCGGAGGTGGTGGAGGCGGAGGTGGAGCGAGTTAACTTTCTGGGCATGTTCCATTATATAGATTATCTGTGCTGCAGATATTTCCGGTGGGAAGCGTACATGTTGAATTTTTGACCGCGAGTGTTTTTCCTCCTAGCCAAGCGCAGTATCTTTGCCCCATCGTATCATATCCGGTTGTTTTAACTCCACCTACAGGACATTCGCCTCGCATTAAAGCCCATTCTTCACATGCCATATTATCTTCAAATTGACACAATCCATATTGTGCCCCATTTGAAAGAGCTTGTATAACTGTTGTACCTCCTACTTTATTACAGTAAACGGAGGCGGGGTTTGCAAGTGAAGAATGATTAGAGAGAGAGTCCTTGGAGTTGGTATTTATGTTATTACTTATAAATACTGAGACTGTCATGGTACAGGGGCAATTAAACTGAAGCGGTTCGTTTTTTTTGGTTGAGGAGGGTTTTGTATTATATGAATAAAGAATAATACTAGTTTTTCCGCTATTCTGTTTTTTATATCCCCACACAGAAGACCCCGGTCCATCAGCTGATAGTAAGTTGTCAGGTACATATCCCAATTTATTTAACACTTCTGCATCTTCAAAGTGCGGGAGGGTTGCTTGGCTCGTAGTTAATTTACCGGAAATTTTTACACCATTCAAATCTCCATAAGGCGTAGGTTCAGTTGTTTTTTGAGGCTTCCCCCAAGTTGCTTGAGTAAGTTTTGTTTTTGCACTCGCTAGAATAGATGCTGCATTTCTTTCATGTGCTGAAAAGACAAACGGAAGCGTAAAAACGACAACACAAATACAAATTATTATAATTGTAATTTTTTTCACTAATATATATTGTAGACATTATAAAAGAATTAATGCAAGATGATTATTGAGTGAAATATGAAGGTATAGTATAGTAATAGATATGAGATTTACGTATAGTTTTTGGGCGTTGTTGCTTCTTCTTGTGGGTTCATCTATTGCTATTTTTAATATTCCAAAAACAAATATAAAAGAGGAAGGAGTAGGAAATATAAGCGCGGTTAAGGGGATTGGATCTGATAATGTGGAAGTAAAAAATATTGTAGATGGAGACACGGTTATTCTTGCAGATGACACAAGAGTCCGTCTCATAGGGATAAATTCACCAGAGGAAAATCAGCCATATTACGAAGAATCCAAGAAAAAATTGGAAAGCTTGTTAATGAATAAATTCGTAGATTTAGTCTCTGATGAGGATGCGGTTGACCAATACGGTAGAAAATTAAAATATATATATCTTGGGGATACTCATATAAATTATGAAATGGTGAAGTCAGGACTTTCAATGGTTGAAATAATTTCTCCTAATGTGTCGCATGCTGCAGAGTTAAATCAGGCGCAGAGCTATGCAAGAGACAAATGTTTAGGAATCTGGGAGGGGCTCTGTATGCCTGATGTATCTTCTTGTATCCAAGTGTCAGCAGTTATGCAGGATGCAAAGGCTGATGATTCAAAAAACAAGAACTCAGAATGGGTAGAGATTATGAATACCTGTTCATCGCAGCACAATTTACTAAACTATTTAGTAAAGGATTTAAGCGCTCAAAACTCTTATACTTTTAAAAACTTTGTGTTAGGACCAAAGAAGCGTGTTAAGATCCATTCAGGATGCAGCATAGATACTGCAACAGATGTGTACTGGCAATGTCCAGAAAAGGAAAGCGCTATATGGAATAATTCAGGAGACACTGTTTATTTATATGACAATTTTGGGAAATTAGTGAGCTCAATTGGATATTAATTGTTCCAGGTTTGTTGTCAGTTTTAGCCACGTATTTTATCAGATAAGTAATTTTAAAGGGGTTGACAATTAGCACATAGAATGATAAACTGCTAAGTAGATTATGGTACACGATAAAGGTAAAAAAGAAAGACTTATTCCTGTAATCCCAATTCGCGACGGTATTGTTTTCCCCCATACTGAATCAATTCTCACATTTGGAAGACCAAAAAGCTTGGCAGCCCTGGAATCCGCATTTGCGGGTGAACGAATCGTTTGCTTTGCGCTTCAAAAAAACCCACGTCAGAATGACCCAACACCGGATGATCTATATACAATGGGTACGGTTGCTCACATAGAGCGAATGATACGTACTGAAGGAGAGCTAAACGCACTTGTTAGAGGAATTTCACGTGCTAAGATTTTATATTACGAGGATCATGGAAGTTATTTTCTTGCAAAAATTGAAGAATTAGAAGAGGAAGCAGCTGATACTACACAACTTCAGGCATTATCAAATCATTTAATTGCGGAATTTAAGAAAGCTTTAGGTTTGGGAAAGCAGGCTGATTTTTTAGTTTTCATGAATATCATGTCTCAGATTACTCCCTCAGAATTGGCAGATCAGATAGCATCTACGCTTGATATAAAGGGTTCAGAGAGGCAGGAAATTCTAGAGACTATCAGTGTTAAAAAAAGACTGGAACAGGTATCTGAATTTCTAGCGCGTGAAGTAAAAGTGTTAGAACTTGAGAAAAAGATAACAAATAAAACGCAAGAGAATTTTGAAAAAAGTGCGAAAGAAGCAATCCTAAGAGAAAGGCTTAAAACTATACAAAAGGAACTTGATGACACTGATGACACAGGTGAGTTTAAAGAATTATCAGATAAGATAAAGGCAGCAGGAATGCCAAAGGAGGTAGAGGAAAAGGCACGGAAAGAATTGAAGAAATTGCAACAAACTACTCCCTATAACCCTGAAGCAGGGTATATAAGAAATTATCTTGAGGCGTTAGTTGTACTTCCCTGGAATAAAAAAACTAAAACTACCATAGATCTGTCTGAAGCAGAAAAAATTCTAGATGTTGAGCATTACGGTCTCAAGAAAGCTAAGGAACGCGTAATAGAGTATTTGGCAGTACACAAATTATCAGGAAAAATGAAGGGACCAATTTTATGTTTCTCAGGACCTCCGGGAGTTGGAAAAACCAGTATTGGAAAATCAATTGCAAAAGCTCTTGGGCGTAAATTTGTCAAAGTATCTTTAGGTGGGATTCGTGATGAAGCAGAAATTAGAGGACACAGAAGAACATATGTAGGTGCACTTCCTGGTCGAATTATTCAAGGGATTAAAGATGCAGGTACAAAAAATCCTGTCTTTATGTTGGATGAAATTGATAAAGTAGGAGCAGATTATAGAGGGGATCCGTCAGCAGCACTACTTGAGGCATTAGACCCGGAGCAAAATAACGCATTTTCAGACCATTATTTGGATGTGCCGTTTGATTTGTCGGATGTTATGTTTATAACAACCGCTAATGTGTTGGACACAATTCCTCCGGCGCTCCGTGACAGATTAGAAATAATTAACTTTTCAGGATACACAGAACATGAGAAATTTAAAATTTCTAAAGAATTCTTAGTTAAGAAATTATTGGAATCTCATGGGTTAAAGCCAAGTCAAGTTGAAATATCTGATGAGGCAGTAAAATATATTATAAGACGCTATACTCGGGAGGCAGGTGTCAGATCGCTTGAGCGGGAACTTTCTTCAGTTCTAAGAAAAATTGCAAGAAAAGTTGCGGAAGGAAAGAAGGATAAAACCATTATTTCAGCAAGCGATATAATAAAGCTCTTAGGTCCTGAAAAATTTTCAGATACTATAGCTGAAAAAAAGGATGAAGTAGGTATGTCAACAGGTCTTGCTTGGACACAGGTTGGTGGAGATATACTATTTATTGAAGTCGCTCTTATGCCAGGTAAGGGAGGGCTTATGCTCACAGGGCAATTAGGGGACGTTATGAAGGAATCTATGCAGGCGGCTATGTCCTATATTCGTTCACGCGCAACAAAATTGGGATTAAAAGATAACTTTTTTCAAAAAATTGATGTACATATTCACGTTCCTGAGGGTGCAGTACCTAAGGATGGTCCGTCTGCGGGAAGCGCAATTACTACTGCTATTGTTTCTGCATTAACACGTATACCCGTAAATCATTTAGTTGGTATGACAGGTGAAGTAACATTGAGAGGAAGGGTTTTAGAGATAGGAGGGGTAAAAGAAAAGGTTATTGCCGCTCATCGGGCGGGGCTTAGAAAAATAATTTTGCCAAAAGAGAACAGAAAAGATTTGGAAGATGTACCTAAAGAAGTCATGAAGGAGTTACGATTTGTTTTTGTTTCTCATATGGATGAAGTCTTAAAAGAAGCACTTGTGAAGCCGATTCCAGGATTTATTGAAATAAAAGGGGAACATAAATCTTCTCATAATATAATGCCTCTTCAGCCAACTCCTGCAGA
>JAGORM010000019.1 GCA_018062815.1 Candidatus Levyibacteriota bacterium | reverse complement strand
TTGTTTCTTCCTATATCTATGAGCACTATCCATCTCTCAAGGAGGGAGAACTTACATCTTTAAGGTCAGTCCTGACAAACACACAAACCCTTTATCAATTCGCCTCAGAGTTAAATTTAGGAAGTCAGTTAAAACTTTCTAAAGGAGAAGAATCAACTGGCGGGCGAGTCAACAAAACAATTCTAGCAAATACATTTGAGGCGCTTTTAGGAGGGATTTTTATTGACCAGGGAATTGAAGCAGCAAGTAGGTTTGTGCATGGTGTTATTATTCTAAAAATTGATGAAGTGGTAAACACCCAAGGACTTAAAGATCCTAAAAGTATGCTTCAGGAGAAAACACAAGAAAAAAGCAAAACTTCTCCTCTCTACAAAATAGTAAATGAGGAAGGACCTGATCACGCAAAGATATATACTGCAGGCGTATTTCTAGACGAAAAACTGTTAGCTGAAGGCTCAGGACACTCCAAGCAGGAAGCAGAAAAAAGTGCGGCTGCAAACGCCTTAAAGGTAATATAAAGGCATATAGACATTCTATTTAAACAAGAGTACTATTAGGAAAAGGCTCTATGGCTGAACAATTAAAACACGCAGATTCAGCGCTTCTTACCAAACGTGAAAAGATAATACTTGGTGGAGTAGTCTCTATTATTGCTGCAGCCGGAGGAATAATGGATTGCGCCAAATGGCCGAATCGTCTTGCGCCTGATGCAAGCTCAACAACATATCAAACCCCGTCTAAAACCATCTCTCACAATCCCTAATTTTTTTACTCAAAGGTATTAATATAATAGTTATAGCTCAAAGAGAAGCTTAAATTAAAATGAAATTATTTCAACAGCTATCAATATGGATAACAAAATCGTAAGTGCTACAACGATTTTTTACGTTTTAAAAGGAGGGAGCAAAATATTTACCTGCAAAAACTTCAAGATTTTGCTTAATCATGTTTTTGGTGTCAAAATAAGAATACTTTAAGTAAATTTAAATAAGTGGCACCGTAGGAGAGCAGCACAAAGCCATCTTGACAATTGCTATAGGATTGTATATAATTTTAAAAGATTTAGAGTATTGCGACAAATATATGGCTAACACTAAGGAAATGGGCAGAAATATAGCTCTTAGAACATCTCTTGCAGCATCCGTTGTTATAGGATCTGCTGCAGGCCTCTTCAATGATTCACACAATGCAGACGCAGAAAATGTAAGCGCTGGAATATCATCTAGACCTTACCTCCAAAACAAATATGTAATTCCAGGAATTGCATTAGATAGTAATCCATTTGAAAGAAATGACCCAAAACCACTAAAAACAACCCTAGAATCACCTATTAACAATTCTACGTTTCAAGGCAAAGATATAGTCAATATTAAAGCAAGCGCAGTAGATGAAAATGACGAATCTAAGTTAAAAATACTCATAGATGACCATCCAATTCCAGTAGGTTTCATAATAGAAAAAGAGTGTGTCTCTGGAGTAATTAAAGAAGAAAAAACAGAAGAAAAGATATACGCGGGTGTTGTTTGTGATATCAAGGTAGACGCTTCAAAATTGTCTTTAGGCAACCATGTGATAGAAGCAAAGGGAAGTACAGCAACTACTCTTGGTGGAACAAGACGTGAAACAATTGTTGAATCAGATTTTGCCACAATCTCAAGAAAATAAACCTTTAACAGAAAACTGCTATAGGTTTTGATATAATACTATATATGTCAATTTCATCTGAAAGATTATCTACTGTTCTAAGAACTGCTCTTGTTAGTGGGGTGGTCATAAGCTCAGTTGGAACCATGAAGGACACTCCAAATGTCCACGCTGAAGACGAAAAGAATAAAGAACCTGAATCTATCATGCTTGAAGATGCAAGACCAGAACTCCCTTATAAAATTGTGGTACCTGTAACTAAACAGGTAAAAACTGACATAAATAATTTATTGGAAAATTTTCCTACTCATACACCAGGACAAGAAGGCACAGGAGTGCCACAAATTAAGTAGCTATTCCCATTCCATAGTGGCGGGAGGCTTTGTAGTTATATCATATACAACACGCGAAATTCTAGGAACTTCATTTACTATGCGGCTTGATATTTTCTGCAAGACAGAGTAGGGCACCTCACTCCAGTGAGCAGTCATAACATCAGTTGATTCTATGATTCTGAGCGCTATTACTTCTCCAAAAAACCGCCCGTCTCCCTTAACTGCAGTGGACATTGCGCCTGACATAATAGGAAAGGACTGAAAAACACTTTTTAAAAGCCCTTCTTTTTCCAACTCCTCAAGTAATATTTTATCTGCAATTTTCTCCTGCTCTAAGCGTTCACTTGTTACTTCCCCACGAATTCTTACTGCATATCCTGGACCAGGAAACGGCTGTTTCCAAACAAATCCATCAGAAAGTCCTAACTTTTTACCAATTTTTCTAACCTCATCTTTATAAAAAGAGCGAAGTGGTTCTATAAGTTTTAACTTCATATCATCAGGCAATCCACCTACATTGTGGTGTGATTTTATTTTACTTGCATGCTTAGTACCCTGGGACTCTATAACGTCTGAGTAGATGGTTCCCTGAAGCAAAAATGTAACATTCTTACCTTTCTCTATTTGCCGTACCATTTCTCGCTCGAAAACATCTATATAGAACTTCCCTATGATTTTTCGCTTTGTCTCAGGATCTTCTTGCCCTTTCAAAAGCTCTAGCATCTCGTTTTCAACTTTTGCGATAATAGGTTCAATTCCATGTTTCTCAAATATAGTTTTTACAAATTCAGAAGTACCAGGCCTCATAAGTCCATTTTCCACATATACCGGTATGAAGTGATCGCCAATTGCGTCAGCCGTTAATACTCCTGCAACAGTTGAATCCACACCTCCTGATATAGCACCTATAACATATGCATCCCCAACCTGCTCTTTAATATTCTGCTTCAATTTCTCTAAATCAAAAGTTTGCTCACCCACTGCCAAGCCGCAAAATTCCACAAAATTCTGAAGGATTTTCATGCCATGTTCTGTGTGTTCAACCTCAGGATGGAATTGAATACCTACAAACTTTCTTTTTTTATCCTCAACAAATGCAAAAGGAACATGCTCCGTTGAAGCTACAATTTCCGTACCAACTGGAACTCCAACTACTTCATCTCCATGAGACATCCAAACTTTAAATGTTCTTGGCAAATTCTTAACCATACCAAAAGAGGTATCTTTTATTTCTAGTAGAGCAGGACCATACTCTTTCTTTCCTGAAATAACCTTTCCTCCCAAAAGATGTGAGTGAAGCTGCATACCATAACATATTCCAAGCATAGGAATACCACACTCAAAAAAGGTTGTAGAAAGCATAGGGGCATCTTTTTCATAAACAGAATCTGGACCACCAGACAAAATAATACCTAGGGGCTTTGCAATTTTTATTTTTTCTTCTGCTTCTTCAGGGGTAAGAAAGAGAGTGGTCTGACCAAGTTCTCGAATTCTGCGCTCAATAAGGTGTGCTGTTTGTCCTCCAAAATCAACGACCCAAATCATGACTTATTATATTCACTTTTAGGAAACAAAGCAAGCTACATTGTACCAACCTAAATGTTTCCCTGGGAAAGCCTCTATACAAAATGTGTGTATAGTTTTACAATAATAAACATCCGATTGAATATATTTTAAAAGCATGAATACTTCAAACAAAATTGTTTTATCAATTGGTGGATCACTGATTTCCTCAAACGGTGAAATTCATGTAGACTTTCTTAAAAAATTTAATGATTTTGTAAGGTCAGAGTTGATACATAATAAATTTTCTCAAATTTTCTTAGTAGTCGGAGGCGGAGAAATATCTAAAACATACAGAACGTCAGGAAGAAGTGTTCTGGGGCATGAACCTGCAGATGAGGACCTGGACTGGCTTGGCATTCATGCAACAAAGCTAAATGCACATCTTATCCGAACAATATTTCGTGATATAGCACATCCTTATGTTCTCAAACATTATGAAATTATAAGAAAAGCAGATGAACCTATAGTGGTTGCGGCCGGCTGGAAACCAGGGTGGAGTACTGATTTTTGTAAAACTTTAATCTGCGAAGACTATAAAATTAAAACTATCGTAAACTTGTCCAGCGTTGCAACACTATTTGATAAAGACCCCCGAAAATACGCAGATGTACACCCGGTTAGTAACATTTCATGGGAAGAATTTAGAAGAATAGTAGGTGAAACTTGGTCTCCACATTTAAACGCCCCATTTGATCCAATTGCCACAAAAAAAGCGCAGGACCTGAATCTTAAAGTTGTAATTTTAAAAGGAAACGACTTTGAAAATCTAAAAAGCTATTTTAATAATAAAGATTTCATAGGAACCACAATAGGATAGTAAAAGCAGTAATAGGAAATTTCTAGCTTTTAATAATTAGCCTCATGCTATGTCTTAATCCCCTATTGACAGTTGCTATAGGATTACATACAATTATTTTTTAGTATACAAAATTATCCATTTTTATACTAA
>JAGORM010000018.1 GCA_018062815.1 Candidatus Levyibacteriota bacterium | reverse complement strand
GCCCGCGCCTGACTAACTCACGTGCAACTGATTGCACATGCGTCTCAACACCTCCAATAGATGGATAATAGGCACTCGAAATAAATACAATTTTCATATAATACCTGAGCCTGTGCGTATTATACTGCATCCCAACACAACTCGCAAAAATTGCGCTCCTGCAAAAAAGTGCCTACAATTAGAGCTTTATATTAAACACGTAGAATTGTACCAAAACATAAATTTTTGCGGTTGACATCCATGCTTAAATCCCTGAGAATATATCGTATGGAATTTATACGACGCGCCTGGCATTGGCTTTTGGATATTGCAGAAACATTAGCTATTGCCGGAGCAATTTTTTTTATAATCTATGCTTTTCTGCTTCGTCCTTTTCAGGTGAATGGAAATTCAATGTTTCCTACATTTATAAACGGTGAGTTTGTGTTCACAAATCTCTTATCTCAACGCTTTGGTCCACTGGACAGAGGGGACGTAGTGGTATTTAAGGCACCTCCGGATCAAGACAAGGACTATATTAAAAGAATAATCGGGTTGCCGGGTGATACTGTAAGAGTTCAAGGGGGGAAGGTATACGTAAATGGGAAAGTGTTAGATGAGAATCCTTACCTTACATCATCAGTTACAACCCAGGCTAGGGGATTTGCTCATGAAGGAGAAGATATTAAGGTATCCAAAGACAGCTATTTTGTTTTAGGAGATAACAGGGTATATTCATCTGATTCCAGAGATTGGGGACTAGTACCATTTAATAAGATTATCGGAAAGTCAGCCTTTGTCTATTGGCCAATTAACAGAATGAGGCTAGTTGAACACACAAAATATTCTAAATAATAAACTTTTTGGAAAAAAGTATCTGCAGGTTAGACTTGCTCGAAAAATTACATTGAATCAAGAAGACTTTTTAAAAACGGCGTAGTTTCTGTTGGGTCTCCCTTTTTAATAATTACAATTCTTGCCTGCTTACTTGTCTGGTCCACCTTAACATCATCTAAACTTCTTCTATTCTTATAAGAGTCTGCTATTGCGTCCAGCTCAGGAACGTGAAGCTTTGCCGTTTTTCTTTGAGGCTCCTTTTCCTGAATTTCAGATTTTACTTGACGCGCAACTTCCTCTGCCCCTCTTACTGAAATTCCTTCAACCAATATCCTTTTAAATGCGGCTAACATAAGCTTGTGGTCCCCTATTGAAACGAGTGGGCGTACATGACCTTCCGTAATAACTCCTGCAGCAAGCGCATCTTTTATAGCGTCAGGTAGTGTGAGTAAACGAATTGTATTGGAGATATAAGGAAGGCTTTTACCAACGCGTTTTGCAACCTCAGTAACTGAAAGCCCGAATTCATCAATAAGTCTTTTGTATGCCTGTGCGCGTTCTATCGGGTTAAGGTCTTCGCGCTGAACATTCTCAACAATTGACATTTCAAGCATTACTTGTGGAGTTACACTTTTTATAACAACAGGTACGTTTCTAAGTCCCAATATCTTAGCACTTCTCCATCTTCTCTCTCCTGCAATAATCTGGTATCCTGCTGGAGTATTTGCAACTACAATAGGCTCCAATATTCCCTGTTCTCTAACTGAATTTACTAAATCGGTAAGTGATTCAGGAGAAATAAGTCCTCGCGGCTGTAGTGGATTTGGCTGTAGAAGTGTTGTTTCTAATTCAACAATTATTTTATCGTCATCCATATTTTTGTTCTTAAGTCAGAACCGTAACAATTTTTTTCCCTTGTTTTCTTTTAAATGCAACAGCACCAGTAGCTACAGAAAAAATTGTAAAATCATTTCCCATGTCTGTTCCCTCACCCGGAAAGAAACGAGTTCCTTTTTGACGCACAATAATATTCCCCGGAATAACATTTTGACCACCAAAAACTTTAATTCCACGTCTTTTTGAAATGGAATCTTTATTTGTTTTTACTGAACCTTGTGATTTTGTGTGTGCCATATTTCTTTTAGTATTTTTCTACTTTTGTGAAAAGTTGATTAGATAGTATCGCATGTATTTACGCTTGTCAAGTAGGCGCAAATATATCAAATGATTACTTTTTTTTCTGGCCCTTTTCACTAAAAGGTAAAATCTCAACTGTAGTTAGACTTGCTCTAAATCCGATTGTTTTTCTATACCTAGATTTAGCTTTAAATTTAGATACCCGTACCTTATCTCCCTTTGCTGCACCCAAAACCTTCGCCTTAACAGTCATACCCGCAATATAAGGCATTCCAATGCTTACATCTTCACCAGAAACTGAAAAAAGGACATTTTTGAACTCAAATTCTCCCTCTGTAAGACCTAGATTATCTAAATCTAATTTCATTCCAGGCATAACTTTATACTGCTTTCCCCCAGATTCAATAATTGCGTATTCCATAAGTACATATTGTACAAAAAACCATGCCCAAATACAAGCTTTTTGCTAAATTGGAGCACGTGGTTGTATAATGCACCCAGATGAGAACAGAGGCAGACAGAAAATGTCTTGAGGTGACCAAAAAAGACTTAACCCTTCTTGTGCAGGCTGTAAGAGAATCACGCATGAAAACAGAAAATGCTAATGTTTGGCCAATTTATGACAGTACAGATAAAGACTATGACAAGCATTTCTCTGAATTTAAAATTAGAACTGCAGATATAGCTCAAAAGGAAAGTCCAGTAATAATTGATTTATTATCTTCATCATCAGCAATTAGAAGAATATATCTAAACACCTTAGATGAAAACATGAAGGGAGTTTCAGTTTCTGTTGAAGACTTAAGACATGTAAATATTTGCGAAATAGACAAGAGACTTAATATCACTCATATAGTTGGAAATTTAGGAAAACCCGCTGTCTGGGACCACATAAAAACACTACTTGGAGACAAAAAAGCAGACCTAATCATTGAACGCGGGTACGCGGGGGTCGCCTATCTTCCCCAGGATTCACTTTATTTTTTATATACTATGAATAAAATATGGAACATGCTATCTTCTAAAAGAGGTATATTTATTGGTGACTTTACTCAGATTAACATTCCTAAATCCAAAGTATATGACTGGTCTGAAAATATGCAAAAAAAAGGAATTGACATAGAACATACAACCCACTCACTTAAGATTATTAAACACGCAGATTCGCCCGAAAAACTTCCAAGGTAAGAAAGCTATCTTATCTCAAAAAGCTTGTCTTTTTTTTCCTCTGAGCGCAACGAAGACAGCATGCTTAAAATTACAAAATTTGTAAGAAGGGAGCTGCCTCCATAGGAAACAAAGGGAAGTGTTATACCTACTATCGGTAGTATCCCCAAATTCATTCCTACATTAAAAAAAACATGGATTAATATTACAAAGAAAAAGCCAAGCGAAATAAGATAAGAAAATTGGTCGCGTGAAGATAATGCAATTCTGTAAATATGTGATAACAAAAATATAAACAAAGATAATATCACTATACCCCCTATTAACCCTAGACTTTCAGATATGGTGGCAAAAATAAAATCAGTATGTCGTTCAGGCAAAAAACGTAGTATAGATTGAGTAGCTTGCCCAAATCCCTTACCAAATACACCTCCGCTGCCGACAGAAATGAGAGACTGTATTGCATTGTACGAAGATCCAAATGGGTCAGAAGTAGAATTTAAAAAAGAAAAAATTCTTTCCCTCTGATAATCATGAAGAAGACTTATAAAGATTGGCATTGGTATTAATATAAGCAAACCCAGAGACAAAAAGTAACGAAAAGGAAAACCGTAAACAAGCATCATAGACAATGCTGCAAAAAAATATATGATAGCATTTCCTAAATCCGGCTGTCTTAAAATAAGGAAAAAAATCGGAAAAAGCAAAAGTAGTGAAATGACAAATTTACCAAGAGAGTGAGACTCATCACGTGTTAAAAAATAAGACAAGATAACAATAAAAAAGGGCTTAAATACCTCTGAAAATTGAAGCCTAACTCCGAAAATATCTATCCACCTTACTGCCCCTTTTGCTTCAATACCTATAATAAATAATAAACCTAATAATATTAGTATTCCAATATATATTTGCTTTGAAAATGCGCCTAAGTATCTTATATTTACATTCAAGAATAAAAAATAAATAACCAGGCCTAAGAGCAAGGCCGTAAATTGCTGTTTGAAAAGTGAGATATCCAAAGAATAAAGAGTTGCGAGACTGATTGCTACAAGGGCCAACGCTGGGAGCAAGAGAAGAAAGTCTACTCTATGAACTGAAAAACTACGAAGAACATTATTCATTACATTTTATTCAATTTTACTGACTCTAAATGAACCTTTAGATAATTCCTGAACCAGTGCTTTTGATTTTATTTCTTTCTCAAATTCCTCTGGCCAAGTCTCTAGTGATACATTTATTTTTTCTGAAAGATTTGTGCCCAAAGCCTTCCTCTCCTGCTGAATTTTGCGTATTATATCCCGCGCATCTCCTTCTTTTGCCAACATCTCCTCTGAAATATCAACTTCTATTTTTGGGTAAATAACCCTACCATTAACTGAGATGTTTTTAACATTCAATTCCTCTAAAACTGTCTCCCATACACTGTCTTGTATGTTTGTAAAATCTCCCGAAATTTCAATTGCAAGCTTTCTTAAAGGAATTTTCACTTTTATATTCTCTGATTTTCTAAACGCATGCCCTGCCTCAGCTACCTGACGTGCAAGCTTCATTTCTAATTCCAGAGGTAGGTTTATATAGTAACTTGTAACCTCGGGCCATAACTCAAGATGAACTGAAGGCAAATTTGTTAAGTTTCTAAATATCTCCTCTGACATGAATGGGGTAATGGGCGCTAAAAGCTTTGCTACAGTTGTAAGAACAATATATGTCGTTTGGTAAAATGACTGCTTATCCTCACTTGACACTGCTCCGGGGCCAACTCGGTCTCTGCTACGTCTTATGTAC
>JAGORM010000010.1 GCA_018062815.1 Candidatus Levyibacteriota bacterium | reverse complement strand
TATTTTGTAGAGAGGAGAAGTTTTGCTTTTTTCTTGTGTTTTCTCCTGAAGCATACTTTTAGGATCTTTAAGTCCTTGGGTGTTTACCACTTCATCAATTTTTAGAATAATAACACCATGCACAAACTTACTTGCTGCTTCAATTCCCTGATCAATAAAAATCCCTCCTAAAAGCGCCTCAAATGTATTTGCTAGAATTGTTTTGTTGACTCGCCCGCCAGTTGATTCTTCTCCTTTAGAAAGTTTTAACTGACTTCCTAAATTTAATTCTGAGGCGAATTGATAAAGGGTTTGTGTGTTTGTCAGGACTGACCTTAAAGATGTAAGTTCTCCCTCCTTGAGAGATGGATAGTGCTCATAGATATAGGAAGAAACAATAAATGATAATATGCTGTCTCCTAAAAACTCAAGACGTTCATTTGACTCTGTTGCTTCAGGGGACTCATTCAGGTATGATCTATGCGTGAAAACTTGTGAATAAAGTTGTTTACTTTTAAATTCTGGAATATTCATTTTTTGTTATTTACTATTCTTAGCCTCTGATTTCTCTTGGTCTTTAACTAGTTTTCCAAGTGCTCCATTTATAAATACAGGTGTACTGTCTCCTCCGTATTCTTTACCAAGTTCTATTGCTTCATCTATTATAACTTTTTGTGGAGTTTCTTTTTCTATAGTCATTTCGTAAATCGCAAGTCGTAGAATGGCAAGTTCCACCTTGTTTATTTTATCAATCGGATATTCAGGCGCAATGTGCGTTATTGTTTTATCAATTTCCGTCATGTTTTCCATTATCTCAGAGATTGATGAGTCAATTGGTTGATTGCTCGGAAAACTTTGTGCAAATAAAAGGCTTATTCTGTGCTGCCGTTTTTGATGGCGTGGATCGTTTGAAGTTTTCATTGGGATGTAGCCTGCTAGTAGAATAATTGACGGTTACGAGTCAAGTACTCAGCTAGTAAGCTAAAATTAAACTACTTTAGCACCCTTATAATATCCGCAAGCTTTGCAGACAATATGAGGTGATGACGGAGTTCCGCAATTTTTACAGATTACAATACTAGGTGCTACAAAAGAGATTGCAGCCCTTCTTTTTCCCTGTCTTGCTCGTGAATGGCGTTTCTTTGGTTCGTGAGGCATATATAAATTCCCAAAAGTTAAAAATGACTATTGGTTGTTATATTATAGTATATTTGAATTCCATATTCAAGAAATCAGTCAGGGAGGATTGTGCGCTCAAGCTCAGCTTCAAGTCTTACGTTTAATTTCGGAAAAGATTTTAATAAAGGGAATATTTGCTGAGCATCATTTTTTGATTTTACAATAAGATCCAGGTCTGAAAAGCTAGCTATTTTAAGTGAGTGCGCTCCGTGTTGTGCTGTTCCATACATGTCCCCCGGCCCTCTCAGTTTTAAATCCAGTTCGGCAAGCTCAGCGCCTATATATATCTTTTCTAAAGACTTAAGCCTATTTTTTGTATCAATATTTGGTGAATCTGTATATAGAAGACAAAATGATTCCCTTGTTCTTCTTCCAACACGTCCCCGTAATTGATGTAGTTGAGATAACCCAAATCGTTCAGCAGCTTCAATAACCATGATAGTCGCATTTGGTATATCTATGCCTACTTCAACAACTGGTGTTGCAACCAAAATATCCAATTTACCCTCAGCAAAGCTTTTTAATACCGCATCCTTTTCCTTTCCCTTCATTTTCCCATGCAATATTCCTACATTAAAATCTTTAAATACCCCTTTTGATAACAGTTCAAATTCTTGAGTTGCAGCTTTTACGGTGGTTGCACTTTCTGATTCTTCTATGAATGGACAAATAATAAATACTTGATTCTTGTTTCCACTTTCGTCCACTTCCTTAATTTTTCCCTTAATCCATTGGTATCCTGAATCGCGCTTTTCGTTAGGAACTAGCCATGTTTTTATTTTTACCCTGCCTTTTGGCATTTCATCTAATACAGATAGCGATAAATCTCCATAGAGTGTAAGAAAAACTGTTCTTGGAATTGGTGTTGCAGTCATGGTAAGAAAATGTGGGTTTTCTCCCTTGTCCCGCAAGATTCCGCGTTGTTCTACTCCGAATCGTTGCTGTTCATCTATCACAACCAGTCCTAACTTATCAAATTTTATTTTTGAGTGAAGTAAGGCATGGGTGCCAATAAGAATGTTGTACTTTTCATTATCATTTTTTGGCTTGGAAGATCCTGTTATAAGGGCTACCTTTACTCCTAATGGTTCAAGAAGTTTTGAGATTGTGTCGTAATGTTGATTTGCTAAAATTTCAGTAGGTGCCATGATGACTCCCTGATATTTATTTAGTACCGTAACATATAATGCGATGGCTGCAACAACTGTTTTTCCTGATCCTACGTCTCCTTCAAGAAGCCTATTCATGGGAATAGTTGACGCAAGATCTGCATATATTTCGTCAAGTGCTCGTATTTGAGCATGCGTTAAGGAAAACGGGAAACTTTCAAACAGTTTTGTGATCTGTTTTTTGTATTTTATAACGTGAAATTCGGGGGATTTTTCATTTTTCTCCCATTCGGCGCGTCTTACCATAGCGCCCAACTGGACAAGGAATAATTCTTCATAGGATAATCTTTTTTTCGCATCTGCTATCTCCTCAAAATTATTTGGAAAGTGAATATTTTGAACAGCGGTTTTAAGTTCAGGTAGGTGTTGCGACAAAAGAATCTTTTCAGGTAAAAACTCCAAAAAACTTATCTTGTCATTCTGCAGCAGGTCAAATATCTTGCTTCGCAGCCACTTTGATGAAAGCCCTGCAGTTAGAGGATATACAGGTACAATTCTTCCTGTATGAATTGTTTGAGGCAAATTGTCCATAACCTCAAATTCTTTGGCGGTTATAGCAAGAGTTTTTCCAAATTGTGAAGCAGTTCCTGATACAGATAGAGTACTTCCCTGAGGAATATTACGTGTCAAATATGTTTGATTAAACCAACGTATTTCTATCTCCCCAGTTTCATCTTCAAGAATGGCTTTTTGTATAATCATTCGTCTGGTTCTGTATTCATTTTTGATACTCAAAACCTTGCCTTGAACTGTTATTGTCTCACCAGGCTGTATTTTATTAATTTTTGAAATAATTCTAAGATCCTCATACCTGCTGGGGATGTGATAGAAGAGGTCATAAATGGTGTTAAGACCAAGTTTCTCAAGTTTTTTTTTCTGAAAAGAAAATGATCGTCCCAAGTCCGCAATCTTTGTTTTTGAGTCCATGTTATCTTAGGAAGAAGGGAAGGAATGAGCTGATAATAAGTGCCAGCGTAGACACTATCATAACTGTTTTAAATATCCACTTGTGATTTCTTAAAAATTCCATATTATGTTTTATCTTTTAGGCTAAACCTTATTCTTTCAAGAATGGGATAAAGCCACCCAACTGAGCAACTTTATTCTATCATTTTTAAAAATTTATGTTTTCCTATTTTTATTATGCTGTTTTGAATTGCTTTTTGCTTCAGGGATTCAATAGTGAGTTTGTTTCCATTTATTTCAATCCCGCCCTGTTCAACGAGCCTTTTTATCTCTGCCCTACTTCCTACCAGTTCAGATTCAAGAAGTACATTTTCAATAAGTTTTCCTTTTATAATTTTAAATTCCGGAATATCTATAGGCGCTTCTCCTGATTGAACTACCCGCTCAAATTCTTCCTGACCTATGCGCGCCTCATCTTTATTGTGAAGTTCTGTAACTATTTTTTGTGCAAGCATTTTTTTAATATTCATAGGATTTTCTCCTTTTGCAAGTTTTTCCTCAATTTTTTCAATTTCAGCATCTTTTGTATTTGTTGCAAGGGTTAAATACTCTACGATTAATTTGTCATCAATTGCCATTACTTTCCGGTACATATCCTGCGGTGTGTCGTCTAGCCATATGGCATTTCCCCAGGATTTGCTCATTTTTCGGCCGTCAGTTCCTGTTAGATAGTTTGTTGCGATAACAAATGAGTTTTTTCCTCTTAAATCTTCCTGCAAAATTCTTCCTGCCTGCATATTAAAAGTCTGATCCGCACCGCCTATTTGTACATCAGTGTCTAAGTGGTAACTGTCATATCCTTGCATGACAGGATACAGTGCTTCGTGGAGTCCGACATGCTTCCCGTCTGCCAGCCTTTTTTTAATAAGTTCACGGCTTGCAAAATCTCCAAATGAAAAATGTTGACAAAGTTTTACAATTTCAGCAAATGTTAATTTAGACAGCCATTCACTATTATGTACAACTCGGATAAGTGAAAAATCTAAAATTTTTCCTGCCTGTTCCTTATAGGTATGAAAATTTTTCTCAATTTCTTCAGGAGTTAAAACGGGACGTTCAGTATCTTTATCGGAAGTATCTCCAATAAGAGCTGTAAAGTCACCGATTAAAAATGTGACATTGTGTCCTCCGCGGGCAAACTCCTGAAGCTTTCTAAGAGGCACCGCGTGTCCCAAATGAATTCGTGTTGCGGTTGGGTCAATCCCCATGTATATGTTTAGTTTGTGCCTTGAGGAGAGTGCATGCTCCAGCTCTTTCATGTTTGGAATTATATTTGCAATTCCGCGGGTAAGAAGATCGTTCATGAGCATATTATACTAAAGAATATGTACCTTGTCATGTTTCTGATAATAAGCGGGAAAGTTATATTTTTGTTGGGTTTTGCGTAGATCTTTGAGCAATTTTTGATCTTTCAGCTCTTTCAAGTTTGAGCCGCTCTTTTTGTTTTTCAATAAAATTTTTTTGTCTTTCAATATTTTGTGGTCTTGTGTCCAACTCTCTCATTTAAATGAAATATATCATGAAGTGAGTAAGTATGCAATGTTTTTTAGGGAAGCTGAATTTCGCTTTTTTAAGTGTTTTTCTGTATAATAACCATATGCAGCAATATAGGCCACCGTACTCCCGGATGCGCCGTTTTTCCTCGGGGAATAAGATAAAACGTGACATAATAATAAGCAAGGCTTTAAGGTTTACGTTTTTTGGATTGATAGGGTTTTTTGTGCTCTTTTTTATCTATTTTCTATGGGTTAGTCGCTCCCTTCCTACTCCTGGAAAGCTTTCTTCTGCAGCAAGTAAAAACTCGACTGTAATTTTAGATAAAAATGATGAAGTTCTCTACTCTATTTATCAGGATTCAAACAGGTATTACGTTCCGCTAAAAGACATTCCTAAAACCCTCCAGGATGCAACCGTATCTACGGAGGATCAAGATTTTTATGATAACAAGGGCTTTTCTATAAGAGGGTACTTACGAGTTATAAAGGATATTATTCTTTATAGAAGGGTAACCGGTGGAAGTACTATTACTCAGCAATTAGTTAAAAATCTTCTTCTCTCGCCTGAGCGAAGCCCAACAAGAAAACTTAATGAATTAATACTGGCTGTACAGGTGAGTAATAAATACACAAAGCCTCAAATTTTGGAGCTATATTTAAATAATATCCCTTATGGTGGGACTGCAGTTGGAGTTGAGGCAGCGTCAAATCTTTACTTTGATAAACACGCGAAAGACTTAAATTTAGCTCAATCTGCCTTTCTTGCAGGTCTTCCCCAGCTTCCATCTGTATATTCCCCTTATGTTTCAGGTGGTAAGGCATATATTGACCGCACTGAGTATGTTTTGAAACGTATGCGAGAAGATAACAAGATAACACGAAAACAAGAATCAGAAGCACTTTCACAGGTTAAAAAATTTAAATTTCCAGAACGCCAGGCAAATCTTAAGGCCCCTCACTTTGTCCAGTATGTACGAGAGCAGTTAGTAAAACTTTTTGGGGAGCGGATGGTTGCAGACGGGAATTTAAAAGTTAAAACAACACTTGATTATAAAATACAAAAAGATGCTGAAAAAGTGGTTAATGACGAAATAGATAAGCTAAAGGGATTAAATGTGGGAAATGGTTCAGCTATAGTGCTAGATCCTAAAACAGGAGCAATACTTTCAATGGTAGGATCAAAAAATTATTTTGATACTTCAAATGAAGGTAATTTTAATGCATCTACCTCTCCTCGCCAGCCAGGATCTTCTCTTAAGCCCATATTATATGCTACAGCCTTGGAGAAGGGTTATACTGCGTCTACCGTTCTTATGGACGTTAAGACAGAGTTTCCCACAAACGAAACAGCAAATCCAAGCTATACGCCAGTTAACTATGACGGAAAATTTAGAGGTCCTGTCCAGTTGAGATATGCATTAGGGAGTTCACTTAATATTCCAGCAGTAAAGATGCTAGCAAAGGTCGGCGTTAAGCCAGTCATGCAAAAAGCATATGATATGGGAATATTAAATTGGAATCCCACCGCAGAAGCTTTAAAAAACGTCGGGCTCTCATTAGTACTGGGTGGCCGCGAGGCGTCATTGTTAGATGTAACAAACGCGTATGCAACCCTTGCCAATAAGGGTGTTATGCATCAGCCGTACGCAATAACAGAAGTAACTGATCCAAACGGAAAAGTTCTCTATAAAAAAAAGAATGACTCAGGAGTAAAGGTATTATCAGCCGGTGTTGCCTATATTATTTCAAATATTTTATCTGATGATACGGCACGGGAAATTGCATTTGGCAGATATTCATTACTCAATATATCCGGAAAAACAGTAGCGGTAAAAACAGGTACCACTGACCAAAAGAGAGATAACTGGGCAATTGGATATACCCCATCCTACGTTGTGGGAGCTTGGGTGGGAAATAATAATAATACGCCAATGAATCCAAAGATTGCGTCAGGCGTTACAGGAGCAACACCTATTTGGAGAAACATAATGCTTGCTGTTCTAAAGGGTAAGCGGGACGAGCCGTTTGTCATGCCTGATGATGTTAAGCAAATGGAAATTGATGGGTTTGCCGGGGCACTTCCAACTGATGGACAGCCAAAGCGGACAGAGTACTTTATAAAAGGTACTGAACCCTCAGCTCCTTCGCCGTTTTACAAAAAAATAAAAATTTCAAAATCTGACAGTAATAGACTTGCAAATAGTGATGAAATTTCGCGAGGAGATTATGATGTTAAGGATTTTATAGTGTTTACTGAGCTAGATCCCGTCTCAACTGACAACAAGAACAGATGGCAAGAAGGAATTGATGCATGGATTAACGAGCATTATAAGGATGACTCTAAATATCACCCACCAACTCAGACATCTGATAAGAAATATGACAGCAACAGTAATTCAAATAATGACTCAAATCCTACGCCGACTCCTACCCCTACTTCCACTGTGACCTCAACGCCGACTCCTATCATAAGTATAACTCCAACAGTTACACAAACTCCTTAAGACTGATGCGTATTACATTATTTTCTTTAGGTCTTCGTTAATGAATACCGGTTGCATAATTGTTACCTCATGTGCCCATCTGTGAGTATTGTAATGAGGTATATTATGCATTACAAATATTTTTTTTTCCAAAAAATGTGCAATCGCCATTTCCATAAGCATAGATGTTCCCATATAGCCGTCTATTCCGTTTTTCTTTTTGTTTAAAATAATTATCCCGTCCTGTACTTCTATTTGTTTAAAATTTCTCAGCATGATGTCTTCCTTTATAAGTTCTGGGGTGTTTTTGTCTAAATCGTCTTGGTAGAAGGGGTCTTTCAGGTGTGGCTCTATACCTATTGGGAGGCATACAATATGTCCTAGAGTCTCTAGTTTTTTTTGAAGAAGTATCATATCGTGTACAAATGTCATGCTGCCAGAGATCATTAATTTCATAGTTATTTTGAGTTTTGTCCAGCAATATCCGCAACTATTCTAAATGTGTTTTTTGAAAAACAGTGGACTCGCACATGCCCAACTACATTTGTTTTTATAACCTCGCTCCCATCAATAAAACTACTCCATGAGGGAACTAGTTCATCCTTTTTTGCAACTATACAGTAAATTTTCTCTACATTTTTTGATTTGATAGATTGTATTTTTTCAATATACTTACTTGTTGGTATAAGTTGCCTCCCTGTTAGTCGGATATATGTAAATATTGCCGCCCAGGTTCCCTTAAAAGGAGTGGCAATAGAAATAAACTTCTTTACCCTACTCCATCCGTTTAACTCTTCCAGATATAAGTAACTGACAAGTCCTCCTGCAGAAATACCTACAAGAGTT
Source organism: Candidatus Levyibacteriota bacterium (assembly GCA_018062815.1). Classification (GTDB taxonomy): domain Bacteria; phylum Patescibacteriota; class Microgenomatia; order Levybacterales; family GWA1-39-11; genus JAGORM01. The sequence continues at coordinate 11,748 of JAGORM010000010.1, read as the reverse complement.
GCATTAAAAATTTCTTTTTTTTGCATGTATTTTTGCAGGTTATATGAGGCGGTTTTTAGATTTCCCATTTCCTGTGAGAACTGAGGTATGAAGACTTCAAATCCGCGAGACATGAGACACTTTTTGAAAGGAATATAAATTATAGAACCAGTAAAACCTCCGATAACTATGACTACTGGATTTTTTGTTTTTGATTTTTCTTTCGTATCAATATTTATAAAAATAAACAGATTTGAAATGAAGTTTACTAACCAAGAAAAAAATTCAAGCAGCCATAAAAAAATATTTTTCATGATACATGTGCGTTACAAGTTTTTTTTAAGTTGTCCAGAATCTTTTCCCGAATCTGGGTAATTTCTTGCGCAGTAAGACTTTTATCTTTACTCTGATAAGTTATGCGAAATGTTTTTTTATCCTGGTAGGTATCAAGTAATGAGATATCAGTTACAAGTTGGCTTGATTTTCTTATAACTTCAGTCACTTTATCGTATGTAACACTGGGATCTATAGTAAGCCGAATATCTTCTTGTGCCTGGGGGAATTTTGGAATAGGTGCGTAGGTCTTTTTAAGAGTTACATATTTTAGCAATTCAGAAAAGTTAATTTCAAAATCTATTATAGATCTTTCGAGTATCTCTATTTCTCCGATTTTGTTCCCCCAAATATATACGTCAGCTCCCGCTCCGCCACTTTCAGTTTTTTTAAATTCGAATTTATGTATTCCTATATCTTTAAATAAAGCTTCTAAATATCCTTTTACTTCAAAGAAAGATATATTTTCTTTTTTAATAATACCTGATAGGAATAAAATTTCAGACGGAAGATCTGATCTTTTTTTATGATATACATTTGCCATTTCAAAAAGATGGATTGTCTCAAATGACTTATTATCGCGTACTGCTTGAAGCAGGCTCGGGATAAGAGTTGTTCTCATAAATGCCATATCTAAGCCTAGGGGGTTTGCAAGTTTTACAGCGTCAGTGCTTGCAACCTCAAGCATATCCTCAGATACTAATGAATAAGTATATACTTCTGTAAAACCCCAAAATTTAAACGCTTCCTTTATTCTTCTCTCCCAATAAAAAGAGTTGGTAGAAAGATTAAGTGGTGGAACAGACGTTGTGGGTGGAAGTATGCTTGGAATTTTGTGGTATCCGTAAATTCTTGCAACTTCTTCTACTACGTCCTCAGGAATTGTTACATCTTCACGTCTATTGCTGGGAGCAATAACTGTAAGTTTATCCTTTAGCTTGCTAACTGTAAATGCCAGTCCTTCAAGTATTGAAATTATCTGTTTTTCTGAGATTGAAACACCAATTGTTTTTTCAATTTGTGCAACACTAATAGTTATAGGTTTTATCTTGATGGGCGCAGGGTATATGTCAATAATTTTTGATTCCACTGTCGCATTTGCCACTTGTGTTAAAAGTTCTATTCCCCGTTCCAGTGCTTTTAAAGAGAGCTCAGTGTCTACTCCTTTCTCATTTAATACAGCGGCATCAGATCTGATTCCGTGTGTCATAGAGGTTCGTCTAATATGCGCCGGATCATTATTGTCCACAAATAACAAAACATTTTTAGTGTTTTCCGAAACTGAAGTGTTAAGTGTACCCATTACTCCTAACAAATCTATAATTTTTTCAGTTCCGTCAGTTGCAATAATTTCTCCTCCATGCAAAACATATTCCTTCCTGTCTAATGTTTGTATTTTTTCTCCCTTTATTCCTTCTCTGATAATCATTTTTCCAGTGGAATTTAACTTGTCAAAATCAAATGCATGCATTGGGTGTCCTGTCTCACGCATTACATAATTTGTTACATCAACAACATTATTTATGCTTCTTATGTCCGTTGCCTCTAGTCTATCGTGAATAAGTTGTGGAGATTTTTCTATGTTAACACAAAGAAGCACACCGCAAATTCTCTTTACCAGGGATGGGTTATTTACGATTTGTAGATCAAGTGTTTTTGTTGATTCTTTAAATTTTGGTTTATCTTTTTCTATGTACTTTGCAGGAATACCGGATGCAGTTAATGCAACGGCTGCCTCCTGTGCAATTCCCGCGACAGACATTAAGTCAGGTCGATTTGTAGTTACCTCTATGTCATACAAATAGTCGTGACCTAGTTCTTCTATTTTTTCAACGGATACGCTTGTTAACGAAAGCATTTCCCCAATTTGCTGAGGTGTAGCCTTTGTTTCTAGGTGTTCACGAAGCCATGAGTCTAAAATTTTTATGTTCATATTGTCAAAGTGACATGTTTCTGTTCTTAAAATTGATTAAGAAATCTTAAATCATTACTGTATAGCATTCTAAGATCAGGCAGGTCTAATCCTTCACGCATCATAAGTACTCGTTCTACTCCCCATCCTGATGCGAATCCTGTATATATTTTTGGATCAAGTCCGCAATTTTTAATAACGTTGGGGTGAACCATTCCTGCACCTCCTAATTCTAACCATCCTGCCTTACACAAAGAGCATTTCTGACCATTTGATAGTTTTCCTTTTCCATCACATATTCCACAAGAAATGTCTGTTTCAAATGAGGGTTCTGTAAATTGAAAATGATAAGGGCGCATTCTGATTTTGCGTGTGGGTCCAAACCATGATTTGGCAAAATAGTCGAGTACTCCTTTTAGGTGTGTTATTGCTATATCTTGACCTATGACCAAAGTTTCAAATTGGTGAAACATTGGGGTATGAGATACGTCAGATTGTCTACGATATGTTTTTGCAATATTTACCATTTTTATCGAAATTGGTTCACTAGTTTTTTTTGCCATTTGCTTAACCGCTTGAGTCATTTCTCTTATCTGTCCTGAGGATGTATGTGGGGTAAGCAGCATTCTGCCGTTTTTACTGTCTTCCTTTTCGTCAATAAAAAAAGTTTCCCAGTCATCGCGTGCTGGATGATTTTCAGGAAAATTTAACGCTCCAAATGCATACCAGTCCCATTCTACCTCTGGATACCGTACTCTTGTAAATCCTATATGCTCAAATATAGCTGAGATTTCTTCTACTGCTTGAGTTATTAGGTGTAGATGCCCTTGGGGAAGAGGTTTTCCCGGCATAGTAACATCTATTGATGATGTGCCCACGGTAAAGTGTCTTGCTCCAAGTTTTTTTTCGTGTTCTGCAATTAAGTTTTCAATTGTTGTTTTTACCTCATTCGCGAGTCTTCCTATTTCAGATCTACGATCAGTAGGAATAGTGGTTAGTTCCTTCATGGCAATAGATAGTCTTCCGCTTTTTCCCAAAAAATCTAATTTAATTTCGTTCAGTTCTGTAAGCGATTCTGAGGAAAGGATAAGTCCAGTTGCATCATTTTTAATTGATTGAAATTGATTAAGTAGTTCGTGGTCCATTCGTATAATTATTATAGCAATATTTTTTGAAAATATACCTGTAATTCTTGTGACAGTTGAAAAAAGTACTTTTCAAGATATAAAAAAACCTCCTAGGTCTGGAGGTTTATGTAAAGAGTTAAATAGCCGTTAAGCCTTTATGTTCTCTACGATCTTTTTAAAAGAATTAATATCATTTACAATCATATCAGATAATATTTTTCGGTTTAATTCAATTTTTTTCTTTTTGAGTCCATCCATGAATTTGCTGTAAGATATTCCTTCAGTCTTGGAGGCTTCGCCAATTCTTGTTATCCACAACCTTCTCATGTCAATCTTTTTTCTTTTTCTACCATGAAAAGCATAATTTCCTGCGTGTAATACTGCCTCTCGGGCAACACGTACAAGTTTGCTTTTTGTTCCACGGTAGCCTGAAGCTTGATTTAAAAGCTTGTTGTGGCGTCTTCTGCTTACTAATCCTCTTTTAACTCTTGTCATATTATTTTACTTGTCCTTTTTTAGTGTTAAATAATGGCACCTTTTTAAATAAATGTGTAACGCTTTTTCGGTAGTTTCGGTATTGACCCGTTGCTGATCGGTCAGATCGAGACTGTCTAAAATTTACGCGTACTCTATTTAAAATTTTGTGTATCATTCTTTGGCAAATCCAGAATTTTTCTGAATTGTGTTATTGTTAGACTCCCAATAACATTTTAATTTTTTTCGCAAATCTTCCTTCTATTATTCCTGGTTCTTTCTGGCGTCTTAGTCTGGACTTAGATTTAATACCTCTTTTATGGCTTCTATACTGATGCTCAAACATAACTTTTCCGGTTTTAGTTACCTTAAACCGCTTGGCTACTGAGTTTTTGATCTTCAATTTTATTTTTTTCGTTTTTTTCATTTTCTATTTCCCCTTCCTTTTTAGTTTCACGAGCTCCTTTTGTAAAGGCTACGACCATTTGTTTTCCTTCCATGTGTATCTCACGCTCTACCCGTGCGATATCTGACATTTGTTCAATTACCTTATCTAGTGTTTTCCTCCCCAAGTCTTGTTTTGTGATTGCCCTTCCTTGAAAGCGAATAATAAATTTTACCTTATCCCCTTCTTTTATAAATTCCCGTGCGCGTTCTATTTTAATTCCAAGATCATGGCTTCCAATAAAAGGTCCAAATCTAATTTGTTTTGTTTCTGAAACATGGGCATTTTTCTTTTCGCCCTGCTTCCTTTTTTTCTCCTGGTATAAAAACTTTTGATAATCAATAAGTTTTACAACAGGAGGCTGTGCTTGAGATGCGATCTCAACTAGATCTAACCCCTGTTCCTGAGACATGGTTAGTGCTTCAGAAATCTTTACAAGTCCAATCTGCTTCCCTGTGTCATCTAATAACCGTACTTCAGGGGCAGTGATTTGGTTGTTCAGTCTATACCTTTTCTGTAATGGCTGGTTAAATCCTTTTCTCAATTGCTTTTTGTAAATCTAAAATGAAAGAATCGAGTTCAACTACTCCTAGTTCTTTCCCATCCCGTAGACGAACAGAAATATATTTTTTCTTATCCATCTGGGATTTTTCAACTTCCTTATCTCCTATTATACTAAGATTAGGTACCTTTTGTAAAGTGTGCGTACGAATCTTCCCTCCAAGGGTCTGATTGGAGGCATCTATGTCTACACGAATTCCGTTTGATCTTAGTTCACCTGCAACCTCATTTGTATAATCCATTACCTTGTCTGAGATGGGAAGTAATACTATTTGTGTTGGGGCAAGCCATAAAGGAAATGCGCCCGCATGTTTTTCAATCAAAAATGCCATAACTCTTTCCAGTGCTCCAATAGATGATCTATGGATTACAATCGGTTGTTCTTCGTTTCCTTCACTGTTTATATATTTTAGCTCAAACCGTTTTGGCATGACAAAATCGTACTGTACCGTAAATGCTGTTTCCTCTTTTCCATTTACATTTTTCATTTGGACATCTATTTTTGGCCCGTAAAAAGCAGCTTCACCAGGCGCTTCATAAAAGGGTGCTTTTCGGGCTTCAAGAACATGTTTTAGAGTGAGCTCTGCATGATCCCATGCCGCATCATCTTTAAAGTATTTTTTTGTGTCTTTTCTGTCCCCTAATGAAAGTCTATAAAAATAATCTTTTCCTGATATAAGACCAAGTTTTTCTGCAACATAGTCTATCAGGTCAAGGACACGATTAAGCTCCTCTTCTGCCTGATCTTTTGTTGCGATTATGTGCGCGTCTGCTAGCGTAAATGTCCTAACGCGCTCAAGTCCTGATAACTCTCCTGACTTTTCATATCTATAAAGACTTGCAAGTTCAGCATATCTTATTGGAAGTTCTTTGTAGCTGTGGGGCCGTGAAAGGTATAGTTCAAAATGGTGAGGGCAAGTCATGGGGCGCAACATGAATTCATCCTCATCTATTTTAATTGGAGCATACATTGAGTCTTTGTAGTATGGATAATGTCCTGATTTTTTATATAAATCAAGACGTGCAAGATTTGGTGTATATACGTGTTGATAGCCTCGCTTCAACTCTTCATCTACAATAAAACGTTCTAAAATTCGTCTTACAGTTGACCCTTTTGGCGTTAAAAGTGGAAGTCCTTTTCCGACCACGTCTGAAAAAACAAACAAATCTAGATCTTTTCCTAGCTTTTTGTGGTCTCGTTTTTTTGCTTCTTCTACAGCTGCTAAGTACTCATCCAGTTCTATTTGTGTAGGGAATGAGGTTCCGTATATGCGGGTAAGCATTTTGTTTTTTTCATTTCCTTTCCAATACGCCCCTGCAAGTGATAAAAGCTTAAAAGCTCCAATTTCCTGACTGGGATGTACACTATGTCCTCCTTTACATAAATCCTCAAAATCACCTGATTTATATAAAGTAATTTTTTGATTTTTTTCTGCAAGTTCGTGAATTAACTCAAGTTTATAGGGGTTATCTTTAAAAATATTATTAGCTTCATTTGCTGTAACTTCACGTTCTTTAAATTCATTCCATGATGGTAGTATTTTCTTCATTTTAGCCTCAATTTTAGGAAGATCAACTTCTGTTATGGGATTTTTAAAATCAATGTCATAGTAAAATCCGTTCTCAATCGCAGGTCCAATAGTAATAAGCGCATAAGGGTATAACTCCAATACAGCTGCCGCAAGCAAGTGTGCGGTTGAATGTCTTATTTTTTCTAAATTCATAAAATTTTGTACCACTTAAAATCTGCTAACTATATAAGCAAATTTATGGCTAAAGTTACTATATTATCCACCATTTATACCTTTTTATCTAGTGGGCGCGGGTTGGGGTGTTTGTTTTTGCTGTACTACTTCTTGCACCTGAGCTACAAATGATCCTACTACTGGAATTATGTTTATTTTGGAAAACATGTATCCTAATATCAGCACAAAAATTGCTGCTCCCAATGCGGACCCTATTCCCCATGCTACTCCACCCAAAAAATTATTAAAAAATATTTGCCTTTTGGTTGTCTGGCGCAAATTTTTTTCATAGTTTTGCATAAACTTAGTATAAAGTAAATTAACCAACACACAAATATGTGGACCTGACAGAACTCGAATCTGTGACCTCATCAATGTCAATGATGCGCTCTAACCAACTGAGCTACAGGTCCATATGGCTTAAATACATAAGCCATAGCTATTCTAGCAAAATAAAATCTGACCTACAATAAATGTAACCATTCAGCGTAGATATGTTATTTTTTGTCTAGCACCTGCGGTTTAAAAGTGAAAAGGACGCCCTCAATTTCCTCACCGTCTAATTCGTGTAGCGTTACATCTTTTTGTAAACGGGTTCTATCCTTCAATGCTTTTCTTTCACGATTCGTAAGAGTACGTTCTGATTTTGGAAGTCTACCTCTGTTTACGACTTCAGTTACTGGAACTGAAATAAATCCATATACCCCTGGTGTATTTATAAATTTTGTTATTTGATGTTCTGGTTTACTCACATATCTCACCTCCTATCTGTGGCTTCTAATTTTTCCAACAACCCGTAGACAAGCTAAAGGTGTCAGTATTTGCCAACAAAAAACCTCCCCTTTAGGGAGGTTGTAGTAAAAAGTTTTTGGCACTACGCTACCTCCCGGGTTGGGATGTAAAGTATGTAAACCAAAAAGCTTTTATATGCATAATAAATTTATCTTACCCAGTTAGGTTAATATTGTCAATATATTTTATGACCTTTTGTGTCACATATATTGTCATTTTAGTCTTGTGTCTGTTTTGTTTTGGGTATTTAAGCTTACAGTTTCGCCTTCTGATATGAGTTTTTTGTCAAAGCTGTTCTTAATAGTTTTTGAAATTGTGTTTTTTGCCCGGTAAAGTTCTTCTTCAGTAGGTTGATGTATTTCACCTACTACTCCAGACATAGCAGAGTATCTTTCTAATTTTATATTTTCTCACCTCCTTTCAATTGTATTCCGTACCTTCCAAGCGCACGTTCAGCAAGTTTTGGGTATCCATCTGTTGCCACCTGTTCAATAATATTTTTTGCAGAGAAAACAATTCGGTCTATTGTGTTTTGTCCCACAAATTCAATGTGTGTTTCATTATTGTGATCAGTCCATAAGTAAGTAATATATGCCTTTCTTGAATCGTCTAAAAGATTCTGTAGGCTTGAAGCTTTTTGTACTGCGTGATGAAAGGCATTTATTCTGCGGGCAATGTCTTTTCTTTTCCCCAAGGTTTTATTAGGAAGTTGATCCGGTGTGAATAAAGCCAAATCTGCCATTTCGTGTTTTTTAGGGTTTATAACATCTTCATCAAAGTCTCCAAATCTTGCATTTTGCCAATTTAACTCTGCCCCAAGCGGATTGTGGTTTAAATTCGTAAAATAACTATCCGTATTTATTTTTTCATTTCTCATGTATTATTTTTTAATGCTTCCTCCTGTATGTTTAGAATATAGCTTTTTGCCAACAAAAAACCTCCCTTTTGGGGAGGTCTATCAAGCCACTAAAGCCTCCCTTAGCAAGTACTAAGAAGGAGGTTAAGTGTTGTTATGTTGCGATTCATATATTGAATTTATTCTACAATTTTTACTCTTTGTCTGTCAACATGCCAGGAAGCTATGCTTTGTTCTTCATAGGTCGAATAATTTAGCCTCTATCCTGTTTGAGTTGCAGCAGTTCGCTCATTATTTAAAGTAAAGGAAGTTCCGTGCTTTTTTGCCATAGACTGATATTGACGCTGTTGTTTTTTGTTTTTGCTAACATTCATCCAGGATGCCCCTTCCTCCATTTTTACCTTAGCAGATCTGACAAGGCTTAAAATAAAGGTAAGAAGGGTTTCATGATATCTTCCTGCTTTGACCACCTTTTGCTCAATCTGCACATTCTTAAACGTGGCTTCAAGTTGTTTGCTTGCATTCATAAGCTTCTTTATTTCAATTCTTATCTGCTCAACTTTTTGTTCCATAGCTTGATCTTCTTGTTTTCTTGGGGATATGTCTGCATTTTTAATTTCCCTAAAGTATTCCATGTGAGCTTCTGTAACAGCCTTTTTCTTTTCCGGTTTTTTAAGAGATGCTTCTTGTCCGGGCTTCAGTTCATGAGATGTGCCTTTGGGGGCACCAAAAATTTGAGCGCTTACGTCTTTAGAACTTCCCGTAAGTAAATCTTTCCATAAAGCAGAGAATACGCCTGATGACACATCAGATAATGACCCATTTACACTCTTCGTGTTTATGTGGCGTTCAAGAAATTCCTGTTGGATATGTGGCTTTTTAGCCTTACCGTGAGCCTGTGCACTCATACCCCTGTATTATACTCCAAGATAGCAAGTGGATCAATTATTTAGATCTTTGTGAGAAAGTCGAGGGTTTTTTGTTGGCGTATAATAGAAGCTAACAGATACGGATTTGACATTATTTGTTTCTTTTGTTCTTCATCTTTTATGTCTTTCATAACTCCTTCTATGTCTGCAGGTTCTACAGTTATCTTCTCATCATCAGCAATTTTCCGTAACATAAATTCAAGTGCTAAATCCTTTTTGGCTTTTTCTTCATAATCAATTCTCATATCCTCTGCGTTCTTACCTCTTGATGAAAGATACTGTTCCAGGGTAAGCCCGAGGGATTTTAGCTCATCAAGCGTCTGCGATAAGAGCCTATTTGCCTCTTGTTCATATAGTACTTTAGGAATTGTAACTGAGCCTCCTTTAGCCACAGCATTTAGAATCTCATCAATGTTTGGTTTTTTATTTTCTTCGCCTGGGACAATAATTTTTCCTTTCGCAGTTACATTTTTTACTTCCTCTTTGTAGTTTCCTAATGTAACAATTGGCGCTTCACAAAGGTCTGCTGAGAAAGTAAGATCAGTTCCGTCTTCAAATGTTTCAATATGTATTTTTGGGGTAATTATAGGTGTTAATTTTTCTGTTTTGACAGCCTCATTGTATGCTTCTCCTACTACCTCTTTTAATACTTCCTCCTGCACCGACTCTTTTTTAAGGTGTTGTTCTGCTACGTTTTTAGGTGCCATACCGCGTCTGAATCCAGGAACTTGTACCTGCTTAATAAGTGTATCTACTACTTTTGTGCGTGATTCTTCCACTTTTTTCCAGGGAACGTGAATGGTAAGTGTTATTGTCCCGTCTTCGTGTGCCTTTTTTTCTATCTGCATAAGGGGATATTATATAGTAAAAAAGAAAAATATAAAAGATTTAAATTACTGGAGCATATTTGTATGTTTTATACGACATGCACAATTAGACAATTAAATTAACTTGGAGTACAATTGCATCATGAAAAATACAATTGAACAAGGTCAGAGTACGACTCCTGACTTTAAGGCGTTATTTAATAAGCGTCTTGCAAATATTCCTTCACTAGCTTCAGAAGACCGCAAAATTGATAAGTATTTGCTAGAAGAAGCTCATGGCAAAATAAATGGGGTAAAGAGAATAGCTTATTGTTTTGTTTTTGCTGTTAACTCTATAAATTCTGAAGCTAGTGAAGGTATGGGATTATTGCTTCAAGATCCGAATAAAGACTTAGACTACTCGTTTCAAGATGGCACTCCACACTGGAGACTGAACGAGGAATTAACAAAAATATTTAAAAATTCCAGCTCGGATTTTACTAAGAAGGCGTCTGCTGCTATTCTTGAAGACAATGAAGGAAAGCGCCATCTTTTACTGGAAAATTCAAGACGTGCTAAATATAGTTTAAAGGATGAAGCGTTGGAACGAAAACACTGGGAAAAACTTTTTGAGACATATGAAATTTCAACGGTAGTTGCAGATGTTGGGCCAATAGCATATTTAATACCTGAGAGGTATAAAGCGATTTCTGGACAGGTACTTTTTATAAATGATGATGCGCTTGGGCGGAAAAGGGAAAATGATTATATTAACTCTTTTGCTATTAAATATAACATGACTAATATACAGTGGTTGAGATTTAGATCTTTAGTTAATAGCGCAAACGCTGCAAAAATAAGCACTAACTATGATAATCTTGCAAAAGGAATTTGCAGCTAAATAACATTAGGAGCCTGTGATGAGCAATTTGCAAGTATTCTAAGCGTAGGTATTTGTACTAAATGCTAATTTGTAAATTTGAAAGTGGAGAGAATTTGTTCAAGTAGAATTTCGTTAGTTTTCCAATCGCTATTCGATCTTATATAGTAAAGCTTACTATCTACTGGGTTTATTAAGGCATGAGTTTGGGTGCTAAACCCACCTTCTGTAGATAAAGTCGTAATTCCAAGCTTAAATCCACTAATTTCCCTGTACTGAATAGGAGATATAGTTTGGTAGGTGCCAAGAGGAAGTTTTGTCAAATAATCTTCAATCGTTTTGTTTTCGCCATAAGTACTTATTGTAAATATAGCTTGTAATCCTCCAATTCCACAGTAAGTAGTTTTGTCTCCAATTTTTTTTATTCCAACTGAAACTATTTTGCCGTCCACCATCGCTTCACAAGGGAACACCTCCATATCTGAGGGGTACTTAAAGCTGAGTTCATTGCTCACATAGGTTTTCCAATCACCTGTAGGGTTGTCTATGGGGGTGGGGCTTGCCGGGGAAGAGATTTCTACGGTTTGTTTTTGAATTACAGCATTTTTAGGTTTTGAGACAAATAAGTACGTAGCAGAAGCTGTACTAATAATTAAGAGTAACAGAACAACAAATCCTATTAGAATTGGTAGTTTAAGCTTTGGTTTGGGGGTTTCTGAAGTTGGCGGAACAGCAGGTGATGACTTTTCTGGAGTTAAACTTTGAACTGGAGATGGGTTTGAATTTTTATCCTCTTCCATTTATCTAAGTATTTCAGTTATTGTAATTATTGTCAAATTTGTGCGGATGAGAGGACTTGAACCTCCACGCTTTTTACGGCACATGGTCCTAAACCATGCGTGTATACCA
>JAGORM010000009.1:11050-22616 GCA_018062815.1 Candidatus Levyibacteriota bacterium | reverse complement strand
GCTATATGAGTCAGTTTCAAGACGTATAAAAAAACAAATAGATTTTGAAAATGTAAAGAAGGCAAAGATGATTCTTGTAAATTCTGAATTTACCAGAGAAAATGTTAAAAAGGCATATCAAAGAAATGCTGAAGTTGTATATCCTGGAGTAGATACTCAAATATTTAAAGAGGGGAATAATAAAAAGAAAAAACAGATTTTATTTATGGGTGCAAAAATTGACGCGAACGGGTTCTTATATGTAAAGAAAGCTATGCGATTTTTACCTCAAGACTATACACTTAAAGTATTAGACATTTCTGATATAAAATTTGTTAGTGACATTAAACTTTCATCTTTTTATAGAGAAAGTTTTGTTTTTGTGTCTATGTCGTTCAACGAGCCATTTGGGCTTGCTCCTCTTGAATCAATGGCTTGCGGAACTCCGGTTATAGCTCTTAATCAGGGTGGATATAGAGAAACAGTAGAGGATAGTTTAACAGGTTATTTAGTGAGTAAAAATCCTTTTGAAATTGCAAATAAGATAATATCTCTAGAGAATAAAGCAATTTACAATAAGCTTTCTAAAAATGGAATTTTAAATGTAAATAGAAAATGGACCTGGGAAAAGCATATAAGTAAGCTAGAGAAATTATTTACTTTAATTGCAAAAAAATAATGAACACCATAAAACTTTCTGTAGTAATTGTAAACTATAAAGTGTTTGACAAGATAAAAATTTGCATTTCGTCAATTCAAAAACATTTTCATAAGATTTCCTATGAAATTATAGTTGTTGAAAATGATTTGAAAAGTAATTATTCTTCAGAACTGTCGCTGTATAAAAAAGTAAAATATTATAGATCTGACAAAAACTTAGGATTTGGTGCAGGAAATAATTTAGGAGTAAAACACGCGAAAGGAGAATTTATTTTTTTTCTTAATCCGGATACAGAGATTAGATATGGTAATGTGTTTCAGATACTAAAGAGATTTAATATTGCTTCTACAGGCATCATAGCGCCGCTTTTAGTTACCCCTGAAGGCAGCCCCTATAAGAAGCAGGGAACACTAAAATTAAATCTCATCAACGCGATTTTTTCACTTTCTTTTATATACAAATATTTTCCAAATAATAAAATTGCAAGAAATTTTTGGCTTTTTTCATGGAATAAGAAGGATATCCGTGAAGTTGATGTAGTACCAGGAACCGCTTTTATCATAAAAAGGAGTTTATTTAAATTAATTCATGGCTTCGATGAAAAGTTTTTTTTATTTTTTGAAGAAAACGATATTTGTAATAGAGTAAAATTGAAAGGTTTAAAAATTTTTATAGATCCATCACTAGTTGTTATGCATGAATGGGGAAAGAGCACAGAGCAAAGAAGTGATACTAAAAAAATTTTTGAAAGAAGTAGGAAATACTATTTTAAAAAATATTACGGTGTGATAGGTTTACTTGTTGAGTTATTTATCTTAAGAAAATCTGGAATTTTTACAAGACAGTCCTTTTTGGTCATTATAAGTAGTTTTTTTTTGTTTGTTGTTGCGCTTTTTTTAAGAACATATAGGTTGGAGGAGCTAATGCAGTTTATACCAGACCAGGGGTGGTTTTATATATCAGCAAAGAACATGATTGTAGATGGCGTTGTTCCGTTAGTCGGGCCACCCACTTCTCATCCTTGGATACACCACGGTCCCTTATGGACATACGCACTGGGAATAATGCTATATTTATCCAATTTTGAACCGACCAGTCCTGGATACGTTATTGCTGTATTTGGTGCAGTCACTGTGTTGTTGCTATATTATGTTGCGTCAAATATGTATACAAAAAAAATAGCTTTTTTGTCTGCGTTTATTTTTGCGACATCACCATTGGTCGTTATGAATTCTCGTATACCATACCATACTAGCCCAATTCCGTTTTTTGTAATCTTACTTTTTTATTTGGTGTACCTCTTTGTAAGAGGTAAATCGTTTGTTCTACCGTTCATAGCTTTGATTTTAGCAATACTTTATAACCTTGAAATTACAACCTTCGTATTTCAAATTGCAGTATTTTTAGTAATTATTTTTGGAATACTTAAAAAAAAGGAATGGATAAGGAATGTAACGCTTAAAAATGTGTGCTTTTCAATTGCAATGTACGCTTTGCCCATGATTCCTTTTATTGTCTATGATATTGGGCACGGGTATAGACAGACATTAGGGTTTTTGGTTTGGGTTATGTATAGGGTTATAAAATTTCCTTTTAGTATGTTTAGTTCACAGTTTTCTTCTCGCACTTCTGTTTCCTCAACAATACCTGAGTTTTTGACGTACTATAAGCAACTAATTTTTGTGTGGAGTGGTTTTGTTTCTTTATTATTTTTGATCTTATCTTTAATAAGTCTAGGTTTTTATGTTTTAAAAAAAATAAATTTGTCAGTTTTATTGCTTACATTATTTCTAGCTGTTTCTTTTGTCGGGCTATTTATTCACAGAATTCCAATTGAGGCAGATACTTTACTTATTTCCCCTTTTTTAATTTTGAGCTTTGTTCTTTTGTGTTCATTAATAGGAGAAAAACTTGGATTAAATAAACTTATTGTATTTTTGGTATTTGCAATATGTATTTTAAATGTTTTTTTTCTTATTTCAACAAATTTTTACACTGTTGGGAACTATGGGTACAGAATTACTCTTAAGCAAAGAATGGATGCAATTGATAAAATTATAGAATTATCCAATGATGAAAAATATGCTATAGTAGGAAAGGGAGAGTTAAGTGACTTTCCTGTATTTTTAGATCCATATAGGTATCTTTTATGGTATCGGGGAGAAAAAACTTCATATGGCAAAGATGTAAAAATAATACAAATATGGGAGCAAACCCGAAAAATAAGTGTAACTGTTATAAAATAAAATGATTACTGCAATAATTCTCTGTAAAAATGAAGAAAAAAATTTAGAAGCTTGTATAAACTCTGTATCTTTTTGTAATGAAATAATAGTAGTTGATGATGAATCAGGCGACAACTCAATAAGGGTAGCAAAGGCAAAAGGCGTAAAGATTGTATCCAGGGTTTTGAAAAATGATTTTTCCGATCAAAGAAATTACGCATTAAATATTGCAAAAAACGAATGGGTTTTATTTGTAGATGCTGATGAAAGAGTAAGTTTGGAATTACAAAAAGAAATTGAAGAGACACTAAAAACTACTGTAAAAGGTGGATTCTACATAAAAAGACTAGACAGTATGTTTGGAAAAATTTTAAAGCATGGTGAACTGAGGAATAAAAAATTCCTACGTTTAGCTAAAAAAGATAGTGGGAGGTGGGTGGGAAAAGTACATGAAGAGTGGATGGTTCTAGCAGATTTAGGGACATTGAATTCTCCGTTATATCATTATCCTCATCAGACTATATCTGAATTTATTTCTGAGGTTAATTTATATACCACAATCAGGTCAAAAGAGCTTTTTAAAGCAGGAAAAACTACAAATTGGGCGCTTATTATTTTGTATACGAAAGGTAAATTTTTTTATACTTATGTCTTTAAGCTCGGGTTCTTAGACGGAGTTCCAGGATTAGTCGTATCTCTTATGATGTCTTTTCACACTTTTTTAGTAAGGGGAAAACTCTATCTACTTCTTAAAAAATAAAAATGAAAAATTTTCTCTTTTATTTTTTAATTGCCCTATTGCCACTAGGGGTTATTGCAAGGCTTAATATCTTACCTCAGCTTGCTGTATCAATAGTGGATATAGTGGTGCTGTGCATATTAGCTATAAACCTTCGTGTAATATATTTATTTTTTAAAAAAACTAATATATATGTCGTATGTATTATTGCGCTATTTTTTTTAGGTTTGGTTGGGGCAATTATTCATGTCACGTCATTTTTTGAATTTCTGGTGAGTTTTTCTTACTCGTTACGTTTTTTTTCATATATACTGCTATTTATTCCTATGCTTTACCTTCCGCATAAAAGTATAGTTATAATAAAAAATGAACTATTAATTTCTAGTTTTGTATTTATTCTTTTGGGGTATATTCAGTATTTCTATTATCCGTCACTGCGTAATCTTTATTATCTGGGTTGGGATGAGCATTTATACCGTTTGTTTTCAACTTTACTAGATCCTAATTATGCAGGTGTTTATATTCTTTTAATCTTCTATCTTTTTTTGTCATCCTATACGCTATACAAAAAAAACCTGTACATAAAAAATATATTACTTTTACTGTCAGGATCTGTTTATGTGCTTGGCGCTTTTTTTCTTACCTATTCTAGAAGTTCCTATGTTGCCTTTATTATATCTGCTTTTGTGTTTGTTTTTATGCTTGGTAAAAAAAGATTTTTACTAATACTTTTTTTAATTTTTGTAATAGGAATATTGTTAGTGCCAAAAAATATTGGAGGAGAAGGTGTAAATTTAATAAGAACTTCTTCAATTTTTTCAAGAGTAGATGCTATGAACAACGGACTCTACGTGTTTACAACAAGTCCAGTTATAGGAGTAGGTTTTAATACATTAAGATTTACAAACTTGAAATTAGGGCTTATTTCTAAAACAGACTCAACCTTTTCACATGCATCAAATGGGATCCCCAACAGTTACATTTTTATACTAGCAACAATGGGAATTTTAGGATTTATTATATTTTTGGTTTTGGGATTTTATCTTGTCTCAAACGTAGTCAGGAAAATGAAGAATGGTAAAGAATATAAATACGCGGGTAGTGCAATTTTGGCTTCTATAAGCGCAATTTTAATACAGAGTTTTTTCGAAAATTCGCTTTTTTATACACCTTTTATGCTTTGGGTAGTTATTACTTGCGGAATTTTCTTTAATAAAAACAAGAGTATAAAAAAGTAAAAAATTTAAGGTTTGTACACGACTTTGATTTTCTTTTCTGTTTCTTGTCCTGATTTGCCTTTTGTTTTAATGCTTAATTCATTATCTCCTTCGGCTAAATTGAAATAGTATGAGAAATTACCATTGCTGTCAACGATTGCCCGGAACCCATTTACTGTAACATCTGAGTCTGGATCTGTTAACCCTTGAACTGTGATTGTCTGGTCCCCTCTACCAAATTGTTGTTCTTCAGTTGGGTTTGTAATCTCAAGCTTGGGGGCGCCTTTGCTTTGAAAAACGTAGTAGCTTCTAGTGTACGAGCTGTATTCGTTCCCCTTTTTAACGCGCGCGCGTATTATATTTTGGCCGTCTGTTAGTTTTACGTTTTCAAATGAAAACTTTTGGTCGGAAGACAAGGGTGCTGTATCATAAACTTCATCATTTACATAAAGCTCTACTTGTGCGTCTGAATATGTTGATGATCCTGAGATATGAATATTGGAACTTCCCGTAGCTGTAGGAATTGAGTCAAGAAATGGCGCTTCTAATGTATTGTCTTCAATTACTGCTACCTCTGCAGTACTTTTTCTAAAAATTGAAGTGAGTGAGGAAACAGAGTCAAGTATAAAAGGACCAAACTGAAAAGCAATAAAGAGAAGTAGGATAATCGCAATTATGAAAAAGAAAATTTGCTTTTTAGTTTTTTCCTGTGTAGTTCTGGTAAATCGGGATTGTTTCGTTTGCATACCTTATTGATTTGGTCTATGTGGTCTTCTTATTTTTTGCGCTACTTTTAATTCTAAAATAGATTTTCTAAGTTCTTTGTCTTCCATTATAAAGTCCTGTGTTTCTTGTTTGTTTAGTTTTGCTTCCTCTGCTCTTTTTTTTGCTTCCTCTGCTTTTGCGATTTGGATCGAGTCTGCTTGAATTGCATAGTCTGAAATGATGCTTACTTTATTGTCAGAAATATCAACAATTCCACCTAAAACAGCCATGAGGGTTTCTTTCCCATCTTTAATTATTGTTGCCTCGCCGTCCCCCAATTTTGCATAAAGCGGGACATGGTGAGGCAGAATAGCTATTTCGCCTGTGGGAGTAGGCAGTTTTACCTCATCTACATTATCCTGGTAGATTATTCCGTCTGGAGTTATAATTTCAAAATAAAATTTTGAGTTTGCCATGGGGGGTCTGTGCTATTTCTTTGCGTTTTTGATTGCTTCGTCAATTGTGCCAGTCATGTAGAACGCCTGTTCAGATAAGTTGTCATGTTTTCCGTCAATTATTTCAGCAAAGCCTTTTACAGTGTCTTCTACCTTAACGTATCTTCCCGGTGCTCCCGTAAATATTTCAGCAACAAACATTGGTTGAGTTAAAAATCTTTGTATTTTTCTGGCTCTTGCAACTGTTAGCTTATCCTCGTCTGAAAGTTCATCTATTCCTAAAATAGCTATAATGTCTTGTAGGTCTTTATAACGCTGTAGTATTCTTTTAATTTCTGATGCAACTCTGTAGTGCTCTGCTCCTACAACATTTGGATCAAGAAGCCTTGAAGATGAAGTTAGGGGATCAACGGCGGGGTATAAGCCCTGTTCTGCGATAGACCTTTCAAGCGTTACAGTTGCATCAAGATGACTAAATATGGTTGCCGGGGCTGGGTCAGTATAATCATCAGCAGGTACATATACAGCCTGAACTGATGTTATGGATCCATTTTTTGTTGAAGTAATGCGCTCTTGCAATGATGCAATATCTTGAGAAAGGGTAGGCTGGTATCCTACGGCACTTGCCATTCGTCCTAATAGGGCTGACACTTCAGCGCCTGCTTGTGCAAATCTAAATACGTTGTCAATGAAAAGAAGTACATCCTCATTCTTTTGATCTCTAAAGTACTCTGCCATTGAAAGTGCTGTAAGACCTACTCGAAGTCTATTTCCAGGTGGTTCATTCATTTGCCCAAAAACTAATACGGTTTTGTCTAGGGTTCCGCTTTCCTTCATTTCACGGTATAAGTCCGTGCCTTCTCGTGTACGTTCTCCTACACCTGCAAAAACAGAGTGTCCTTTGTGAACGATTGCTATATTTCGTATAAGCTCCTGAATAATAACTGTTTTTCCAACCCCTGCTCCTCCAAAAATTCCGACCTTACCCCCTTTTGTAAAAGGAGCTATAAGATCAATAACCTTAATACCTGTTTCTAGAATTTCAGGTGTTGTCGCCTGTTCCGATAATGGTGGTGCACTCTTGTGGATTGAGTCGCGTTTTACACTTGAAGGAAGTTTTTTGCCCCCATCAATTGTGTCACCTAATACGTTAAAAATACGTCCCAATGTTTCAGGACCAATAGGTACTTCAATAGGGTGGTGTGTACGTTTTACTATGGTACCTCGTTTTAAGCCTTCTGTTGAGCCCATGGCAATGGTTCTTGCTTCACCATTTTCTAATTCAAATTCTGTTTCCAAAATAAGAGTTTTTCCGTTTAGCTCAATTTCAAGTGCTTCGTAAATTTGAGGTACGTTATGTAAATCAAATTTAACATCTATAACTGCTCCCTGAATTCTTATAACAACTCCGTTGTCTGTATTTTTCATAATTAGTTTAATTGATTATTAGATAGATCAAGTATTTCATTTGTTATTCGCTCTTGGCGTGACTTATTATACGCGAGAGTGAGATATGTTGCAATCTCATTTGCATTTGTTTTTGCATTTTGCATTGCTATCATTCTTGCCACTTGTTCTGATGTATATGCTTCAAGAAGTGCGCTATAAAGTGATGCCTCTAGATATTGTGGTAAAATGCCTTCAAGTAGCTTTTTTGAACCAGGTTCATATAAATGGTATAGATCATTGTCTTCTTCTGAATTTGAAGTATCTATGGGTAAAATTTTTGTTAATTTTGGTGTTTGAATAAAGAAAGATTTAAATTCTGTAAATAATATTTCAACTGACCCGACTTTGCCTGTGTTGTATTGTTCATTAATAATTCTTAATATTTCATATACATTTTCAAATTTGGGAATTGTAGTGCCCATAGGGAAAGCAGCTAAAAAGTTGAAGGAAAGTCTTGCTGCAAATTTTTCAACCTTTTTGCCAATAGTTATAAGTACTGTTTCGTGATCCTCCTCTAAGGTTAATGCTTTAAATAAATTTGTATTAAGTGAGCCACAAAGCCCTCTGTCCGGTGACACTACAAGTAATAGTTTGTTTTTAGATTTATTCCCGTCAATATATGGATGTTTAAACTTTTTTCTGTCTACTTTTTTCACAAGTTTAAAAGTTAAACTTTCAACCTTTTTTGCATAGGGTTTATTGTTTTCCACTGTATTTTGTGCTCTTTTAATTTTTGAGGCACTCATCATCTCCATTGCTTTCGCAATTTGAGATACATTTTTTGCCGTTTTAATTCTTCTTTTTAACAGTTGTAAATTTTCAGCCATTTTAGTAAGTTTTAGAGATTCACTATGTGATTTCTCACTAGATTAGTGTTTTTTTAAATTCGGTTATAGCTTTTTTTAATTCTTCTTGTAGTTTTTCATCTAGTTTTTCGCCTTTTTGTAGAGCATCAACAGATTTTTTCGCTCTAGTTTTAACAAATGATGAAACTTTTTCTTCAAATGCTCTAAGTCTTTCAACAGGAAAATCATCTAATATTCCACTGGTAGCTGAATATATGCTTATTATTTCTGATACCTCATCAAGGGGTTGGTATTGAGGTTGATTTAACATGGCACTTACTCTTTTGCCCCGTTCTATTTGTTTTTGCGTAGCCTCGTCTAAATCTGAGCCAAATTGTGCAAAGGCCGCCAATGATCTGAATTGAGCTAATTCAAGCCTGAGCGGTCCGGCAATCTGCTTCATACCCTTTGTTTGGGCAGCACCTCCAACACGTGAAACAGAAAGTCCTACATCTACCGCAGGTCTTGTTCCAGAATTAAATAAATCTGTTTTGAGATAGATTTGCCCGTCAGTTATAGAAATAACGTTAGTTGGAATATAGGCAGAAATATCATCCGCTTGAGTTTCTATTATGGGTAGAGAGGTAATGGATCCCCCTCCATTTTCTTTTGACATCCTAACAGAACGTTCTAATAGCCTTGAGTGAAGGTAAAAAATATCTCCAGGGTACGCTTCACGTCCTGCTGGCCGTCTAAGAATCAGTGAAATTTGACGGTAGGCATTTGCGTGCTTAGACAGGTCATCATACACAAGAAGCACATCCTGACCTTGTTCCATAAAATACTCACCAATTGCTGTTGCTGTGAACGGAGCAAGAAATTGAAGTGATGCTGGATCTGAAGCTGATGCGTTAACTACTATTGTATAGTCCATAGAGCCTTCTTTTTCAAGAATTGCAATTGTTTTAGCAACATTACCTCTTTTTTGTCCAATGGCACAGTATACGCAAATAACTTGTCTTAAGTTAAGATCTTTCTTTTTTTGGTTGAGAATGGTATCTATCGCAATC
Organism: Candidatus Levyibacteriota bacterium; assembly: GCA_018062815.1. GTDB lineage: Bacteria > Patescibacteriota > Microgenomatia > Levybacterales > GWA1-39-11 > JAGORM01. The sequence goes on along the minus strand of JAGORM010000009.1, from coordinate 13,331 downwards.
GCTGTTTTACCTGTGTTTCTATCTCCTATAATTAACTGTCTTTGGCCGCGTCCAACAGGGGTCATTGCGTCAATAGATTTAATACCGGTTTTAAGCGGGGTATCAACAGGTTCACGTTCAACTATTCCTGCTGCAATTCTTTCAAGAAAATATTCTTTACCGCGACCAATTTTTAGTGCTTTTCCGTCTAATGCGTTTCCTAGTGGATCAATAACTCGTCCTATAAGCTGATCAGAAACATTTATGCCTAATATTTTCCCGGTTGTTTTTACCTTTTGTCCTTCTTGGATTTTGTTATCTGCTGTGAAGAGTATGATTGAGACTTCGTCTTCATCAAGATTTAAAACCAGGCCTCTCGTTTTATCTTCAAATTCAACCTCTTCACCAAATCCTGCTTTAGTAAGGCCGGTTGCTCTAACAATTCCGTCCCCCACAAAAGTAACACTGCCTATGTTTTCAACGCCAGCACCTACCTGAAGACCAGAAAGTTTTTTTTCAATCTCAGATATAAAATCTTCAGTTGTAAATGTTTTTTTATCGTTATTAGCCATATGTTTTAAAAGATAGCGTTGTTTTGCGCTGCTTTTATTTTTTTACAATTCTTCTTCAATTTCTTCAGCAAGTTTTTCTATTTTAGATTTTACCGACAGGTCATATATCATATCATATGCTTGCACTTTTAGTCCTGCCCCAATTTTATTATCTATTATGGTTTCAATTTTTTTACCATAGAATAAGGAGGTTAATTCAGACTTGTTAGTTTTTGATAACCCGTCTGCACTTGTAACCTTCATAGTTATTTTTTCATCTTCAAGCGCCATTATTTCCATAAGCTGTCTCAATTCCTTTGGTGTTAATATTTTGGTAAGTCGTACTGATTGAGTTTTTGATATTCCTCTGTTTTGTACTATTGTTTTTGCTAGATTTTTAAGTAAGTATGTGTTTTTCATTCTGTTTCTTTGAGAACTTTTATGCTTCTCGTAAGAATTTTATCTCGCTCATCTTTTGTAAACATCTTTTCCATTACTTTTTCAAGAAGGGCAAGAGAATTATCTAGGGAAGCTTTCTTGGCTCGTTTTTCCATGTCTTCCATTTGTAAATCAACTTGTTTTTTTGCCTCTGCAATAATTTTATCAGATTCGTTTTTGGTTTCTGATAAAATTTTCTCGCGCATTAAATCCGCAGCCTTTTTTGTATCTTCAAGTATTTTCTCAGCCTCACGTCCCGCCTTTGTAATAATTGCTTCTTTTTGTGCTTGTGCACTTTCTCTGTCCTTGGCTGCTATTTCAGCGTCTTTAAGACCTTTTTCTATGGCATGTTTTCGCTCTGACAGAACTTTTAAAATAGGTTTATATAGAAACTTTTTAAAAATTACAGCCAATATTAAAAAATTTACAATTTGTGCAATAAACAAAATTGGTTCAAAACCGAATTGATTCAGTATTTCCATTTAAATATTTCCTTTTCTCACTAAAGCTATACAAACAGCGTTTTACACATGATTCACTGTCATTGCAAGACGCCCAAGTTAAATAAATTTCTTAAGAGCCTTATAATGACAGCGAAATTCAAAAATGAATTTCACCTGTCATCTAATGTCCAACAAAGGCCAAGATAAGAGAGTAAATTGCGATAGCCTCTGCGAAAGCCATACCTAAAAGCATTGGTGGTAGAATTCTTGCTGCTGCTTCTGGATTTCTTCCGATAGACTCCATTGCTTTATATCCAATAAGAGCAATAGCAATTGCTGGGAAAATACCTCCTAATACAACAATAAGACCTCCTGTTATTTCAAACGACATAATTAATGTTCACCTCCTTCACCATGTGGGGTTGCTAATATTGACATAAATACCATTGTTAACATTGCAAAAACAAGTGCTTGCACGAGCGCCACAATCATTTCAAGTAAAATAAATGGAAGTGGAGCAACAAATGCAAAAAGAGAAGATATTGTCGCAAGAACAACTTCTCCTGCATATATATTACCAAAGAGTCTAAAGGAAAGCGAGAATAATTTTGAAGCTTCGGATACTATTTCTAATAGCCCCACAAACAAATAAATAGGATTAAACGAAAAATACCTGCTTAGGTAGTCCTTCCATCCTACAACTCTTATTGCTATTACATGGGTTGCGACTATGGATACTGTAGCAAGCGCAAGTGTAGTATTAAAGTCGCTCGTGGCTGCTCTGAGAATAGGTATAAACTCTTTTTTCCCCTCATCTGGTATTTCTTGAAAAAATCCAATAGTCCCAAAACCAGGAAGAAGTCCAATAAT
>JAGORM010000009.1:0-10950 GCA_018062815.1 Candidatus Levyibacteriota bacterium | reverse complement strand
GAAATTGTTGTAGGTCAAGATATGATTCTGAAATGAGCAATTTGTGTATTGTTTTAAAAATTTTCAAAAACAGTTTGGGGTAAATAGCTGTTAATTTGTAAGCCGTTTTACGTTTTCAACAATAATAACAGGTCGCTCGTCCTTAAATTGCAATTTTCCTTCTATAATCACAATGGCATCTCGGATAAGAACCTGCTTTACTTCCTCATAAGTTTTAGGAAAGACAACACACTCTATATTAATGCCTGCACTGTCTTCAACTGATATGAACGCCATTTCTTGATTTGATTTTTTTGTTACTATTTTTTTAACAGATGATACTAGTCCCCCTATTTTAAGTGGGGTACCTTCTTTTTCTTCCTCAAGTTCAGTCAGTTGATGGGTGATGTAGCGAGCTATATTTTCCAACTCTTGGCTTAGAGGATGGTTTGTAAGAAAGAATCCCAGAAGTTCTTTCTCAAACATTAACTTTTCTTTTTCAGAAAATTCTTCTACGTCATATAATCCTAACATGGTAATTTCTTCAGCTGCAGTATCCGATTCTCCAAAAAGGCTTCCTTGGTTTCGGGCTACATCTTTTTGTTGTCTTGATATTTTCTCAACAAGCTCCGGATATGACGAAAGAAGCGAAGATCTCTTTCCAAACTCATCCAGTGCTCCTGCTTTAATCATGCTTTCCATAGTTTTTTTGTTTACCTTTGATAGGTCAACACGTGACAGAAAGTTTGAAAGAGAGGTGAAAGGACCTGTTTTTCTTGCTTCATGAATGCTTAATATAGCTGCGCTTCCTACATTTTTAATTGCAGATAGCCCAAACCTGACCTTGTTTTCTTGAATAGAAAACTCAGCTTCTGAGAAGTTAACTGATGGTGCAAGTATGTCAACATTCAGCCTTTTACACTCAGCGACTGCTTGTGCTATTTTTTCATTTTTTACAGGTCCTGTTGTGCCTCTAGACTCAGCAGTTAATAGTGCAGTCATGAATTCAACGGGATAATGGGCCTTAAGATAGGCTGTTCTAAAAGCAATAGTTGCATAGCATGCAGCATGAGCTTTATTAAACCCGTATCCTGCAAAAGGCGCAATTAATTCGTAGATTTCTTCTGCCTTTTTTTGAGTCAGTCCATTTTTAACTGCACCAGAGAGAAATATATCTCTCTGTTTTTTCATTTCTGCAGGAATTTTTTTACCCATGGCTTTACGGAATTTATCAGCATCAAGCCAGCTGTAGCCCGCTAACGCTATGGTAGTAAGGAGAACGTCATCTTGAAAAGTGAGTATTCCGTAAGAATTTTTTAAAATATCAGAAAGTCTTGGGTCTGGGTAAGTTATTATTGTTGGGTTGTGTTTTCTTGCGATAAATTCAGGAATATTTTGCATGGGCCCTGGTCTGTAAAGTGCAACCATAGCCATTAGATCAAAAATGCTGCTCGGCTTCAATTCTTTGATATATCTTCTCATTCCTGCGGATTCTAATTGAAATATACCTGTAGTTTCAGCAGAAGAGAGTAGGTCATATGTTTTTTTATCATCAAGAGGAAGTTGCGAGACATCTATTGCAATATTTTTGTTTTGCTTAATAAATTTAAGAGATTCCTCAATAATGGTTAAATTTCTCAGTCCCAGAAAATCCATTTTTAGCAAACCTACCCCGTCTTCTCCGACTGTATACATATCATACTGCGTAACAATTTTTTCACCATTGGTTTCCCTTTGAAGGGGAGTGTAGTCAGTAAGCGGCTTGTCTGCAATAACTACGCCTGCCGCGTGAACTGAGGCATGACGTGCTACTCCTTCAAGCTTTGTTGCAACATCCAATAGTCTCTTTGTATCCTGTTCCGTAAGGTATGCGCGTTTGAGATCAGGGGATTGCTCAAGTGCCTTAGATAAAGTCATAGCATGTCCTTGCCATCCGGGAGGTATCATTTTGGCAATTCTGTCCGGGGCGGAATATGGCATTCCCAATGCTCTCCCTGCATCTCTAACAGCTCCGCGTGCCTCCATAGTTCCAAACGTAATGATTTGCGCCACTTTGTCTTCCCCATATTTTTGGGTAACATAGGAAATAACCTCATCCCGTCTTGTATCAGCGAAATCCAAGTCAATATCAGGAGCAGAGGGTCTGTCCGGATTTAGGAATCTTTCAAATGGCAAATTAAAGTAGAAGGGATCAATATCTGTTATGTTAAGTGCATATGACACTACTGATCCGGCAGCAGATCCTCTTCCAGGACCAACGCTAATTCCGTGACTTTTTGCCCAACTAACAAAATCTGCAACTGTAAGAAAATAAGTCTCATACCCTTTTTTTAGAATAACCGCCAACTCATAATCCACCCTTTCACGCACTTTCTGCTCAATTTTCCCGTACCTCCCCATGAGGCCATTATCTACAAGTTCTTTTAGGTGTTCTCCTGTTGTTTTGCCTGTTGGTACGTCAAATTTAGGTAAGATCCATTTCCCAAGAGGAATTTCAACATTACATTGTTCAGCAATTTTTACTGTGTTTATGATGGCTTCTGGGTATTGTGCGAATAAGCCTTCCATTTCCTCAGGTGATTTTATATAAAAATCCGGGGAATTTATCATGGACAATTTACGATTTTCATCAAGAATGGTTGTTTGTGTCTGGATTGCAAGAAGGATCTCTTGTGCTTCCGCATCATTTTTATGCGTATAGTGATTATCATTTGTTGCAACAATCGGGACTCCCATTTTTTTTGAAAGCTCAATAAGTGCTTTGTTCATTTGCTCTTGAGGTGGGACATTAAGGTGTTTTTGCAGCTCCAAGTATACATTGTTATCGCCATATATCGTAAGTAGCCTTTTAAGTCTCTCCTCAGCTTCGTCGGTTTTACCCTGAAGTAGCGGATCGCCTATGTAGCCGTTTACACAAGCAGTAAGACAAATAAGTCCCTCCGAATACTTCTCAAGTAGGGGAATATCAACTCTTGGTTTATAATAATATCCCTCAAGGTTTGCAACTGAGACTATTTTCATTAAATTTTTATACCCGGAATTATCTTTTGCAAGAAGTATTAAGTGATTATATTCATTATCAACGCCTGCTTCCTTGTCTAGCATTGAACGTTTAGCAACATATATTTCACAGCCAATTATGGGTTTTATTCCCTGTAGGCGCGCTTCTTTAAAAAACTTTATTGCTCCGTACATATTTCCGTGATCGGTTACGGCAATAGCATCCATTCCTAGCTTTTTTGTATGTGCTAGCATTTCAGGATATTTTGACAGTCCGTCTAGAAGCGAGTATTCAGAGTGATTATGAAGATGTACAAATTTTCCCATGTTTTATGCAGCCTTTTGTTTAGATTCAGGTTTGTACTGTTTGAATGTGAGGATATTATTATCATCCGTTATTGCTTCAGTAAAATTATTTTTACCGTTGTCCTTTAACCTTTTTGACTCATACATTGCTTTGTCTGCATTTTTAAGTGATTCTTGCGGGTGGTCTAAGTCAATTGGTGATCTCCCTGCTGATATTGCAACTTGATGTTCTTGGAATAGTATATTTTGCCTTTTCCACCATTCTTTAAATCCTTCATTTGCTGAATTTCTTAATATGACTATAAATTCATCCCCGCCCACTCTTCCCGCAAGGTCGCCTGCTCTTAAGTTTTGCGTAAGAAGCCTCCCTACAGTGGATATATATGTGTCTCCCGCTTTATGTCCAAATTTGTCATTTATACTTTTTAGGCCGTCTGCGTCTAAGACGATTGCCTCCAAATTTTCCGAGTCACGATGCGCCACCTTCACAAGTTCAAAAAAACGTTTGTCAAAGCTTTTTTTATTGTGTAGTCCTGTAAGTGCATCAATTCCTCCTTCGAGTTCTTTTCGGGTTAGCTCCTTTGCATTATCAGAAATTAACCCTCGGTTATCAGGTACGTTGAGTCCTCTTTCTTCAAACATTTTTTTTACTTTCTCTAGATTTGGGCGGTGAACCTCTCTAATAGTTGATTTAGGAGTTTGTGTAATTAGCGGTTTTTCCGTTTGTGAAGATCCGTCTGTCATTTGAGCGCTTCCAGTATACCATTCTTTACGGTTGTTGCGTCAAGTTTCCTTTCTGCCTTACGCAGAACTTGTCCCAAAAGGAACATCACAGCGTTTTCTTTCCCGCTTTTGTAGTCTTCCACCGCTTGTGGATTTTCTGATATTGCAGAGGAAATAAGAGATGCTAATACATCAGGGCTTATGCTGTCTTTTTTCTTTGCTTCTAGAGCCATTTTTACGACAGTGGCTGGCTCAAATTTTAAAAGATCAAGTTTTTTATTTATAATAATATTTGCAATTTCCCGAGCTTGTATTTTTTCCTTCCCATCTTTAACGGCTCTATCAAAAAAATCTGCAACCTGCTTATCTCTGGTTAAAATTTCAGCATCTGCTGCAGGGAGTTTGTATTCCTTTTCAAATCTTGCCTGTTTTTCATCAGGCAATTCTCCTATAGAGTGGAGCAGCTCTGCGACACTCTCAATGGTGGTTGTAATTGGGGGAATATCAGGTTCGGGAAAATACCTATAATCATGCGCATCTTCTTTTGATCTTTGGCTTACTGTTTGATTTTTTGTTTCATTCCAACCTCTAGTTTCCTGAGCTGGTGTTTTTCCTTCATCAAGAAGTTTTCCCTGGCGATCAGTTTCAAATTTTATTGCTCTGTCTACAAATCTAAATGAGTTTATATTTTTAACCTCTACTTTATAATTAGGTAAATCTTCCTGGCCAGATTTTCTGAGTGAGATATTTGGTTCTAGTCTCATTTCTCCCTTTTCCATGTCCGCGTTTGACACCGCCAGATAGCGGACAATTTTTTGAAGTTTTTGCAGGTATGTTACTACCTGATGCTCGTTTTCAAAATCAGGTTCTGTAACAATCTCTACAAGTGGAAGCCCTGATCTGTTAAAGTCAATCAGGGAAACATTTTCGCCCTGTATATTTGCATGAGTTAATTTCCCTGTATCTTCTTCCATGTGAACCCTTCTTATTCTGATTTTTTTTGTTTCCTTACTATTTTTTTCCCGTGGAACCTCAATAAAACCGTCATACCCAAACGGTAAATCGTATTGGGATATCTGATAGCCTTTTGCAAGATCGGGGTAAAAATAATTTTTTCTGTCAAATTTTGAAAATTGATTAATTAAACAGTTTAACGCTAGCGCAATTTTTATACACCAGTCAATGGCTGTTTTATTAGGATAGGGTAATGCTCCGGGTAGGCCAAGGCAGACGGGGCAAGTGTGTGTATTGGGTTTTTCGCTGAAGTAAGTCGCGTTACAGCCACAAAACATTTTAGACTTTGTTTTTAGTTCTACGTGCACTTCAAGACCTATAACAGGTGAGTATTTATTAGTCATATTTATTAAAAGTTATTTAAAAATTAAATATTTGGTTTATTATTTATAAAATTTGTTTCTTTTTCAAATTGATGAGCAAATCTTAAGATTAGTTCCTCTGAAAACTGCCTTCCTATTATTTGAAGTCCTATAGGCAAACCTGATTTTGTAAAGCCTGACCTAACGTTAATTCCGGGAAGTCCCGCTATGGATGAGGGTTCAACCAATAAGTCAGCAAGTTCTCCAAACATGGATTGTCCATTACTTGCGCCAATTGTTAAAGCGGGCGTAGGACTTGTAGGTGCGACTATTACATCCACATTTTTAAATGCCTCGTTAAAATCTTGTATTATAATTGTTCTTACCTGTTGAGCCTTTTTATAAAAAGCATCATAGTATCCTGCTGAAAGTGTGTAGGTTCCAAGCATAATTCTTCGTTTCGCTTCATCCCCAAAATGTGATCTGTCAGCACCATAGCGTACTCCGTCAAACCTAGCCAAATTAGAGGATACTTCTGAGCGTTGAATAATTGTGTAAACTGCAATTGAGTATTTAGGCGGAAAAAGTTTTATTTTTTTAATTTTTGCTCCCATTTTTTCAAACAGTTTTAAGGATGCCTTTATTGATAATGACACTTCATTGTCAACTCCTTCAAAATAGTCGTCTGAAACGCCTATAGTAAGACCTGATATGGGGTCGTTTAGTTTATCGTGTAATATAGGAAGTACCTTGGGAGAAGTAGTTGCATCCAGTGGGTCATGCCCCGCGAGCACTTGAAGTATAAGAGCACTGTCTTCAGCTGTTTTTGTCATCGGGCCAGGGGAATCCAATGAAGACCCCATTGCAATAACACCGTATCTGCTAACTCTACCGTAGGTAGGCTTTAGCCCAACTATTCCACACCAAGATGCAGGCTGTCGAATAGAACCCGCTGTTTCTGAGCCAATTGCGGCAATAGCTTCATCTGCAGCAATAGCAGCAGCACTACCTCCGGAAGACCCACCGGGCAAATGGTTTGTATTCCACGGATTTTTTGTTGCACCATAATCAGAGGTTTCAGTAGATGAACCATGTGCCCAAGCATCCATATTGGACTTTCCAATCATGACAATTCCTGCATCCTTTAACTTTTTAACTACGGTAGAATCAAAAGGGGGAACATATGAGTCAAGTAACTTACTGGATGCAGTCGTTTTAATACCGAAAGTTGTAAAGTTGTCCTTTATTATAAACGGTATACCTAACAGTGGAAGGCTTACTCCAGAGGAAAGTGCCTCGTCTGCTTTTTTTGCGCTCTCAAGCGCTTCCTTTTCAGTTACCGTAACAAGTGCGTTTATTTTAGGTTCAACTTCCTTTATTCTCTTAATGCATGCTTGGGTTATTTCAGTTGAAGAGAATTTTTTTTCAGCAAGTCCGGTTATTGTTTCTTTTAAAGTAAGAGATGATAAGTTCATATTAATTTTGTTCTAAGATTGCTTTCACTTTAAAAAACCCATTGTGCGTTGATTGTGCATTTTTTAGAGCTTCTTCCTGGGTTAAAGATGGGGTTATAGTATCTTCTCGTAATACATTTACAAGCCCCGTGACCTGACTGGTGGGCGATACTCCTTTTGTGTCTATTTCGTCAAGGCTTTGTATATATGAAATGGTTTCTTCAAGCTGTGTTTCAAATTTTTTTTCCTCAGCAGTGGTTAAGGGTAAATTTGCGAGTTTTGCAACTTTTTTTACATCAATCTTCATTGCCCCTATTATACGTACAGCTACTCTATGAATTCAAGACGAGTTTGTGTATTTGCACAAAACACGCATGTTGTTTTATAAAAATCTTGCTTGATTAACCTTGGGTTGAAGTAGAATGTGTTTTTTTGAAGCAAGGGAGCTACGTATTGTTCATTGCCATTTTATTTGCCTTTTCTTCAAGTACATCATCTAATTTTGTAAGTGTTATATTTTCATTGTATTTTTTCTCGAGTGCTTTTTGAATAAGCCAGTCGGCAAGTTGTGGGTTTTTAGGAAGAATTGGACCATGAAGGTATGATCCTATAGAATTTTTATATAAAATTCCCTCAGTTTTATCATTTCCGTTGTTCCCAAACCCTTTAATTACGATACTAAAAGCCGTGTGTGGATCGTCTAGGTATGTTCTCCCGCCATGGTTTTCAAAGCCTACATATTTTTGCCCATTTCTTTCTGTAACAATATTTCCTATAAGTCTTGGGTGTTTTTCTCCGGGGTTTTCCGTTCTGAGAGGAAAAATTCCTAGACCTGGTAAATTTTTTCCTTCTGCAGTTTTGTAATATCTTCCTAGAAATTGATATGCGCCGCAAATAAATAGTCCAGGAATATTGTCTTCTATTAATTCCTTAAGTTCTTTTCCTTTTTTATCAAAAAGATCCTTGTTTACTATCTCTTGCTGTGTATCCTGTGCTCCTCCCATAAAAATAAGGTCAACCGTACTTAGGGTATTCGTATCTGTTTTAATAGAGATTTTTTCAACTTTTACTTTAATATCTCTCCATTCACACCTTTTTGACAGAACAATAATATTTCCGCGATCTCCATATGTTGACATAAGCTCAGGGTATAACCACGCTATTGTTAATTGTTTATTTTTCATAGTATTGCTTGCCCCTTAAGTAATTTTCTAATTTCAAGCATTGCTGAATAGGTTGCTAAAACATATAAGGTTTTGTTCTTCTTTGTCATATTGAGAGAGGTATCAAGGGCTTTTGCGATATCTCTCACAGGTGTAAAAACTGAAATGTCTGCATATTTAATACGAATAGCCATATCAAATACTCTATCACCGGAAATTATAATATTATTTGCGTATTTTAGTGATTCAAATTCTACATCCCATATCCAGGAAATGTCGTGACCATCAGGTACTTTATCATTTAGAAGCAGCATAATATTTGGATGTTTATCACGTTCTAGGATTGCCTCTAGTGACTGGTTAAAGCTCGTGGGGTTTTTAGATAATAAAAGAAAAATCTCCTGCCCTTTGTAAATAATTTTTTCTTGTCTGCCAAATGCAGGAGAAAACTTATTAAGTATTTCACTTAGGGTTGATATATCTAGTCCGTAAGCTTTTTGTAGAAGAAGAGCAGCAGCGTTTGTATTATATCTGTTGTATATCCCAAGCATGGGGTTTGGGAGAGAATCAAATACTGCTGTTTTCGTGTGTTTAAAATTACACTTTGGGCAATTAAATATACCCATATGTGAATATGAACGCTTGAGGTAGACAAGCTCTGTTCCGCAATGTGGACAGTATAGAAAGTCAACGTCGTGTGGTGTCTCTTTTTTTTTCATGTACTTTTCGGAAAGACCAAAGTAAAAAGAGTGAAGTGAACAGTTTTCACCTATAAAACGAAGCATTGGGTCGTCACCATTTATAACCAATATTGTTTCTTTTGGTAACGTCTTTAAAGAGCTATGCCACTTTTTTGCAATAGAATTTACTTCTCCATATCTGTCTAATTGATCTCTGAACAGGTTGAGAAGTATAAGGGAGATTTTATTTTTAACTTCTGAAAGATCAGATATAAAAAGCGGAAGGCTATTTTCATCAACTTCAAATATTGCTATATCGTAAGGAATATTGCCATTTATTGATGAATTCTTTAAGAGAGTAGAGGCGATCCCGTTTAGAAGATTTGCTCCTGTATCATTTCTAAATACTTTCTTCCCTTGCTTAGTTAGCACTTCATGTAAAAGTTTTGTTGTTGTAGTTTTACCGTTCGTTCCTGCTACAAGAATTATATCTAACTGAGGATTGCCTTGAAATAGATTTTGTATAAGCTTTGAATTAATTTTTAAAGCAACATGTCCCGGCCACGTAGACCCTGCTCCCTTTTTTGTTGCTTCTGAAAGTTTAATAATAAACTTTCCGGTTAAAATGGGAATTTGTGTCATACTGTTTATTATACTCGGTTAACGGTTAATTTCTAATAGTTATCATCTTCAGAAGTATTTTTTACATTTCGCGAAGTATCTTTATTCTTTCCGCAACGGGTGGATGTGTGGAAAAAAGACCAATAAACCATGATGTTTTATGTTTTGAATCGTTTTTAAATGGACTTTCAAAGTATAAATGCGCAGTCGCGGGAGACGCGTGTTTAAGCATGTGCTTATCGCTTGCAATTTTTTCAAGTGCTGCCGCCAATCCTTCCGGATAACGTGTTATAAGGGCTCCGTCAGCATCCGCAAGAAACTCACGTTTTCTTGAGACTGCAAGTTGAATTAGTGTAGCTATAATAGGTGCTAAGATTGCCATTACTATTGCCAATACCATAAATATACCGTTTGCACGGCTGTCCCCCCGGTCACTATCCTTGTCTCTAAATGAGCTGAAAAACATGCTTCTAAAAAAGACATCTGAAAGAATTGCAAGAGAGCCGACTAGTATTGCAACTATTGCCATGAGTCTTGTGTCGTAATTTTTAACATGTGACAGCTCATGAGCCAAGACTCCTTCTAGCTCTGATTTTTTAAGAAGTGTAAGTATTCCGGTTGTAGCAGCTATTGCCGCATGTTTGGGGTTTCTTCCGGTTGCGAATGCATTGGGCGCAGGGTCGTCTATTACATATACTTTAGGCATGGGAAGTCCTGTTGCAATGCTTAAATTCTCAACTGAAAGATACAAGTCTTTATAATCTTCCCGTGTTGCGGGTTTTGCACCAGACATAGAAAGTATTAGTTTGTCTGAGTAGTAATAAGAAGAAAAAGAAATAATACCTGAAATAATCAACATAATTCCTGCAAATGATAGGCCATATCCAAGTGCCCTTCCAAGCACGTATGAGACTAAAAAGAAAAATAGAATAAAACAAATCATAATAAGAATTGTTTTTCTTTTATTAGAACCGATGTTACTACGAATTGACATATGTCTAGACTAAAAAATTATATGGAGAGGACTTAGAATGAAACTTTTACTTCTTTTTTTTCGGCTTCTTCTGCCTCAAAAAATTCTTTTTCAGTGAATTTGAAGCGTTTTGCTATAAGATTTGCGGGAAAGGTTTGAATTTTTGCGTTATAATCTAAAACATTTGAGTTGTAGAATTGTCTTGAGTAAGAAATTTTATTTTCAGTATCAGTTAGCTCCTCTTGAAGTTGTTTAAAATTGTCTGATGCTTTTAAGTCAGGATAAGCTTCTGCAACTGCAAAAAGAGACTTTAGAGCGCCTGTTAGCATATCTTCTGCGGCAGCCTTTTCTTTTAGGGTACCCGCACCCATCATGGCGCTTCTTGCTTTTGTAACTGTTTCAAAAACAGATTTTTCGTGTTTAGCATACCCCTTTACTGTTTCTACCAGATTTGGAATAAGATCTGCGCGGCGTTTGAGCTGAACATCAATAGATGACAGAGCTTCTTTTATTCTTTCACGAAGAACAATAAGCGAATTGTATGTAAGCCACAAATAGAAGATTATGGCTACAATTACGAAAAGAAATACGGCTATATATACACCCATAAGTTCATTGTGCCATAACTGTTACAGGTTGACAAGAAAACTTCAAAGTATTATGACCTAAGCCATTGAATAAATTTGTCATAATTCCAAGTATTTATTACATTCTCTTTTGTGCACCATCCTCGTC
>JAGORM010000008.1 GCA_018062815.1 Candidatus Levyibacteriota bacterium | reverse complement strand
AAACGCATATGAGATATTGTCCACAGATCCTCATTATAAAAAGCTGTATGAAGAATATAAGAAAAGCGGATTTAAGCTCAAGCATGATCCTAGGGTTACCAGCGTCGGGCAATTCATAAGGAAGTACTCATTGGATGAGATCCCTCAATTTATAAATGTATTAAAAGGTGATATGAGTTTAGTCGGTCCGAGGGCATATTATGCGGATGAGCTTAACTACCAACAAAAAAAGTATCCCAACACAAGGGATGCTGTAAAAGTTGTGTTATCTGTTAAGCCCGGGATAACAGGATTGTGGCAGGTTTCAGGGAGGAGCCAGATAAATTTTGACAAAAGAATTCAGATGGATGCGAATTATGCGCACAGAAAGTCTATCATCTATGATTTTTACATAATCTCCAAGACGCCTAAGGCAATGCTTTCCGCAAGGGGAGCTATGTGACCGCGAAAAGGAAAACTTGATTTTGAATTTAGAAGTATGTTTTAATGTATAATATAGACTCTTAAATTGAATGGAAGAAGCAGGATTTAATAAAATAGATGTGAGTAATACTTCAGTGGGGAAATCTTCCTTTGTAACTTCACAGCCAAAATCACAAATGAAAAACAAAAAACATAATTTCTTTAAAACGCGCAAGCAAAAAATTATTGGAGTTGTAGTATTAGCTATTATTCTTCTGGTTGCGTATGTAGGAGTAAATACTTTTATTTTTCTTAATGATGCCAAAAAGACTTATGCACAGGTAAAAATTGCTTATGACGCAATAAAGCAACAAAACGTTGTGGTTGCAAAAGATGAGCTAGTAAAGACTCAAAAGCAGCTTACCGTTTTGCAGCGAGACTTATTACCTATTGCCTTTTTGGGTTACATCCCATTTCTTGGCGGATACTATAATGATGTTAAGAATCTGGTTGATGCCTCTAGTCATGGGATAAATGCAGGCATCACCGCAACAGATTCTCTTATTCCATATGCTGACGTTTTAGGATTAAAAGGAGATAAGAGTTTTGCGCAGGGAAGCGCGGAAGATAGAATTAGACTTGCGATAAAAACGATGGATAAAGTCGTGCCTAAAATTGATACGATTGAAAAAGACCTAATTGCAGCAAAGAAAGCAACGGATGAGGTTAATCCAAATAGATACCCTCCAATAGGGAAATTGAAAAAAGTACATGATACTTTGCAGGATTTAAAAAATATTGTTGACGGTTCTGTTGTGGCAGTCGAGCAAGGAAAACCCTTAATTAAATTATTACCTGACCTATTAGGAGCAAACGGCGAGAAAAAATATTTAGTTTTATTCCAAAACGACAAAGAATTGAGACCCACTGGGGGATTTATGACATTTTATGCTGTTTTTAGGCTTGAGCAAGGGGTGATACATGTTGATAAGGCAGGAGATATATACACACTAGATGATTCGTTGCCTTCTCATCAAGCTGCTCCTCCAATAATTGCAAAATATCTTCCAAAGGTAGACACATTTAATATACGGGATAGTAATTTGTCTCCTGATTTTGTTGAGTCCATGAAGACGTTTAATAAGATGTATAACACCTCAAGAGATAAAGCTGATATTGATGGAATTATTGCAATTGACACGCATTTTCTGGTTTCAATTTTGGATGTTCTAGGAGATGTCCAAGCTGGCGGTCTTACATTTAACTCAAAAAATGATCCTCGTTGTGATTGCCCTCAAGCTGTATTTGTTCTTGAAGATAATACTACAAAACCGGTTAATTATATAAAGACGAACAGAAAGGGATTATTAGCTGAGCTGCTGTTTGCTATCATTCAAAAAGCACTCTCCTCATCTCCAAAGGAATATTGGGGGAATTTGATGCAAACCGCAATTAATGATGCACAAGAAAAGCACGTCATGTTTTATCTCTTCAATCCCGAAGCGCAAAAAGGCATAGATGCGCTGGGTTGGTCAGGAGCAATTAAGCCTTTTGATGGAGACTATCTTCACATTAACGACTCTAACTTTGGCGGTGCAAAATCTAACTTGTTTGTAGAGCAAAATGTTCGGGTAGACTTTAAGATTGACAGTAATGGGGAAGTAACAAAAACATTAACTATTTCCTATAAAAATCCTAAGCCTCACTCTGATTGTAATCTGGAACATGGTGAATTATGCCTGAACGCAACTCTAAGAGATTTTCAAAGGGTGTATGTTCCAAAGGGGTCTACTCTCATTTCATCTAAGGGTTCAGAAGTTAAAACAACAGTTAAGCAGGATCTTGGAAAAACAGATTTTGAATCATTCCTGACAGTTAACCCATTGGGTTCTGCAAAGATAATATATGAATATAAGCTTCCATTTAAAGTTGAAGGAAAAACCTTACCGTTTCTCATACAAAAACAGCCAGGTACAGATGCGGTTCCTTATGAAATCTATGTAAATGGAAACAAAACAGATGCATTTAATCTATTAACCGACCGTGAGATTCAAGTTCCTGTCCGATGAACTACCTAAAAGATACTGGATATGTAGTTAAGCGCGTTAATTACTCTGAGGCGGATAAGTTTATAACTATTCTCACTCAAAATAATGGGAAAATTGACGTTTTGGCAAAAGGCGTAAGAAAGCTTACGAGTCGCCGTTCTCCTCAATTAGAATTATTAAATAAAATTTCTTTTCAAGCGGTTTCTCGTGGGCAAAATTCCCGGTATGTACTTGCTGATACAAGACTTTTAACTACTCATGCTAATTTAAAAGACAATTTAGACTGTGTAAAAACCTTATTTACCATGTGCGAGCTAGTATCTACTCTCTGCCCATTTTCTCAAAGGCAGGATGAGGCATTTTTTTTGTTAGACACTACGCTTTCATGTATGAATCCTAACACCCATTTATTTGATCTTCAAGGATTTCAGGTAAAACTACTTTCAATTTTAGGATTTTGGGATGCCCGACACCCCTTTGTTGACGCATCTGATGTAACACAATTTACGGAACGCATAATGGAGCGGAAAATTAAAACCTCTGAATACTTCAAAAGTTAGTTGTAGTATAAATCATATGATCGTGAAGCTTTGTTGCCAGAAGTGCTTATTCAAATAATTTTTGGTATACTTACTTCAATAAAGATTAGAGTAGTGAGATGCACAGGCCGAATGCAAAAATTTTAGAATAGATTATAATTACAAAATATAACATGACTGACGCAAACAACAAGCAAGAAAAATTTGAAAAAATTATTTCTCTTTCAAAAAGAAGAGGATTCATTTTTCCAGGTTCAGAAATATATGGCGGACTAGCAAATACATATGATTACGGTCCTATGGGAGTTGAGTTGATGAGAAACATAAGGAATCTTTGGTGGGATGAGTTTGTTCATAGACGAGATGATATGGTTGGGCTAGAGGCAAGTCTTATTTCTCATCAAGAAATATGGAAGGCTTCAGGGCATGTTGGTGGATTCTCAGATGCACAAGTAGATTGTAAAAAATGCAAAACCCGCATGAGAGCAGACCATCTTATAGAAGGGTACTATGATGAGCAGCTAAAGATTCAAGATGAAAATGATAAAAAAGGTGCCGGATCTTCAGTTCCAATATTTGTGGTAGATGAAAACAATTGGATATCAAATATCCTTGATAAAAAAACAAGAAATAGGCAAGTTGAGGGGTTGACGACTGAGCAAATGGATGAAGTTATTCAATATTTTAAAATTAAATGCCCGAATTGCAAGGAACATGATTGGACTAGTGTTCGGAAGTTTAATCTTCTTTTTCCAGTGCATGTAGGGATAATAGAGGGTGATCAGGACTTGGCGTATTTACGTGGGGAAACAGCTCAGGGTATGTTTGTCGCATTTAAAAATATCCTAGATTCAACTAGAGTTAAGCTTCCCTTTGGGGTTGCTCAGGTTGGTAAAAGCTTCAGAAATGAAATTACTCCTGGGAATTCAGTTTTTAGAACTTTAGTATTCGAGCAAGCAGAGATAGAATATTTTTTTGATCCAGAAGTGCAGGATTGGGAGAATCTTTACGAGGATTGGAAAAGCAGACTTTTCGTATTTGTATCTGAAAAATTAGGAATAAAACAGCAAAATTTAAGGTGGAGAATGCATACTGATGACGAGCGCTCATTTTATAGTAGACGAACTGAAGACTTAGAGTACAACTATCCCTTTGGATTTAAAGAATTGTGGGGGCTTGCCTACAGAACGGACTATGACCTTTCTCAGCATGAAAAGTTTTCAGGAAAAGAACTGCGAGTTGTTGACTCCTCAAATGGACGAAAAATTCTTCCCCACGTGATTGAGCCTGCTGTGGGTGTAGACAGGATGTTTCTAATGGTTCTGTCTGATGCGTTTGTGGAAGAAGACACAAGAATTGTTCTTAAAATAGCACCAAGAATCGCTCCTGTAAAAGTTGCCGTTTTTCCATTACTTGCAAACAAAGAAGACTTGATGAATCGTGCGCATGAAATTTATTCAAACCTAAAGGCGCATATAAAAGGTATGGTTATGTTTGACGCGAGGGGAAACATTGGCAAAAGGTATCTTTCTCAGGATGAAATAGGAACTCCATTCTGCGTTACGGTAGACTTTGAATCGCTTGAGAATGGTACAGTTACCGTAAGAGATCGCGATAGCGCGGATCAGGTAAGAGTTAAAGCGGATGAGTTGGTCACATATATTACAGAAAAATTAGCGTGATCCCTTGACAGACACGCTTTGTATATGTAAGGATTATTATATATGAGATTTAATAAAAAAATAGCCATAATTATAGCTGTAATTTCCCTAATTATTATAGTTGGGGCAGGAGCTGCCTACTTTTTATTGTCCCAAGACACCACAACAACCACAAATACATTAAATGGCACACAGGAAATAAAAAAAATATCATCGTCGGATATTGGTCTTGAAGTAAAAGTAAGACAAGACAAAAAAGGGCTGGTAATGACCTTGAGTAAGCTTGATGGTGTTGAGTCAATTGAGTATAGCATTTCTTATGATGCGGAAGTTGAGGATGAGGGGGAAACCATAACGGTTCCTCGTGGAGTTGAGGGAAGCCCGATTAATATTTCAGGCCAAAGTACTATAACAAAAAATCTTGACCTTGGGACATGTTCAAGAAATGTCTGTAAGTATGACAAGGTAGTAAGTGATGTCACAGTGACTATCAGAGTTAACTATAAAGACGGAACAATAGGTGGTCTTGAGGAAAAAATTTCACTAAATAACTAACCGCTCATCTACCTTAGACACTGCATTTCGCAAATAATCTTCATTCAAATAAAATATTTTCACGGTAACACTACATGTAGTGTATCATGTCATTTTTGAACCTAAAAAATCTAAATAAGGGGTTGACATGCCGTGAAAAGTGAATTATAAATATATAGTACATTAAAAAAAGTAGGAATAAGTAGGATATTTGATCTATAAAGATATAGATTTATCATACTCAAAAAGGTATAATTGCAACATGTATTTGGGTCTTTATAATTCAGTTGTAACAAAAAAATATCAATTATCCTTTCCCAGCAGATTTGTTGAGCAGACTGGCGAAAAACTATTGATAACCACTTGGTTTGAAAAGTCCTTACTTATTCTTCCATATGACAAAGGAGAGAGCATATTAACTGAAATAATTTCTGATACATCAAGCCTACTTCCAGAGGTTAGGGATTTAGAAAGATTTTTTTACGGAAACGCGCAAGAAGTGAAAGTAGGAGATAAGAACAGATTTAATCTTTCTCAAAAACTCAGAGAATACGCACAAATAGAAAAGGAAGCAATATTTATTGGGGTATCTGAGCGTATTGAGTTATGGGATAAAAATGTATATGAAAATTACGGGAAAATACGGGAAGTTCAAATAAGAGAGACAGCCATATCACATTACAACCGTATTTTAAGTTTTAAACATAAATAATGAACGAATTTAATCATATACCGGTTCTTACTAGTCAAGTTATTAACAGTTTGGTTCCTGTTTCTGATGGTAAGTACATAGATGCAACACTTGGGGGGGGAGGGCATGCTGAGGAAATAGTTAAAAACGGCGGAACGGTTTTGGGTATTGATCAGGACTTGGATGCGGTTGAATTTGTTAAAAAGAGTAAGCAGCACCTAATTGAAACACGCAAGCTGTTTGTTTTTAAAGGTAACTTTAGAGATATAAAATTAATAGCAACGGAAAATGGGTTTGGGAAGATACACGGGGTGCTTTTTGATCTGGGAGTATCCAGTCACCAACTAGATGATGGAAGTCGAGGTTTTAGCCTTAAGAAAAATGCAGTTTTAGATATGAGAATGGATGAGGGGACACAGCTATTGGCAAGGGATATAGTAAACACATACAGTAAAGAGGAGTTAGCTGATATTTTTTTAAGATATGGGGAAGAGGAAAATGCTAATAAAATAGCGCAAGAAATTGTAGATGTAAGACATAATTCTAAGATTGAAACTACACATGATCTTGCTGCAATTGTGAATAATGTAGTAGCTCGCGGTAGGAAAATACATCCTGCTACTCGTATATTTCAGGCCTTACGGATTGAAGTAAACGAGGAGCTAACATCTTTACAGAAAGGAATAAATGACGCATTTGAGTTGCTGCTTCCGGGTGGGAAGATATTAGTTATTTCATTCCATTCATTAGAGGACAGAATTATTAAGCGGACATTCTCTGAATGGGAAGCAAACGGACGGGGTACTATAAAAACTAAAAAGCCAATTTCTGCAGATTATAAGGAGGTAGAAAAAAATCCGCGGGCAAGAAGCGCAAAATTACGGGTATTTGAAAAAACACAATAATTATGAAATTAAAATTGATATTTACATTTATGATTGTCGCAATTGTTGCACTCCAGTGTATTCAGGTGTACTTATCCAACAGGATAGCAGGTACAAGCATTGAAGTTGCAAGGTTGAGACAGGATATAGAGGCACTTGATGAGAAGAATACTAGTCTTAAAACACAGCTGTTAGCACATTCATCATTTACTTCAGTAGCATCCAGAGCGGCAGAACTTGGCTTTACTGAGACAAAAAATAATGTTATCCTTTTAAAAGCTCCTCTGCCAGTTGCTGTTTCATATTAATAATGCCAACAAGAAGTACAAAGTTTAGGCTCATATTTGTTTTAGGTTTTTTTGCAGGATTATACTTATTGGTTTTGTTTCGTTTGTTCTACTGGCAAGTAGCCCGAGCCGATGAATTAAAAACGATTGGCGAGAACCAAAGTTCCGACAGAATTACTATTAATGCGACTAGAGGTGAAATTCTTGCTTCTGACTCGTTTCCTCTTGCCACAAATAAAATTTCTTATCTATTATATGCGAATCCAAAAGTTGTAAATAGTGCAGATGAATATGCAAGAACCCTCTCACCCGTTTTATCAATTGAAGAATCATCAATTGCTGCAAAATTAAAGCAAAATTTGTTTTGGGTTAGGATTGCGCAAAAACTTCCCGACACCAAAAAACAAGAAGTTGAGAATCTGAACCTTGCAGGGCTTGGATTTTACGAACAGTCAGAGAGGTACTATCCAGAGGCTTCAATGGCAGCTCAGTTAATCGGTTTTTTAGGAATTGATAAAAGCGGAGAGAATAAGGGTTTTTTTGGGCTTGAAGGTTATTATAACGATCAATTAAGCGGAAGAGATGGGAGCTTATATGTTGTAAAGGATGCCTTAGGCCACCCGGTAGTTAATGACATACGTGAAGAAAAAAAGATTGACGGTAGGAGTATACAGTTAACATTGGACCGTACAATTCAATATCTTTCTCAGAAGCGTTTACTGGACGGAGTAAATAAATATGAGGCAGAGGGAGGAAGCATTATAGTTTTAAACACGAAAACAGGAGGGATATTAGCTGCAGCCTCAGCTCCAAATTTTGATCCACAGCATTATTATGACTTTGATGCGAAATCATTAAAAAATCCAATCATTTCTGATCTTTATGAGCCAGGTTCTACTTTTAAGGTGCTTGTAATGGCAGCAGCACTGGACCTTGAAAAAGTAAAGCCAGATACAAAATGTGATATTTGTTCAGGTCCTGTATCTATCGGAGAATATGATATAAGAACATGGAATAATAAATATTTTCCTAATGCCACCATGACTGACGTTATTCAGCACTCAGATAATACTGGAATGGTATTTGTGGGAAGAAAGTTAGGAGAGGAAAATCTTTTATCATATATTAAGCGGTTCGGGATTGGGGATGTAACAGGCGTGGATCTTCAGGGGGAAACATCTGGGGAGATGAGAACTGACTGGCATGATATTGATTATGCAACTACAACATTTGGACAGGGAATTTCAGTTACACCACTTCAGCTGATAACTTCTGTCAATAGTATTGCAAACGGGGGTAAATTAGTAAAACCATACATAGTCTCAAAAATAATTACTGAGGACGGGAAAATTATTCCAATGAAATTAAGTTCCTATAAGCGAGTGGTTAAAGAGTCAACCGCTAAGGTGGTAACTTGGATGATGGTAAATGCAGTAGAGAAAGGGGAAGCAAAATGGACAAAACTACAACACTATTCAATAGCAGGAAAAACTGGAACAGCACAAATTCCTGTTGCAGGACATTATGATCCTAATCAAACGGTAACATCATTTGTAGGCTTTTTTCCAGCTAAAGATCCGCAAATAACTATGCTTGTTGTTGTTCACAAGCCAAAAACATCAATCTATGGTTCTGAAACGGCAGCTCCAATATTTTTTGCAGCAGCAAAAGATATTATAAATTATTTGGGAATTCCGCCTTCAAATTAAAATAGTTCAGGGTATTTTTCGCGAAGAGTAGTTGTTTTTTTATCACGTTCAGATATCACTATATCTTTTTGTTCTATCGGCCATTCTACATGTAGTTCTGGATCAAAAAGTGATATTGCTACGTCATTCTCAGAATCCCTAGTTCTATATAGTTCATCAACTGCGTATATATAGTCAACCGGTGCCTCAACTACGCATAAGGAATTTGCAATTCCCTTGGTGATGAATAAAGAACCTGGTAAGGCGTTATCTCCGAATCCTAACAAAATGTATTCTGTTTTGGTGAATGTTTCAGATTCAGGCCGAATGTCTGCTAACACACAAAGGCTTACGCCATGCGTAACGGTGACAAGCTTATTCCAATCCTCTGCGTGAAAACCTCTTATGACATTTTTTACAGAACGTGCATGATTTAGCTGTTTTATTACAAATTTTGATCCAATTACGTCTTCAAGATCAGGAATAAGAGCTTCTTCACGATAAAAACCTCTTTCGTCAGCGTGTAAAAAGGTGCTTATGTAATATAAGCCAGGGATAGACGTTTTATAGATTCTGTCTGAGACCTTGTTTTTTTCGTCAACTGTGTAAAGTGGTAAATTCGCAAGATGCATAACTGTATTGTAGCATAAATGCTGCCAGTAGAAAATTAGGCATAAGTATTGGGTTTTATGTATATATTCTTGGTATAATATACATATGAAAAAGATCAGGCGGATATATTTTGTAGGAATAAAAGGTGTAGGTATGACGGCTCTTTCATTAATTGCCAAAGAAGCTGGTTTTATGGTTCAGGGATCAGACGTGTCGGAGGAATTTATCACGGACCCCATATTAAAGCGTGCCGGAATAGTTATAGACAAAGGTTTTAAGCCTGAAATTCTGGAAAATTTTATAAAAGATGTGTACTCTGAGTCATTAGTAATTACTACAGCAGCACATGGGGGGCTTGCAAACCCACAGTCAGCATATGCAAAGGAGAAAGGGGTAGTTGTTCTTACGCATGGGCAAGCGCTCGGTTTATTTATGAAGGGCGGAATAGTGGGTAAAAAGTTTATCGGGATATCAGTTTTAGGTTGTCATGGAAAAACGACTATTGCTGCGATGTGTGCAACAGCATTTTCAAAATTAAATCTTGATCCAACATACGCTGTTGGTACGTCTGAAATTTTTCCTTTAGGAAACCCCGGACACTTCGGAAAAGGAAAGTACTTTATTTCTGAGGCAGATGAATATATTTCAGACATGAACTATGACAGAACCGTAAAATTTCTCTATCAAAATCCTCAATTTGCGATAATAAACAATATAGACTTTGATCATCCTGATGTATACAGCGACTTGAATGATGTTAAGCTAACTTTTGAAAAATTTTGCAGGGAAAACATAAATCATTCAGGAACGCTCATAGCAAACGGAGATGACCAAAATGTAAAAGGTCTTATTCAAAGTCTTAGTTCCCAACGGCCAGATCTGCGCGTAGTGACTTACGGTCAGGATAAAACAAATAATATTTATCTTGAAAATTTCTATGAAGAAAATTGGGAAAGTAGTTTTGAAATTGTTCAAAATGGCAAAAATTTAGGAAAGTTTAGCCTGCGTGTTCCGGGCTTACATAATGCAAAGAATGCCCTTTCAGTAGCAGCCATTTTATTAGAATTAGGATTCAAAATTAAAGATGTTCAGCAGGCGTTATGGGAGTATAAAGGAGGGAAAAGGAGGCAGGAGTATGTTGGGGAAACCCAAAATGGCGCAATTGTTGTAGATGATTATGCGCACCATCCAGACGAAATAGATAAAACATTACAGGCAGTAAAGAATGCATACAGAGAAAGAAAAATAGTATGTGTTTTTCAACCTCACACACTCTCAAGAACAAAGTCCTTATGGCAAGATTTTGCAAATTCTTTTTCATCAGCTAACGAGGTTATATTTTTACCCATCTTTACATCTAAAAGAGAAGGAGAGGCTGATTATAGTGATTTATACAAGTCAATAAAGGAATTAATGAAGAAAAATGGCACCGTTGCTAAATTCTTTGAGGATACGAGAAGTTCTAAGGATAAGGACTTTCCACCGTTTTTTTATGAGAAAAATCGTATTTTTGTGATAAAATACATACATTCCCATTTTGACTCATCCCAGTGGGTTATTGTGACTTTAGGAGCAGGGGATTTGTATAGAATTTCTTATGATCTTATAAAAAAATAAAAATATGAAGAAGTATATTATAAATGGAGGAGCAAAATTAAGCGGTGAAGTTACTATTTCAGGTGCAAAAAACATAGCACTTAAAGCGATAGTTGCAGCATGTCTAACACAGGAAAAAGTAGTAATCCGAAACATTCCTAAAATTTCTGACGTATATAATATGTTGGATCTTGTAAAGAGCATAGGAGGATTTGTAAGTATTGATGATCACACTGTGACAATTGAGGCTAAGAAGATAAGTACATTCACAATTCCTCTTGAGGCTGGAGCAAAGACCAGAACATCTACGCTATTTTTGGCACCGCTACTGGCAAGAGCAAAAGAGGCTATTATTCCAAATCCGGGCGGATGCAGAATTGGCGCTCGTCCTATAGATAGAATTGTAGACGGTCTTGAAAAGATGAATGTAGAAATTCTCTATAATTCGGAAGATGGATATTTTCACGCAAAAACAGAGGGATTAAAGGGTGCTGTCTATAGGTTTTCAAAAAACTCACATACGGGAACTGAAACAATGATTTTAACAGCAGTTTTGGCTGAGGGGAAAACGATCATACAAAATGCAGCAATGGAGCCTGAAGTAGATAGTCTTATTGAGCTTTTAATCATGATGGGCGCAAAGATTAGAAGAATAAACGGAAAGGAAATAGAAATAGTGGGGGTTAGCATGCTTCATGGGGCAGAATATACCTTACCTCAGGACAGAAATGAAGTTGTCACCTTTGCAATTGTAAGTATTCTTACAGGAGGGGATATTTTCATTAAAGATGTAGACTTAAAGTCATTAGATGCATTTATCTCTGAATGTGATAGGGCAGGCGTTAGCACTGAGATACGAGGTTCAGATATTAGGTTTTATAAAACAAACAATGTTTTGCCTACAGACATCACCACAAACCCCCATCCGGGATTTATGACTGATTGGCAAGGAGTATGGGCACTTTTAATGACCCAGGCTAGTGGAACTTCTTATATCCATGAAACCGTATATGAGAATAGATTTGGGTATATGAAAGAACTCAATAAAATGGGTGCGGAAATCTCTTTTGTTGATCCGGAAGTTGAGAACTATAACGAAATATATAATTTTAATTATGATCCAAAACAGACATATCATCAAAAAATTGAAATAAAAGGACCTACACCGCTACATAACGCTGTTTTGTTAATATCTGATTTGCGTGCAGGAGCAACTCTTGTTCTTGCTTCTCTTATTGCAGCCGGCACAAGTGTAATTTATGGAATTGAACATGTTCAAAGAGGTTATGAAAATTTTGATGAGAGGTTGAGAATGCTTGGTGCGGACATAGAATATAAGGAGGAAAAATAATGACAGCAGTGCTGCTTGCAGCCGGTGAATCATCCAGATTTTATCCATATAATGAATTGGGACACAAAAGTCTTGTCACTCTCTGTGGAAAAAAGCTTATTGCACATACCCTAGACTCCCTAAGAAAATCAAACATTAAAAATGTGATCATTGTTGAGAATAAGAATAAATCTGTATCTAAAAGTCTTTCAAGCAAAGAAAAAAAAGGTCTTACTATAAGATTTATAGTTCAGGAGACTCCAACAGGAATGGGGGATGCAGTTTTACTTTGTAAGCCTTTCATAAAAGAAACTTTTTTTCTTCTAAATGCATATCACTTTGAATTTTCAGAAGTAGCGAAAGAATTATTAAAAATCTCTAAAAAAGATCAGCTTGCACTTTTAACGAAGGAAGAAAAAGATGCAAAAGAGTTTGGATCAGTTGATTTAAAAAATGGGAAAATGGTAATCTCAGAGAAAAAAAATGACAAGGCAAGTGACAGAATTGTAGGTATATATTGTCTACCCATAAAATTTCTTGATGTTTTAGAGAAAGAAAAAAAAACTCATTACAGCTTTGAAAATGCTCTTTCTTCTTACTCGCAAAAGCATAACATAGAGCTTGTGAAAACAAATAAAGAAACACTGTCACTGAAATACCCTTGGGATCTTCTAAAAATAAAAGACTATATGCTTGAACGTTTAAAAAAACATAAAGGGAAGGGAGCTACTATTTCAAAACGGGCAATATTGCACGGTGAGGTATATATTGATGATGGGGCAACTATTATGGATGGTGCGGTTATAACAGGACCTTGCTATATTGGGAAACACGCATATATAGGAACAAATTCTATCATTAGAGGAGGAAGTTTGGTTGAAGATAAGGTAGTGATAGGTGCTAATCTTGAAGTTAAAAATAGTATTCTAATGAGAGGCGTTAAAACACACTCAGGATTTATTGGCGATTCTTTAGTCGGGGAGAACACTAAAATTGCAGCTGGGTACAATAGTGCAAATGTGAGACTGGATAAGGAGAATGTGAAGGTGAAGGTTAAAGGTGAATCTGTTAGTACCGGTCGCAAGTATTTTGGTGCAATTATAGGATCAGGTGTTTCATTTGGGATACGGGTTGGTACAATGCCGGGAATAGTAATTGGGAATAATGACTTGGTGGGTCCCGGGACTACAGTTATGGAGAATCTGGAGGATAATATTACTTACTACACGGAAATAAAAGGAGTTGTCACAAGACGCTAGAGGTCTTTAATTTTTTTCCATAAAAAGGGTGCATTTTGGGGTAAATACCAACCTGAATTATTTGCGCCGTATTTAAAAAACGCTATATCTATTTTTGTACCCAATTTTTTTACCTGACTTATGTCTTTATCAAAGTTTTCCATTGATGGGAAAGTCCATAAAGGAGGCTCAGACCATGCGCCAAGAGCAATTATAAATTGTATATTTTTATCAATTTTCTCTATTTCAGAAATAGAACGTTGTGCTACAGTTGTGACAAAATCGGGATAATAGTCGTCTACATTTGAGTATGCATTTATCATGACAATATCTGCAACATTTTTACCAAATGGGTTTCCCTGTCGAAAAAAATTATTTGTATAGTCATAAAAAAACCAGCCGTTCATCCTGATAAGGACAGGATGATTGGGATCAGTATTTTTTACGTCTTTATACGAATCTTGAAGTTGTAAAAGCGTAAGATAGTGCTTTCCGTCTGCATTAGGAAGTACGCTCCCTGCTTCATTTGAAGTATCCCATGCATATAGTGCGGGATGGTTTTTGAATTTATTTATAAAACTGGTGACTTTCTCGCTTTGCCATTGTGGTTTTTGATCTTCAGGATAATTTTCTAAGTCACATTCGTATCCCCATTCAGCTTCCCCTGCGCCTGCCGGCAGAATAACTTTTAAATTATACTGATGTGCACGATCTAAAAAATAAAGTACATCTTTCTCTTCTTCGCATATGTCAAAATTTCCTTCAATAATATCTACTTTTGCATTCTTTAAAATAGAAAAGTCGTTGTCTGTTATCCCGAAATTTTCCATATACGCTTCACCCACATCTTTCAGTATTTTTTTTTGATGGGTAATTTGCATTTTCTGAATTGGTGTAGTATATACTTTTTGTGTAGGTCTACTCTTTATATGTGTTGAAGGCGTTGAAAAAAATCGTAGTGGTTGATTGTGAAATATAATGATAAATGAAGCCAATATTGAAAAGAAAAGTATTGGCTTTATCATGGGTACTGACTACTGCTTGATAAGTGTTACGGAGTCTATAAGAACGTTTCCGGTTGAGGTTGCAGTAGTATAGAACTGAACCCTTATTTTCTTAACAGACGTGTTAGTTGGGATGTAGCTAAATTGTTTAGTGCCGGTGAAGGCAGAATTTATCATTCCTTTCCATTGTCCTGAAATCCAATTGTCTGAGGCGTCATATTCATCTATATAGAATCCGAACTCACCTGTTAGGTTTGTTGTTTTAATGTATGTTGACCATACATATTGGAATGTGGCATCAATAGGTGTGAGTGCTGAGAAGAAATGAGTCCTTAGGCTATTTATATTTATATCAACACTATTAGCTCCGTCATTTCCTTCTGAAATAGTATTTACGGTCCAAGCAGTTGAGTCTGACGTCCATGATGTAGGAAGACTCCCGGAAACAGCTTCAAATGATGAATTTTCCAGAATATTTGTATTAGTAGGCGTTGGTGTAACACTTGGGGTAATAGTAGGTGTAACACTGGGGGTAACAGTTGGTGTAACGCTTGGAGTTGCAGTTGGGGTAACAGTTGGTGTAACGCTTGGAGTTATACTTGGAGCTGCAGTTGGGGTAGGTAGCGCATTATCAAGTAGTGAAACAGAATCCAAAGTAGTATCTCCGGTGCTATTTGAAACTAAGTAATACTGTAGTCTGACTTTATTTACAAGAGCGCTTGTTGGTGTGTATGCAAAAGTTTTTAAGCCATCAAAAATTGTATTTATCATTCCTTTCCATTGTCCTGAAATCCAGTTCCCTGCAGTATCATATTCATCTATATAGAACCCAAACTCACCTGCTAGATTTGCAGTTTTAACATACTGAGACCAGGAATACTGTGTTGTGATAGAGGGTATAGTAATCAAATCAGAAAATAAATGACTATAATTTGTGCTTCCTGACACTTTGGCACTGTTTGTTGCATGGTTTCCTTCAGAAAGTGAATTTATTACCCAATTTACTGTGTCGTGAGTCCAGTTAGACGC
Source organism: Candidatus Levyibacteriota bacterium (assembly GCA_018062815.1). Taxonomy (GTDB): domain Bacteria; phylum Patescibacteriota; class Microgenomatia; order Levybacterales; family GWA1-39-11; genus JAGORM01. The sequence continues at coordinate 8,181 of JAGORM010000008.1, read as the reverse complement.
AAAACCACTTGTTACTTGTTCAAAGCTATTGTTTGCAACCATATTTGGATTTGGGGTTGGCGTTGGTGTAACACTGGGGGTTGCAGTAGGCGTAATTGTAGGAGTAACGGAAGGTGTAACACTAGGAGTAGCTGTTGGAGTGATGCTTGGGATAAGCGTTGGTGTTGCTGAAGGTGTTGCAGCAAGGTCGTGAAGGGATATGTTATCAACATATGCATTTCCAGTAGCTCCTGCTGTAAAGTATGTTTGTATTCCTATCTTTGATACAAGTGAGGATGTTGTCTCATAAAATTTGGTAAAAAATCCGATAGTATTGTTGGCAACCAATCCAAGCCACTGTCCTGAAATCCAATTGTCTGAGGCGTCATATTCATCTATATAAAATCCTAGCTCACCCGTTGTAACGCCAGTTGTGGTATAAAATGCTTCCAGTAAATAATCTGCGCCTGGGATAACACTTATTAAGCCCGAGAATAAATGTGTCGCTGTTGTTCCTCCGGTAAGTTTTGCTGAATTGCTTGATTCTTGTGCAGCACCATTGTTATTTGTATCCAGTGTTGTCTGGGAATTACCTGTTGACCAGTTGTTAAATCCGTTTGAAAAATCTGAGTTAGTTACAATGTTTACGCCTGGTGTTTTAATTCCATCTCTAACATTTACAACTGAAATTTGCTTTTCGTTTACGTAATCAGCAATTGCTGCAAGGTCGCCTGTTGTAGTTGTGTACTCATAATTTGGATTTAATTGTGGTGCAACATGATGGAAGACAAGGATAAGCCATTGTTTATTTGTGATTGCGGAATCAATATATGCTTTAACCTGAGTAATAGTTGTTGCTGAATTTATATCCTGGACCTGCAAAATTGCTTTATTTGATGGTACTGAGTTGTATGCAATGTCAGCAAATCCTCTATGTGAATCAAATAATTTAAGGGCTTCGGTTAATACAACATTGTCATACGCACCAAAAGGAGTTGCAAGATTATTAATTGAAAGTCCATGTGCTTCAAGTTCTTGTTTTGAAGTAGTGAACTCAGAGATAATTTGCGCTTGAGTTAAGAGAGGTAGCTCAGGGTGAGTTGCAGTGTGGTTGCCCACTTCCCATCCGTAAATATTTTGAAGATTTTGTAGCTGTGTCCAGCTCATTGCAGGAAGTCCGTCATCTGTTTGACCAGTATTTATAAATCCTGAAGTAGCATATATAACGCCTTTTATATTTCTGGATGATAGTATTGGCAAAGCGTCAGTATAAGTTGAAAGGAAACCATCGTCAAAGGTTAGGGAAATTTGTGCTTTTTGGTATGCATTTGAGTCTACTGCACCGTAAGCATTCCCAGTGAACAGAGATTGGGTAAGTACTACAGCAAGCAACAGACTAACTAGTGTTTTTTTAATTATATTAAACATTACATTCTCCTTCCGATACAGACATAAGTTTTGCTTTTACTACAAATCTTTGCTCAGAGAAGGCGCCTTCACAAGTTATTAATGTAAGAGTAGGCTTTTCTGTAGGATAAAATGCTTCAACGTTTGCAGGATCGCTTACCCCGACTGATGTTACTTTGTAGACAGCAGTATGTTTTGCCGTTTTTACAACAATTTCGTCGCCGGTTGAGAGTTTTTTAATATTTGTAAATCCATTTTCTTTATCGTGTGCAAATATTCCTACATTTCCCTTAAGCTTTGAAATTGTATTTGTTTCTTTCGCATAGTTTGCAACTCCTTCATTTACTTCCCATGTGCCGTTTTTGAGTGCAACTGTTGTAACAGGTAAGTTTATTCCGACTTTTTTAATTAAAATTTGCTGAGGTATATAATCATCTTTTTTATTGGTGCATGTTGTAAGCTCTGAGTAGGAAACTGCAGCAGGTTGCGGATTTTCTGGTAATAGATTTGCTGCAGCAATTGAAGTAACACCAGATAATTGGAGAATGCTTGCTGTAATAACCGCAAACAATCCTACTCCCAAAGGAAGTTTTTCCTGTGTTTTCTTTGTATTATAAAAAAACTTATTCATGTGTTTACTTTTGTCTTTGTGAATTAATTAAGAATCTGGTTATTGATCCCATTAAAACAACCAAGCTTATGAAGCTAACTGTAAAAAGTGCCCCTACTAAAATTGGGTCAGCATTATTTGCCAGTAGTAGCCCTCCTGCTGTCGTAGCAGGTAATGATGTTGCTGCTCCTAATACGCTTCCGCGTCCATAATCTGTCATATTATATAACTCCTTTCTTTTAGGCTCTTGTGCCCCACGATAGTGTGTACCCGATTTTCTGAAATGCTCTATGACCTGCTTGCTCAGCTGCAATAAGTTTGGGTGAATATTTTATTGCAAATTTTGACAAGGTATTGAAAATAAAGAACAAATAGGAACCAATTAAAATTGCAGATAATATATTGGAATATATAAATTCTGGAATAATTAATGCTTTGATGATCCAATCCCACTTGTCACGTTCCTTAAAGGAAAGCAAAGATACTAAATTAAATGTGTATGAAAGAGTAAAATGTAAAATTGCAATTACAAAAATGCCAAATACTAATGCAGGTGGAGTTTCGTGATTCCTAACTATAACCAGTGAAAGGAGCACGACTATTAATAAAGACAAGAATAAGGTGTGTCCAATAATATCTTGAAGCACGTGAGAGTAGTCTCTCCAAAAATCTTTTACTACAATAATGCCGCCGTAACTCCATCTTACTCTTTGCTTCCAAAGTTCAGGGAGGGTTTCAGGAACATTTGTCCAAGCGTGAGCACTCGGTGCAATTGCTGTTTTCCATCCTGCCTTTTTAATCCTTACTGTTATGTCATAATCTTCAATAAGCTTATCAGTCTTATATCCCTTTACATCCAAGAGCGCTTTGTACCTAAATGCAGAAAGCATCCCCTGCATAACAAGCGGTCCTGAAAGAAAACCCGTATCACTAATTTTTGTAATATTGAATCCATGGTACTCAAGACTTTGCAGTCTTGTTAATAAATTTTTCTTTCTGTTCTTAACCCATGCATTTGATACGACTGCACCAGTTTTATCATCTTGAAAAATTACATCAACAAGTATCTGGATAGTATTGTGATTGATAGTGACATCATCATCAAAAGTTAAGACAACATCTGGTTTGCTTTTCTGTTTTGAAATATAGTTAAGTGCAAAATTTAACGCGTTTGCCTTTAGATGTGTTTTGTCAGTTTGTAGTAAAATTATTTTTTTGTTGTTTTGTGTAAGTTCTTTTATTTTTTCAAGAATGTTTATGCTTTGTGATGCGCCTTTTGGAGTATTATCATCAACAACAATTATTTGAATATTCTTATCCCAAGTGGAGACATTATTAATAAGCCTATAAGTTATATATTTAGGTTTAAATGTGGGGATAATTATGGTTATACGTTTCTTATTTGATACATGCGTAAGAATTTTTTTTATACCTTTCTTCGGGAAAAAAAATGCAAAAAATTCTCGGACAAATTTTCTTGATTTAACAACAATTTCGTAAGACATAATCCTGGATTTTACACTATGAGATTATAAATGTCTAGTACCAATACCAGATAATAAAGTAGTTGATAGAAAGTTATAAATTAAAATATAAAAAATATGCAAAATATACACTCTCATATACAAAATTAAAAATATGTTGAAAGTAGAAGCAAAAAGCCCTATAATTCATTCTAATGAATATCTTGGTTATTCGTTTTTAAATATTTATGGATAAAATTTTTGGACTTGCGATTCTTTCGTTTACAATCACTGCAATATTGCTTGTTCCCTTTATAGACTTTCTTTACAAGATAAAACTTCAGAGAAAACATTTTAAGTCAAGGGACATGTTTAATAAGCGGACGCCAATCTTTGATAAATTTTCCCGCGGGAAAGTAGGAACTCCGTTTGGGGGAGGTATTTTAATAATCATTGTTGTAACTGTTATTTCTTTGTGGACATATGGAATTTTTTCAGTAGAAGTAAAATTTTGGGAATTATTTGTGCTTTTGTTCGCATTTATCGGATTTGGTGCTCTTGGTTTTTATGATGATTTAAGAAAAATATTGAATCGCGGCACAGATGGATTTTTTGGATTATCATTTAAATATAAATTTTTGCTACAGTGGGTGCTTGCGCTTATTATTGGTGCCATATTTTACTATCAACTAGGATATTCATTTATTTATTTGCACTGGCTAGGGAAGGTGTCATTAGGACTTTTATTTATTCCTTTTGCGGCCTTTGTCATTGTATCTTTTGTTAATGCGTTTAATATAACAGACGGGTTAGACGGTTTGGCATCAGGAGTATTTCTTATTGCACTTATTGCATTTCTTACAATATCTCACGCACTACTTGATTTGTCCTTGGGTCTTTTTATCTCAATTCTTATAGGGGCAATTGCGGCATTTTTATACTTCAATATTTTTCCGGCACGGTTATGGTTAGGAGACGTTGGATCACTTTCTTTGGGTGCAGCTCTGGCAGTTATTGGGTTACTTACCGGAAAAACAGCAGCAATCGGAATTATAGGTGGAGTATTTGTGGTAGAGGTGGCATCAAGTTTAATACAGATATTAGGCAAAAGAATATTGGGGAGAAAATTGTTGCCAGTCGCCCCTCTACATTTATATTTTATGGAAAAAGGATGGGGTGAGCCAAAAACAGTCATGCGTGCATGGTTATTTGCAATCATTTTTGCGGTCATAGGGCTCTATATTGCCTTTATTGCATAGCACTTCTATTTACAGTCATAACTTTTAAGCGGTATACTTTATTAGCATGAAAAATCCACTTGGAATTTCGTTATTTTTAGTGACTCTAGTGTTATCTCTTATAGGAATATTTATTTTATATGAAAGTTCATCCTACACTGCACTTTTAAACATAGGTGATAAGTATTACTTTGTAAAAAATCAAAGCATGTGGTTGGTTTTGGGTATTACGCTGTGTTTTATATTATCCAAAATAAATTACAAGATCTATAAAAATTTAGCTTTACCGTTTTTAATTATAACTTTTGCTTTATTAATTGCAGTTTTTCTGCCCGGAATAGGTCTTTCTTTAAAAGGAGCTCACAGATGGATAAATTTAGGATTTACTGTTATACAGCCTTCTGAGCTTTTAAAGATTACGCTTACACTTTATCTTGCGGCGTGGTTTTCAGTAAAGGAAAAAGGAAGACTGCTTGCTTTCCTACTTTTATTAGGAGCTTGTGTGTTTCTGGTTATTGCTGAGCCGGATTTGGGTACAACAACAATTATTACAGCAACGGCAATATTAGTTTATTTTTTTCAGGGCGCAAAGATAAAAGAGATAGTAGCCATACTTATCTTGTTCTTTGTGGCAGTATTTTTTCTCATTAAACTAGAACCGTATCGTGCTGCACGTTTTGCGGAGTACATGAATTTTAATACAAAAGATTTTTCTACAACGTCATATCATGTGAAGCAAATACTTATCGCTTTAGGGTCAGGAGGTGTGAGTGGCGTAGGTTTTGGCAGATCAGTACAGAAATATGCGTATCTTCCTGAAAACACTACTGATTCTATTTTTGCAATTTACTCAGAAGAAGCAGGGTTTATAGGGTCGTTTTTCTTAATTTCACTTTTTTTTATACAGCTAGTTATAGGTTATGGAATTGCAATACGCACGTCAGATGTTTTTGGGAGAATACTTGCGTTTGGAATTATTACATTTATGGGGGTGCAAACAATACTTAATCTTGCGTCACAGGTGGTACTATTTCCGTTAACAGGTGTTCCGCTACCGTTTATTTCTTACGGAGGGTCATCAATGGTTATAAATTTTATGTCTATAGGTATTATACTAAGTATTGCAAAGTCTGAGGCGGGAACGCTTATAAAACGTGGAAAAAAAATATAAAATTATTCTTACAGGTGGCCACTTGGCTCCGCTGCTGGCGGTATATGAAGTGCTTTCAAATAAAGTCAATTGTGTTATTGTGGGAAGAAAACACACGTTTGAAGCAGATAAGGCGGAAAGTCTAGAATACGCACTTTTTAAAAAAGAAAATATTCCTTTTTATAATTTACCTGCCGCACGTTTTCAGAGAAAATTTACAAAACATACCCTTCCCTCACTTTTTAGATCTCCGCGCGCGCTAATTAAGGCAAGAAACGTATTAAATCATGAAAATCCAGATGTAGTTTTGACTTTTGGGGGATATATTGGGTTTCCTGTTGCCCTGGCAGCATATATGAAAGGTATTCCTGTTGTGCTTCATGAGCAAACATTGCGTGCAGGACTTACAAATAGAACGATAGGTAAAATTGCAACAAAAATATGTATTTCTTATTCTACGTCCGCTCGCTTTTTTCCGTCGGAAAAAACTGTTGTAACGGGAAACCCTGTGCGACCAGAAGTTTTTAAAGTTTATGAATCCTTTAAACTACCATCAGGATTGCCGGTTTTGTATGTCACAGGAGGGAGTGCAGGAGCACACGCTATTAATACAATTATTGAATATATACTACCTGAGCTTTTACGAAATTTCGTGGTAATTCATCAGACAGGTGATGCCCGGGAATTCAGTGATTACGAACGCTTAACAAAACTTAGAAATAGTCTTTCAGGAGAATTAAAAAGCCGATACCTGATAAAGAAGTTTATTTTGCCAGAAGAAATAGGAGGCGTGTATAAGCAAGCGGATGTAGTGTTATCCAGGGCAGGAGCAAATACCGTTTCAGAGTTGATTGCACTCCGCAAGAGAGCACTTTTAATACCTCTTCCTTTTGGTCAACAGGAAGAACAGTTGGAGAATGCAAAATATTATGAGAATACTAACTTGGGTGAGTATATCTTGCAAAAAAATGTAAACCTAAACATTTTAGTTAAAAAGCTTCTTTCAATACGGGAATTAAAAACTCATTCTATGCCTTCATTTAAAAATGATGGTGCAGAAAAAATTGCCAGGGAAGTTTTTACAATACTTGAAAAATGAAATTAAAATTAATAAACAGGCAAAAAAGAAATTTATCTCAGTCTGTCAGAAAAACAGGAATTAAAAAAAGAAACGGCATTCTGTTTATACTGTTTTTTACAGGAACTTTTATTTTTACAACGTCAATTATTTTATATATATATCAAGATAATATTCCAAAAATTGTTCTGCCTTCAAGTACAACTATTATGAGCCCTCGGGCAGCAGAGGAAGAAGAATCAATTCCTACTATGCTTCAAAAAGAAGGTGTTGTATTTGAAAAGATCTATTACGCGACAGAATCTCCTACTATTGTAGTGCGTTTGCCTGATGATGCGTATGCGTATCTACTTACAAACGCTGACTCAGCGTCTCAGGTGAAGCTATTGAAAAATATTTTATCGCGGCTTCAAATTGAGAGCAAAAATAAAAAGTTAAAATATGTGGACTTACGGTTTGAAAAGCCAATAATAAAGTTTTAAATCTTTTAAAAGTGCTTGTAAAACCCATTTATTTGTACTATAACAAGTATATATTCATACCTTTTTGCATGAAATGAATACGAATATTTAGAGAAATCAAGTGGATAAGTAATTTGGTTTCTATTGTGTATTCATGTGTGTAATATTGTATACTTAATTGTACCGTTTATTTGATTTATACTAGAGCAGATACTGGTATAAATAATTAAAAAATATGGCTGATTCACAAATTGTTGTAGGAGTAGATATAGGATCTTCAAAAATTGCGACTTTAATAGGAAAAATTGAAGAGGAAACCATAAATATCTTAGGAGTTTCTGAGCTTCCCTCCAAAGGTATAAGAAAAGGGCAAATTGTAGACATTGAAGAGGCTGCCTCCTCAATAAATGCTTCTTTAGATGCAGCTGAACGAATGGCAGGATATTCAGTGGGGCGAGTTTTTGTATCAGTTTCAGGTATTCACATAGAGTCACAGAATTCAAAAGGTATTGTGGCTATTGCTGCTCCTCAAGGTGAAATTGCGGATTCTGATGTGGGACGCGTATTGGAGGCTGCAGGTGCTGTATCTTTGCCTTCTACTGCTACCATAATTCATGTATTACCGAAAACCTTTACTGTGGATGGAGAGAGTGGAATAAAAGACCCAATAGGTATGACCGGTGTGCGGTTAGAGGTTGATACACATATAATAACTGCCAATACTACTTCAGTGAGAAATATTGATCGAGTATTTGAACAGGAAGCTGGAGTGGGAATTAACGCGCTTGTTTTTTC
>JAGORM010000017.1 GCA_018062815.1 Candidatus Levyibacteriota bacterium | reverse complement strand
TCTATAGTACTATAATTTTTAAAGTATGTCAACTGATAATAATACTCATATTTCAGACGAATTAAATAATGGCATCAAAATGCTTGGTGACGCTTGGATACTATGTATTGTCGGAACGCTTGCAAAAAAAGAAATGAGGTTTAATGAAATACAGCGGGCTATAGATGGAATAAACCCCACAACCCTTGCAGACAGACTTAAAAAACTCGAAAATGAGAAAATGATCAAAAGACAGGAAGAAACAGTTGATAAACTGTCAGTTGTCTACTCATTAACTGATAAAGGAAAAGGAATACTGCCCACTCTTCGCGAGATTCAAGCGTTTGCAGATAAATTCCTATAAGAAAAGAAGGTGGAATCATGAAACAACTTATAGTTATAGTTTTGGTTTTGGCAGGTCTTTACTTCATGTTTGATCATACAGATCCCTTACCTCTAAATCACGAGGCAATTGGACTTGGCGTTAATCATATGGCGCATAGTTTGTTTGGTATTATTTTATTGGTCGTTGCAGGTTTCGTGTGGTGGAAAAGTAGAAAAGAGAAAAAGCAGGTATAAAGTTAAAGCATTTAAGCCATTTTCCTACTGGACTTCGTGGTCTTTCTGCGGTACCTTCTACCCTGAAATGGATTACAACACAAAGCCAGAGATATCACTCGAATACTGCCTTTATGCCCGCAAATCAAGCGAATCGGATGAGCGACAGACTATGTCAATTGATTCTCAGATTGATGAGATGATGACACTTGCTAAGCGAGATGAACTAAAGATTAAAGAAGTCAAAAAAGAAAGTCACTCTGCAAAGTCCTCCGGCACTCGTCCTGTATTTATGGAACTTCTCCAAGAAGTAAGACAGAAGAAATTTAATGCGATTCTTACGTGGGCACCGGACAGACTTTCAAGAAATGCTGGAGACTTGGGATCAGTAGTTGACCTTATGGATCAGGGAAAGCTAGTAAAAATTCAAACCTACTCTCAGAGCTTCTCTAATAATCCAAATGAAAAATTCCTATTGATGATTTTATGTTCCCAAGCAAAACTTGAAAATGACAATAAAGGTTTAAATGTACAAAGAGGAATGAGAGCAAAGTGTCTAATGGGTTGGCGTCCCTCTATTGCTCCCGTTGGATATCTAAATCAAAATGGAGATCCCTCAACAACAGAGTTAATAGTTGTTGATCCGGAGCGAGAAAACTTTGTAAGACAAATATTTGACAGAATGGCAAATCAAGGGCAGTCAGGAAGAACAATTAAAATGTGGCTTGATAGGATTGGTTTTGAATCAAGGACCGGCAAGAGGTTGGCGCTAAGTAAAGTATATGCAACACTTAAGAACCCTTTCTACTACGGTGAATTTGAATTCCCAGTTGGGAGTGGCACTTGGTATAAAGGAAAACATAAACCGCTCATTACAAAAGAGTTATTTGATAAAGCCCAACTCCATCTTCAAATACAACCGGACAAAGGATATAAAAATAAGCTGTTTCCATTTAAAAAGATTTTCAAATGCGGAAAGTGTGGTGGAGGAATTACTGCTGAGGAGAAATACAGAAAGCTCTTAAACGGGAGGATTGTAAAACACATTTACTATCATTGTGGAAGATCAAGAGACTTTGAATGTGATGAACCCTATATTACCGAAAGAGATCTTATTAAACAACTCATTGCCAAGATAGACGTTATTAAATTTAATTCCTTAGGAATAACAAGAAAAATCCAAGAAGATATAGAGCGTTACCACCGGCTCAAAACCCAAGTATTACATCAGGAATTTATTGACGGATATCTAGCAGAATTTAATAGAATTCCGGAAAGTGGCAATGATAAGAATGAGATGATGAAAAACTATCTCCTCCATATCTTACAGATTGGAACAGCGGAAGAACGACTGGAAGTATTATCTTTTATCAAAACTAAATTCATTCTATCTCAAAGAGAGATAATAATTGAAAAATAACCGCAAATCCTAACTCAGGTTTTTTTCTCGTAGGCTTAATAGCCTTTTTTGAGGGGTAAATATTACTATTACAGGCTCTTGAAACGATTTTCGAATGACTTTGATTTAATTTAGCAAGCCTTATCAACCTAATCGAATATACCCAACAGGTCTGGTAGGAATACTATAAGATATGTGACCCCACGGGAAGTCGAATCCCGGTTACCAGAATGAGAATCTGGTGTCCTAACCACTGGACGATGGGGCCGTAATTAATTTTTCAATTGCTATTTTACTCTTTAAAGATTTTAAGTAATATTCTCTTTTTCTTGCCTCAGATATAGTTGCATATTCTTTCTTGTGTATTAATGTCCAAGGACGTTTTGACTTTGTGTATTTTGAGTACCCCTTATTATGTTTATCTAGCCTGACCTCAATACTACCTGTACTTCCTATATAAAAACTACCATCTTTGTGACTTTTCAATAAATACACAAAATACATACTGGCGTCCTAATCCCGATAATTTCTATTATCGGACCGCATGAGAGACGACACCACTGGTCCCGGTGATCTTTGTCATCGGGATCCCGCACGAATGCAATTCGTCGGGAATCATGAGGCCGTGGGTGTATTTTACTGTATTTATGGGTTTGAACTCAAGGGTTTATGTCTTAATGCTTGTGTAGAAATATATTTTTCTTTGCACTCACTTTTACAAAACGCAAGATTTAATTCTTTATCTAAACATTTGTTGCAGCATATATAGTGCAGATGACACATGTCATACTCACAATTTACATAGGAATCACAGGGAGTATTGCAGTGCATACATGATCCAACTACTTGTGTATTTATCCCAATTGTTATTCTATTATCAAAAACATATAGTTTCCCCTTGAAATGTTCTCCTGGGTACTTTTCCATATAGGTATGTATTCCATCTTTTAGTTGATACACGTCCTTAAATCCATTTTCTACTAAAAATCCTGATGCTTTTTCACATCTTACTCCTCCCGTGCAGACAGTAACTATAGTTTTACCTTTTAAATGGGATAGTGTCGGCAAAATATTTTTTAAATCAAAAAAATTCTTTATACCGGATGGAATAAATCCCTCAAAATAACCAGATGCATATTCGTAGTCATTTCTCATATCTACTATGTAAAATTCACGTTTTTCCTCAAACCATTCATGTAGTTTCTCAGAAGTTATATATTTGCCTGTTATAGAATTTGGATTTAATTCTCTCATTCCAGCTGTTACTATTTCCGGGCGTACACGTATCTTTAGTTTTGGGAACGCATTTCCTGTTCCGGGACTTTTTTTATAAGTAACGTTCTTAAAGAGCACTGACTTATTCATACTTGCGATATATTTTTCTGTGTTTTTAGTTGTTCCCTCAAGCGTTCCATTAATTCCCTCAGTAGCTATAATAATTCTTCCCTTAAGATTCAGTTTTTCACAGAGCTGTTTTTGCTGAATCTTTATCTCCTCTGGGTTTCGTATGTCAGTATATTTATAAAAAAGTAAAACAGTGTATGTGTTATCTTTCATAGTGAGAGTATACCAAAAATCATTGTTATTCTCGAATTGATAGTTTAACAAGTGCTTGTGTGTCTTATTAAAAGTGATATGATAGCATATGTGAGAGGGTTTTTAAAAAACAAGTCATTTTGGATTCTGACAGCTTTAGTCTTCTTTGGTCTTGTGCTCAGACTTTATTCTTTTTCTTCTATTACTTTTGGTTATGACCAGGCGCGTGATGCATTTATAGCACAAGATATTTTTTTAAAAGGTGACCTGAAAATACTCGGTCCTAGTTCTGATATTCACGGACTCCATCATGGGGTTTTATACTGGTATTTGATTTCTCCCTTCTATGTAATTCCATATGGGGGAATTTTTGCGGTTAAACTTTTTGTCATTGTGGTAGGGTTACTTGCAATTCCATTAACATACATACTCACTAAAAAGATGTTTAATAATTCTTGGGTTGCCCTGACTTCTGCCCTTTTAATTACGGTTTCTTATGAGGCAATTTCCTACAGTCATTGGTTGTCAAATCCTTCATTTGCTTTCGTCACTATTCTCTTATCCTTCCTTTTTTTATGGATGTACGTGGGCGAAAACTTTAAATACGGACTATTTGCTACTGCATTTTTTTGGGGACTCTCAGTTCAATTTGAAATATTTCTTTTATATCAGGCAGCAGTCTTTTTCATAATTCTCATGCTTTTCAGGAAAGTAAATATAAAAGACATCTTTATAAGTTTTGTTATTTTTATTCTTGTGATACTACCGTTAATTATAGGAGAGATAAAGTTTGGATACGCTGGCGCTTTAGGAATACTATCATTTTTCACTGGATACGCGGGGGAGCGCGGACAAACAATTTCAGAGATGGGAAAGCGCGCGTACGACAAGCTAGCTATGATTCCGTATTATAATTTTTTTTCCAGCACCGGTGTATCTTTTGTCTTTATGATGGTATTTTTAACTGCAGGCACAATTTACTCTGTTTTTTTAAAAGACAAAAGAATTATTTTTTTACTTCTTTGGTTTATCTTTCCGGTAATTCTGTTTTTTACCGGATCAACTAATATTTACTTTGTTTTTATAGGATGTGCAATTCCGCTTGCTATGCTCACGGCATTTTATCTGCATGAATTATTTATTCAAAAAAAAGCATATTTACCCTGCGCGATATTGCTGCTTTTTATTTTAGGGAGTAATACTTATCTTCTCTATGAAAATAAAGGAAAGGGTGAGATTTTGTTCTCTGTACAAAAAGATATGGTATATGACACTCAAACTAAAATGCTTGACTTTATATATGAAGAAGCAAAGGGCAAACCGTTTAGGATTAACACAATTACAAATCCACTTTTCATAAACACAACATGGAGTTTTCTTTTTGACACTTATGGAAGAAAAACCTATGGGTATATGCCATTTTATTGGGGTTACCCTCAGGATGGTCAGTTTGGAGAAAAAGTCGAGTATAGCAAAAACTTCAAGGGATCTGAGGATCTGATTTTCTTGATTCATGAACCAAGCGGCGGTATTCCTGATTTTTACAGGAACGGTATTATAAGGTTTGAGGATACCAGGTCAAAAGTTGTTAAGTCAAAAATATTTGGTGAGTTTCGGGTTGAAAAGAGAGTTATTACAGCAGATAAACCGTTTTTAAAACAAGAAATAGATGAAAGTATTAAAAATAACGATTTGCGTGATGTTAGGCTAAAGGGATTAGAATAAAGATATCTTAAAACAAACATGTGTATTAGCTAAAACTTGCTCGAATCTTTATTTTCTTCCTGATATAATAATTAAATGAGAATATCTGTGGTAATCCCCTCTTATAATGAGATGGCTAACCTTCAAAAGGGAACGCTTGAGAAGGTTGAGCGCTACATGGAGAGGCGTAAGTTTAATTACGAAGTATTGGTGGTGGATGACGGATCTACAGACGGAAGCTTAGAGTTTGTAAAGGAATTTACAAATGAAAATCGTCAATTCAAGCTTATAGAAAACCCACATACAGGGAAAGCAGGAGCAGTTACAGCGGGAATGTTGAAGGCAACTGGGGATTTGATACTTTTTACGGATATGGATCAGGCAACACCCATAACTGAACTTGAGAAACTTATCCCGTTTACTGAAAAGGGATACGATATAGTAATAGGATCTAGAAGTACAACCAGAAGAGGTGCACCATTCACAAGAAAAATAATGAGTCAAGGGATGATTGCGTTGCGCTCACTTCTGGTAGGGTTGCCTCAAATCCATGATACTCAATGCGGATTTAAGCTTTTTAAAAAAAAGCCAAATGAAAAGGTTTTTGAAAAAATAAAAAAAATCCACAAAGGATTTAAGGCTATTCATGGTTCTTCTGTTACTGCAGGGTTTGATGTTGAATTGTTATATGTTGCGGAAAAATTTGGTTATAAAATAAAAGAAGTACCAGTGGATTGGTTATATGTTGAGACCAGACGAGTAAATCCCATATTTGATTCTATAGACGGTCTTATGGATCTAATAAGAATTAGACAAAACATCTTCAAGCGTGTTTATGATTAAAAAATTTACAATCTTTCTTTGGATCTTTGCATTTATATCATTATTCTTTTACTCATTTGTGCAGGTTGATTTGGGTCTTACCTTAAATCGTGCATCACTTGTTCAAACTATTCAAAAATCTTTCCAATATGTAGGGTATTTTAATAGGCCATTATCAACATACTTATTTATATTTGTAATAGTGTATTTATTTTTAACTTACTGTTTTACCTTGTATGGTGTTTATAAAAAACTGCTGTCTGGAAAGCTAATTTGGGGCATTGTTATCCTTGCAAGCGCTATACTCCTTTTTTCCTATAACGCATTTTCATACGACTTATTCAACTATGTATTTGATGCAAAAATAATAACTCAATATGGACAGAATCCCTATGAGCATAAAGCACTAGATTATCCGGGTGATCCCATGCTTGGTTTTATGCACTGGACACATAGAACATATCCCTACGGTCCATTATGGCTTGGAATAACCACTCCTTTATCGTTTTTGGGTGGAGGATATTTTTTGCCTACATTTTATCTATTTAAGCTCCTTATGGTTGGGGCGTATCTTCTCTGTTCAGCTATGAT
>JAGORM010000016.1 GCA_018062815.1 Candidatus Levyibacteriota bacterium | reverse complement strand
AGTATAGCCTTGGCTTAAGTTAATGGAATTGATAGGTGAGAAATATCCCCCAATTTTAGTAATGTATATTTATCACCTGATTTTTGAATAGTTGTTATAGAGCACTCAGCAATATCTATATATTTCGCATTTGTGAGGGTTGAAATTATGTGAGGTAAATTTTCTTCTCCAAAGAAATTCCTTAGTAAGTCTGCGATAGTGCCTCCATGTGTAATAATAAGAATATTGCCGTCTTGGTGTTTACGTGATAGTTCATCTATTAAATCCTTCATTTGCTGACCGTTAAAATTGGATGCTAGTCCTTTTCTGGGTTGGTAATTTCTATCTATGTCAGTTTTATTCCATTCATTTATAAATTCTTCAAATTCCACCCCGTTCTCCCATTCCATTCGCTCTTTGAGTCTTTCATCAAAGATTATTTTGAGAGGATGGTATTTTGCTATTATCTCAGCCGTTTGCTTAGTTCTAGTTTTTGGACTTGCAAGTATTTCTTTAAACTCCACATTTTTTAGAAGTTCTGCGGCGGCTTTTGCCTGTTCTAATCCAATGGTTGTTAATGGTGGGTCAAATGGAACTGCTTCTTTCAAGCCGTGTCTTATGAAATAAAAAGTTATCATAAGGAGATTATACCAAAGGTTCGAGTTCGGTTGTGGGTAAGTATAGCTTGATATATTAACCCGAAGCTAAAAAACTTGGGGTAGCCTACCGAATGCTGTCCGAACCTATTATAGCAATATTCCACTAAATAAAATTGAGCTTTACAAGCAGGCTTATTTAAGAGTGAATTCAAAAACCAATGTCATTGTTTGACTTATGGCAGCTTTTGAAGAAGAGTTATTAAAACTTCTTGGGAAAAACCAGCTAATTGAGATTGTGAAGTGAGAACAAATATTAAAAACAAGACAATAGGAGCGCAACATAAGGCAAAATGAATTCTGTTTCTCAAAAATCTATACAAAGGAACAGGTAGAGCAAAAGGAAGCAAGACAAGAATTACTACTGCAAAAAGCATAATTGCTAGAAGTCCTAAACCCTGACCTAACCCACCGTAAGGAGTGGCAAATAAAGTAAAGAGAGAAACTAAAAATATCACTATAAGAATGCAGAATGGCGAGAGCATAACGAATCCATAAGTTTTTCGCTTCCATTTTGTTTTGTAAAGCAAATAATTTATAAAGATAATTCCAAGGATGACTAAAGCTGTAATCATAACTGCAAAATATTTAGAAAAACACAACAATGTTGGGTGGAAGACGGGGTTCGAACCCGCGACATCCAGCTCCACAAGCTGGCGCTCTACCACTGAGCTACATCCACCATAATTTCTTATGTAGTAACCAATATTTGTGCTTTACCACTGACCCCGATTTAATCGGGGTTTAGCTACATCCACCATCTCGCTCCGTTTGATGCAGGCATATACGCTGCGCTGAACGAAGTGATGCGCACCTGGCGGGAATCGAACCCACAACCTAATCATTAGAAGTGATTTGCTCTATCCGTTGAGCTACAGGTGCATTTTTACTAATTAACCATTCAATATACTTCTTGCTCTTATAAGTTTTTAGTTTTTTTTCTCTTGCTCTTGCTTCTTCAATAGTATCAAACTCTTCAAGATAAACAAGTTCTCTAGTTTTTAAAATCCTAGTCGTACGAGTTTTTCCCTTAATATGTTCTCTTACTCTACGAACTAAGTTGTTTGTTGAACCTATATAATACCTATTACTTAAGCTTTTTAGTATGTACATGCTCGGTTTCATAGGCTCTATCCGTTGACCCCGATTTAATCGGGGTTGAGCTACAGGTGCACTTACAGTCCAAAACTAGAGATAAGACTCGTATATTGTACTAATTTTAGCTATAATTGTAAAATCCAAAGATAAAAATGACAGATGTGATAACAGTTAAAAATCTTATAAAGCGGTACAAAAAGGCTGATAAAAACGCAGTTGATGATATCTCATTTACTGTATCTGAGGGTGAATTTTTTACACTTCTTGGACCAAACGGAGCAGGAAAAACTACAACATTATCCATCCTTACGACAATTCTTTCCAAAACCTCAGGGAAAATTACTGTTGCAGGATATGACCTGGATCAGAACCAAAGCTTAGTGCGTCAAAACGTTGGTATTATTTTTCAGAACCCAAGCCTTGATTTAAACCTAACTGCTGAAGAGAACATTCGGTTTCATGCGGTTTTATATGGTGTATATCCATTTGCGCCACTCTACTCACTCATGCCGGACGGGTATAAAAAGAAGGTAAAAGAATTGGCAGATATTATAGGAATCGGAAGTGATCTGTTTAAGCCAACTAAAACATTTTCAGGGGGTATGAAGCGAAAACTTGAGATAATTCGCTCTTTAATCCATCACCCTAAAGTTCTTTTCTTGGACGAGCCAACAGTAGGGCTAGACCCTCTAAGCCGAAAGAATTTATGGGAGTATCTTACTGAAATTCGGAAAAAAGATAAACTTACAATTTTACTTACCACGCATTACCTAGAGGAAGCGGAAACTGCGGATAAAATTGCAGTCATTAATAACGGAAAAATAATTACAAACGGTACTCCTCATCAGATTAAAAAACGGATAATAAAAGATTATTTAATAGTAGACGCAAAAGACAAGAAGAAACTTATGCAAGAATTGGATAAGAAAAAGTATACTTATGAAGTAAACGGTGAAATAAAAATAGACTTAAAAAGTAAGACTCCTTATGAAGTGATAAAATCTATTACAACTCCGCTTTCAATTATTAAAACGCACACGCCTACAGTAGAAGAAGCATACATAGAAATTATAGGAAAGGATAACAATAATGAATCTAAATAAACAAGTTAATGCTGTTTTGACAATAGCATACCGTGATTTCACAAAATTTACCCGTGACAGAGGTAGAATTGTTGCAACATTTATTTTCCCTTTTGTATTTATTGGAATTCTAGGCGGAAGTCTTCAGGCAAATTTATCCGGAAGTGTAGGATATAGCTTCCTTACTTTTGTTTTTATTGGCGTTTTGGCACAAACTCTTTTTCAGTCAACTGCATCAGGAATAATTTCACTCATTGAGGATAGGGAAAACGACTTTTCTCAGGAAATATTTGTCTCACCTATTTCAAGATATACCATTATTATAGGCAAGATATTGGGTGAGTCTTTAGTTGCTATGGTTCAGGCAATTGGTATTATTATTTTTGGTTTCATTCTTCAAATCCCAATAAGCTTTATTCAGCTTTTGCTTTTTATACCTGCATTCATAGTTATATGTCTTTTTGGAGGTGCATTTGGAGTTATGGTTCTCTCAAATTTAAAAAGTCAAAGAACCGCCAACCAAGTTTTTCCGTTTATTATTTTGCCGCAGTTTTTTGTTTCAGGTGTTTTTAGTCCGATTACCCATTTACCCTTGCCGCTATTTATTTTATCCAGAATTGCCCCTATGACATATGCAGTTGATTTACTGCGAAATGTCTACTATGCAGGCAGTCCAGAGTATTCTAAAGTTGTGCTTTATCCTCTTCATGTAGACCTTGCAGTTATTGCTGTCTTCTTTTTAGTATGTTTAATTGTGGGTACATATCTTTTTGCAGGTAACGAACGCAATAGATAGGTTGTTTTCAAAGCATGCAAATTGTGTTACGCTATTTAAATCATGAATGATAAAAAAGCTCATTATTACGGAGACATAGTAAGAAAACTATTCTTAGCAGCCGCAATTTTCATGATAATTCTTCTCCCTTTCATGAATCAGTATCTTGAAGCTCCAATCTATATTTCTATTATTACAGCTGTAGGAATTGGAGTTTTTGCAGGCATCACCAATCCTAAGCAAACCTGGGTAGCATTTTTAAATTTTTTGATTGCCCTCAGTGGATCTATTATATTTGAGTATCAGGCAGTCATAGGATATTCTGATTACTCTATATACCACAGAACATTTTGGGGAAACCAAATTTTAGCATTAGACTTTCTGATAGCACTTTACTTCTGCACAAAAACCGTTCGGGGAATGATAGTAAGATAATCCACAGTTTTTTTCTTCCATAGTTTGATATATTATTTCGTATTTTGTTCGGTTTACTTTCTAGTAAATTTCTCATATAGTTATAGACATGCTACCCTTTCTTTTTGCCAAGAAAATCATAAAAATGTATGCCTATTGGATTATGAATTAATCTTCAATTTCCAAATTAAAGAAGCCCATATTCATGACAGATAAAACAATTCTTCATATAGACTTTGATTCATTCTTTGCTTCATGCGAACAGCATTTCAATCCCAACTTGAGAAATAAGCCCATAGGAGTAACTGCTGCAAACGGAAGAACATGTATTATAGCGGCTAGCCGCGAAGCTAAAAAATTTGGAATAAAAACAGGAACCAGAACATGGGAAGCGGATGCGTTATGTCCTACCATACAGTATGTAAGAGGGGACTTTGATAGATATTTGGATATCACAAAGAAATTCATACAAATAGCTTCCTCATACTCTCCTTATGTGGAGGTATTTTCTTTGGATGAAGTATTTATAGATATGACCGCAACACTACACCTTTACGCCAAAGATGTTGTTTCTTTTTCGGAACTTTTTAAAAAACGCCTAGCTTCAGAAATTAGTCCTGTTACAACAGTTTCCATAGGTGCATCCTACAACAAGCTTTTAGCAAAGCTTGCCTCCGGATTAAATAAGCCTGATGGAATTATGTTGATAGACCGGAATAATATAGATTCCGTATATAAAAACACTAATCTTACGGACATATGTGGCATTGGGGAACGATTAAAATACCGTCTCAACATATTAGGAATTTACAATTTATTATCTTTAAGAACTTACCCTTTGCGTCTTCTTAAAAAAGAATTTGGGATAGTATGTGCTGAGCAGCTTTTGTCCTATGCATGGGCCCAAGATAACTCTGAAGTAACCTCTATTTTTGAGGAAGTAGATGCAAAGTCAGTAGGAAGAAATTACTGTTTGCCTGCAAATGAAGAAAATCAGGAAAAGGTTCTTCAGATATTATCAGAATTATCTGAGGAGGTAGCAAAAAGATTAAGAGCCATGAATAAAAAGGCACGTACAGTAAGCTTATATCTAAGCGGAGAGAAAAGTATGGGAGGAAGGAAAACAATTTTTACCTATATTAATTCAGGTAAAGAAATTTTTGAAGTTTTAAAGCTCTTTTATAAAGAATGGGGATGGCATTATATGGTACGGCAAGTTCACATCTCCGTAACCAATCTAATTGATGAGAAGTATGTAACCCCTAGTTTATTTGCGGACCCACGTGAAGAAGTACTAAATCACACAATAGATACCTTAAATAAGCAATTTGGCTCACATACCATACGTCAGGGATATGTTTTATATGCACCAAAACTTTCAACCAAGCCCAATGGATTTTTTGGGGATAAGGCTTTTTACCTTCCTCATATTAGATCTTCAGTTTAAAAAATTTTACTTCTAAACCTTGACAAACTTGAAAGGTCAGGTCTAAAATCACTATATAAGCCCCCAATTGGGGGTATAATTTTTTTAAAAGGGTATATGTCACCATTAGACAAACAAACAGAAGCACATATTCAAAAGCAGCAAAGAAGCATTAGGAAAAGAATACACTCAGTAGAGGGAACGCTTGCTGAGTGGATTACGGGTTTTTCCGGAAGCATGAACTTTGTATATTTTCATGTGGTGTGGTTTAGTTTATGGATTTCTATTAATCAAGGTTGGTTAGAGCCTTATTTACAGCCGTTTGATCCGTTTCCATATGGCTTGTTAACCATGCTTGTATCTTTGGAGGCAATTTTCCTTTCGACCTTTATTCTTATTGCTCAAAACAGACAGGAACTTTTAGAAGAGTACCGTGAATTGGAAGAGGAAAAAGAAGAACAGGAGCAAGAAGAGGAAGTTGAAGATATCCAACAAGATTTAGATCAAATTAAAGCAGCTATTAAACTTATTTCAGAAAAAGTAGTAAATATGGAAAAAACAAGCCACCCCCATCCTACTCCAAAAACGGAAAAATAACTCGCCAAGAACCCTTTAGAATACACATTACATTTCAGAAGTTGTGTCTATCAGTATTAAATCTTTCGTTTTGTTTAAAATTATGAAAATTAAAGTTTATTTTTTGTCATGTATGCGCTAAGCAACGCATCTCTAGCAGTGTTTAGTTTTTTCATGCTGGCACTATCACCACTTTGCATATCAGGATGCTTTTTCCTTGCTGCTAATCTGTATTTAGCATTGATCATAGCCGCAATTTGATTCTCATTTAGCCCTTCAAAATCATTTGGTTTTAAGCCTAGTACTTTAAAATGACCCAATTGATCTTCGGATTTAGCCCTTTCTAAATCTCTTCTAAATTCTTCTTGGGGTCGTCTTGAGGATTCACCTCTTGTTTCTTGTTCTTTTAATATGCCTTGAATTTCATCTACAGCACTGGAGTAAAGTCGGGCTAGCTTACTGAACTCATGATCTGGAGGACTTTCCCCCCCCACCTTTACTGAATACAATTTTTTTCCGTTTCTGTCTTTTTTTTGAATATCTATACTCACCCCCTGATCTTCAGCATGTAGAATCCAGGCATTGTTGTCAAAGAAAGAAAGATCAGTAATTGTACCTAATGCAAAGCCTTTATCTTCTTCAGCCTTTTGAATACCTGTAAGTTCCTGGGAGTAGTTTTCTATCATTTTTCTTCGTAGAAATTTTTTGATAGGAGAAAGCTCTTCTCGTGACCTCGATTTCATTTCCCGATAAAGAGCAGCTTTTTGAATAGCCTCAGCGCGTGCTCCTGCAATAGCTCTTTCAATATTTTTTTCCATAATGTATACGAGGATTATAGCAGATTACATAGTTAAATGCTAACTATAAGATGTTTGTGAGCGACC
>JAGORM010000015.1 GCA_018062815.1 Candidatus Levyibacteriota bacterium | reverse complement strand
ATATAGTAACTTGTAACCTCGGGCCATAACTCAAGATGAACTGAAGGCAAATTTGTTAAGTTTCTAAATATCTCCTCTGACATGTATGGGGTAATGGGCGCTAAAAGCTTTGCTACAGTTGTAAGAACAATATATGTCGTTTGGTAAAATGACTGCTTATCCTCACTTGACACTGCTCCGGGACCAACTCGGTCTCTGCTACGTCTTATGTACCAGGTTGAAAAATCAGCGACAAACACCTGCATTTTTTCAATGGCAGAAACAGTATCATAAGAATCAAGTGATTGTGTAACCGCCAAATTAAGACTACTCAGCCTAGACAGAATCCATAAATCAAGAATGTGGGATGGCTTAAATGTACCACCTTTTGAGATACTGCTTGCGTCCCAGTTATCAGAAAGTGCGTATGAAACAAAAAAATTATAAGTATTCCATAGAATTAACATCATTCCCCTAATTTGCAGCTTGTATTGATCTTCAGAAATAAGAATATCCTCACCATTCATTACCGGACTTCCCATAAGATATAACCTTAATGCGTCTCCTCCATATTTTTCAAGCATTTCCTTAGGGTCTGGATAATTTTTAAAGTTTTTACTCATCTTGCGTCCATCACTTCCCATAATAACCCCAGAAACTGACACATTTTTAAATGCAGGAGATTCATACAATGCCGCTCCAATAACGTGCAATACATAAAACCATGCACGAATTTGACCTGTGTACTCTGCTATATAATCAGGAGGGAAAAAATCACTTAGTTTTTCCTCTTTGTTAAAAGGAAAATGTCTTTCCGCAAATGAAGCGCTTCCGGCCTCAATCCATGAATCTAAAACTTCTGAAACTCTATGCATTACCGCATGACACTTACTGCATGACACTACCACATCATCTATTTCAGGCTTATGAAGATCGTTAATTTTCACGCCACTCGCCTCTTCTAATTCTGCAATTGAACCGGGAACAAATCTGTTTTCACATGATTCACATTCCCATACGGGAACCGGGCTTCCCCAATACCGATTTCTTGAAATATTCCAGTCAGGTGCGTTTTCCATGCTTTTTAAAAACCTTCCGTGTTTAAAATGTGCAGGAAACCAATTTACATCTTCATTTGTCTTTTTCATAAGTGGTTTTAGTCTCTGAACATCAACATACCAAGCGTTGATAGGAGCATAATAAAGCCTGGTGTGACACCTCCAACAGAGTGGCACACTATGTGTTATTGTTTCATCTTTGTATATTAAATTGCGTTTTAATAGATCTTCATTTACTGCCTTATTCGCCTTGAGATAGTACATACCGCCAAATAATGGCACCTCATTTAATATTGTTCCCTCCTCATCCACGTGTATTTCTTTATGAATTTTGTTTTCATTCATCGCTGACAAATCCTCTACCCCATAAGCTGCAATTGTTACGACTCCAGTACCCTCTTCTGAAGTGACAAAACCCCCTGGAATAATCACAAAAGCGCGTTCAGATGAAGATATCTTCTGCTTGAAATAGTCATAATGAGGAATATATTTTTTACCCAATAACTTTTCTCCATTAAATTCATCAATAATTTTATATGAATCCTCATCTCCAAGAATTTTAACTGTCGTCTTAGCTAAGATATAGTTTTCACCATTTTGTGAAACCTTTACATACTCAAGTTTTGGATTTACAGCTAATGCAGGTGTAACAATTTTGTTCCATGGGGTAGTAGACCATGCAAGAATATATGTACCCCTTTCATCCTCAAGTTCATATTTATATGTTGTTGCAAGATCAGATACATCTTTATAGTTATCTTGATCCATTGCAACTTCAAAGTTTGAGATAGGTGTTGCACAATGCGGACAGTAAAGTGAAACCCGAAGACCTTTGTATATAAGGTTTTTTTCATACATTTGCTTAAACACCCACATTACACTCTCCATATAGCTCTTGTCCCAAGTTTTATAAGCATGTTTAAAGTCTACCCATCGCCCTATATGATCAACATACCATTCCCATTCCACTGACATTGTATCTAAGTATTTTTTGCACTCGGTTATAAATTTCTTAACTCCTATTTTTTCAATGTCTTTTTTGCTTGTAATGTTAAGTTCATTTTCTACTTTGTTTTCAATCGGCAATCCATGTCCATCCCACCCCCAAACGCGCCTCACTCTATATCCTTTCATCGTCCAGTATCTACCGAATAGGTCTTTTGGCAGACTTGAAAGCAAAGATCCATAATGAGGCATCCCCGTTACAAAAGGTGGACCATCCAGAAAAGTCCAACGTTTGTCTTCTGGTCGCTGAGTTATTGATTTCTCAAAAATATTGTTTTCTTTCCAGTAGGATAAAACTTTAGCTTCAAGCTCCGAAAATGTTACATGTGGATTTACCGGTTTAAACATATCCTCAATTATATGGGAATTTTGCGATTCCTTCAAGCACGCATCAGTAGAGGGTTTTTATACCAAAATTTTCAAGTTCTCGTCTTATGTCTTTTAACGGGAGCCCCACAACACTAAAAAAGTCCCCCCTCACATCTTCAACAAATACTCCTCCGACCTCTTGAATTGCATACCCTCCTGCTTTGTCTTTATATTCATCGTGTTTCAGATAAAATTCAATTTCCGAATCTGTAAGATTCTTAAAAGTTACGGTAGATGCAACTGAAGATGTCACATGTTGCTTTGTTTTACTGTCAAAAATAGTATATCCTGTTATTACTTTATGTGAAGTCCCACTAAGTAAGTGTAATATTTCACGCGCGTTTTTTTTATCTTTCGGCTTTCCTATCACTCTTTCTCCCAAAACAACTGTTGTGTCTGCCGCAATTATAACTGCGTCTTTGTGTTGATCCGAAACCACTTTTGCCTTATTAAATGAAAGCCCCTCTACCATTTCTTTTCCGTTTGAGAATTTCTCAGACTCTTCATCATAATTACTAACAACAACCTCAAAAGGTATCCTTAAAAATTTCATTAGCTCTTTTCTTCTGGGCGAACCAGAAGCTAAAATAACTTTTCTCATTAAGTTATAATAGCATAATATGCAGCTAAATGAATTCCAGGGATTAATCCTTACAAATCATGCGCTTAAGAGAATGTCTGAGCGTGGAATAACTAAAAAAGATATATGGGAAACATATAAATTTCCGGACGCACAAGTGGAAAAAGAAAATAATACAACTGAAAGACGAAAAAAATTACAAGCAAGAGAAATATCAATTATTTTTAAACGTAACTTGAAAAATGAAGTAATAGTTCTTTCCTGTTGGATGGAACCCCCACTTCCAGGAAGTAAGGACGCAAAGGAAAAAGCATGGTGGCAAAAGTATAAAAAAGCAGGTTTCTTTAAAAAATTTTGGCTAACTTTTTTAAAACAGCTAGGATTATAATACTATTCTTTTTGGATGTCTTTGCTATTTAAAACGTTGTATGCTTCTGTTCTCTTTTCAAATTCCCACGACAAAAACGCACGTATTGCGACAATTATTGCCAAAATTAAGACTGAATTAAATGTAGGAGGTGTCGCAATTGAGCGTATAATATCCCCTGCTACAAAAAACTCAAGACCCAAAAGTATAGTTCTACCCAAATTAAACCGCAAGAAACTATAAGAAGAGATAGGTCTTTTGCTCTTTGTGAAAAAGGAAGAAAGGTAAATAGACAAAGACAAGATTATACCTACAGCAAGGGTCAAAACCCCTATAAAATCTATGGATAAACCAATACTGTCAACAACAACTGAATAATCAGAATACACAGGAAAACCATTAAATAAAGGCACACATATATTCTAGGGAAATTACCTGGTATAGTCCAGTGGGAGTAGTAAAGAATTAGTCTATAAAAGTCAAAGCAATTCCTGTTTTATCAGCTCTTCCGGTTCTTCCGATTCTATGAATATAATCCTCATAAGATGCGGGCATATCATAATTTATCACGTGACTTACATTATCTATGTCCAGTCCACGTGAGGCAACATCAGTAGCTAGCAAAATCTGTATATTGTTGTTTTTAAAGTCAAATAATGTTCTCAGTCTTTGATTTTGGTTTTTATTTCCATGAATTGCACCGACCTTAAATCCTCTCTGAATCAATTCATCTGAAAGTTTTTGAACACCCCATTTAGTTCTCCCAAAAATAAGCACTTTCTCAAACTCTTTTTGGATTAAGAGATCATGCAACTTGTCAATTTTATTTGAACCCTTCTCTAGTCTGATAACCTCTTGCTTAACGCTTGAGGTAGCATCTTGCTTTTTTACTGAGATAGTAATGGGATTTTTAACAAAATTTTGAAGTACTTCCTTTACCTTACCGTCTACTGTTGCAGAAAAGAACAATGACTGACGAACCGGAGGAAGAAATGAAACAATAAACTTTATATCATGAATAAATCCAATATCTACCATATGATCTGCCTCATCTAACACAACTGAGGAGAAAAGAGACAGATTAAGTGATCTGTCTTGAATAAAATCTTTCAGCCTCCCGGGCGTTCCAATTACAAAATTTGGCTTGCGCCTTAAGTCCTGTTTTTGTCTATATGTGCTTGATCCTCCAATACAAAGAGTAGAATAAATAGGCATTGACCCTACAAATTCCCGCAATTCATCTCTAATCTGAACCGCAAGCTCCCGGGTTGGGGCAACAATTAATACCTTAAAAGAACTATCAAGTATTACCTTGTTCAAAAGCGGAATTAAAAATGCAGCGGTCTTTCCCGTTCCGGTATTTGCTATTCCAATAACATCTTTTCCTTCCAGTATGATGGGAATTGCCTGGTCTTGAATAGGAGTTGGTGTAATATATCCTTTTTGTTCTATGTTTCTACTCAATTCCGAACTTAATTTAAAATCGGCAAACGTATGCTTAGACGTGTATGTCTCCACAGCAGCCTCTGAAACGGTACTTTGAGAAATAATTGCACTTGGATTAAAATACGCAGGAGTTCTTCTTCTTGGTGTATTTCCACGGCTAAATCGACCTTGCGGTCTGGACCTGCCTTGAGAGCTATATGATTTTTGAAACCTAGAAGGACTTCTCCCCCTGCTGTCTCTTGTGTATGTCATGAAAAAATGCTGTACGAAGAAACGAACTAAAATCTTAACGTAGTGTGAGAAAATGTAAAGAAGTAAATAATAATAAGAAGTTCTTTCTTTCTCTAAAACTAATCAAGAGTACTTTATCTCAAAAGTACAGCATGGATAAGTATAACAGACAAAGAACAAAATGTCAATAAAACTATGGGATACGCTTTAATTACTGATGTCTTGAACTGGTTTACTATATATTTTCTCCATAAAGTCTCTATTTTTAGATATAAATTGTTTAGTGGTATCTGATAAAGGAAGCGTCTCCAATTCTTTAAAAGAGAAAAACTGTAAAAGATGACCTTCTCCCCGTTCTATATTGTTTACCTGTTCATCTGAAAGTTTTGAATGGTATAAATATATTTTTTCATTCCCTGAAACAATAGTTGAAAGTACATTAATCTCAGAAAGATTTACCCCTGTAATACGCCTAACCTTCTTCAGTATTGAATCCTTAAATGAATCATGAGCTCCTTTTGTGCCTCCGATAAATTTCCATGTATGAGTTTTTATCAAATAAGGACTGTTAAAAATAAGGGGATCATTTTCAAAAAGCGTTAGCAGTATTTTTCCTTTATAAGTAAGAAGTATTAGACTTGAATCATTTGAAAATGCCATGAATTCAGTATAACACAACTACTCTCGGATAGCCCTGGCAAAATACAAAAAAGGCTTAAAAAGTGATATAATCACAAAATGGAAAATAAAGATAAATTCAAGATTGAGGACATAAAAGCAGGAGAGGGAAAAGAGGTAGAAATAGGAGATACTGTTTCTGTTCACTATACAGGTTGGCTTATGGACGGAACAAAATTTGATTCATCGCATGACAGAAATCAGCCTTTTGAAACAAAAATTGGCGTAGGAAGAGTCATTCAGGGGTGGGATATGGGCATACTGCATATGAAAAAGGGCGGAAAAAGAAAACTTACCATACCATATAACTTGGGTTATGGAGAAGTTGGTGCGCCTCCAATTATTCCTGGATTTGCTACCTTAGTTTTTGAAGTAGAGCTGCTAGATATTAAGTAAAGCTCAGATAAAAATTATCTTGCAAGCTGAATAAATGATTGACTGGGAACGTCAAACCAATACTTGGCACCTTTTGTTCCATCTTCTTTAGTGGTTTCAATTATCAAAAGGGTCCTGTCTGCCCAACCAGTTGCCCCTGCAAATTTATTTGGTAGATTTTTATTGTTATACAAACTGTACACATCTAAAAATTGTGAGCCGTTTTGAAAAAGACTTTTGTCAGTCATAAATACAAGCGTGTTTTTAATTCCCTCACCATTTTTTTCTAAAAACAAATACTGCTCACCTGGGGAGAAAGAATTATCGGGTAAACCCAGAGATATGCTTTGCGGAAGTATTTCAGAGTAAAAAGGGACAGTTTCTGAACCATTAAACACTGAATAGTTAGAAGATTCTCCTTCTGATTTGGCACTTAACGTAAGCTTTTTTAGTCCGTCACTTGAAGTAATGATACGAACTTCTTCCTTTGCCTCTGCTATCCCCTGTGGAATTTGCGTTGACCCAAGGGTATTATCAAGCTTTTTTTGCTCATTAAAATTTGTTGAGAAAAAAACAAAACCGGCACCCGTCAAGGCAGTTAACAATACAAGAATAAGAAGTACATTTCTTAAGTGATGCATACTATTTAGTATAACACCATTGGGAAAATTCTAGCAAGTGAAATTAAAAAAAATTAAATAGTGCGCATAAAACCAATCTCATTAATTTTGTCAATCTTATAGTAAGAGTTTGAAATTGAAAGATAGGCAGAGCTTTTTTCCGTGGCTTGCCCATCATCTATATTATCAGCTTCCTCTTCAGCTCTTTTAAGCATAGTTATAGCGTTCTCACCTTCCA
>JAGORM010000001.1 GCA_018062815.1 Candidatus Levyibacteriota bacterium | reverse complement strand
TTAGACTAGGATAAAGATGTCTTGCAAGCTTCACTGAACAAAAATGTTTTGAAGTAAATGAAATGTCAAACCGCTTAAATTCTTGACGTAAAAAACCATAATCAAAACGCACATTATGCGCAACTAATACTGAATCTGCCAATAGCTCCAACACCTCTTCCTTTATACTTTCAAAATTTGGTGCTTCCGCAAGATGTTCAGCACGAATCCCTGTCATTTGCGATATAAAAGGGTCTAAACCGCGCTCTGGATTTACTAGTTTCTCATATACTTTAGTTATCTTCCCATTGTCAACACGAATAATTCCAATATCAATAATTCTACCGTAAACAGGACTGGTCCCTGTTGTCTCAAGATCTAGGAAACATAAAGAAGATGGAAGCATGGGGTAATAAAGTATCAAGTTTTGCGCAAGAATGCAAGGAAAAATATATTTTCCCACTCTTTTCTTATTTGTGTATCAAAATATTTTTAGGTAAAGTAAAAATGTGCATAAAAATACATTTATAGGAATCGCCCTAACAACATGCCTTATGCTCTGCTTACTATGGTTAAAGTCTGACACAACACTCCTACCCCTAAAAGTCACTAATCCAAACTTTCAAGACATATCACCGGGTAAAATCAGGTGCTCAGACTTTTATAGTCATACTGATGCACAAATCTTTTTTGAAAACCAAAAAAATAACAACAATAACTATTCACATTTAGACAAAGATAGTGATGGAATTGTCTGTGAAGGATTATGAAATATTTACTGCCAAAAACGCTATCATCTTTCCCTTTATATATATTCTTCTACTGGATAGCTCTCTGGGGATTTGTGATATTGCTAACTTTTTTTGCTATATTACAAAGCACAACACCCGATAAAAAATATGTAGAACTATATGACAAAGGATATTATTACACTCCCGTACGCCAAGAGCTAATAAGTAGAATTTTGGATAGTGGAATAATAATTGGAGTAGGAACTAATCTATTTGGCTACTCATGGATGCTATATATGTGGAAGAAAAAGAAAAAATAATTACTAATTGGATGGTGCCTGCCTTAAAAACTGTTAAACAATTGGAACAGTGATCCTTTAGTAAGTTCAGGTTTATTATATTAAGGAAGGATAATGGCATTTTTGAACAGTCATATAATTGACGCATTAAATTAATTGCTTTATTTGATCAATTTCATACGGATCACCTATATAACAAATCATACTAGCAATATCCGGAACAAATGGCCAAACGGACATTCCTCCTATATCAACTGCCTCTGCTGTTAACTCACGACAATAGTTATATAATTCCTGAGGCGTATAACCTAAATCATTTGCGTGTTTTAGAAATGTTAATGCAGCACGACCTTTATCTCCCCCGTCTGCTGTAAGCACTCTATAAAAAGATTTAACTTGTTCGGGAGAGTATGAAAGGGCTTGACCCATATATCTCCGTGTTACTTCTCTACCTATACCTTCAGCAAAGAGCTCATAGTGGATTGATTGAGCAGTCTCAGGATCTAATACGTTAGCAGGGAAAATAGATTTTGACATCGCATCTTCGAAAGTGTTCGCCTTGTTAAAGTCGGCTGCAAGATTAACTGCATGTCCATATTCATGAGCGGTAATACGTATTAAAGCTAGGTCAACTGCCTGATCTGGTGTCATGTCCAACTCTAAGCTTTTTGCTATACCCAATATTAAACCTGCATCCTTTGTGATTGTTTCCCTGGTAACATGGAGCTTCACAAACTCATCCCTAGTCTTTTTATCATGAGGCAGAGAAAATCTTTCGAATTCTAGCCTTCCTGCATGAGGCTCATGCGAGGCAGAATGTGAGGAAGAAGAAACTATAGTATTCCCTGGCCCGGCAATCATTCCAGCTTGAACAAGTAATTCATCATTAACAATACCTTCTTTATAAACAATATCAACCACATTTCTAACAGCACGTCTAGCTTTTTCCTCATATGGATAATCGTCAGACAAGACAATCGGCTCTTCGCTTGTTATATCTTTATTCCATTGATTGATTGTCGAGACCATATTGCCTAATTCATTCGATAATCTATCCCTGTGTATGATTGGCTTATTATCAGAACCCCTTTCAACAATCCCATTTATAAAACACCTAGCAATGAATGAAATTCCTTTTGAGGCTTTAACTTCGGACAAAAGCTCGTCTTTTTCTATTTTCCGATTATTCAAACTGTCAACCTTGATAACTTTTGGCGTAATATTAACTTCCTGATCCGGAGAGTCTGGCATATTTGAAGTTTAACACAAACTAATATACCTGAACATGAAAAATCTTTTCTATGTTTATACATAAAAACATATAGTATCTGCTGCCTATAGAACAAAACTCATGACAATTTTTCATATAAAAATACTATTTGATATAGACTTATGAAATCAAATAACGGTTCTGTGGAACATCTAAAATTATAATCCTAACTGAATCACTGAACTAAATCGCTATTCATGTGGCATTTTTTGAAGTTTTGGTCAAATAGGGTACCGCACAAACTATGGTTAGGATACTGAGAGTGACTTGCTCTGCTTATCTTATACAGTTGAAGTTGATTGTGAATATAATTTTTTTGTAATAGTTATTCCCCTATCATTTTTGAACACGACGGCATAGCCACTATCATCCCCTTTTTGATATTTATCCCATGCGTCTACTAAAAAATTGTATGCTAGCTTATCTGCCTCACTTTCATCAGGTGTAACATAATGGGAAAATTCATGGAGTAAAGAGAAGCTGGGTATCTTGCGCTTAAAATCACTGCCTCTATCAAAAGCATAATCGCTTTCACCTGCTAACGGGAAGTCTTTTTTTGCAACTATGGTATCCAGTAAATGAGGGTTGGGATAAGAATATTCAGGATTAGGATCGTATCCGCCAACAGCAAGAAATATATAATTTTTTCCTTTTGCAGACTCAGGTAGTTGATTTTCAGTATCCTCTTGTTTAAGCCTATCTGAAGAAATATATACGCCGGCTGAGTTACCACCAGTGTAGGAATCAAAAAAATGATTTAAATAAAAATCAAAAAAAACATCATTATCTTTTGCAAGCTCCTTGTTATAATTTGATGCTTGAGTTTCATATCCAACAAGAGCTCTTTCTGCATTTCTTTTTTCCTCACTACCTTCCTGCATTTGTCCTAATCCATTTTTAATGCTTTCTGCAATTCCCGCGTATCTATCTCTATGACTTGCGACTAAAGCTCGCGCTCTCTCAGGTCCATGTCCAAAGTCAAAAACAGCTCGCGCATCAGGAGAAAATTTTTGAGTTTTACGCCAGTCTAAATTTTTTGCATCTATGATGCCGATTTCAAGACCGCCAGTTTTTCTTTTTATTAAATCTTTAAATATTGGAAGATCTAAAATTCCTTTTCTTAGAAAAATTTCGGTATTTACTCCCTGAGAAATAGCAACATTCATCTCCTTTAATTCTTCTGGAGAAAGAATATTTTTGGGAAGCGTCTTATCTACACCTTCTTCTACGGTAACTACTGGAGACAGATGGGTTTTTTGTCCTGAATCTTTTCCTAATAGTGAAGTTATACCTATTGCTACGCCTAATCCCAAAGCCTTCCTTCTGGTATGTTTAAGCGAACTATGCTCTCTCTGCTCTGACATTTGCTTATTATATACAGATTTTAATTCCTGATGATAGTTGGTCGGTTGATTTGAATTAATTTCAAGATTGCAAGCCTACATTCTTCCAATGAATTACGAGCCTGTTTTCAATTAAAAAACCATATGGTGTCGGGTGGTTATTAAACGAAACCTGTAGCATTTTTAGAAGACAAAATGTTTTGTGATTTTTGGAAAAATTACGAAACTAAATTTTTCATCCTGTGCGGTACCCTAAGCTAACAATTAGGCTGATAAATTAAGCCGAAATGACGGGATAATGGCATTTTTTCCACTTCTTACCAGAGCCACACCAACAGGGGTCATTTCTTCCCATTTTCTTATTATTTGATGCTTTTTCCTGCGTTCTTTTCTGTGCTGTTATTTGAGCATCTGAAACTTCTGATTCAGGTGCATTTGTAGAAATGTCTTTTCTTCCTTCCAGCTTTTCTAGTGGCTCTTGAGGAACAGCTTGTATATTTATTTTATACGCCCTATGAGCAATACCATCATATATTGACTGAAGCATTCGCTCAAATATTGTATACGCTTCATTTTTGTATTCAATTAATGGATCTCTTTGCCCATAACCTCGCAATCCAATTCCTGTTCTTAAATCTTCCATAGATGTTAAATGCTCCATCCATGCATTATCAATCGCTGATAAGATCACAAGCTTTAATATATTATTAATTGTTTGCTCTCCAAATTGTTTTCTTCTTCCCTCTTCAATTTGTAAGACATTACCGTAAAGAAAATTAACTATATCTTGTTGAGAATCCAACTTCTCTATCTGATCAATCATGTGCCCCTGAGAATGCTCATCAAAATTAACAATAGTCATAAAGTCCTCAATTATATTTTTCTTTGACTTCTGCGTATCAGCCATGTTTGCCGCAACAATATTTTCTATTGCTTCCTGAGTTTTTTCTAAGACAAAATCTGAGCTTTTATTTTCTTCTTCAATTGTTTTCTTGCGCAAACCGTAAATAATTTCTCGTTGCTTATTTAATACATCGTCATAGTCTAAAAGACTCTTTCTACCCTCAAAGTTAAAACCTTCCACCTTTACTTGCGCCTGAGATATAACACGGGTAACCAGAGGGTGGGTAAGCGGCATATCTTCAGGGAAATTAAATCTGGTCATAAGCCCTGCTATCTGCTCTCCTCCAAAAACCCGCATCAAATCATCCTCTAAAGAGAGTACAAACACTGACTTCCCGGGATCACCTTGTCTCCCTGAACGACCACGAAGCTGATTATCTATGCGTCGTGATTCATGTTTTTCAGTTCCTATCACAAGCAAACCACCTGCCGCAATTACTTTTTCGTGTTCACGATCCCATTCTGCAAGCTCCTTCTTGTAACGAGCTTGACCTACCTTTCCCTGATACTGTGTCTCAAAAAATGAAGGAGGTTGCCCTCCAAGAATAATATCAACACCACGACCCGCCATATTTGTTGCGACAGTTACAGCATTAAGCCTTCCTGCATCTTTTATAATTAACGCTTCTCGCATATGATTTTTTGCATTTAATACTTCGTGAGGTATTTTTTTCCTCTTCAGATATTCTGAGATAATTTCATTTTTGTCTATAGAAGTAGTACCTACTAAAACAGGCTGTCCTTTTTTATACGCTTCCTCTATTTCACCTACTATTGCTGCAACTTTTGCCCGCATAGTTTTATAGATTAAATCTGATCTATCTTCACGTTTTGTAGGCCTATGAGTCGGTATTGCAATAACATCAAGCTTATAGATCTTTTGAAATTCTTCTGCTTCAGTAACTGCTGTACCTGTCATTCCAGCCAACTTTGAATACATTCTGAAGTAATTTTGGAGGGATATAGTAGCAAGAGTCTTACTTTCCTGCTGAATGGCGACTCCTTCTTTAGCCTCAATGGCTTGATGAAGTCCTTCTGACAGGCGACGCCCTTCAAGAAGCCTTCCTGTAAATTCATCAACTAAAATTACTTGCCCTTCTCTAACAATGTAATCTTTATCTTTATGGAAAAGAGTTTGGGCTTTTAAAGCAGCCTCTATGTGATACACTGTATCAAAATCTTTTTCGTATATATCAGACACTCCGTATAATTTTTCTATTTTTGAAATTCCATGCTCAGTAAGATGAACTGTACGTAATTTTTCATCTAATTTATAGTCTGTAGATGCGCTAATTTTGTCTACAATCTTTGCATATTCGTAATACTTTTGAGATGGAGTTTCATCTGGCATTGAAATAATATGAGGAGTTCTAGCTTCGTCTATTAATACAGAGTCTACTTCATCAATTACTGCAAAATAATGACCTGTCTGTACCATTTGCGAAACCTCAGATACCATATTGTCACGTAAATAATCAAATCCAAATTCAGAATTTATTCCGTACACAATATCTTTAGCATATGCTTCACGACGGGTAATCTGCCTTAGATGTATAAGCCTATAATCCTTTGCCTCACTATCCTCAAATTCTGGGTCATAAGTATAAGATTTATCAGAAATAATAGTTGAAACACTCAAACCTAAAAATGCAAATACTGAACCCATCCATCCGGCATCCCGTCTTGCTAAATAATCATTTACGGTTACTAAATGTACCGGTTTTCCGGTTAATGCATGGAGATATAAAGCAGGAACTGCAGATAAAGTTTTTCCTTCTCCTGTTTTTTGCTCAGCAACTTTACCCTGTGCCAATACTGTTGCTGCAATGAGCTGCACATCATAGAGTCTCAGTCCGATAGCACGAGATGCAGCCTCGCGGACCAAAGCAAAAGCCTCAGGAAGCAAAAGATAAACACTTTCTCCTGATTCAATTCTTTTTTTAAATTCTTGGGTTTTCTTGGGGAAATCTGAATCTTTTAATTTTTTGAATGTTTCATCAAAAGAATTTATTTCAGTAATAATAGGAAGGATTTTTTTAACCTCACGATCGTTTGAATCGAATAATTTTGTAAGTTTTCCTATCATAGCGTAAAAATTACTAACATGTCTAATAACCTTAATTTGAAAGATATAAAAAGACTGGGATTTTTTCTAACTATATATTAGAAATTAGATACTTATAAAAATATTCTATCATATCTCAGCCTCAAAAACTACAACCCATTCCTATAAAAGGCAATCCCCGTCAGGGCAGGGCCACAACGGGGATTGAATACCATTTGATCAATTGGTATCCGCCTTTTAGGCGAACCCAACGAAAAGTTAATTAAACGTATCGTTTAATTACTTTTTTTTCTTCTTTGCTTTTTTCTTTGCAGCCATGTTTAAATCACCTCCTTCAATTACCAAAATTTTAATGAAGAAATCCTTCAATAAAATTTTATTTTTAAGATATATTTATGGTGATAAAAATCGGTCGAATTGTCAAGAAAAAAGCCTTGCCTCAAAAACAGCATTTAAGCTTGAAGAATAAAGAAAAAACATAGTTTTAAAATTACATTTTTTAAATGAAAATCAAGGCTAATAATTTTAAAATTTTCAGCCTTATATTTTAAAAAAAATATTTGTCTTATAAAATTTTTTTATTAAAATTATTTAGAGGATATTTTATCAAATCCGGTATACTTTCTAAGCACTTCTGGAATAACTATTGCTCCGTCTGCTTCCTGAAAATTTTCAAGAATTGCAATAATGGTACGCCCTATGGCAAAGGCCGTTCCATTGAGAATTGATACGTACTTCTTTTCATTTCCGTCTTGATACTTAATATTAAGACGTCTTGACTGAAATTGACCCGTAGTAGAAATTGAGTGAGTTTCTCTATATTTGTTTTGCGCAGGCATCCATGTCTCAATATCTAGAGTTTCAGAAGCGGGAAAAGAGATGTCGCGCGCTGCAAGACGAACAATTCTATATGAAAGACCAAGGTCACTCATAAATTCTTCAACCAAACCAGTCAACTTCCCCAATTCTGCCTCCTCTTCGTCCGGCCTTACAAATGACACCATCTCTACTTTTTCAAACTGATGAACACGCAATATTCCTCGGGTATCCCTCCCATATGATCCTGATTCCCGTCTGAATGCAGGAGAAAATCCAACGTATCTTTTAGGGAGTTCTTTTATGCTCAATGTCTCATCTGCATGCATGGGCACCAAGGCGTGTTCAGCTGTTCCTACCAAATACAAGGAGTTTTCGGATTCTTTTCCCTTTTCAATCTCTTCAACGTTTGTTGTAAGGTAATAATTTGTTTTATTATCTGATGTCCAATATCCCAACCCCTGGGTTATTTCTGACTTAATAAGAACTGGTGGGATAACAGCGGAAAAACCCTCTTTCCTGAGTTTATCAAGAGCAAATTGCACAAGAGCAAGCTCCAGAAACACTCCCTCGTTTTTTAAGTAAGCAAACCGAGTACCTGACACTTTTGCCGCCCTGGCAACATCAATAATATCCAATTTCTCCCCAAGTTCTAAATGGTCGCAAACTTTAAAGGAAAATTCTTTTGGATTCCCAACTGTTTTTATGATCTCAAAATCATCCTCACCCCCCTCAGGCACTTCAGGATTAGGCAGATTAGGAATTTTTAAGAGTTCAATTTCTAATTGAGTTTTTAAGTTTTTTACTTTTCCTTCTAGCTCCCCAAGGTCCTCCTTAATGCGCTTCCCTGCTTCAATATTTCGCTCTCTCGCGGCAGCGTTTCTCTCAGCGTTTAATTGTTGTTCAAGGGTACTTGCTTCCCTATATCTTGTGTCTAGTGATAAGATTGTGTCTATATCAATAGTCACGCCTTTTTTCTTTGCCCCTTGGACTACAATATCTGGATTTTCCCGAATAAACTTTATATCTAACATATTATTTTTCTTTATTAAGCTTTTCTAAAAGTACAGGTCTTAGCTTTTGAATTGCTTTATATCTGTGATTATACAATCTTTCCTGTTCCGGGGAAAGATCAGACTCGTGATAGTACTTATTTATCTCTGGGAGATAAAAAAAGGAACGGTAAGGATACCCTTTGTTTAATTTTAGAAATGGCTCTTTGGCAATAATTCCTTTTACTTCTCCTTGCTCCTGAAGCAATGTTCTATCTGGAAAAACAACACTTATTACTGTTCTGAAATAAGCAGTTCTATTATCTTCTGGTAAGTCTTTTGAAATTTTTATCATGTGATTAATTAATTCCTCATCTGTTGCCTCATGACCTAACCACCTTCTTGATCTGACACCTGGCTCGTTATTAAGGGCTACTATTTCAATCCCTCCATCATCGGATAAAGAAGGAATGCCTGAAAGGTTTGAATAAAAACGAGCTTTACCTTCTGAATTTTCTTCATATGTCTTTCCGTTCTCCTCAAAATCCTGAGTAATACCTAAATCTATTAAAGACACGAGCTCCATAGGAATGTCTGACAAGAAATTTTTAAACTCCTTCAATTTCCCCTGGTTTGTGGTTGCAATTAACAATTTTTGCATATTAATTTGTTCATTTAGACCCGCAGTCAAGTCTTACCTGACGAGGACCGCAATATACGAGCTTGCTCGTATATTATACCCTAGACGATCTTTTTGGTACAATTGCAGAATGGTAAACAGGAATTTAATACTTTCAAGATCAGACTCATATGAATTGCTTGATTCAGGAAATGGCAGAAAATTAGAACGATTCGGGGACTATACTCTTATAAGACGCGAAAGCCAAGCGTTATGGAATGAAAAAAATCCCAAGCTTTGGGAGAAAATAGATGCTGAATATATAAGAACAAATGAGAAATTTGGAGACTGGAAAATATATAATCCCAAACTACCCAAGGAATGGATATATGCCTACGGAGATCTTCACCTAAAGCTTGCCCTAACCCCATTTGGACATGTAGGTGTATTTCCTGAGCTAGCCCCTCAATGGGACTTGATAACAGAAAAGTGCGGATTAATACATACTCCTAAGGTTTTATCTTTATTTTCATATACCGGAGCTGCAACACTCGCAGCAGCCCGAGGCGGAGCACACGTAACGCATGTAGATGCATCAAAACCTGCTATTTCATGGGCTGTTGAAAACCAAAAACTTTCAGGGCTTACAGAAAAACCAATACGTTGGATTTTAGATGATGCGTTAAAGTTTGTAAAACGGGAGGAAAGACGCGGAAACCGCTATGACGGGATCATTATGGATCCGCCCAAATTTGGACGAGGTCCAAAAGGCGAAGTATGGCAATTTGAGAAAGATCTTCCTGAACTACTAAGTTATACTGCAAAAATATTAACACCTAGCCCATTATTTTTAATTGTCACGGCATATACAGTTCCGGTGTCATCAATAACAATTGCTAATATGATACAAGATTTATTACCAAAAAATGGAGAAATAGAGCATGGAGAGCTAATTATTGAAGAAAATTCAGGACGTCAACTTCCTACCGCCATCTATAGTAGGTGGGGAGTGTCTTTGTAATCTTCCTATAACCTCTTTACTTACTGGATGATTCGGATTTTCCTGAAACACTTTGTACCACCCATTCTCTTCAAAAGGAGTATATCCAAGCATACCAAGATTAGCACTTGTCCAACCCAATCTCTCTTTTGAGGTACCTTTTTGTGCCTGAGCACGATCATACTCAACAGAAATTACTGTCTTACCCTTAAAATCTTCACCATGACTTATGAGCTCATACTTAATCACATCCGTAGTTAAGGCAAATAGTCCTAAGCCAAGCCCCAATGACTGATAATCTGGTTGAGTTCTTGAATCCCCAGTAACAAATATATAATCCGGAAACAGTATATCTTTTTCAAACTCATAGTTACGTACCGACACATGGCTTCCTTGTCCGGTAACCACATCCGTATATGATCGCCTCAATGAATTGCTAGCAATTCGAGGTTGAGAATTAAATCTGAGGAATAAATCATTTCCCATACCAAGAGGAATATCTACAAACCCACGACCAGGATACATTTCTTTTATCTTATCCCAAGCATCTAGTATTGCTTTTTTGTTTTCATCTTTTACTTCTTGCCCTTCTTTAAACTCACTCATATTTCATCCATATTACTATTTTCCTATTTCCCGAAATCTTTCTTGAACAAATTTCTTATCTAGCGATAATACCAACCAAGCAGCTTTCGGTCCATGATCCTTACCTAATAAACTTAAATAAATTGCTTGAAATGCATCTTTTGATGAGAGACCTAGATCTTTTGCCAAATTGTATACGTCAAGCTGAAGTGCTTCCGCATCTTTAGTATTAACTTTTTCTGAAAGTTTTTTAAGGTATTCTCTTTGAATACTCGTTAGGTTTTTTGTCTCCTCAGGTATATCTTTTTTAACTGCAAATTTTTCAGATTCAGGTGCATACTTCTCAACCCAAATCTTTGCATATTTTGCCCATTCTTCAAGATTTTCCTTTTTAATCTCATCATCCATATTCGGCATTTGAACCCATTGAGCAAGTGTCAAAAATCTTGTAGTCAAAGCGCTCTTATCTTTATATACCGCTGATAAATCATAGGGTCGTTTTAAATAATCTTCTGTTGCTTCAGCAGCTTTATCATATTCTTCAAACAATTTTGGAATAATAAGAGTACCATTTGGATTAAACTCTACTGCTTGATTTGGCTCTGTTCTCGTCATCAAAAACCTAACCATTTGAGGCGGGATTACTTCTAATAACTGTTGTCCTGTCAATCCTAACCCTTTTGATGAAGACA
This sequence comes from Candidatus Levyibacteriota bacterium, assembly GCA_018062815.1. Lineage (GTDB taxonomy): Bacteria > Patescibacteriota > Microgenomatia > Levybacterales > GWA1-39-11 > JAGORM01. The sequence goes on along the minus strand of JAGORM010000001.1, from coordinate 239,401 downwards.
TCTTTTTCCCATCATAAAGAAAAAACTCATACGGAAGCCATAATGGAGGCTCTTGACCAAACACATCTTTCACTAATTTTCTTGCGATATCGTATGTCCCACCAGACGAAGCATGATCTTTTCCTGCCCCTTCAATAGTTACGCCAAAAGTCCACCATTTTGCCGCCCATTCAACCTTAAATGGCATAGTAGAATTTCCATCAAATGGAGAAATTGTCCCCCTCTTCTCACAACCCTTCGCCCATTTCACCTTATCCGGACGGCATGTATATGAAACTTCTTTTCCATCCCATGCTGTAACTTCAGTTGTACCTACCTTGCCGCAACTAGGGCAAACAACTTGTAACGGAAACCATGTATCAGCAACTTTCTTCTTGTACATTTCTTCATATACCTGTCTCACCTTATCCGCATGGTCAAGTACAAATTGAATTGCCCTATTATAAATTCCTTTTTTGTAGTAATCAGAAGCAAGGTATATCTCTGCTTGAATATCTAATTTTTTAAACATTTCTCTCATCATACCCGCATAGTAATCTCCAAACGAACCATTCCCATCAGGAGATGGAGCATTACAAACAGGAATACCCATATATTCACCTAGCTTTTCTTGTAAGTTCTCAGGTAAACCATCTATTGCATCCATATCATCAAAGCCAAAAGTATATTTCACCTCTTTACCCTGTTCTTTTAGAATTCTATAAAGTGTGTCGTGTATAACGGGTCCCTTCAATCCACCCATATGAACAATCCCGGACGGAGTCCAGGCATCATTAATCCATTCCTTTTCAGGTCTATCCGCAGGAATGCTCTGCATATTTTGTAATATTTGATCCGCCCAAAACATAATTCTTATTTAAATTACTACTAGCGCAATTCAAGTCTTCTTGAATTATATTGTGCAACCACTACATTTACAATACAAGCTATTTAAATCTATGCAACAAGGCATTAACGATAACTCCGCTATACCTTGCCCATACGTCATATTGCTCCTGAGTATCCTTCACTGCCCATGGGCGCTGCAAGGATACCTGATTCAAATTAAGTTTCCAAGATCTACCTATATTTAAATTTATATCATCAGTTAAATTCATATTTCTAGCGAATTTTCTTACTACCTGCCTCACACGTTCTCCAGCCTGCACCTGCACTAATTCTCCATGGGACAACATTTCCCGGATAGCACCTATCTCATCAAAAAGACGCATTTGCGGAGTTTGAAATTCTGCTTCTTCCACAAGATTTCTTCCGCTTACTCCAAGACCACAAACTGCTTTGGATAATTCAGTAGCGCAAGACAGGAGTTCTTTTTTTGAACCATTTATCCCCTGTGTCATCCGTAGCTCATGCGCCAAATAACTTTCTTGGCGATAGGTATAGTCAATAACAACTGGCCCCTCTTTCGTCATAAACTGATTAAAACCTTGACTTATTATTTCTCTACTCATTTTAAACCTCCTTTCTTATAATTTTTAGACACAAAAAAACCCCGATTGCTCGGGGTCTAGTTCTCTCACAAAAAGATCTAGCCCCTACGGGGTTTTCTTAATCTTCTTGAGAATAGTTAGAAATTTCATTTGTATATCCATGCTACCAAAAGAGTTATTTTTTGTCAAACTTGGCGAGTAAATCCTGCGCACGCTTTTTTATTTTATCATTCACTTCTACCTCTACCATCCCTTGACCCGGTTGTCCATAAAAAACTGAACACCCGTTATCCGCTTCAAGCAATGCCGGTAAAACAGCTAGGTCTTCTTCGCCTTCAACAATAATAAGCGTATGCTGTTTGCTTGTAAGTGCTTCACGGATAGCAACTACTAATTCGGGGGTGATAGTTGCAGCAGGATTCTTAACATGTGTTACGGGTTGATTACTAGAAAAACCTAATTCCTCAATTTTCTTAACAGAATGCTCTCGCTCTATATAAAGGTCAATTATTGCAAGTTTCGGATGTATACCCTGATCTAAAAACATTTTCGTAGTTACGTCCCCTACAGTAATAGTTTTCTCCGATTCTATATTGCGGGGAACTTTCTCAGTTACTTTTCCCCATGGTTCCTGAAGTAAAAAACGTAGATTAGCTGGAAGAGCAAAAATAACTTTTCGTATTGTTGAAGATGCAATAGGAACACCATAAACTTCCTTTGTTAAAGAAAAAACTTCCAAGGGTAGATCTAACAGCCCCACTTCTCTTCTTTTCTTGTTGATCTCCTCCCCACCCTTTACAGTATCCTGAGTTACAATAATTACATCAAACTTATATTCCGGTAAAATTGTTGGACCAAATAGATCGTCAATTTGCACAATCTTTACTCTACTTTTTTTTTGAATCGATTGTAGAAATATCTGGAGATTTTTTTTTCGTATTTCATAAGATTCAATTCCAAGTCCATCTTTATTTTTTTTAATATAAGCGTCTGAAGTAAGTCCTAATACCACATAGTCACTTTTGGAAAGCGAGAATTGAAGAAAATCCCTATGTCCACGGTGCAACCTATCAAATGTCCCACCCAATGCAGCCAACCTATATCTCATGAAGTAAAAGATAATCCTTTTAGAAGATTGCGCGCCATATCCCCTAACGCATCTACCGCGTATCCGCCCTCCTGCACAACAAGAGTGGAAATATTTAACGCCTTTATTTCTTGACCAATAGCCTCATAAAATGGGACAGTAAGTTTGAATCCCCCTATTGGATCTTTTTCGTATGTATCAAATCCTGCTGAAAGAACTATATAGTCAGGATTAAATGATTGAACTTCTTGGAGTGCACGTCTTAATACTGGCAAGTATTCGGCGTCTCCTGTTTCAAGTGGTAGTGGATAATTTTTATTAAATCCAAGCCCTATTCCTTTTCCTACTTCATCAAGATATCCGGTTTTATACGGATATTTAAGCGCTGGATCAGCATGTATTGAAACATATAAGACATCACTTCTCTCATAAAACATGTTCTGCGTTCCATTTCCATGATGAAAATCTATATCAAGGATTGCAACTCTTCCTTTTTTTGACATCATATCCGCAGCAATTGAGGCGTTGTTAAAAAAACAATACCCCCCCATACTTCTCTCTTCTGCATGATGTCCTGGAGGCCTACAAAGTGAGTATACAAGCTTTTCACCATTGAGCACTTTTTGCGCTCCAGTGAGTGCGATATTCACAGACTCTACTGCAGCAGTATATGTTCCAGGAGTAACCGCTATATATGTGTCAGTTATAAAGTACGAAGGATACAACACTTCTCCTTCTTTTAAATTTCTAGATCTAGTGCTTAAAAAATCCACATATGCCCTATGATGCATACTTTTTATTACTTCTTCCGGAAACTCTAAGGGGGAAATAAACTCACCAAAATGCTCCTCAGTGAGTTTTTTATGAATTGCTTCTATGCGTTCCGGTTTTTCAGAATACTCTTCTTTTAAATCATCATAAATCTCCAAAGGAGGTGCATGCAGCTTGTGTTTGTCAGAATAAATAATAGGCAGTTTCATATTAATTTGCTTGTGTCTCTCTTAAAATTGCTTGGACAGTATCAGGTGAATAATTTCGAGCAAGAGAAGCGGGGGATATATACATTAATGCAAAATCTGATTTAACTCCATCGACTGCTACATTTTGCTTCAATATTTGAGGCGCAACACGCTCTGCAATATTCATGCCTGAAGAATAACCCGTTCTATGAGCTCGGTTTTGAATATTAACTTCAGCAATTAACAATTTTTCTTTTCTTTCTTCAGGCTGATATGAATTTAAAACCTGAGCCGCAATTTGGGTAACTGTTGCTGGCATGTAGCCATTTCCGCGGAAATCAGGATCAACTGACCATTCTGTTAATTCAATTATGTCTATATGTTTACCATTAGTCCTCTTAAATTGAATTTTTTCTGCCATACCTACTGCAACAATCTTCCGTCCGTCAGGAGTTGGTCTTTGAAGTGCACCAAACCAAACATTTTTCTCACCCGTTTCTCCTTGCTCTTCTAATCTTTTTTGTAAATTTTCAATTTCTTGTTCTGTCCATCCAAACGTATGCTCCCAAAGCTTAAGAACTTGATCTCTAACAGAAGGTTCTGATAGGTCGGTTTTAAAACTATATCCTTCTTTCAGCACCTTATCTACTGCATCAATCGGATATTTTAACATGTCTGGCGCAGCTGTATCATGCACTAAATTATCTAATGAATCGGCTGTTTTTCTTTCAACTCCATTCCTGCCTAAACTTATATACCAGTCATTATCATCTATTGGAAATGCAACCTCTACATTTGAAGAAAAAGGATTTCTGGGGTTAATAAGTTGCCGTGCGGCTTCATCCGATGCAATAAAACGCATAACATCGCGTCGGTTAGGCAAGTCTCCAAAATTAAATTGCTCTTGTCTTCGACCGTCACTTCTTACATCTGGAGCATTGACTCTCTTAACTTCTTCTAGTCTAGTAAATGATCTCTCTACACGTAATGCATTTTCCATTGGCTGTCTCACATTCCAATAAATACGATTATCAGACCTTGTATCTATACCCATTGAACCTGTGCTTGAAACTATTTCTTTGCTCATGTCTTTTGCGTCAGTCATATTATAAGTATAATATATTCCATGACGAGTACACAGAGTATATCCTGGCCTCTATTTTATGTCAATTTTCCATAAAATATATACAAATACTATATAATATGTTAAAATATTAACAGTTTGACCGCGGTCAAGCCTATTATATGGTTAGCATATCCGAATCTGTAGAAAAAATAATTTCCCGCTCAAGATACCTATCTGAGGCAATTTCTAAAGGCATTATTAACTTTTCAGCCTTGGCACGTTATATAAAACCTGAGATAGAGGAAATGACACACAAAAAAGTAAGTGAGGCAGCTCTTGTTATGGCTTTAAACAGGCTTTCAAACAATATAAAACCAAATTATAAGTCAAATGAGATATTTGAAACCCCGCCTGACATGATGGTCAGATCAAATCTTGCTGAACTAACTGTTGCCAATTCCACTACCATGAACGAAAAATATCCTTTGCTTTTAAAGCTTATAGATACCCAGGGGAAGAACTTTTTGACTATTACAGAAGGCGTATATGAAAGTACTATTATTGCTAACCGAGATTTAAAGGACGAAGTAGTTAAGATACTTGAAGGAGAAATAATTGTAGCAGAATTTAATAGTCTGTCTTCTATTACAATTAGGCTTCCAAAACCATCGGTCCACACTCCGGGAATCTTTTACTTCTTTATAAAATCTTTGGCATGGGAAGGAATAAATATTATAGAGATTGTTTCAGCGCACCTTGAACTTACACTTATTTTTGATGAAAAAGATGTAAATAAAGCGTTTTCAATTCTGCAGTCTCTTTTTTCTCCTCAGGTTTAGTAGTCCTCAAGCGTCGAAGTGTCTCCTATTGGCAATCCTAACTCTTTAGCTTTAAGAAGCCTTCGCATAATCTTTCCTGATCTGGTTTTAGGAAGTTTATCAATAAACTCAATTTCCCGAGGATATGCATGCCCTGCTAAATTTTTCTTAACATGTGCTGCTATTTTCTCCTTTAACTCCTCTGATCCTTTTGTCCCAGGCTTTAAAACGACAAATGCCTTAATAATTTCTCCACGAGTCATATCAGGCTTTCCGATAACTCCTGCTTCAATAACGTCAGGATACTCCACTAGCGCACTCTCCACTTCAAATGGTCCAACTCGCTCACCTGAGGTGTTTATTAAGTCATCTGAGCGTCCGACAAACCAAAAATATCCATCATCATCTATGAACGCCTTATCGCCTGAGACATACCATCCATTCTTAAAATAGGAATCAAATTTTTCCTTATTGTGCCAAATCTCACCCATAAGTGCAGGGTCAGTTTCTGGCCTAATAACCAGATTTCCAATTTTACCTTGCTCTACTTCTTTCCCTTCTTCATCTACCACTGAAGCGACAATCCCCGGGAAAGGCTTTCCCATTGATCCTGGCTTTATATCCATTGAGACGTAGTTTACTATTGCCATACCACCTAATTCAGTCTGCCACCACGTATCATGGAATGGAAGTCCGAATTCCTCCAAGCCCCACCAAATCGCCTCTGGGTTAAGTGGTTCACCAACGCTAAAAAGTGCACGAAGAGAGGATAAGTCAAAATTCTTGGGTTGTATCTCTGATCCCATGAGCATTCTTATAGCTGTCGGGGCTGTATACCAAACTGTAACCTTGTAATCCTGAAGTATTGTATACCATGCTGTTGGACTATACCTTCCCTCAAATATAACAGACGTAATCCCAAGACACAGAGGTCCAAGTACCCCATATACAACCCCAGTTACCCATCCTGTGTCAGCCGTACACCAATAAATGTCTTCATCATGCAAGTCTAAAACATACTTTGTAGTTAGCATTGCCTGCAGGATATCGTAATGCGCATGAACAACTCCCTTAGGCTTTCCTGTTGTTCCTGATGTGTATAGCATGTAAGAATAGTCTTCTTTATTCATGTGTGCTATATCAAAGCTTACAGCTGCCTTTTCCATCTCCTTTTCAAAAGACATAATGCGATCACCCTGAGGATGAGCAACGCTTCCCCGTTCAACAATAATTATTTTTTCAAGTAACGGAAGATCTTTTGCTATTTTTTGGATACGAGGATATAGTGCTTCATTTGTTATAACAACCTTAGCGCCACTGTCCGAAAGCCTATCAAAAAGGGCTAACTCCTGAAATGCTGAAAAAAGAGTTCCAACTATCGCGCCTGTTTTAAGAATACCCAAAAATGCGATATACCGCTCTGGAATTGTAGGTAGAAAAACAAAAACTCGATCCCCTTTAGTTACACCCAAAGATGTCAAAACATTTGCGAATTGGTTGGATTTTCTTGAAAGATCTAAGTACGTATATGTTTCTTTTTCCCCATTGCTCCCCTCCCACAAAAATGCTGGCTTGTCACCCTTGTCTCCTTCTGCATGCCTATCTACAGCGTTATACGCAGCATTGAGAGTACCATCCTCAAAGAATGTTACAGATGAAACAGACTCATCCCACGAAAATGAAGGATAAAAGGAATTATAATCCTGAATAAAAGGGGATGTAACAAAAGTAGTTATATCTTTTTTTATTGAATTTTCTCCTTGATGTGCCGACATAGCCTACCATTATACACTAAAAAATTATTTTTGGAAAAAATTAAACAAATATATGCGAATAAAGGCGGTCAGTATTTTTACGATTGCGATTATTAGCGGATAGAAACTACTGTGTAAGCAATAGTTCCGGCTGGTGCTTCAACTTCTATTTTTTCTCCAACAGCCTTACCCATAAGCGCTTTCCCAAGTGGTGATTCATGTGAAATCTTTTTATTATGAGGATCTGCCTCCCATTCACCAACTAAAGCAAATTCTTCCTTCTTCCCACCAATTGAGACAATAACGGTAGATCCAAGCTGGATAGCTTTAGTGTCTTTCCCAGTCTCCTTAATCAACTCAACGCTTTTAAGAATTTCTGCTAACTCCTCTATTCTTCCATCAATAAGAGATAGGTCTTCACGAGCTGCTGTGTATTCAGAATTCTCAGCAAGATCCCCCATAGCTCTGGCTGCAGAAACGCGCTCTAAAACTTCCGGACGTTTTACTTTATTTAACTCCTCAAGCTCTCTCTTAAGCTCTTCTAAACCTTCCTTTGTGACAAATATTTTTTTCTTTTGATTATTGTTATCCATATTGTTTTCTGCTTAAAAAAAACCCCTTCCGGCATGCCGAGGGAGGGATTAATTAATAAGTTCAAATGACACTATACAAGAAGCATCTTTGCATGTCAATATCCTGGAGTATAGTCAGTTTAAAACTGGGGGCAGATTGATTTTTTTGTGCCTATTCTTATCCTTCATTATATTAATTTGTGTGTTTACTTTTAAATTAAAAAGTATTTGAACAATCTTGTCATTTTGAATAGGATGAAATGCGGCAATATTTTTTTTAACTGTTTCGTGAGTGATTCTTTTTTTCATATATTGATGCTGAAGAAAATAGAAAATTTTTTCAATAAAAATAAGAAAAATGCCCGTCTGTGTGTTGTTTTCTTTTTTATTCCTTTTTCCCAGAACAAATACATTCGGAAGAAACTTCAAAACCCATTTGTTTTCCCTAAAGAAATCTGAAACAATATCTCCTCTTGAAAAAATTACTTTAATCTGTGCTACTTCATGAGCTGTATATATAGTTTTCTTTTTTATAGTCAAACAATCTTCTGAGATAAACATATTGGGACATATTTTATCCTTTGCATAACTTTCCTTTCTTCCCCTTTTTTCCCCCAGAAAAAAAAGTACTGCGTTAACTAAAAAGCGACTAACCCACAAAGAATTTTTTGAAGTTATAAAAAATAAATCTATATCATCTGTTTTCTTTGCATTAAACATAGAAAGACTACCTGATACTGCGATCAGTTTAATTGTCGGGATAATAGACAAGAATTGACTAACCCAATGTGCTTTTGCCATTTTACGTTTAGATTCATGGGTGCGTGAATTTCTTTCAACAACCAACTGTTTATCCCCAAAAAGCACGACGTACTCTCCTAACAGTTGGAATTCCTGACGTATTCGATAAAATCGAAATAAAAATTCCTGATATGAGATTTTTTTGTCAAATATTAAATATTTCCATAATTCATGAATTGTTAGCGGATAAGAAAATATCTGCGAATAACAAAGCGTCTTTAGTACGGAATATTTAAATGCCTCTTTTTTCATTGAAAATTATACCTTTGCAACACTTGAGTTTCTCCTGCACCTAAAGTGTCAATCGCGGTTTCAGGAGATGTTCCGTTGAGTATGGAATTTACGGCGTTTCCCAAATAAGTATTTAGCGCAGAATTCATTGCATCATCGTACGTATCAGATGAAAATGGCGTAGAAACTGCCTTGTCTGCTTGCTCCAAAAATGGGATCAGAAGCGGATTTTTTGCAAGAAGTGACTTCATATCACGTCTTGGGTATAATTCTCCGAAAAGACGCGTCTTTGACTCAAGGGTATATAATTTTTCCAATGTTGATTTTTTACCCAAATACTTCAAGAAAATAAAAGCTTCTTTCGGATGTTTAGTTTTTGAAGAAATTCCCTCGACCCAATATGAAGCAATTGTTTGATTTCTGTCTGGTGGTAAATTAGGTACGCGTGTCACTTTAAAATTTAATTCTGGATTTTTTCCTTTTATCTCAAATATGTCCCAGGAATATCCAAAATACATAGCCAACTTACCGTTTGCAAACGCAAGTTTTGAATTTTCCATACCTGAATCCCAGGTCTTCCCTCTACCCGTTTCGTCCCCTTTTGCAAAGTATGTGTAATATGTTCCCAGGGCATCTATAGAATTTTGTTTTGTAGGACCTGCTAAGTTATACAAATCCGCACCGTTTTGTACAAACAATAAAGATATTATGTCTGACGCATGATAGATATTGTCAAAAGTACCCAATGCTACCCCGGCCGTTCTGATCTTTCCCTCCTCATCGGGAACTGTAAGCGTTGCAGCAGTATCTGTTAGCTCATTCCAGCTTGAAGGGGGTTGGGCGATATCTGCAGCCTTAAATAAGTCTTCATTATAAAAAAGCGCTAAGGTATCTATTTCTAGCGGAACCCCATAAAAAGCACCGTTTATCTTGAGATCCTTTTTAATAACATCATAATATTGTGTTTCCAATTCCAGGGAGTCAACTACATCTTTTGGAAGAGCAAGAAGATCACCCTTTAACTCCAACGGCCAACTATTATGAAATCTGTATATGTCAGGACCATTCCCATTCTCAATACGGGTTTTTAGCCTATCAATATATTTACCCAGTACTTTAATATCCTGTCGCTCATATGCCACTTTTATATTTGGGTATTCCCTGTTAAAATCTGCGATTATCTGATTCATAACTGAAGGATCTTCCCATAAACCCCAATATGTAAGCGTTACGAGATCGTCATTTTTAGAAAAAAATTTAGGAATTATTACCCAGAAAACTAACAAAACGATTGCTAGCAATACGAAAATTCCAATAACAATACTTAGTATCTTACGCTTCCCACCGCCTTCTTCATGCTCAATAGGTGCTTGAGGTGCTGAAACTGGTCGTGGCTGTACTGGCTGTGGTGTTTGTGGGCTTGAATTGTTTGGATCCATATTACAACAATGGCATACGAAAAACCATGTCTTTTTATAGTATAATAGTGACGATTGATTTTGCAAACATATGAAAGAGAAAAATTCATCAAAAAAAGAACAAAAAAACAAAAAAAGCAAGTATATTACACCTGTTTTTTGGTTTATTATTGGAATGTTTTTTGCAAGTTTTTGCTTAGCTACTTTCTTTCTAATCTACTTTAAAGTTACTTATAAAAATAAGGTTATTCCTGGTATTTTTTTGGGAAACACCTATGTAGGCGAAAAAAATGCAAATGAGGTAGCAAGAATTTTTGAAGAAAAAAATAAAAGCATTGGCAAGAGCACCATTACTTTTCAAGGTACAGACAACAGAATCGCCACAGTTTCCGCTCAAGAACTGGGGATAGGGTATGACGTAAAACTTATGGTTTCTCAGGCTGAGAGTATAGGAAAAAATAAAGATATAGTAAGCAATATCTATTACATTCTTAATTCATACCTTAACGGAACGTATCTAAACCCGTCATACACAAGCAGCCTGGATAATACAACAAAATTGCTTTCACCAATTGAAAAAGAAATTCATATATCAGCTCAAGACGCGCTCTTTGAGATCAAGGATAAAAAAGTTGTCGCATTTAAAGAATCTATTAACGGACGCACTATTGACTTTGATGCGATAGAAAAAAGTATTAACCAAAAGATTCCCGAAATAATAAGTGGAAAAATAAAAAGCGTTACACTTCCCATTCCACTTAAAATTCTAAAACCAAATATCCCTACAGAAAAAGCAAATAATTTAGGCATTGTCGAAGAAATCGGCGAAGGCACTTCTCTTTTTGCACACTCAATTCCAGGCAGAATTCACAATGTAGCTCTTGCTGCTGGAAAAATCAATGGCGTGTTAGTACCGCCAGGAGAAGAGTTTTCATTTGTTAAAAACCTTGGTGATGTTACTCAGTACACAGGATATCAACAAGCCTACATTATTCAAAACGGCAAAACAGTATTGGGAGACGGCGGAGGGGTATGCCAAGTTTCAACTACCCTTTTTAGAGCATTATTAAATGCCGGTCTACCCATTACAAATCGTGTTGCTCATGCATATAGAGTTGGATATTATGAGCAGGATTCCCCTCCGGGGTTAGACGCAACGGTATATTATCCCACTGTTGACTTAAAATTTAAGAACGACACTGAAAACTATATACTTATAGTTGCCCATACTGACCTTGATAACCTAAGGCTAACATTTAACCTTTATGGAAAAAAGGATGGAAGGGAAGTATCCATGAGTACGCCCATTGTTACAAGTCAAACACCAGCTCCTGAAACGGCATACCAAGATGATCCTACTCTTCCACGCGGACAAGTAAAACAGGTGGATTTTGCGGCAGATGGAGCAACTGTTATTTTTTCAAGAAAAGTTACTAAAAACGGTAAAGTTGTAATAGCAGACAGTTATAAATCTGTATACCGCCCATGGCAAGCCGTATTCCTACGCGGCACAAAAGAGGGGTAACTTATAACTTTATTGGATAATATAAACTAGCCAATAGCACATGGATAAAATAATCACACAGGATACACTCCCGCATGCATTGAGTCTAATCAAGTCCCGAGGTAAATTGGTACTTGTGGGTGGGTGCTTTGACATTCTTCATAAAGGCCACAGGCTGTTTCTCAAAAAAGCCAGAGAACAGGGTGATTCAATAATGGTACTTCTTGAAAGTGATGCTTCAATCACTAAATGGAAGGGCAAAGACAGACCTATTAATACACAAAATAAGCGAGCTCAAAAACTTAGTGGGATTGATGAGGTAGATTTTATCCTTCTACTTCCTGAGTTTAAAAAAGACCTAGAGTACTACGATCTTGTAAAAAAAATAGAACCTGATATAATTGCTGTCACATCAGGGGATCCTGCCTATAATAAAAAGGCGGAACAAGCAAAAATAGTAAAAGGGGAAATAGTTGAAGTAATCAATCGCCTTCCCCAGTACTCAACAACAGACCTGATCAAAAAAAGGAAAGAACAAAAATGAAGAAAGTTTTAATGTTTTACGGTTTACTAGTAATAGTTGTTATTTTATTTATGCTTACACGCGGAACGAACCTTCTCAATTTTGGGGGCGTCAGCGGAAACAACAGCACGACAGCGACAATTGGAGATACTACATATAAACTTCTTGTCGTCAAAACAGAAACTGATAAGCAAAAAGGGTTGTCTGATAGAAATAATTTATCAAAAGACTCAGGAATGTTGTTTCTATTTCAAGAAAAATCAAAACCTTCGTTTTGGATGAAGAATATGAAATTCCCAATTGATATATTGTTTATTTCTGATTCCAAAATAGTTGACATTGTCGAAAACGCAAAGGTGTTAACCGCAGATCAAGACGCAACAACACTTCCCATCTATAAACCGGCAGAAGACTCAAACTCAGTCCTAGAAATAAACGCAGGAGAAGTTAAAAAAAATAAAATAAAAAAAGGTGACACCGTAACTTTTAAAGGCGTACAGTAAAATCTAGATGGATTTAACTATAAAATTGCGCAAAAATCCCAACTCTTTATTATATTAAGTAATTATTTAGCTTAATAAAAAGTTGAAAAAATCAGAAATTCATGAAAATATTAGCAATTGAATCTTCATGCGATGAAACATCTGCAGCTGTAGTTGAAAAAAAGGGATCAGAAATAATCGTTCATTCAAACGTTACTACCACCTCACTGCTAACACACGCAAAGACAGGAGGAATTATTCCTGAAAACGCAGCTCGCGAACAGGTAAAATATATAATGCCTGTCATAACGAAAGCGCTAATTGGATCAAACAAAAAAACTGATGGGTCATCAAAAAACGCACAGGAGATTTTAAAAAAAGATGTTGAAGCTATTGCAGTCACATATGGCCCTGGGTTGATTGGGTCGCTTCTTGTAGGTGTAGAGACTGCAAAAACACTTTCCTATATTTTTGAAAAGCCCATTATACCCGTCAATCATTTGCTCGCTCATATTTTTGCAAACTTTATAGTATCTGACGAGTCAAATTTTTTTTCAGATAGTAATCAAAAAATAAAAACTATAGATTATCCTTTTATTGGATTAATCGTTTCAGGTGGACATACCGACCTACTCTACTTTAAAAACATAAAGGAATTTACCTGGCTTGGAGGAACAAGGGATGATGCAGCAGGAGAAGCACTTGATAAAATAGGGAGACTTTTAGACCTTTCCTACCCTGCAGGACCTGAGATTGAACAACGAGCTAAAAATGGAAGCACTACAAAAATACGTTTTCATGCACCTTTACTAGGCGAAAAGACATTTGATTTCTCCTTTTCAGGCTTAAAATCAGAAGTAATGCGATTTACAAAACTGCATGCACTAAGCGAAAATATGAAAAATGAAATATGCTTTGCAGCTCAAAAAGCAGCTATAGACGTATTGACCAAAAAAACCTTAAATGCGGCCGAACAATACAATGCTTCCACTATACTAATTGGCGGAGGAGTATCAGCGAATCAAACACTTATTAAAAATCTTAAATCACAGGGCAAAGCGCGTATACCTTTTCTCAAAGTTTTTTCACCTGAAAAAAAATACTGCACAGATAATGCTGCAATGATAGGAGCTTATGCGCTTCTTAATTCAACTGAAAAACCCTGGAAAGAAGTTCACGCTGATCCAGAACTTTACTTTGCGTAAAATTACTTCTTGAATTCTTTTTTTTTAAGATTATAATCACGTTAATGGAGCCAAGACCAGGAAAAACACCAGAACCAATAAGAAGTACTAGGTCAGAATATGCGCGTATCATGGACGGCCTTGAAGAAAAATTTCCTAAGGATAAATATATAGTAGGCAAATTTGGGGAAAAAACAGAATCAGAGGACACAAGAGCTTTATTTGTTAGAACAAAAGAAATTTGTGTTATGACTATAGACGGACCATATAAGATTGTACCCGAGAAATTGAGTGAGGCTGATATTATTAAAACAGACAGTAAATCACCCACTATTCAAACATACCTAGAAACAGCTCTAAAACTTCTTCCCTTAAATTCTTCCCAAAAACTCATGAACGCCTCCTATACTGCAGTTGACGGAGAACCATTACTGAAAGTAAATATTCGCCCTAATAATAAACCAGAGCTGGAATATAACATAACTCCCGACCAAAAAAATGGGTATTCAATTAGCCCCATCACAATGGAAGAGTTTAACAAATCAATTAAAAAGGCTTCAGAATTGAATAAGTAAATCTAATGAGCGTAAAACAAACAGTAACGCTTAAAAAGCTATCTCACAAATAGATTGACTTGCAAATTTTAAATTAATACTTTACAATCCCTCTTTCGCAGTTGTTATACTAATTCCTGTCGAGTAATAACTAATTATGAGTACACTAGTTCTTGTCGAATCACCTACAAAAGCACGCACGTTAACCCGATTTTTCGGGGATAAATATGATGTGGAAGCCTCAATCGGCCACATAAGAGACTTGCCCAGAGGAGATATTGGGGTTGATATTGAAAACAATTTTGAACCCAGGTATGTTACGCCCAAGGCAAAACAAAAAACACTAACTCTACTCAAGAAAAAAGTAAAAAAAGCAGATACCGTGCTTCTTGCAACTGACCCTGACCGTGAAGGTGAAGCAATTTCTTATCACCTATTAGAAATGCTAAAGCCTGAAGCTAAAAAAGGTGCAGTCTTTAAAAGAATTGTTTTTCATGAAATTACGCGCGAAGCAATAGAGGAAGCACTAAATAACCCCAGGGAAATTGATGAAAAATTAGTAGATGCTCAAATAGCACGCAGGGTTTTGGATAGAATTGTTGGCTACAAAGTGTCGCCAATCTTATGGAAAAAAATTAAAAGAAATTTATCTGCCGGTCGTGTTCAATCTATTGCCTTAAGGTTAATTGTAGAACGTGAACGAGAAATTGCAAAATTTAATTCGGAGGAATATTATAAAATTTTCGTTACTCTCAAAAAAAATGGAAAAGAAAACTCAAATTCAAATGAAGTACAGTTTGAGCTAACTTCTCTTGATGGGAAGAAAATTGAACAAAATGAAAAACTTGACCTATATGACGGTCAATATACTTACACAAAAACTGTTTTAGATGAACCAACCGCAAATAAGATAATTACAGAACTATCCACTCAATCTTATACTGTTTCAGAAGTAGTAAAAAAACAAAGCAAACGTACACCCTTACCACCATTTATTACATCTTCTATGCAAATAGAAGCTGCAAGAAAATTGTCATTTAACAGCAGAAAAACCATGCAAGTGGCTCAAAAACTATACGAAGAAGGATACATCACATATCACAGAACTGACTCCTTTAATCTTTCCAATCAATTTTTGACGAAAGCAAGAAGCTTTATTAAAAAAGAATTTGGGGATAAATACCTACACGATGGGAATAGAATATTTAAAACAAAATCTAAGGTTGCCCAAGAAGCACATGAAGCAATTCGCCCTACTGGAATAGAAAATTTTGAAGAGGTAAAACAAAAAATCGCAGGTGAATTGGGAAGGGATGGGGTACGACTTTATGAGCTTGTATACAAACGAGCCATCGCAACACAAATGGCTGATGCATTATTTGAGTCTACTAAAATCACAATTCAAACATCTTTAGGACACGTTTTTGAAAAATCTGGATCAGTATTACTTTTTGATGGGTATTTAAAATTATGGTATCGTGAGGATGGCGAAGAGTTTTTACCAGAATTTAGTCGTGGAGAAATATTGCCATATTTGAGTGCACAAAAAACCCAACACACAACGACTCCTCCTCCTAGATATAATGACGCAAGCCTCATCTCTACTCTTGAAAAAAACGGAATTGGTCGTCCATCAACATATGCATCAATTGTCTCCACAATATTAGATAGGTTCTATATTGAGCGTGAAGAGAATAGATTTATACCAACGCTGGTCGGAAACACGGTTAGCGATTTTTTAGTGAAAAACTTTTCTGATATAGATGACATTCCCTTTACCGCTGCTATGGAAAATAAACTAGACGCAATAGCAAACGGTGAAGCCTCATGGAAACCAATGATAGCTGAATTTTATGCTCCTCTTGAAAAACAATTAGCTGAAGCTGAAAATGCTGAAGTTACTAAAATTGACTTAGATGAAAAAACAGACAAAATCTGCCCATTAGATGGCGGAGCTGTTTTAATAAGACGTGGACGTTTTGGGAAGTTTTATGCCTGCGGCAATTTCCCAACCTGCAAATACACTGCCCCCATAATAGATGTAACGCAATATAAATGCCCAAAAGATAAAGGAGATGTTATTGTTAAAAAAACAAAAAAAGGGAGAACATTTTTTGGCTGCAGTCACTATCCTAAATGTGATTTTGCCGTCTGGACAAAAAAACAATTACTGAAAGAGGTGGGAATAACAGAACAGACAAATGAATAAGCTTAAACCTGCAACACTCAGAACAACTGAACCGACTCAAGAACAACTCAACTCAATCATAAGACAGGAAATCTATATTGTCTTAGATAACGTTCTTGACACATATAACGTTGGCGCCATATTCCGCCTAGCAGACGCCGTAGGGGCAGCCAAGGTATATCTCTGCGGAGGAACAGAAACACCGCCTAATTCACGAATTAAAAAGGCATCAATTAACACGTGGCAATGGACACCTTGGGTTTATTCTCCGTCTGCTGTGGATGCCATACAAGATTTGAGAAAAACAGTCCGCGGAATAAATATTATAGGAGTGGAACAACACGAAAAAAGTATACCTTTTGATTCATTTGATTATAAACTTCCTATCGCGCTTGTAGTAGGTAACGAAACAGATGGTTGTTCTCCCAAGACCCTAGATGCGTGTGATTCCATAGTGGAACTTCCAATGTTTGGAATTAACACAAGCCTGAACGTAATGGTTACGCTTGGAATTGTTCTTTACAAAGTAGCTGAAGAAATTAAGAATCTATAAGCTCTCCAAAGTCTCCCTGAAGAAAAGGCGACTCAATACTCCATGGTTCACCTGGAAACAATTCTAGGTCAAATGCCTCTTCTGCAGTTACTGCCCCCACCCCTAAAACCCTTGAAAGTCTACCGTCTGGTTCAACTCGATAGAATACATGCGATGAACCACCTGGTGATATCCTAATCCCAACGCCAACTCCTATAATTCCATCTTTAACCATGCCATAATATTCATCTGAACCAAAATGATCTACCTCTCCCTCTTCGGGGTTCATAAGAGTTCTCAGTTTGTCCATATATTTTTCAAACTTTGTTTCACTATACATAATAGGATTTATGGGACGAGGCTGCATGGAACCTTCATGCACTTCTTTTGAACTCATAGCTGCAGATTATATCACTTTACCTTGTGTGATAAAATAGAGCACTACATGGATACAAATCTGCTCATTATTTCCTCAATTTTAGTTATTGGTTTTGGAGTTGTAATTTACCTCATTTCAAAAAAATCAAACCAGAAGTCTGACCAAACCTTAATTGAATGGCTTAAATCTATGGACAAACGACTTGATAATAACTCTCAACAGTTAAATTCTAGACTCGACAAGGCTGCAGAGGTTATTTCTGGAGTACAAAAAAATATTGGGGAGATGTCAGAAATCGGACGATCTATGCGCGACCTGCAAGACCTACTTAAAAGCCCAAAACTCAGAGGAAACATAGGCGAACAGGTTTTAAGAGAGCTGCTTTCACAAATGCTTCCGAAATCCTCTTTTCACCTTCAGTATTCCTTTAAAAGCGGTGTAATTGTAGATGCAGCGATTAAAACTGAGGCGGGAATTATACCTATAGACTCAAAATTTCCTTTGGAAAATTTTAGAAAAATGGCAGCCTCTAAAACAGACCTTGAGAAAAAAACGATTGAAAAAGATTTTATATCCGATGTAAAAAAACATATAGATGCGATTTCTGGAAAGTACATTTTGACGCAAGAAGGAACAATAGATTATGCTCTTATGTATATTCCATCTGAAGCAATATATTATGAGATTGTAAACCACTCAGCTCTTTACGACTATGCATCCCAAAAACGGGTTCTTCCCGTGTCTCCCATGACTTTCTACGCATATCTCAGATCTATTCTTATAAGCTTTGAAGGTCAAAAGATAACGGAGCAGGCAAAAGAGATTCTCTCCGGAGTAAGAGCTATGCAAAAAGATTATGAAAAAGTAGGCGAAGCTATAGGAATACTTAGCAAACACATTACAAATTCCTACAACACCATGGCACACGTTACTACCGGATTTGATAAGTTGGGTATAAAAATTCAGTCAACTGCAAATATTAAAAACGAAGAAGAAAAATTATTACCAGGTGATTAATTTACCATATCATTACTCTTATCAAGTTCTGATAATTTACCTCTTAAGTAAAGTATCTTAGAAGCCATTTCTACAAACATTTCTCTCTCTTCAAAGTCTGTTTCATCTGCCATATTCTCCCAAGCCTGTCTTATATGCTTTACAGCACCGCCAAATCTTTCAAGATCCGACGAGGATAGAACATTTGTTTTTTGTATTTTCTGAGTGTTACGCTTCATTTTTCAATAACCAGGGAAGTCATCTGTCTTTATCTTTCTATCTGAAATCTTTGCGTCATGGATCAACATTCTTTTCATATCTGAAACCATTTTTTCAGAACCTGAAATATAATACGAATATTTGTCTAAAGAAACAAGATGCTCTTGTAAGGATCTTATTGATATCCTCTCCTTATTCTTTGATGAAATGACTGTAATCACCTGTATGCGCTTTTTATCTGTCAAAAGATCCATTTCCTTCTTGAATAAAATGTCACGTTTTACTTTATATGAAACAAATAATTTTATACTTGGAATTTTATGTTCTTCTTTTAAAAGATGTCTCAACATAGAACGGAATGGAGTTATTCCTATTCCTCCTGCAATAAACACAAGCGGAAGTGTTTCTTTTTTGTCTAAAACAAAGTCTCCCCAGGGACCCCTCATCTGAACTTTCTGCCCTAATACAAGGCTGCCTAGAGACTCTTTAAAAGTAGATTTTATAATACGGGTAGTCACCATCAAATACTGGTCCTTAGGACTGCTAGATAATGTGAAATATCTACTTACCCCTCTTATGTCTGGATCTTTGATGTCAAGATTAATTTTTATATATTGACCTGGAAGATAGGTAAATTTTTTAGATTTTTTTGCAATACCCGAATCTTCCTGTCCTGCCTGTTGCATGATGTCAGGTTTTGTAAAATAAAAATTCCATGCATTTCCGCCATTTTTTTCTTTTTTTACAAGCGAAGCTTTAAATGAGGTAGCGTGCATAGAATTTTAAGAGTATAGCATACCTGCATTCATATACTCAAAATATCTATGCTGTGCTACAATGGTCTACTCATAAAAAATCGTATAATAAAAACGCATGGACAAGAAGCTTAACACACGACAAAAAAACACGATTATTCACAAAAAAGAAACACTTCTCAAGATTTATAAGCTTGAAGACGTAGCTTAAAACATGAGCAATATATTAAACCCCAAACAAGAACAGGCAGTAAAGTACAGCAAAGGTCCCCTTCTCATTATTGCAGGAGCAGGAACAGGGAAAACTACGGTTATTACTGAGAGAATAAAACACCTTATCACCGAAGTAAACATCCCTTCATCTCAAATTCTAGCACTAACATTTACTGAAAAAGCTGCCCACGAAATGCAAGAGAGAGTAGACATCTTGCTTCCTTATGGGTATACAAATCTATGGATTCACACATTCCACTCCTTTTGTGATAGGATCCTCAGAGATGACGCACATACTATTGGGCTTGATCCAAACTATAAACTCCTCTCTGAGTCTGAAGCAATTCTTTTATTAAGGCAAAATATCTTTAACTTAGGGCTTAAAACCTTCAGACCATTGGGAAATCCTACGAAATTTTTAGACGCTCTACTCACACACTTTGCAAGACTTAAGGATGAAGATATAGCACCTGAAAATTATATAAAATGGGTTCAGGAACAAAGAGAAAACAGTAAGGAACAAAATGATGAAATTGCACAATACAAAGAACTTGCAAATGCATATAGAGCATATGAACAGCTAAAAATTGAAAATTCAGTTATGGATTTTTCAGATCTTATTTCAAACACCTTACTCTTATTTAGACAAAGACCTCATATTTTAGAACGCTACCAATCCCAGTTTAAATTTATTTTAGTTGATGAGTTCCAAGACACAAACTATGCACAAAATGAACTAGCCATATTGCTTGCAGGAAAAGAACACAATATTACAGTTGTCGCAGATGACGACCAATCAATCTATAGATTTAGAGGTGCGGCCGTAAGCAATGTCCTTCAATTTAAAAAAACCTTCCCTAAAGCATCAGTTATAAGTCTTATTGACAACTATCGCTCGACTCAAATAATTTTAGATTCTGCATATGCACTTATCCAACATAATAATCCAAATAGACTTGAGGTAGTTGAAAAGATTGATAAAAAACTTAAATCTCACACTAAACCCACAAAAAAATCATCTATTGAACTTATTCATGAGGTCAGGTCAGAAGATGAAGCAGATACTATCGCCCGTAAAATAATTGAACTTAGTCGGAATGTATCTTATAAGGATATCGCAATCCTTGTAAGAGCAAACAATCATGCTCAGATCATAACAACTGCTCTGCAGAGGCACAAAATTCCATATCAATTCCTGGGTCCAGGACATTTATTTCAGCAGGATGAAATAAAAGATCTCATCGCATATCTTGTGTTTCTTACGAATCTTTCTGATTCTGTTTCTCTTTTTAGGGTATTTTCAATGGATATTTTTAAACTTCCTACCATAGAGCTTAATTATTTATTAAATTTTGCAAAAAAGAAAAACCTAACACTCTTTGAGTCTCTTAATGATTTAAATCAGACATTTCTAAAACCGGAAACTCAAGCAAAATTAAATTCTTTTAGACAGATGGTTTTACGTCATTTAGATATGGCAAAGAAAGATACTGCAGGGCAAGTACTTTATTATTTTTTAGTTGATAGTGGATTATTTGAAACACTATCCATAACAAATTCTGTCAAAGAAGAACGACGGGTTCAAAATATTGCAAAATTTTTTGATAGAATTAAAAATTTTGAGTCAGAGCGTACAAATAGCAATATTTTTACATTAGTAGACTGGCTTTCACTCATGCTTACCATGGGGGATAGCCCTACAGCAGCAGATGTTGATGTCAGAGATTTAAATGCCGTTAACATCCTCACAGTCCACTCTTCGAAAGGATTAGAGTTTGATACTGTTTTTATGGTCAATCTCGTAAATGACAGATTCCCCTCCCGTGAAAGAACTGAAAAAATTCCACTGCCTCAAGAAATTATTAAGGAGAAAATAATAGATGAGAAAGACCTTCACCTACAAGAGGAGAGAAGGTTGTTTTATGTCGGAATGACGAGAGCGCGTAAGCGTCTTTATCTCACGGCAGCAGATTACTATGGAACTGGGAAACGCGCAAAAAAAATCTCTCCCTTTGTTTATGAAGCGCTACCTAATCTTGCAAAAAAAGAGCAAATCTCAAAACATATCCAACAGCTCTCACTGAATGAAGTTTTATCAGTGTATGAAAAAAAGCCTGAAAAAATAGAAGTCAAAAATCCATATAAAGTAACTTATCTTACTTACTCAAACCTCCAAATGTTTGATATTTGCCCGCTTCATTATAAAGCAAAGGTTATTCTAGGTTTACCTACTCCTCCAGCCGCTGTGCAGAGCTTCGGTATTTCAATACATAATACTTTGTATAACTTCTATAAAGAGGTGCAAAACGGAAACATACTCTCGGCTCAAGAACTAGGCGATCTACTAAAACGTGAATGGCAATCAGATGGGTATGACAGCAAGGCATATGAAAAAGAACGCTTTGCGCAGGGACAAACACTACTAAATGAATTTTACCTAAATGAATGTAATCCTCCCATAGTACCCTTAGCTTTGGAAATGCCATTCAATTTTACATTGAAAAATGGTGTTAAGATGTTTGGAAAGATAGACAGAATTGACAAGACTGAAAGCGGGATAGAAATAATTGATTACAAAACCGGCGAGGATAATCCAAAAGCTGAAAAATCACACAAACTTCAGTTGGCAATGTATGCACTTGCTGCAACCCGCGTAAAAGACCCAATACTTGATAAAAAACCTGAAGAAATTAAGCTAACGCTTCATTTTTTGGAGGGTAACACAAAAAAATCAATGACATTTAAGAAGAATGACTTAGAAGAATTTGAAAATAATCTGCTTGAGGATATAAAGGAAATAGAAGAGAGTAGTTTTCAGTGCAGCAAGAATGTATTATGTGTAAATTGCGAATATAAACTACTTTGTAACGGATAAGATATGATATAATATAGGCTGTTCTAGGAAACAGGACTATTACTCCGAGACTTATTATAATAGATAGGTATCGGAGAGGAAAGTCCAGACAGCAACAATGCAGGGGACGGAAGGTAACTTCCGACTGGTAACAGCTAGTGTTTAAACCTTTACTCGCATTACGGGTTTAAAACAAATCTTGAACTGACAAGATTTGAGAGCAACAGAGACGAGCGAGAGTGAAACGGGCAATCCTACCTGCTGCAACTTCCGAACGGCACGTTTAAACGCATTGTTTAGTGCCAAAGATTGAAGGCAGTAGCCTAAATAGGCTACCGTATTCGACTTAATATCGAATCGAGAGAGATATAGTCTAAAACAGAATCTGGCTTACTCGTTTCCTAGAACAAATTACCTTACAGCCTTTTTAAGGCTTTTCCCAGGAGTAAATCCCGGCGCACGGCGAGCAGCAATCATCATAGGTTCACCAGTTTTTGGGTTTCTTCCTTTTTTTTGCTTTCTGGTTCTTAGAGAAAATGTACCAAAACCGGAAATAACAACCTTCTCATTCCGTTTCAAAGAATCACGTATAGAATTTAAAAATACTCGAATTGCTTCTTTTGAGGCTTTGTTTGTTAAGTTTGCTTTTTTTGCAACAACTTCTATTAACTCTTTTTTTGTAACAGACATCAGATTTCACCCCCAATCTTTTTTCCTCTTATGGAAATGTAATGATGGAAAAAGTTTAAGTCTCCCGTCTGGAGGCTGTATGAAAACCTCACTTTAGTAGAAAAAGTCGATTGGATATGAAGAATTGCACTTATTGAAGTTTTTGAAGATTCAAAAGTATAAAATTGCATTGATTTAACAGTACAACCTTAAAAAACCAAAGTCAAGTATGAACTCTATTTTTCTTGTTTAACAACCGATAGTATGTTATAGTAAATGTTATGACACATGAAATACCTTTAACATCTGACTTTTCTTTAACTATTTCACGCTTCCGTCAAGAAACTGAAAAAATGAAAGAAGAAGCTAAGTCCTATTCCGCACAAGAATACCTTGCTCTTGCAAACGAACAAGCTTTAATTGCAAACTCAGAGGGTAATTACGGAGTTGGAGCTATATATGTTTATAGGGTAAATGGAACTGAATATGTGATAGGAGGAAGAAATGGAATACTCAGCAGAAAAAATACAGTTCTTCATGCAGAACAGGATACAATAAACGCAGTAGAAAGCTTAGCTCGAGGAGAAGATACCTACAAGGACAGGGTTCTAAAAATAAGACAAGCTCCACATGAAATGGAAGAAAAAAAACTATTCACAAGTCTTGAGCCATGCATAATGTGTACGGGAAGAATTTTAACTCATAAACCAGATGAGGTTTTTATCGGTACTGCAGATGATTTTGCAGGTGCTATGCTTGATGGACGAGAAAAAGGACTTCCTTTGCTATGGCAAGGAATGAGGAATGGTGACTTCCATGCACCAGATGAAAAACCATCACCATTAAAGGTAACTGTAGCTACAACTATCCCTGGATCAGAAAGCTACATACCTGAAAAGTATCTTAATCTAGGGCTTAATATTTTTCTTTCAACAAGAGAGGAAATTGATAGCAAGATGGGAAAAAATGGTCTATCTCCAAATTTATCAACAATTCCTGAAAATATAACTAGACTTACAAGGTAAGTTATTTAGTTAACGTGCTCAAGTATAAAACTTACTCGTTTCTCTTCTCCCATTACAGGAACTTTTACAATATCTATTCCTAAGTCTTTATAGCTTTTTTCAAGCAACAAACGTATTTCCTCTGCTTCTTTTGCGTTTTCCACCCTAACAGGGTCTTCTTCAAATGATAAGCTGTCTAATATAAAAACTTTTTTATAGTTATGCTTGGATGCTTCATATATTTTTACATAAGCATCGGGGATGGGACATGTTCTGAAAATTAAGTATGCCATAATATCAGGAATGGATCGATCTAGGAATGTAATTTGTCCTGAAGCTAAACCCTCCTCTAATTTCATTTGCAATGCCAAAATTTGCATCTGAAAACCAAGCTGATCTTTTCTTATCTCCGTCATACTTAACCCTAATTTAAATTGAGATTCAATAAACTCTCTTGCTATTTCCTGTGTAGTAACATAACCTTTTCTAGAAAGAAGTCTTATAGTTGTAGACTTACCAGAAGAAGGACCGCCTGTTATAACAAACCAGTTATTTTTTTTCATGCAGCAAATCCTTTTTTAATCGTTCTTACGATATCCTTTGGTCCATACCTTTCTAAGAATCCTAATTCATGCATAACTATTTTTCTCATATCTTCTCGTGATTCTTGAGTAGGCAATCCAATCAATAAGTTCATTGCTGGCTCCATCATTCTAGGAATTGTTTCCCATAAATGTAGTCTCATTTTAATAAAAGTCGCCTCGTCCGATACGTTATGTGTATTAAAAGCAATTTCTGCAGCCCTTGTTGTTCCTTGAGCTTTATCAATAAAGACTGCCATCTGAACATTTAGATTATTTGGGTCTTTTAAATTATGTTTTACATAAATATCCTTCCAATACTCTCTCTGTTCCGGATCAGAAATTCTTCGAAGAAACCTTATCCCAGCATACGGTTCAAGTCTTTTTGCTTTTTCATCTTGCGCAGTTCTATTTACAGGCGTTCTATCATCTATCGCAATGTTTGACTCAGCAATATCATGCACTATCAAATCGTCTTGCACAACGGGAAATTCAATAAATTCACTTAGTCTGGGAAACTTTTCATAGTATTCGCGTGCAATCCCTAAAGCATCTTGGACATGATCAAGATTTGTCTCCTTAAAGTCTCTGGGGATAGGAAAACCTTGTTCTCTTATGGATTTCATTCTTTCAACTCCACCCATTGCAGCAATATATATTCTTTGCTCTTCAATAGTCAGCTTATTAAATCGATCTAATGACGCCGGCAATAGTGGTTCTTTGAAGTGAGCTAGAAGATTAAGAGATCTGGCCTCATTTTTTTTGGGGTGCATGACTCCTCGCCTAAATTCAGCAAAATAACTCGAACCTAACGCCTTTGTAGAAGGTCTTACCTCATGCATATAAGGATTATAGCCTATAATTATATATAGATCAAATTCCAACTTAATTCAAGGGGGAAAATACTAGGAGATATTATTATTCTTTTGGTTCTGTTGAGCGAAACTCGCGAATAGCTGTAACTCTGACTACTCCAGGAACAATTAACTTACTGTCAATTTCTTCTTTAATTTTTTTTGCAATTATTGTAGTTTCAATGTCATCTAGTTTTCCTGGATTAATAATAACTCTAAGCTCACGTCCTGCCTCAAAAGCATAAGCGTCATCTACTCCATCAAACTTTTTTGCTATATCCTCCATGTCACGAATGCGCTTTACATAGTCCTGCACATCCTCATGTCTTGCGCCAGGCCTAGCACCAGAAATAGAATCTGCAATATGTACAATAACTGATTCTACTGATGAAAATGGCTTATCTTCATGGTGTTCTGCCACGCAATTAATAACTTCTTTTGAAATTTTGTATTTTTGCAATAGCTCAACTCCTAATGCTACGTGGCTGCCTTCTTTGTCATTTACAATCTTTCCAATGTCATGAAATAGACATCCTAAACGCACTATATCAACATTTGCTCCGATTTCTGATGCAATTTGTATCCCAATTTTTGTCTCCTCTAGTGTATGAACCACTAAATTTTGCCCAAAAGATGTACGGAATTTAAACCTTCCCAACATAGACAACAAGTCAGGCTGAAGATTATACACTCCTACTTCATGAGCAAGCTTTTCTCCCTCTTCAAACAAAATCGCATCTACTTCTTTTTTTGTCTCTGTTACAACTTCCTCAATTCTTACTGGTTGAATCCTTGTATCTTTAATTAAAACCTCAAGTGAACGTCTTGCTATTTCACGTCTAACCGGATCAAAGGAGGAAAGCCTGATAATTCCTTCCTCATCTAAATCAACATCTACACCTGTAACATTTTCAAATGAACGTATGTTCCTTCCTTCTTTTCCAATTATCCTACCTTTTACATCTTCTGATTCTACCCTTATGGTTGAAACTGTATATTCAGCAATGTAATTAAGTGCACCATGACGCATGGCATCAACTAAAATTTCTTGAACCTTATGATTTGCGGTGAGTTTTGCTTGATCTTCTGTCTCACGAATTATCTTAGCAAGCTGTTCTGAGGAATCATGCTCTGCCTCGGCAAGTAGTTCTTTCCTTGCAGAATCCCTAGAAATACCTGAAACCTTCTCAAGCTTCTCAATATATTCCTGACGTAATTGGTCTAGTGTTTTTTGCGCTGCCATAAATTTAATTACACGAAGAAAAAGCTTTTAAATAAGCTTTAAAGAGGGTGATATGATTGCGTGTGTGCGTACCATAATTACTCATCACCATCGTGTCTACCACATATTATATCTAAAAACCTATCTGTTTTGCAAACATGTCATAAAAACTAATGATTTGTATTCTTGTCGGATACATAGAAAATTATGATAAAATTAGCCACATGGTCATTCAATCATTTAAAACCCACAAAATAACCGGGGCAGATACTGATATCTTACCCATATTAGATCAGTATTTACCCTCACTTGAGGAAAATTCTATTGTTGTTATAACCTCAAAAATAATTGCAATCTGTGAAGGAAATATGGTTGCCGAAACTGACTCAACAAAAGATGAATTGGTAGCACAAGAAGCAGATTTATATATTCCAAAAGAGGAAAATAAATATGGCGTATATATTACTATTAAGAATAACATCTTAGCCGCAACAGCGGGGATTGATGAATCAAATACAAATGGGTACTTTGTATTCTGGCCAAAAAATGCACAAGAAAGTGCAAATAAAATCCGCACATACTTAAAAGACAAGCACAAAATTAAAAACCTAGGAGTTCTTATCACAGATAGTAAGACTACTCCACTTAGGTGGGGAGTAACCGGAATCGGACTAGCCCACAGTGGTTTTCAGGCAGTAAATGATCACATTGGCACAAAAGATCTTTTTGGCCGGGAGTTTAAAATGACAAAGGTAAATATTATGGACGGACTTGCTTCGGCTGCAGTTGTACTTATGGGAGAAACGATAGAACAAACACCGCTTAGCGTGATTTCTGATATTCCGTTTGTTGTTTTTCAAGAAAACAATCCAACTGACGCGGAACTATCAGCATTAAACATAGACATTGATGATGATGTGTATTCTACCTTCCTAAAATCTACTCAGTGGAAACACGGTAAAGCTAAAAAATAACAAATCAACGCCAGACGTACTTGATACTAGATAAAAAATACTAGATACTAGACATATGGCTTTTATTAAGAATCTATCCACGCTTTCATCATCAAGAGAAAGAAAAGTAGTATTAGAGCTTGTTGAAGCAGCGCTTACATCTATCCAACCTGAACATGTAATGAACAACAATTTTAAATTAGCAGAAAGCATTCTAACTGTTTCAGATCAATCATTTGATTTATCGCGCTTTCAAAGAGTTTTTCTGATTGGCTTTGGAAAAGGTTCTGCAGGTATTGCAAAAATTATTGAAGAAAAACTAGGCGAAAAACTCACAGAAGGACATGTAATAGATACGAACGCTGAACAGTTTAAAAAAATTCATTTCACAAATGGATCCCATCCGCTTCCTTCTACTATCAATGCTGCGTTTACACAAGCCTTACTAAAACGCTTGGCAACACTTCAACTAACTGAAAGTGATTTAGTTCTTGTAGTTATCTGCGGGGGAGGCTCTGCAATGCTTGTGGCTCCAAATAAAATGTCGCTTGATCAAAAAATAGAAGTGAACAAAGAACTTCTCAAATCTGGCGCAACAATATCTGAAATGAATACTGTCCGAAAGCACTTATCCGAGGTTAAAGGAGGAGGACTCGCAAAAGCACTTTTTCCGTCCAGAGTTGCAAGTCTTATTTTTTCTGATGTTCCAGGAAACGACTTATCAGTAATAGCTTCTGGTCCCACTACGCTTGACGAGGGAACAGTTAATGACGCGAAAGCAATAATTGAGAGATATAATTTGCAAAAAATTTTACCGTTTGTTACAGAAGCGCTTCTTGAAACCCCAAAGGATAAATCTATATTTCAAAACGTTACAAATATCATAATGCTCTCAAACAATAGCGCATTATCAGCCATGCAAGACAAAGCACATATATTTCAAATTGATGCAGACATCTATAGCGACAAGTTTGAACATGAAGCAAAAACAGCAGGCAAAACACTTATTGAACTTACAAAACCCAAAAGCATACTACTTGCAGGCGGAGAAACCACAGTGCATGTTACGGGAGAAGGAACGGGCGGAAGAAATCAAGAAGTAGTCTTGGGTACGCTTGCTGATATTCCAGATAATACAATTTTGTGTTCTTTTGATTCAGACGGTTGGGATAACAGTAAATTTGCTGGAGCGATTGGAGATATCACGACCCAAGAACGTGCAGAAGAATTACAGTTAGATATCAATACGACTCTTCAAAAAAACGATAGTTTATCTTTTTTTGAAAAAATTGGAGATGGGATAGAAACAGGACGCCTACCCAGTAACGTTTCAGATTTATTTATCGTATATAAGTATTAAGATGTCTTATTGTACTTATTCTTAAACAATATTTAATATGATCACTCTTCCTACACAACAAGAAATTTATAACTTACGAATTATTTCAACTGAGATTCAGATACTGATTATACAAATGCTTGAGAAAGCAGGCTCAGGTCATCCGGGAGGATCACTTGGAATGTCTGATATCTTCACATGCATGTATTTTCACATCTTAAAGAAAGATCCTAAAAAACCACAATGGGAAGATCGGGATAGACTAGTCCTGTCAAATGGACATATATGTCCAGTACTATACGCTTCACTTGCAAAAGCAGGATATTTCCCACTTGATTGGCTTGATACACTTCGAAAAATTAATTCCCCTCTCCAGGGTCATCCTCATAGAGGAGTTACTCCGGGAGTAGAAAACACATCAGGTCCACTGGGAGAGGGAATATCGCAAGCAATAGGTATGGCGTTAGCTGCAAAAATGGATAAAAAAGATTGGCATGTATACTGTCTTACATCAGACGGCGAACACCAAGAGGGCAACACATGGGAAGCAGTAATGCTTGCGCCTAAATATGAACTGGATAACCTCACTGTCATAATTGACAGAAATATGATTCAAATAGATGGGTTGACAGAAAAAATTGTGCCTCTTGAAGTTTTACGACTGAAATACGAATCCTTCAACTGGAATGTATATGAAACAGACGGTCATGACATAGAAGGATTTATCCAAGCAGTTCAAGGTGCCAAAAAGATTCGTGGAAAACCCACCTGTATAATAGCCCATACAATTCCAGGTAAAAACGTATCATTTATGGAAAATGATTATCTATGGCATGGCAAAGCACCCAATAAAGAAGAAGCGGCTAAAGCAGTAGGTGAGTTGAATACTTTACTGCAAGAACTGAAAGAAAAGGTAAAATTAACCTAATAAAACGACTAAAATGTTAAATCCTGTCTTAAAATTAAATCCAAAATTATTTGATGAAAATGTTGAAAAGGATGCAACACGCACAGGATATGGGACAGGACTCATAAAACTGGGTGATACAAATCCAAACGTAGTCGCATTATGCGCAGATCTCACGGAATCAACTAAAGTAGAGGCATTTGCAAAAAAATATAGTAGTCGCTATTTTGAAGTTGGAGTAGCAGAACAAAATATGGCAACGATAGCTGCAGGACTAGCCGTAAGCGGAAAAATTCCATTCATTTCCTCATATGCTACTTTCTCACCTGGAAGAAACTGGGAGCAAATCAGAACAACTATTGTGTACAATAACGCCAATGCAAAAATAGCCGGTCATCACGCAGGCATAATGACTGGACCTGATGGAGCAACACACCAGGCAACTGAAGACATAGCAATTACCCGTGTATGGCCAAATATCCGCGTTTTAGTGCCCTGTGACGCATTAGAGGGTGAACGTGCTACAATCCTTGCAGGAAGCGTCATTGGACCTGTGTATATACGTTTCACGCGCGATAAGACCCCTATAATAACAACTTCTGAGACACCATTTGAGGAAGGTAAGGCCTACGCTTACTGGATAGGGGAAAATCCACAAGCTACTATATTTGCAACCGGATACATGCTCTACCATGCTCTTCTTGCTGCAAAACAATTAGAGGAAGAGGGAATTAATACGGAAGTGTTAAATATTGCATCCATAAAACCTCTTGACACAAAGTTTGTTATAGAATCTGTCAAAAAAACCCGAGCTGCCGTATCAGTTGAAGATCATCAAGTAACTGGCGGCTTGGGTGGGTTACTCTCTGAGGTATTTTCAGAACAACTCCCTACACCCCTTGAAAGAATAGGACTTCAAGATGTTTTTGGTGAATCAGGAAAACCTGATGAGCTATTAAAAAAATACAATATGGATACTCCTGATATTGTATCTGCAGTAAAAAAAGTCATTCAAAGAAAGTAGAACTTACACTATTTCTATATCTGTAAAAAGAATAACATCTTTCATTTGGTGAATTACCCGAGCGGGAACATCATCTGTCTTCCTATCATCAGCAAGAAACACACCTAGTGCCTGTTTTTTTTCTTCACCTGTAACATAGAAAATTGCAAAATCAACTTCATTTCTTAAAAAAGGCAAGGTTGTTGTTGCTCTATGCCTGTATTGATTTTTATTCCCAGCATCATATCCTACAACCCAATTTCTTGGATTATTAAATAAGCCTTCATATACCACTTCATTTTCCGGAAATGGCATGATTCCAGAAATATGCCCGTCAGATCCCATTCCAATAGTTGCCACAACTATACCCCGAGCATTATTTCTTTTCCAATTCTTAAAAGCTATATTTATTCTTTCCGCAAAGTCTTCTAAAGACTCTCCTTCTTTAACAGTAGTGTCTATCACCCCATTAAACTGCTTAAGATACTTTTTGAAAAAATTTGTTTCCTTTAGTTGAGAAAAATTATTTACTAGAACATCTAGACTATATCTCTCATCTAATACACCAATGGTAATATTATCCTTATGAGAAATTTTAAGATTTTTTAAAAGACTAAAAGATGAACCTCCAGAGGTCAAGAAAAGAATCGGTTTTCCTTGGTTTTTTTGAAAGAGGTATTGCAGACTATCAGTCGCAAGAATCCTTAATTTATCTTTGTCACGCACAACAATAGCCTTCATTGGATTTGATCAATTTTTGCAGCCATTATAAAATCGTTTTCGGACAATCCAACAATTGCATGGGTCCATAATGTAAGATTAACAATGTTATAGAAAATTTCAATGTTGGGGTGATGTTGCTCTTCTTCTGCAACCACTGAAACCTTATTCACAAATCTCATCGCCTCTTTAAAATCTTTAAATTTAAATTTTCTTCTAATTTTCTTTCCGTCTTCTAAAATTTCCCAATCTGATGATACTTCTTTTTTATATTTATCGGCTTCTTCTGGAGTGAAAGGAGGAAATCCGCCTTCACATGGAACACATTTTTTATCTAATAAGTTTTTCATATTCAATTATCTTTTCATTTGATTCTTTCCATATACTGAATACAGTGCCCACCCACCAATAAATAAATGCAGCACAAGATCAGAAGGATTTTCAAGGCTTATTCCAAATATACTTCTGTCAAAAAAAACATATAGACCAATTAATATCTCAAAAATTCCGAATATGATTACTATGTATCTCTGCAAAATTGCAGGAGCGGCAAATGATATAAAAACTAAGGCCAATCCAACAATAAAGAACGCAAGACTCTCTCTTTCGCCAAGCCACCAATAAGAATGAAAAATACTTTGAGCTGGACTTGGACCCATAAGACCGGCAATACCGAGTAACCCAATGATAAAAATGATCCCCCCACCGAATCGAAGAAATCCTCTTGGTCTTTTTAAGTTCATATTCATTTCTTGCTCGATTATAATTTAAATTTTTCCTAAACGCTACAAAGAAGGAAATCTAATAATACCTTTTGTAATTAAGCTATTTATTAAAAGGCTCCCAATAACTGCACTTGTCAGGACTAATATGTAACAGGTGAGAAGAAATAAAAATGGTGCGGGAGAAAATCGCAACATCCCGAGTATAAAAACAGTCCACCATGAGGTTGCCGAAATTGCACCGGCTACATATACTAATTTTCTAATGTTTCTTGTCTTGTCCTCAGAGGGATTTATTTTCCCAAAGTTCACGTTGGGTAATTTTGGTGTTATTACAAAGTTTAAAATCAATCCGTTGATAACTATTATCCATACTACTAACATTTTAAGTAAAAATTTTGCCGAATGAGTATACCGTTCTATATCTGAAAGCAGAATAAAAAGACCGGAAATAACAATTATCAAAATGCCAATCCAAATTATTTTTGACATTGTTGAGAGAACAATAGATTCGCTTGCTACAATCTTTCCGTCTTTTGCAAACTTTAAAAAAAGTAAATCGGTAATTATTGCTCCTCCAAATCCTATTACTACACCCACAATATGAATACTTAAAATTAATTGCATATTGCTTTGAAGAATAAAAATAAGCGGATTCATTTTTTTCAGTATATCAAACCCTTAATGAATACGTTGCTCTAGATTATAGTTTCTTGCTTCTTAGTCGGGATGCCGCGAATCGAACGCGGACTACTGCACCCCCAGCGCAGCGTACTACCACTATACTACATCCCGTAACAAGTGATTTTACCAAATTTTTACCTGAATGGATATTTTGCTACTTTTTGATATAGTGCGTATGGTTGAAATTAATACGAAAGTTGTTACAATAAAACTCGAAAAGAACAGAAGTAAAAAGAATATGGCAAAACAAAAAGCAAACACGACAAACGGATTATCAACTACTGCAGCAAACGCTTCCGCATCTTCCTCTCAACGCCTTCAAGCAATCAACATGGCAATGGAACAAATTCAAAGACAGTACGGAAAAGGATCCATTATGAAATTCGGTGACTCTGCTGGAAAAATGGCAATAGAAGTAATTCCAACAGGTGCACTTGCTCTGGATCTAGCACTTGGTGTGGGAGGATTTCCCCGTGGACGCATTATTGAAATATTTGGACCTGAAGCGTCAGGAAAAACCACCCTTTGCCTTTCAGTTATTGCAGAGGCTCAAAAAATAGGAGGCATTGCAGCATTTATAGATGCTGAACATGCGCTAGATCCATTATGGGCTCAAACTATTGGCGTAAAACTAGAGGATCTAATTATCTCTCAACCAGATACAGGAGAGCAGGCACTTGAAATTACTGAACAGCTTATTAGGTCTGGTGGAGTAGACGTAATAGTAATTGACTCTGTAGCAGCACTTGTTCCTCGTGCAGAAATAGAAGGAGAAATGGGAGACGCAGTTATGGGAATGCAGGCAAGGCTTATGTCTCAAGCCCTAAGAAAACTTACAGCTGCAATTTCAAAATCTAAAACTATTGTCATATTTACTAACCAGCTCAGACAAAAAATTGGAGTTATGTTTGG
Source organism: Candidatus Levyibacteriota bacterium (assembly GCA_018062815.1). GTDB lineage: Bacteria > Patescibacteriota > Microgenomatia > Levybacterales > GWA1-39-11 > JAGORM01. The sequence goes on along the minus strand of JAGORM010000001.1, from coordinate 205,312 downwards.
CAACCCTGAAACAACCACCGGAGGTATGGCCTTAAAATTTTACGCATCAATTCGGCTTGACGTCAGAAAAATTGAAACATTAAAGGACGGAGACAAAGTAATCGGAAATAGAACACGCGTTAAAGTTGTAAAAAATAAAGTATCCCCGCCGTTTAGAGTTGCTGAATTTGACGTAATGGGTGGTATTGGAATCTCTCGTGAGGGTAATATTTTAGACGTGGGAATTGAAACAGGAGTAATTCAAAAATCTGGAGCGTTCTTACGGTATGGCGAATTAATGCTAGGACAAGGACGAGAATCAGCGAAAGCATATCTTACTGAACATAAAGATACTGCAAAAAAGATAGTTGACGAAGTAATGAAAAAGTCAGAATCACAAAAACCTATGATTGAAGTAGGAATAGAGGAAACAAAAGAGGAAAATGAAGAAGAAGCCCTTCAGTAACCAACATCCGGAAGATCCACAATATGCCTTTAATAGCGCCACACGATACTTGGCATTACGTGCAAGAAGCATAAAGGAAATAAATGATTATTTGATAAAAAAGGGCTTTACGATCAGTGTTGTTTCTCAAACAATTACAAGACTTAAAGAATTAAATTTTTTAAATGATGAAGACTATGGAAAAAGTTTTGCACACAGTAGACAAAAATATAGAGGAAAAAGCAAGTATTTTATTTCATACGAACTAAAACAAAAGGGGATAAGTGAGGATATTATAAATACAGTCTCAAAAAACGCACAGGATGATTTATTAACGGCAAAAGCCTTTGTCGAAAGAAAAAAACGAATTTACGCACACCTAGATAAAGCTCAATTCAAAGGAAAAATGATGCGACTACTTCAATCTCGAGGGTTTTCCTTTGATGTTATTAAAAAGGCCGTAGAATAATATTACAGGGAATGAAAATGGATCTTTAACGCTTTGGTGATTGCTTCTTGCGACGTGCTTTTCCAGCGTTTCCTACCTTGCGTCGTTCACGAGTTCTAGGATCACGAGTAAGATAACCGTTGTCTGACAATATCTTATGATGCTTCTCTTTATCTATTTTATCTAATGCGCGTGCTACACCATGAACAAATGCCTCCAATTGTCCATTAAGGCCTCCTCCGGTAATTCTTGCGGAAATTATATACTTTCCGTCTACACCTGCATCGCCCAATAATTTTTTATATTTAGACGCTGAAGATGCAAAAGAGAAGTATTCCATAACGGGCTTTTTATTTATTATTATGTCTCCTCTTTCTCTCTCTTCGCCAAAAACCTCAATCTTTCCCCCTGCAGTGTAAATTCTTACACGTGCAACAGCCTCTCTGCGTCTACCAACCGCATTTGTATAATTTTTTGATGATTTTGTTTTTGTTCCTACTTTATCCATTTTTATTTTTACCTTTTAATTTATCCTCATATGGATGTTCTGTGTCCTTATATATATAGAGTCGCTTCAACATTTGTGCTCTTAATTTGTTCTTTGGAAGCATTCCTGAAACTGCATGTCTTATAATTTCAGTTGGCTTAGACTCTCTTACTTCTTCCAAACGCTTTGAGTGTAACCCGCCTGGATAACCTGAGTATCTCGTGTATATTTTATTTTTTTCCTTACTACCAGTAACCTTAACAGTTGCTGCGTTTATCACCACAACATAATCTCCACAATCCATATTTTTTGCAAAATATGACTTTCCTTTACCCATAAGGGACTCCGCAATCATTGTGGCTGTTCTGCCTAATATTGCACCATTCGCATCCACAAGATGCCATGAACGAATTATTTCTTTACTTTTTGTTGGTTTTGTTAGGTTTTGCATCTTTTCCTTTCTTTATTTTTATATCTTCTTTTTTTGTATCTTCTTCAACTGGTTTTTTTTCAGTTTTCTTTGAAGGCATAACAACAGATTGCGTCTTTTCTACAAATTCCAATAAAACCATTGCTGCGTTATCCTTTTTTCTTCCCCCGATTCTTATAATTCTTGTGTATCCTCCAGGTCTATTCTCAAATACCGGTGCTATTGTTATAATTCCTTCGGCCGTTTTTGGGTGTACGTGATGCTGTAAATGATTATACGCATTTTCTTTATTATTTTTTGCGTAAGTTATCAGTTTTTCAATTTCTCCTTTTATTGATTTTGCCTTAGCTTCTGTTGTTTTTATTCTACCATGCAAAACAAGCGCTTGAGTAAGCGATCTAAAGAGAGCTTTTCTTTGATTTGTCGTTCTTTTTAATTTTTTACCAAATACTCTTTTTCTCATTTTTTATAAAAAAAGCGTCGGTTAAGACGCATTAATATGTATCAAACCGAAATTTTTAAAGCAGAACCTTAGATGTTGAAATCAATTCCTTTTTCCTTAAGGCTTTCATCAATAACGGAGAGTGATTTTGCCCCAAGGTTTCTATAATTCATCAATTCTTTTTTAGGAGTTGTTAAAAGTTGACCAACTGTTTCTATGCCTGCATTTCTTAGTGAATTATATATTCTAGTAGGTAAATCTAACTCATCAACTGTCATTCTTGCTACGTCATCTGATAATTTAGGTGAGGATATGATTTGTTCAGCTACAACATCTTCATCTTGTTCGTATACTCTCATAAAGTAAGAAACTAAAATACGAGCAGCCTGCTCTAAGACAACTGAAGCAACAATTGTTCCATCAGTCCATACATCTAGCACGAGCTTATCATAATTTGTTTGACGCCCTACGCGTGTTTGCTCTACTTTATAGTTTACTCTTACAACTGGTGAAAAAATCGCATCAATTGGGATTACTCCAATTGTAGATATTTTTCTTTCTTCAGCGAGTGAGTATCCAAGACCACGTTCAACTGTCATTTCCATTTCTAGTTTTGATTTTTTATCAGAAAGAGAACCCAAATAATGATCAGCATTTACAATTTCTATACCATCTGCTACTTCTATGCTTGATGCAGTAACATCTCCTGGTCCTGTTACTTCAAGTGTTAATTTAGCTTCCTTTTTACTCTCAGCCATTTTAACCCTCAACATTTTAATATTGAGTATAAGCTCAATAATATCTTCTTTTAATCCAGGAAGTGTAGAGAACATGTGTTTTACACCATTAATTTTTACTGAGGTTACTGCGGATCCTTCAATACCGGTCAATAGGACACGACGAAGGGCAACTCCTAATGTGTTTCCAAAACCAGGTTCAAGTGGCTCAAAAACAAATCTTGTATAATTCTCTTGCGTACTCTCTTCAACAACTTTAAATTTAGGACTGATCATATTAATAACTCCAAATTGACAGAATTAAAGCCTACACAATATGAGCAATAACCCATACGCTAGGCTTCTATAATCGTTATTGTACTACTATCTAGAGTAAAATTCAATAACCAATTGATAGTCTACTGGATTTGGCACATCTTTGCTCTCAGGAAGCCTCGCAAGCTTACCTGAATCTGCTTCTCTTTCTACAAATGGTAAAACTGCTCGCATTTCCTCTTCCGCAGGCTTAATCATTTTGGCTGAGAAAGTAATAGCATCTCCTTCTTTAACTCTGTATGAAGGGATATTTACTTTTTTTCCATTTACAAATACATGCTTATGTGAAACCATCTGGCGAGCCTGATTTCTAGATTTAGCAAAACCCAAACGATAAACAACATTATCTAATCTTGTCTCAAGAAGTTGAACCAAAGCATCTTCCGTATTAGCCTTCTTACTCTGTGCAAGGTCAACGTAATTTCTAAACTGTTTTTCCAAAAGACCATATATTTTCTTAAGTTTTTGCTTTTCCCTTAACTGTAGCCCGTACTCTGATGTTTTTCTTCTCCCTTTTTTCCCATGAATTCCAGGAATAATATTTAGTCTACGCTCAAGCGAGTTAGATGTTTTCTCAAGAATATTTACACCCTCAAGTCTTGCTAGTCTATGTTTTGGTCCTGTATATCTTGCCATAATAAATATTTAATAATAATTTTCTAAACTCTTCTTTTTTTCTTTGCCCTTACTCCATTGTGTGGAATAGGTGTTACGTCTGCTATCATTGATATTGTAAGACCAGAATTTCTAACTGCACGAAGAGCTGCATCACGCCCAACACCAGGACCTTTAATGTATACCTCAACTGATTGAAGGCCGGCTTCTCTTGCTCGTTTTAATGCCTCATCAACTGCTTGAGTCGCTGCAAAAGGAGTAGATTTTCTTGTCCCCTTGTAACCCATGTTTCCAGATGAACTCCATGAGAGTGCATCGCCTTTTTCATTTGTTACAGTAACAATTGTGTTATTAAACGTGGTACTCACATATACGCGCCCTAATGATGTTGTCACCATTTTTTTCTTTTTTGTTTTTGTTGTTTTTGCTTGTACTTTTGCCATATTATTTATTGCTCAATCCTACTTGTTAATTCCCATTTTTTCTGCAACCTCTTTTTTAATCGCTCCAATAGTAACTCTCTTTCCACGTTTTGTGCGGGCGTTAGAACGAGTTCTTTGACCTCGTGCTGGAAGATTTCTTGCGTGTCTTAGTCCTCTATAAGAACTTATGTTTTTAAGACGTTTAATATCCTCAAATATTTCCCCCCTTAGATCTCCTTCAATTTTAATTGAATCAAGCGCTTTCTGGATTTGAGTTAACTCTTCCTCAGATAAAGTGTTTATTCTTCGCTCAGGGTCAATTTTAGCTTTTACTAAAATTTTTTTCACGTTTGAACGACCTACTCCATAAATATAGGTAAGTGCTATATCTGCTCTTTTTCCATCCGGTACATTTACACCTGCTACTCTCATATTTTTTTATAGAAAAACGGTGAATAGTTTTTACTAATCACTCGCTAGTAAATTTTTAACTTCTATGCCTAAAAGTAATTCTTCCCTTTGTTTTATCGTATGGCGTCATTTCGATCCGTACTCTATCCCCTGGTAAAATTTTTATAAAATGAATCCTCATCTTACCTGAAAGGTGACAAAGAACCACCCTCCCACCTTCTATTTCAACCCTAAATAAAGTGTTGGGCAAAACTTCTTTTACAATTCCATCTACTTCTATTGATCCTTGATGCGCCATCCGTATATCCCTAAACTCAAAAATTCTCCCTTGAGATTCCTCTAAGAGAGCTTAAGTATTAGTATATTCTATCAGATACTAAGCCTCATATCAAGGCTATAGTTGCTCGCCCGGAAAGTGAGTTAAAAGCTTTGGCCCTGCGTCTGTTATAACAATTGTTCTCTCAAAAACCCCAGACAAAGAATGATCTTTTGTGGCGATTGTCCAATCATCTGATCCCTCATATTCAACCTCTTGATTACCCATATTGTAAATTACCTCAACTGCAATAGTCATATTCGGAACAAGAAGCGGAGTCTTCTCTATTCTCCCGCGTAAATACCCCGGAACTTGAGGATCTTCATGAAGTTCTCTTCCTACACCGTGACCTACAAGGGAATGCACCACTGAATATCCACCCTGCTTTTCCACTATTTCCTGTATGGCTTTTGAAATATCTCCAACACGATTACCTGGCTTCGCCTGCATAATACCTGCATACATAGCTTTTTTCCCAGATTCTAAAAAGGTGTAAATTTTACTGTTTTTAGCTTTTCCCACAATAACCGTTTCTGCCATATCAGAGTGAAACCCGTCAAGGAATACTCCGGCATCTACAGCAATAATATCCCCCTCTCGTAAAATTCTTTTTTTCGGTATTCCGTGTACCACAATATCATTAGTAGCTACACAAATAGCATGCTTATACCCATCAACCTTCTTAAATCCTGGAAAACCACCCAACTCTACTATTCTTTTATCCGCAAATTCGTCAAGCTCCAATTCTGTTATTCCGGGTTTAATCAATTCTAAAGTCTCTGCCAAAACAACCCCAAGCATCTTTCCTGCCTTTGCCATAATATCAATCTCATTACTTGTCTTTATAATATTTTTCATTTTTAGAAATCTATGACCGATCAACCTCTTTTAATATATCTTGATGAACCATCTCAACAGACTGTTCTCCGTTAATTACCTTAACTATCCCCAAGTTTTTATAATGATTAAGTACTGCAATACGATCGGCGTCTTGTATCTCCCGCCTATCGCGAATGTTTTCAATTGTATCGTCAGCACGTCCACGTCTATTTCTTGCAATTTCAAAACGTTTCCTCATTTCATCTTCTGAAATATTTAAAACTATTACGGTTTTAATATTCAATTCTTTTCCTACAAGATATTTCTCTAAGTACTCCACGTCCTCCGCCGACGCGGGAAAATTATCCAGAATAAAACCAGACCGACTTGCCTTATTCATCTTATCCGCTAAAAGAGGAAATTTTATATTGTTTGGCAAGTGCTTCCCTCGCATACTATATTCTTGGTATGCATCTTCAAATTTTTTATCCTTATTTCTTGCCTCACGAATTAAATGTCCCATCGAAAATCTTGGAATACCTCCCAATGATGTCTCCAACAGTTCTCCCTGTGTTTCTTTCCCTGATAGTGGTGGCCCAATTAAAATGTATATATTTTGCATATTAAAAAATTTTGCTATTTCTCTATCCCCTCTATAACTTTTCTTAATTTAACTCGCAGATCTTCCTCGTCTGTATTATTGTTTATATATATATCTGATAACGCAATACACAGAGCTGTTTGTAGCCCGGATTCGTTCTCCCCAACTCCCAAATCTCTTGCATCTAATTTCTCAAACAATTCAGGAGTTAATTTTTCTCTTCTCGTTAATTTTTCTAGCCTCTTATACCTAAGACTCCTATCAACCATAAGAGCAATTAAGGTCAGTGTTCCTACTTTTTCTAGCTCATGAATCTCCTCAATATTTCTAATCCCCTCAACAACCACCTTTTCAAGATTATTTTTTAAAATATACTCCGCTGTTTTCTTTCCTAATACACCACTTCCGTACTCATTACGCCAAGAATTACCCAGATCTTGAAGTTTTTCACGAGTAATAGCAGTTTCACCATTTGATAAAAGTTCATCCTCTAAAAATTTCGATAAGCTTACTTTTTTGTATCCGAATGAAGCAATGAAATCAGAAGCAGTAGATTTTCCGCTTCCAAAAGCACCTGTGATTCCTAAAATTTGAGGTTTTGTCATTTATTTCTGGATATTTGAAAGTATCTCAGAGGCGATTTCTTCTATGTGTCTTTCACCATCTATTTCAAGCAGTTTCCCTTTTTCTCTATAATATTCAATTACTGGTTCTGTTTTTGTATGAAACTCATTTATACGCTTTAATATAGCCTTTAATGTGTTGTCCTCACGTACCCCCTCTTCATCACGACCAGCTAATCTCCATAAGGCCTCTTTATCTGTCACTTTAAGATAAATTACTTTCTCTACACCGTTTGGAAATGCTTCAGCCTGAGGAACAGTTCTAGGAAATCCATCTAGAATGTATCCATCCTGATATTCAGAGCGTCCTAAGTACTCTATAACAATCTCTAGCGTCTTATCATCCGGAATCAAAAAGCCCGCGTTCATGGTTTCTTTAATATAACGACCTAGGGGAGTTTTTTCTTTTGCCATTTCGCGGAATATATGTCCAGAAGAAAGATATGGAATATGTAGCCTCTCGGAAAGTATATTCCCTTGTGTAGACTTACCGCTTCCTTGTATTCCTATTAAAATAAGTTTCATAGATGTCAAAAAAATATTTATTTTAAAAACTTTTCATAACTCTTTGTTACCATCTGAGTATCTAGTATTTTAACAGTTTCAATGACAACTGATACAACAATTAAGATACTTGTTCCTCCTATGAGAAGTGTCTGGTTCCCTGTTATCACACGTCCTATATTCGGCAATACTGCAATTATACCTAAAAATACTGCCCCAGCAAGAGTTATTCTTGTTACAATAAAATTCAAAAATGAGGCTGTAGGCTTACCCGGCCTTACTCCTGGGATAAATCCCCCATACTTTTGGATTTCCTCCGCTATTTTTGACGGGTTAAAAACGACCGCAGTATAAAAATAGGTAAACCCTACAACTAACAAGAAGTATAAAACATTATATATTGTTCCGTTGGGATCAAGATAAGTTGAGATATTCGTTCCTATGAGAGAAAGTGTATTATTACGTGTAGTCATCAAAAAGTTGGCTACAACTGAAGGAAGTAAAACCAACGAAACAGCAAAAATTATAGGGATAACTCCTGCTTGATTTAATTTTAACGGCAAATGGGTGGATTGACCACCAAGCATTTTAGAACCCCTAACCCGTTTTGCATAATAAATAGGGACACGTCTTACAGCCTCATTAATTGCGACAACGGCTGCTACAAGAAGAACAGCAGAGATTACAATAATGCCGATATTTAAAAATTGTTCAGCAGTGATTGTTGTAATTGTCTGCATAAGCATCACCGGTATTTGCCCAACAATTCCTGCAAAAATAAGAATTGAAATTCCGTTTCCTATACCTTGCTCGGAGATAAGTTCACCAATCCACATAGCAATCATTGTCCCACAGGTTAATGTAGCTATAAAAGAAACAATTTCTAACGGCGAAAGACTTGAAACAATATTTTGATTTCTTAAAAGAGCGTACATTCCTATTCCCTGAACTATTGCAAGAGGAATCGTTATATAGCGTGTATATTGATTTATTTTTTGCTTCCCGTACTCTCCTTCTTTAGCAAGAGCCTCAAGCTTAGGATAAACGATTGTCAGAAGCTGTAAAACTATTGATGCATAAATATATGGATTTAATCCTAATGCTAAAATGGAAAAATTTGAAAGTGTTCCCCCAGAAAAAATGTCCAAAAAACCTAGAAGTTGATTTTGAGCAAAAAGATTTTTTAGCTGTGCTATGTTTACACCAGAAACTGGTATATGCGCAAACAACTTAAATATGAGGAGCAGAAAAAGCGTAATAAGGATTTTCTTTCGAATTTCCCTATCTCTTACGCTATTTCTAAAAAGTTTTAAAAAAAGATTCATACGGAAACTGTCCCGCCCGCTTTTTCTATCTTTGTCTTAGCTATTTTTGAAACTGGAAAATTTACTATTAATGGAATTGTTAACTCTCCTTCGCCAAGTATCTTCACTCCATATTTTTTCGCTTTGTCTGTGTCTATCAGCTTATATTTTTTAAGAAAATCAAAATCAATCACTGTTTTCTCAGGAAGACCCTTAAAGTCTTTAACATTTAATACGATAGGATTGTGATTGATTGTTTTATTTCTTCCCTTACCTTTCAAGAAGGGCAAACGTTTTATTAAAGGAAGTGCACCGCCCTCAAAATGAAGCTTTATATCTCTTCTTGCTTTTTGACCCTTTGTTCCCCGTCCTGAAGTTTTAACCCGTCCTGATCCATGTCCACGGCCTACACGCCTTAATCCTTTTGTTGTTATTTTTGGTAGATTATGTAACTGCATATTAATTGTTCTCCCTTGTCTCATAATCTTGAGCGAGTTGTGTTAGGGCTTCAAAGGTTGCTTGTGCATTTCCTGCTTTATTTGACGATCCTAGAATCTTTGAAGATATATTTCTAATTCCAGCTACTTCCACAACACTTCTAATTGCACCGCCAGCAATAATTCCGGTACCTTTAGGCGCAGGCTTCAAAAGCACTTGAGCAGCACCTTTTTTTACTCTGATTTGCTGTGTGATTGTTTCATTATGTATAGGCACAAAAATCATCCTTCTCTTAGCATAGGATACAGCTTTTGCGATTGCCTGTGCTACATCTCCAGATTTACCCAACCCAATCCCAACTTTTCCTCGCCTGTCTCCTACAACTACCAATGCGGCAAATCTGACCTTATTTCCACCTTTTGTTTTCTTTGAAACTCGAGAAACTTGTATTACCTTTTCTTCAAATTTTTCCATAGAATTATTATCCATATATTAAAATTTTAATCCTCCTTTTCGCGCACCATCCGCGAATGCTTTCACGCGTCCATGATATCTATATGATCCCTTATCAAAAACTACTGCCTCAATTTTTTTATCAATAGCTTTTTTTGCGATTAACTCTCCCAATTTTTCAGATTTATTTATTTTCGTTCCCTCAGCATCCTTCAACTCTTTCTCATTAGCAGAAACAAGCGTAACACCTTTCTTGTCATCAATAATTTGCGCATACACTTTCACATTTGAACGAAATATAGAAAGTCTAGGTAAAGTAGACATAGAAATAATCTTTTTTCTTGTCCTCAACTTTCTTCTTTCAATTCTTATTTTTTTAATTTTTTCTTCTTTTGTACTTTTCATATTTTATCTCTCCCGTTTTATTAAATCATTGATATAGATAGTTATTTTCCTCCTACTGCCTTTGCTGCCTTCCCTACTTTCCTTCTTATTTTCTCACCCGCGTACTTAATTCCTTTTGCTTTATAAGGATCAGGGATTCTTACCTCGCGAATTTTTGATGCAATGTCACCAATTAACGCTTTATCAATACCGCTTACAGAAATTGTGTTTTCAGAAACAGCAATTGTAATCCCTTCCGGAGGAGATACTCTTACGGCATTTGCAAATCCTACATTTAAAACTAAATCTCTGCCTTCCACTTTTGCTCTGTATCCCACCCCTGACAACTCCAAGTCCTTTTTAAAACCCTTTGAAACACCCTCTACCATATTTGATAGAATTGCACGAATTAAACCTGCATATTTCCCTGAATTAGGATCCTTCTGGGATCTTTTAATTTTTGCACTCCCTTCAGCTATTTCTATCTCTACGCCCTCAGGAATCTTTGCTGACAAAGTTCCCTTTGTTCCTGTTACTATAACTTTACCATCAGAAATTTCAATCTTGACCCCGTCTTCTACTTTTATAAGTTTTTTTCCAATATTATTAGACATAGATATTTAAAGCCACAGCTAGGAGATCTCACACAATAATTCTCCGCCAACTCCTTGCTGCAAGGCCTCCTTTCCTGTCATCACTCCTCTGCTTGTTGAAACAACTGAAATTCCAAAATTTCCTGCAAATCTTTTAATTCTTGATTTTGTTACATATCGGTGAAGAGATGGTTTTGAAACCAGTTTTACATCCTTAAGCGCTGGTCTTTTATTTTTATAAAGCAGTTGAATGGTAATCATTTTTCGACCATTATTATCTGTAACCTCTGCGGTCTTTATATATCCCTCTTTTGCTAAGATTTCCCCCATGGATAAAACTATCTTCGCATAAGGAACTACTAGCTGCTTCTTACGAGCCATATACCCATTTTTTATTTGAATTAAAAAGTCTCCTATTGTGTACATATATTTATTTGCTTACCAACTCGCCTTTGTTACTCCAGGTAATTCTCCTTTCAATGCTTTTTCTCTAAAACAAATTCTACATAAATCAAAGCGGCGTAAATAAGCACGTGAACGCCCACAAAGAGCACATCTATTTACGTCCCTTGTTTTAAATTTCTGTTTATGTTGAAACTTTACTATGCTTGATTTTTTTGCCATATGTTTTAATTTTTCTTAAATTTCATTCCCATTGCCTCAAACAATGCCTTAGCTTGTTTGTTATCCTCTGCATTTGTAACTATTGTTACCTGTAGAGATCGTATTTTTTCTACCTTCCCAGGATCTATCTCAGGAAAAACTGTATTTTCTGAAAAGCCTATGCTTAAATTTCCTTGTCCATCTAACCACTTTTCAGATACGCCTGAAAAATCGCGCACCCGAGGAAAGACAATTTTAACAAGTTTTTCATAAAAATCATACATCCGTTTACCTCTTAGAGTTACAACTAAGCCGAGCTTATCTCCCTCTCTTAATTTAAATGTAGCAATAGATACCTTCGCCCTGGCTACCTTTGCCTTTTGTCCGGTAATTATACTAAGGTCTTCTGCTGCACGTTCCAAGTTTTTCTTATCAGAAAGAAAGTCTTTAGTGCTAGTGTTTACCACAATCTTTTTAAGTCTTGGAACAGACATTACATTTTTAAGCCCCAACTCTTGCTGAAGCTTCTTTACGATCTCTTTTTCAAATGTTTCTTTATATGTTTGCATAATTTTATATTTACCTTGTTTTATAAATCTACCCCTGTCTCTGCTTATGTTTTGGGATCTCACAGATTATAAATAAGACTCCTCGTCTTTTTATAACCTTGCATTTTTTACATCTTTTTTTAATTGACGCTTGTACTTTCATGTTTTAATGTTTTTCTAAATCTCTTTTTTGCATTTTCTACACACTCTTACTTTTCCATTCTCTTTAATTACATACCCAATACGCGTTTGTTTTTTGCACTTTGGACAAATAAGCGCAACAACTGATGCCTGCATTGGCTTTGTAATAGTTACAATTTCAGACTTTTGCCCTGTGGCACTCTTCTTTATGTGTCTTTTAAATTCGTTTACTCCTGGAACAACAATTGTCCCTGACTTCACTCTTTCAACAATTCCTTCTTTTCCCTTATCTTTTCCGCGAGTAATTTTAACTGTATCTCCTTTTTTAATTTTCATAAATATATCCTTTAATTAAATATCCGTAATTTTAAAACTAAACAACGTGATTTGCTAAAGACGCAATTTTTGCAAAACCTTCCTCCTTAATTTCTCGAGCTATAGGACCAAAAATTCTTGTCCCAACCGGATTCTTTGTTTCCGCATTCTCAATAACAACCCCGGCATTCTCTGAAAATCTTATATATGTACCATCAATCCTTTTAAATTCTTTTCTCGAACGTACCAACACCGCTTTCACTTTATCACCTTTTTTAAATTGGGTATTTGGCAACGATCTTTTAACAACACACCCAAGAATACTTCCAATATGACCTTTTCTTCTTGTTGACCCACCATAGATATGAATTACCATCAGCTCTTTAACACCTGAATTATCTGCTACTATTAATTTTGTCCTGTGTTGTACCATATATAAAATTTAATTAATTATTTGGTAGCCTTACTACCATCTTCCTTCTTTACTACTTTGAAATTTTTATTTTTACTCATCGGCTTGGTCTCCTCAATCTTAACAATATCACCAACAACAACATCCATTCCGCTCTTATCAGCCATAAGTTTTTGTGTTCGTTTAATTAATTTCCCATAACGCGGGTGCGAAATATTTCTTTCTATCGCAACGATTATGGTATTTTTCATTTTGTCTGAAACTACTTTTCCAGTAAATGTTTTTTTAGACATGTTTTACCTCCCTTTCCTTTTCTCCGATAATTGTTAAAATTCGTGCTCTATCTTTCATTTTATTTTTTGCCTCATTAATATTTTTTACTTTCCCGTTTGTTCTCTTTTCTATCTGAGCCTTCATGATTTCAACCCAAATTGAAGCCGAAAGAACGGTAAGCTCTTCTTTTGTTTTCATGCGCAAATTTTCTAAATCTTTCTTTTTCATACTCTTAATATCCTTTTATTTTATTTTCTCTCAACAACTCTACATTTTATAGGTAACTTGTTTGCTGCCAATCTCATTGCTTCCCTTGCTATAGTTTCTGGTATTCCACCCATTTCAAATATTATTCTTCCGGTTTGAACAGGTGCGACATATTCATGCAAATCACCTTTACCCCCGCCCATTCTTGTCTCAGGCGGCTTGCGAGTAGTAGGGCGGTCTGGAAAAATTCGGATCCAGATACGTCCCCCTCTTTTTGTAAAATGGGTCATGGCTTTTCTTCCTGCCTCTATTTGCCTACTTGAAACATTACCTGAATTCATAGCTTTTAATCCAAACTCTCCGAATGCTACATAGTTTCCGCCCCTGGATGGTTTTTCAACCGTCTTTGGCCTAAACTGCTTTCTATATTTTGTTCTTCTTGGTGCTAACATATGATTTAATTAAATTTAAATTATCGTAAATTCTGTCTATCCCCTATCTATCCATACCTTCACTCCTATATATCCTGATTTTGTAAGGGCTGGAACGCTTGCATAATCAATATCTTCTCTTATTGTTGAAAGTGATACTTTTCCAACCTGCAACCTTTCCCGACGTCCGATTTCTGCTCCATTAATTCTTCCCGCTAAAACTATCCTTACTCCCTTGGCTCCACTAGCCATTACCTTTTCAATTGACTGCTTCATAATCCTTCTAAAAGGCATCCTTCTTATAAGCTGGTCTGAAATATTAGATGCCACCAAGAATGCTACAAGATTGGGATCCTTAACAGGTTCCACCTTTAACTCAACTCTTGGTTGATTTTTTTTATCCTTCTTGGGTTCAAATAACATTCCCAACACCATTCTCTTAATATCTTCAAGTCCGCTTCCCCCTCTTCCTATGACTATTCCAGGACGAACTACAAATATTGTAATTTTAATTGTACTAACTGATCTTTCTATTACAATTCTTCCCACACCTGCTTGCTTAAGCTTCTTATACAACATTTCCCGAATCTTTATATCTTGGAGAGTAATCTTCGGATACATTTTTTTAGAATAATATCCAACGCTTAAAAAGCTCTGATGACCTCCTAACCTTAATGCGATTGGATTAACTTTTTGTCCCATTTTGTTTAATACTAAACAAGCTATTTGCTAACTTGTTTTTCTCCTTTCTTATTTTCTCTTTTTTTAATTTCTTTCATTGGTTTTTCAGCCTTTTTTACTTCTCCTTCTTCAGCTAAGGGAGTAGTTGTTAAATCTTTTACTCCAAGTATCACTTTTAAGTGACTTGATCTCTTCTTGTATGGTCTTGTTCTTCCTCTTCCTGCATAATGAAATCTCTTGTATGACGTTCCTTCATTTACAAACATTTCAAATATATAAAGTTCCTCTTTTTTTGCCTGACCATTATGAACCGCATTCGCGACTGCACTCTCCAAAGCTTTTTTGATAGGATCAGACGCTCTCTGACTCGCAATTGAAAGAGTTGCTATCGCCTTATCTATCGGCATTTTTCTTACCCCATCAACTACCAACCTCATCTTCCGAGGTGATATTCTAACATTTTTTGCTTCTGCGACGTATTGCATATTTTTTAAAAAACCATTAGGTCTTTGATATTTCACGAGCAACAATTCTACCATGCCCCTTAAACAATCTAGTCTGCGCAAATTCCCCTAATCTGTGTCCAACCATACCTTCCGTTACCTTAACTGTCACAAAATGCTTTCCCTGGTGTACAAGAAATGTATGTCCTACAAATTCCGGTGGAATCTGACATGCGCGAGACCAGGTTTTTATTGGATCATTTGACCCATTAGCCTTTTGAGCTTGCACCTTATTCATAATTCGTTCATCTATATATGGTCCTTTTTTAAGTGATCTTGACATATTTTTATCCAAGAAAAGATATACTTTTCTTATTTTCCTTTCTTTCTTCTTAAAATTATAAACTTATTTGAGTATTTCTTTGGTCTTCTTGTTTTTCCTACAGCTTTTCTTCCTGTATACGTTTTAGGACTACTCATACCTATACCGCTTCTTCCTTCTCCTCCACCATGAGGATGAGAACGAGGATTCATAGCAACGCCTCGTACATGTGGACGAATACCCATATGGCGAGATGCTCCTGCTTTTCCAAGCACGCGATCTTTCCATAAAACGTTTCCTACCTGGCCGATTGTAGCATAATTCTTACCCAAAATGCGCCTTACCTCTCCCGATGGCATCTTTACATGCACATATTCACCTTCACGTGCAGTAACTACAGCCTGATCACCTGCGGATCTTGCTATTTGTCCTCCGCGCCCAGATGTAAGCTCTATATTGTGGACAAACGTACCTACCGGTATTTGAATAAGGCGTAATGCGTTACCTGGCTTCAAGTCTACCGCATCTCCTGCTGAAACTGTCATCCCCACCTCAAGACCTACTGGACGCAAGATGTATCTCTTCTCTCCATCCTTATACTGCAATAATGCCACATCTGCTGATCTGTTTGGATCATATTCAACATCTATTACTTGTGCATCAACTCCGTGCTTATTTCTCTTAAAATCAATAACTCTATAAAACCTCTTGTGTCTACCCCCCTGATATCTCACCATCACTTGACCAGAAGAATCTCTTCCAGAGTTCTTTTTTAAAATATGTTTTAGTGCTTTTGTCATAATATTTACTTACCTTCTTCTTTTTTGCTTTTTACTTTTTTTTCTTTTTTAACGGCAGAATCTTCTTTTTTACCGTCAATTTCAAATGCAGGAATTGTTTGTCCCTTCTCAAGTTCTACACGTGCTTTCTTAATGTTCTCAACGCTTTTTTTACGTCCAAATTTTGTAAAAATAGTTTTTCGCCTTGTCAAATTCACAGTTGTAACCCCTACAACATGTACGTTAAATGTTTTTTCAACCGCTTTCTTTATTTCTGTCTTGGTAGCATCTTTGAATACAGAAAATGTAAACTTGTTTGTAGCTGCATCTTTCATAGATGTTTCTGTAATTAATGGTTTTATAATTATTGTTTTCATATTATTTTAAGAATGTACTCTGCAAAACATTGAGTGCATCTTTTGCAAAGACAACAGTATTACTATTTAGAACGCTATAGGTATTTAAATTTGCAGCGTGCTCAACCGTTACCCCTTTAATGTTTCTTGCTGCTCGGGCAACCTGTTTTTCTTCAGGTGTAACTATAATGGTTACTTTTTTTGTTAACCCAAGATTTTTAAATGTTTCTACCATTTCCTTTGTTTTCCCTGATACCTGTGATGTATCTAAAACTCTAAGATTATTTTCTGAATACTTACTTGTTAAGGCAGAAAAAAGCGCCTTTCTTCTCATTTTCTTAGGAAGAGTAAGAGCAAAACTTTTAGGTCGTGGACCAAAAGCAATTCCTCCACCCACAAAAATAGGTGCCTTTGCGGCTCCATGACGTGCGCGTCCTGTACCTTTTTGTCTATACATCTTCTTAGTTGTTCCCGAAACTTCTGATCGTGTTTTAGTTGAAGATGTTCCGCTTCTTTGTGTAGCAAGGTATACCCTTACTGCCTGTGCCATTAAAGTAGCGTTTACTTTTGCTTTAAAGATTTCAGTTGGAATATTTACCTTCCCTGATACCTTACCGTCCAACCCATAAACATCCACTGAAAATGTGTCTTTTATGGAAGTTGCGACTTCCTTTGGCTCAACAACTTTAATTGTGCTCTTTTTTCCTGTTTCAATACTTTTTCCAATTTCCTTTGCAGGCTTAGCAACTGTTTTCTTAACAGGTGATTTGGTTTTTGTAACACTTACCTCTTTTTTTGTCTTTTTTTCAGCCATAATTACTTACCCTCCTCTTTCAACTCAGGTGCAGCTTCTTTAGTTTGATTTTCTACTTTTAAATCTTCTTCTTTTGTTGTTTCAGTAGGTTCAGCTATTTCTTCTATCTGTTCTTCAACTGCTTTCAACGGCTCTTCCGGAAGTGAATCAACTTCTACTGTTTCTATTGCAACAGGCTCTACGGCTTTTTCTTCAATAATTTCTTCTTTGATTGTGAACAGAGGAATAAATTTCTTCTTTGTTGCACGACTTCTCTTGTCTTCTTTCACCTTTGAAATCATTACCAATGAACCCTTTACTCCTGGAACTAAACCACGAACATAAATTATTCCATCTTTGATATCAACAACTGTCAGATTTTTAATAGTTACACGTTCATTTCCCATACGTCCAGACATTCTCTTTCCCTTATAAACACGTCCAGGCGTTGTTGTTTGACCGCTTGAACCCGGGGCACGTTCACGATCAGACTGTCCATGAGTTCTTGGTCCGCCTTTAAATCCGTGTTTCTTAACTACCCCCGCATATCCTTTTCCTTTTGATGTTCCTGTAACATCTATAACGTCTCCAAGCTCAAGTATGTCCTCAACATTCACAACTTTTCCAACTTCATATCCTGCGATATCTTCAACTCTTACTTCACGAAAAAAGCGGGGTGTTTTTGTAATTCCCGCTTTTTTTATATGTCCCGCAGTTGCCTTGTTTACCTTCTTTTTATCTCCGAATCCAAGCTGTACAGATGTATATTTGTCTTTTTCCAATGTCTTAACTTGTGCAATAACATTTCCAGACACAGAAATCAATGAAAGAGGAATTCTTCTTCCGTCTTCCAAAAACGCCTGCGTTTGATCTAATTTTTTTCCTATAATTGCTTGTAAAGACATATCTTCTTAAACACAAAAAAAGCGACTACATAAAGTCGCTTCATACGCAAAAAATGCAGCTAAGCTCTTATGTAGTATTCCATTCAGTCTCGGTTGTAAGCCTAAACATGAGTAAAAGTTATTATATAGAAGTTATAAGCGAAATGCAAGCACACAAGGAGGCTAATCCCTGCGCTAGAGATATCGACCTAATTATTTGAAAATTTGTTAAGTGATTTATTTCAGCGACTAACTTAGCTTTATATTAATCGAGCCAAAGTTGATTAATCTCCTGAGGAGCCCCGGTTTTTAAAACCTTTTTTATCTCTCTTGAAGAAAATCTGTCAGGCAAAGGGGAATTTGATTTCTTAAATGGATTAGGTACTCTTTCTAAAAAAGACATACTACATTTTAATTTCTACATCCACACCTGCTGGAAGATCTAAATGAATAAGAGACTCTATAGTGTTATCTGTTGGAGACATTATGTCAATAAGACGCTTATGTGTCTTAATTTGAAAGTGCTCTTGCGCGTTTTTATCAACAAATGCTGATTTATTAACAGCAAACATAGAGCGCTGTGTAGGAAGTGGTACAGGACCCACTACTTTTGCTCCAGTACGAATTGCAGTGTCTAAAATTTGTTGACACGTTGAATCAATAATTCTGGGATCATAACTTTTTAATCTAACTCTTATTCTTCCTTTTGGCATATTTGCTCCTTAAAAATAAAAAAACCCCGCTTTTGAGCGAGGTTTATATTACCATACTTTCAGACTAAATGTAAAATGTGCGATTATCTTAAGCTTTATGCTAAGATTTTGGTAACAACTCCTGCTCCAACTGTTCTTCCACCCTCACGAATTGCAAATCTCATTCCATCTTCCATAGCTACAGGCACTATAAGCTCAGCAGTCATCTTAGCGTTGTCTCCAGGCATAACCATTTCAACGCCTTCTTGAAGTTTAATTTCACCAGTTACATCAGTTGTTCTAATATAGAATTGTGGTCTGTATCCAGAGAAGAATGGAGTATGGCGTCCACCTTCTTCTTTTGTCAAAATATATACCTCAGCTTCAAATTTTGTGTGTGGAGTAATACTTCCTGGTTTTGCAATAACCTGTCCACGCTCTACATCCTGTTTTTCAATTCCACGAAGCAAAAGTCCTACATTATCTCCGGCTTGCCCCTCATCCAATTGTTTTCTAAACATTTCAACACCTGTAACAACAACTTCTTTTGTAGGCTTTATACCTATAATTGCAACTGTGTCATTAATTTTTACTATTCCGCGCTCAATACGTCCAGTAACAACTGTTCCGCGTCCTTTTATTGAGAAAACGTCTTCAACAGGCATTAATAATGGTTTATCTGTTGGTCTTTCTGGAGTAGGAATATACTCATCAACCTTTGCCATTAATTCCATTATCTGAGCTTCAGCTTCAGCATCTCCCTGAGTTGCTTTAAGAGCTGATCCTTTAACCATAGGAATTTCATCTCCTGGATATTGGTACTTTGAAAGAAGTTCACGTACTTCCATCTCAACTAAATCAATGAGCTCTGGATCTTGTACCATATCTACTTTGTTAAGGAAAACAACAAGTGCTGGCACTCCAACCTGGCGTGCAAGAAGTATATGTTCACGTGTCTGAGGCATTGGACCATCAGCTGCTGAAACAACTAAAATTGCTCCATCCATTTGTGCAGCTCCTGTAATCATGTTTTTAATGTAATCTGCGTGTCCTGGAGCATCAATATGTGCGTAATGTCTCTTTTCAGTTTCGTATTCTTGATGGGAAATGTTAATCGTAACTCCACGAGCTCGTTCTTCTGGGGCATTGTCTATATCTTCATATTTCCTAGCTTCTGCCATTCCTTTTTTTGCAAGAACGGTAGTGATAGCTGCTGTTAAAGTGGTTTTACCATGGTCAACGTGACCGATAGTTCCTATATTAACGTGTGGTTTGTTTCTTTGAAATGTTGCCATTTTTTAAATATTCCTTTCCGTTCTGCTCAGTTTTTTTAGAATTTAGCTTGAAAGCCTTTCCTTATTAAGGATTTATTGTCCTGAGTAAAAGAAAACACCTTTTTAAAGGTGTATAAAGAATGATACTACATCTTTCAAAACTCGTCAAGGGGGAAATTAAAAAACAAAGAGTATTGTATGCTTTTCCTATTGCGAAGTTTTTTCTTGCAGGCTACTATATATATGTGTTAAAAAATGGTCTTATCTTACTCATACTTTTCATTTTATTAAGCTCTATACATGCGTTTTCCTACGCTGCATCAAATTCTATAGCCTCAAATCAAATAAAGAATGTCTCTTCTCAAATTATAGTTGTGTACCAACCGGGACTTTCCCCCCTACAACTGGAGGCCAACCTAAATGAACGAAAACAAAAATCTCAAGGAATTATAAATAAAACTAAAATGTTCTTCATGGAATTATCAGGAAAAATACCAGGGACCTCTTTCTACACTAATCAATTACAGCAGATAGCAAAAGTTGAAAATGAATCTGGTGTCATATCTCAAAAAAGTTTATACGCAACAAAAATAAATCAATCAGCAACTAACCTTGTAACCTTACGACCAGGATCTGACATAAAAAAAGCAATTAAATTATTCCTTGCTCTGCCGCAGGTTAAAAACGCAGCACCAAACTCTATTAAGACAACTCAAACCATTCAGTCTATGGAGGAAAACCCAATAGAACGCTCGAAACAACAGATAATCGTACAGTATAAACAAGGCACCACACCTACTGATGTGACAGAAAATCTTCAAGAAAGAGAAAGAATTGCCTCTCAGCCCATAATTGGGAAGGCAAGGATAGCAGCTATAGATGCGGCAAATTCTGTATCAAGAACCCCAAATCCAATGGTATTACAGGAGTTATATGCCGAAACCAAAGAAAAAATTGGCTTTATTCAAGAAAAAAACTTACTTGAAAATACAAAATATGAAACGCCCCTAGAAAATGCGCAAGTAATAACATTAAACAACGGTTCATCTATACAGGAAGCGATAGATGAATATAAAAAACTCCCCACAGTAGAGATTGTGGTTGAAAATGGAATCAAACAAGCAACAGAAATCCCAAATGACCCATACTTTTCACAAATGTGGGGAATGGAAAAAATTCAAGGACCTACCGCCTGGAATAAAGCAAAGGGGAATAATAATGTTAAGGTTGCAGTTATTGATTCTGGAGTAGATTCTAGCCACGAAGACTTAATCGGACATATTGAGAATGGATATAATTTTTTCAACGGAACAAACAACTCACAGGATGATTGCGGACACGGAACACATGTTGCCGGTACAATTGGTGCATTAACCAATAACAGTATTGGAGTGGTAGGGGTAAATTGGAATGTAAAGGTATTGGCAATTAAAGCAATGGGACAATACAACGGAGAATGTCAGGGAGATGACTCTATCATTATTCAAGCAATTCATTATGCAGTAGATAATGGAGCTAAAGTTATCAACATGAGTCTCGGTGGATATTCTCCTTGTGGTATATTTCAAGAAGCAGTTGACTACGCAAAAAATGCTAATGTAAGCGTTCTAGTTGCAGCGGGAAATGGAGTCTCTGGAGGAATACCAGTTGATGCTTCTACAAGTTCTCCTGCAAATTGCAATGGTACATTTGTAGTTGGCGCAACTACTGAATCTGACCAACGGGCATCATTCTCAAACTATGGTTCTATTGTTAATATAAGCGCTCCTGGCGTATCAATTATTTCTACTTGGCCACAAAATCAATATAAAAGCCTTAATGGTACATCTATGGCTACTCCTCACGTGGCAGGAGCTGCAGGACTGCTCTTATCCATTAATCCAAATCTGTCCCCAGATGAGATAAAAAATATATTAGTTTCAAACGCTGACGTTATCTCAACTGATAGACCTATTGGACCAAGATTAAATCTTGCGCGCGCGGTAAACTCCCTAGCGCCTGACAACCAAAACCCAACCCCGACTGTTACAACAGCTGTCCCAACTCCAACAAATCAACCACAAAATCCAACCCCAACTATACCTGCAACCACGCCTGCAGTGAGTACCCCTTCCCCCTCAAATCCTACACCTACATTATCCTCATCCAGAGGAACAATAAAAATATCTATTATTCAACCGGGAATAGGATCAGGGGGAAATACAAATCCAATTAATAAAACAAGAACCGCAAATATTGAGTTTATTGATAAGAACGGGGAAGTTATCTCACGAACAACAACTCCTGTCACGTACACAAATGGTGTATTCATAGGAGACATGCCAATATTAAATACCCCTCCTGGTACATATCAATTAAAAGTGAATTTTGCCGATGGGTCTCCTACGCTTAAAAAATCCATTCCTGGTTTTTATACAATAAAAGATAGTGGTAACAATGTAATTCTTCCAACTACAACACTAATTGTTGGAGACCTAACACAAG
This sequence comes from Candidatus Levyibacteriota bacterium, assembly GCA_018062815.1. Classification (GTDB taxonomy): domain Bacteria; phylum Patescibacteriota; class Microgenomatia; order Levybacterales; family GWA1-39-11; genus JAGORM01. The sequence continues at coordinate 182,908 of JAGORM010000001.1, read as the reverse complement.
ACGAAATACTTGATATTCTTGACTACAACATCTCAGTTTATTGTGCAATTAACAATAACTGCAATGATACAATTGCAGACTTTGATGATGACGGAGTAGCAGACGAGAAAGATCTTAACATTTTCTTAAGACAACTTAGAGAAAGAGGCGGGGATTAACTCATGAGTAAATATGTCATCGTCTTAGGAATCACTTTATTTGTCCTCACGCTTACGTTTTTTTTACTCTCCTATGTATCACCCTTCAACTCAATAACGCAAAAGAAAGAATCTGTTTTCAACTCTCCATCTTCTGTGTTTTATTTTAACCCAAATACTATCACTTCTTCATGCAATAACTCCTCTTTTGAAATCCCTATTTACCTTTCATCTGAGAGTAACTACCTTAATAGCGCACAAATTGAATTGTCATATAATCCTGAGGTAATTTATAACGTAAGACTTACCCCTTATCTGCCAAATTTCTTTGGAGAAAGTACCGATTATTCAATCTTGCTTGAGGAAACACGCGAACAATATGGAAGAGCATCGCTTGCTCTGGAGCTAAAGGCACAAAGTACTGAAAAAAGGGGAAATAGCAAAGTTGCAATGATTGCTTTTACCATAAACTCACCCCTTTCTGCCGAAACTCATACTATACGTTTTTTAAATAAAAGCTCTACCGGATCTCAAAAAAATTCTTATTCTCTGTTGGCAAAAACCATCCCCTTAACAATCTATTGCAAAGAAGAATTTAATAATATGAGTACGCCCAGTAGCCAACTGATTGTAACCCCAAATCAGTAAGATATGATTTTTTTCTTAGAACAGATTCAGAATTCTCAAACCAAATTACATGATCTTCATTCTCCCCTGAAACATACGTTATGTTAGTTTCCCCAGACTTATTACTGTCCGTTATTACATTACATGCGTTTACAACCTCACAGGTTAACATAAATTTTTCAAAAGCGATCGTACTCTTAGAAACTGCATTTTCACGACCCCTTCCTTTCTCATCAATCTTCCAATCATACCCAAACATACCAAAAATAACTGTGATCTTATGTTCAGGCACAACATGTAAAAAATCCTGAACCATTGTCTTAAAATCATAACCATATATATCCTTTCCATTCAATGGAAAATTGGGACCCGGATCACCTCTTGCCTTACTGAAGTCGTAAGCCATTATATATACACGATCTACCACATCCGCGATTTTTTCTACATCATAAGGTCGTACTCTATAAAAGGTGTCTCCAAATAAAAGCGTAGCAAATGATAGACCAGATAGACGTGTTTGTTTTGCAAAAAGTGCGTGCATTGACGTAATGCTCTCAAGTAATGTTTTGAATGGCAAACCTTGCGTTTCAAAGTCCAGTACGATTCCTGAAAAATTATGTTTTTTTGCAAGAAATATTGTCTCGGCAATAATTTTTTGCTGAATATTTTTATCTTTTAATATGTCTAGATTGGTGTCTGTATTTAACATTCTCAAAACTAATATTGTATTTTTTGCATTCTTGTTTTTCTCAAATACAGATAAATTTTTATATCCTTCCTCATTTTTTTCAATTCCATTTTTCCCTCCCATAACCCCAAAATATACCAATGTCATCTCATTTGATGATATATCTTCATTTATAGTCCAGTAGGGAACAAATAAATAATCTTCTTTAGGTGATGTTTTAGTTTCTGTTTTTACAATTTTTATCTTTTGAGATGGTTGAATTGTTTGCTCTTGGGGTGATGATTTATAAAATATAAATATGGCAATAAAACAGATTAATATAATAAAAAATACAAATATCTTTCGCACGCAAACATTGTATCATAACGATTTAACTTTACTAATATATGACATTTTCTGAAATTATAGTAAGTTTTGTAATTTTTGTATTAAATCTGCAAAGCATCGTGAGGAATATTTTTATTTGCTAAGATTCTTCTCTTAATAATTTTTCTATAAGAAATGCTACCCCTTCTTCTTTTTGTGTGGGAACTACCATGTCTGCAATCGCTTTCAATTCCTCTACAGCATTTCCCATAGCAACTTTTAGGCCGCATGCTTCTAGCAAAGGGAAGTCATTATATCCATCTCCCACTCCCACAGCTTCCTCTCTGGGTATATCAAGTAATTTTAACAACTCAAGAACAGCCAAATGCTTTGTGGCGGATAACGAGGTTACATCCCAAACTTTTTCTATTGGATTGTAACTTTTTGCTACATGAAGTTGCGGATATTTTTTCCAAACCACATCTTCCAAAAACTTTTCGCTCTCGTTAATATCTTTACCCCTCAAAGAAACAAGTATCTTAGGGGCAGGCGACATCACAAAGTCATCAAAAGATAGCTCTTGAACTTCAGGATATCCATAACTAGTATGATAAGTTGAATACAATGTACCGCTTTGTTCAACTATAAATCCGTATCCGTTTTCCTTCATAAATGAAGTGAAATCTTCAACAGTTGACTGATCAATAAGCTCAGAATATATTACCTTCTCTGTTAATGGGTCTATAATTTCCGCACCTCCTCTTGTTATCTGAGGGGTCGTAAGACCTAATTCTCTTGCTTCATGTTTTATCATGAGAAACTGACGTCCTGTTGCAATTGTAAAATTTTTCCCCGATGCTATCCATTTTTTAATTGCAGATGAAGTTGCTTGAGAAATTTTGTGATCTTTACCAGCAAGTGTTCCGTCATAGTCTGAAATAATTAGTTTGTATTTTTTTTTCATAATTACTGAACAATTTCTACCTCAGGCTCAGGAGTAAATCCAAACGCTTCTTTAAAAGTTTCCTGCACTCTTTTTATAATAGACAAAACATCTAACGCAGTTGCGCCTCCTAAATTTACAATAAAATTGCTATGTTTATTTGAGATATGTGCTTGACCGATTTTTAAACCAGAAAGATCAAGACGCTTATTCAAATACCCCATGCTAACTTTCCCATGCCATTTAACTCTTACATCAGATTCTATATCAGGAAAAGCAGTCAGTACTTTTTTTATATCCCCTGGGTTATTTATGTTTTTAAACGCAGAACCTGTTGAGGGAAAATCCATAGGATGTTTGCTCTTACGATACTCTATATTCGCAAAGTATGTTTGTTTTCCCCACCCTAACTTCTTATCATCAACGCTATTGAGCTTAAATGTAACTGAAAGAATGACCATGTTTTTTTGTTTTTTTACAGTACTATTTCTATATGCAAATTTTATATCCCTCTTATTTAGATCTAAAACTTTATATTTTTTTTTATCATAAACAAGAACACGTGCAGCTTTAAAGCTATCCTTAATTTCACCCCCAAACGCACCAACATTCCCCCTAACCGCTGCTCCAACAGTACCGGGTAATCCACCTGCCCACTCCAGTCCCAGAAGATTCTTATCAAATGCAAACTGAATTACAGAATCAAGCTCTACACCTGAAAACGCTTGTACTGTTTCCTTGTTTAATAGAGTAATTCCAACACTGGGAGCATCTACAAGTATTTGTATAACTACACCGTCAAAATACCCATCAGTAAAGAGAAGATTTGAGCCCATGCCTACAACAAAATACTTATCAATTTTTTCTTTTTTTATAAACTCAAAAGCTTCAACAATATCTTCTTCAGAAAAGCACTGCAAGAGATAGCGAGTATTTCCGCCTATTTTATACCACAAATAATCCTTCATTTGTGCATCCCTAATAACGATCATGTCGATATTGTATGTGATTGGTATATGTTAATCAAGAAAATCTAGAAGAAGAAACTTAAAAATAAAAAAATGATAGTCATGCCTAAGACTGTTATTGCATATCCCAACATGCATTTTGATACTAATGCCACAAACCCCTGTGGCCGATAGCGCTCCATGTAGTGATATGCAACAAACCCAGAAGTTAGCGGAGATACAATCAATATGCCTATATTTTGTAAAGTATTTTTTGTAATTACAAGATAATATAATGCTGAATCTTTTATAAAAAATATAGAAAGTATACTTAAGACAAAAAGCAATGAAGGAATGATAATAAAAAATTGTAGAATCAAAAAAAGAGTAGGAGAAAACTTCATATACCCGTACTATGCCAACTTTTCCTTAAAGTAATCAACCCAAGGGTTTATGGCTGGATTTTGCTCATATAACAGTCCTAAATATAAAGTTGTATATGATCCAAGCGATAACACTTCAAGAAAATCCTGATACTTATCAGTTCCGCGAGTAATATATTCAAGTATTGTGTGATTGTTCTGACGAACAACATCCAGTGTTAACTCAACTCTTTTTTGAATTTTTGGTGAATACATGTGGGAATCAAATATCATAAACTTTAGATTGCTAGAAGACGGAAACTGCAAGCCTTCCATGAGATGATGATTTAAATCAGGAATTAAATAATAAGCAGAAAAAGTTTTACTTGTTTCATTAAACTGATTCCTTAAAATCTGAGCATTCCCTGACAAATGTTCTGCCGCAAAAATAACTGGAATTTTACCTACCATACTATGCGCATCATGCATAGCACGCTCAACAATTGCATCTTTATTTTTTCTAATGTGTTCAATTCCCCCTTTTAATAAACCTTCATCAATCTGAATTATCCCTGCGTTATGCAAAAGTCCCATAAGTCCAATTATGGTGTACCCATTACCAAGTCTTGGAACACCTGCTGGGTTTAGCGCTCCACTGAATACATATGAAGGAACGTTTTCTTGTTTTGCAAACTCTGCGAGCTTACCACCCTTTGTGAGAATTAACATCTTTGCACCTTTTTCCTTTGCTTCTTGTGCGCAAGACAACACCTCTTCTGTTGTACCTGAATAGCTAGTTAAAACAATAAGTGAATTATTATTTACGTATTTTGGAAGATGGTAGTCTGATACCATTTCTGTTGGGTAAGAGAAGTCTGAACCAAAAAGTGCCTTTACAACTAACGCACCATATATAGATGCTCCCATACCGCAGAAAATAATATTAGAAACATTATTATATCCCTGGGGAACTTGAATTTGCCTCACCTCATCCCATGCTGCCTCCAATTGTTCGGGAAGTAATTGCGTAGAACGCAAGGTATCCTGAAGATCAAGTCTTTTTACTTCTTCCAAGTTGGTTAAGTCAATCATTTCTCTCCCCTCTCTTTCTTCCTCTGTTCAGGAGTTTCATCTGGGCGTGCGTAATCATCTTCCAATCTCCATGTTGTTCCCATTTCAGGCGTAGAAAACTCTAAAATATCACAATCTGTAATTCCACATAGCCTATGTCTCTGACCTAATAGTGTCGTAAATCCTACATTCTGTTCAAGTTCTGTTTCAATTATCTCTCCTTTATTGTTCTCCCATAGCACTTTTGCCCGACCAGATGTAACCAAATACGTTTCTTGTTTAGCATCGTGAAGCTGCATTGACTGCCTACAACCGGCGTTAATATGCATCAGTTTTCCCATATAAGGCATTTCTTCTTTAACAAAATGCAACTCATAACCCCATGGCTTTTCTACACGTTTTACATACCCGTCGTTATTAAATTTTGATTTATCAAATTGTGGAATATTTAAATTATCTGGCATATTTAGAATATGAACCATAATATCACGCAAATTTATGGATTACAAGATTTTCAAAAAAATAAAAACTATGACCATTTCCTTACTGAGCGTTTACGCGTCCGGTGAAAGTAGATTTTGCAAGCATTGCCTGAACAATGTTCTGAGGAACTTCTTCATAGTGAGAAGGTTCCATGTAATATGTCGCACGACCCTGCGACATAGATCTTATGATTGTTGCATAACCTGTAAGCTCTGCCAAGGGCACTGACGCATGGATAATTCGAGCATTTCCACGCTCTTCTGTTCCCGTAATTTGCGCACGTCTCGCGGATAAGTCACCAATAACATCTCCCATAAATTCTTCAGGGGTTGTTACTTCAACTTTCATAATAGGTTCAAGCAATGAAAGTTGCCCCTTTTTGGCTGCATCCTGAAGCGCCATTGATCCCGCAATCTTAAACGCCATATCTGATGAATCAACTTCATGGAAGGACCCATCATATAGTGTAACTTTTAAATCAACAACTGGATATCCAAGCAAAAGTCCATTTTCAAGAGTTTCCTTAACACCCTTCTCAATTGAAGTACAAAACTCTCCTGGAATTGCTCCTCCTTTAATAGCGTTTACAAACTCATATCCTTCTCCGCGTGCTTTTCCTTCAACACGAATCATTGCATGACCATACTGTCCTTTTCCTCCTGTTTGTCTTATATATTTACCCTCACCTTTTATTTCTGTCGGACTAAATGTTTCCTTGTATGCAACTTGTGGTGCGCCTACATTTGCTTCTACATTAAACTCGCGCTTCATACGGTCAACCATTATCTCTAATTGAAGCTCTCCAACACCAGACATAATAGTTTGTCCTGTCTCATGGTTCATCTTCACAGTAAATGTTGGATCTTCTTCCATGAGGCGTTTTAATGCTTGACCCATTTTTTCCTGGTCTGATTTAGTCTTAGGCTCAATAGCAAGAGATATGACTGGCTCCGGGAAAGAAATTTTCTCAAGGATAAGAGGATGTGCCTCATCACATAATGTATCACCTGTTATAGTATCCTTAAGACCAACTACTGCCACAATTTCACCTGAAACTGCCTCTTTAATTTCTTCTCGTTGATTTGAGTGCATTAGAAGAAGCCTTCCCACGCGCTCCTTCACATCTTTCGTAGAGTTATAAGCATATGAACCTGCCATAAGCTTTCCTGAATAAATACGTACAAACGTGATCTTACCAACGTGCGGATCAATCTGAACTTTAAATGCAAAACCTGTGAATGGCTCTTCAGGGGTTAACTTTCTTATCTCTTCAGCGCCGGTCTTAGGATTAATTCCTTTTACTTCTACACGGTCTTGTGGGGAAGGAAGAAAATCGACAACAGCATCTAAGAGCGGCTGTACGCCTTTATTTCTTAAAGACGAACCTGCATAAATAGGAACTAATTTATACCCAACTACAGCCTTGCGTAGTCCTGCGCGCAATTCCTCTACTGATATCTCATCTCCGTTGAGGTATTTTTCCAGAAGTGTATCATCATTTTCGGCTATCTTCTCAATCATTTTGTGTCTGTACTCTTCTACTTGGGTTTTCATGTGCTCTGGAATTTCATCAGTTGTCTCATACTTTGCACCTAATTCCTCCCCTGTCCATATGAGCGCTTTTCGAGTCAATAAATCTACAATTCCTTTAAATTCATTTTCTGCACCAATTGGCAACGCCATGATAATTGGATTTGCTCCTAGTCTTTTTTCAATAGAATCAACAGTTTTTAAGAAGTCTGCCCCTAATTTGTCCATTTTGTTCACGAAACATATACGTGGAACGTGATATTTATCAGCCTGACGCCATACTGTCTCAGACTGAGACTGAACCCCTTCTTCAGCATCAAGCACTGTCACAGCACCATCCAATACGCGAAGAGAGCGTTCTACTTCAGCGGTAAAATCAACGTGTCCCGGAGTATCTATAAAGTTAATTCTATAGGGGTTATCTATTCCCTTCTCTTTATCAGAAGTTTTAGTCCAAAAAGTAGTAGTTGCAGCAGAGACAATAGTTATTCCACGCTCACGCTCCTGGGCCATCCAGTCCATTACAGTATTTCCCTCATCTATATCTCCAATTTTATATGTTCTCCCTGTGTAGTATAGAATTCGCTCAGAGGTTGTAGTTTTACCCGCATCAATGTGCGCGATAATCCCAATATTACGAATTTTATCCAACGGTACATTACGATCTTTTGTTAGTGGATCAGCCATATTTATAATAAAAAAACATGCTCAACTCATGGGTACATGGGTCTCAACATATTTTTTTCTCCCTTCGGTCAAAAAAAATAATTCGAGAGCCTACCTCTCGAACCAAGATAAGTATAACAAAGTCAGAAGTGTTTGTAAACAATTAGCCTTGGCAAATTTTATAAAATTCAGATTCTTGTGATACAATTGCAAAATGGAAGACAGAAAAATACAAGCTCGTCGTATTTTGAAGACTGAGAAAATTGATGCACTCCTTATCTCTTCTGCCTACAACATCACCTACCTCACAGGCTTTAATGGCTTTAACACTAATGAAAGGGAAGGTTTTGCACTGTTAACAGATTCAAATCTGTACATATTTACAGACCCAAGACTATTTGAGGGCGTTAAAAAAACTCTACAAACCTCAGCTGGAACTTGGAAAAAACCTAAAATTATTGAATATAATGCAGAAAAAAAATTAATACCACAAATTCAGGAGATCGTGGATTACGAAAAGTTAAAAATAATTGGATTTGAAGAAAATTTAACATATTCAGAATACGAATATTTTAAAAAATTGAAAAACGTAAAACTTAAATTGACTGAAGAAATCATTGAGTTCATAAGGCAAATCAAAAATAACTACGAACTGAATACCTTGCAAGCTGCATGCAAATTAACTGATAAAACATATTCTCATATTCTCAAGACTATAAGAATAGGTCAAAGTGAAAAAGATATAGCTTGGGAAGTGGAAAAATTTATTCGTGAATCAGGAGGGGAACTTGCGTTCCCAACGATTGTAGCCTTTTCAGAAAACTCAGCTACGCCACATCACAATACAAGCAATAAAAAATTAGAAAAAAATAACATTGTTTTGCTTGATTTTGGAGCAAAAGTAAATGACTATTGTGCTGATATGACCCGCACGTTCTTTATGGGAAAGGCTTCTGAAAAATTTAAGAAAATATATGAAACAGTACGTATTGGACAAGAAATAGCTTTGAAATGTCAAATTATTGAACCTACGGACGCACTCACTGGCGAATTAATTGACATGACCGCGAGAAATTATATTTTATCCCAAGAATATCCATCTGTACCCCATTCTATAGGACATGGCGTAGGAATTGAAGTTCATGAATTACCCCATATATCCCCTGGTTATAAAGAAGCACTCTCTCCCAATACTTCTTTTACAATTGAGCCAGGAATTTATATTAGTGAATTTGGAGGGGTAAGAATTGAAGATACCGCATGGTTTAATGGCAAAGAAATTATTCCCCTTACACAATCATCAAAAAAACTAATTGAATTATAAAACCTTTATTATTAAAACTATTAGTGATAATTTGTATCTAAAATGTCTCTTGTGATTTATTGTCTTTTTGATACAATTTACTGACATATGAACCGTACACTTATAGCGTTTATTGTTATAATTGTTTTAGGATTAGGAGTACTTATTTTTGCAACAAACCGTGGAGTGGGCGGAAACAGTTCTGATACAGATATTTTAAACGCAACCGCTCCCCAATCAGTTGTGTTACCAACAATAAAACAATCAGCACCTATGCCAACATTTACACCAATTACAGCAACTAAAGCAACAATTATTACAACAAAAGGCACTATTCAATTAGCTCTCTATCCAGAGGATGCACCAAAAGCAGCAACAAATTTTGCAACACTTGCGAAAAATAAATTTTATGACGGTCTAACATTTCACAGAGTAGAACCTGGATTTGTAATCCAAGGCGGAGATCCAAGCGGTAATGGAACAGGTGGATATTCAATCTACGGAAAACCCTTTGAGGATGAGCTCAATCCAGAAACTCCTTCCTACAAAGAAGGATATAAGGAGGGTGTCTTAGCAATGGCAAATTCCGGCCCCAACACAAATGGCTCACAATTTTTTATTATGTGGCAAGACAATGAACAACTACCTCATAATTACACTATCTTCGGGAAAGTTACAGAAGGAATGGATGTTGTACACAAAATGGTAGCAGGAGATAAGATGACATCTATTACTGTCGAATAATTACTTAAATTCTTCTAAAATCACAACCTCTGAATCCTTTAACTCTGACAATAACTTTTGTTCTGCTTTGTAGGCTTCATCTGCAAGAAGCATTCTGTAATGCATGGGGATAACTTTTCTTGCACGAATTATGCGCGCTGCCTCGATCATCTCATCCACACCCATGGTGTAATGCCCTCCCATGGGAAGCATGGCAATATCCAGATGTTCTTCTGCCAAATCCCTCATTTCAGGAATAAAATCAGTGTCTCCTGCATGATATATTTTTAATCCATTTAATTCAAAAATATATCCTACCCATTTGTTTTTTTGAGGATGAAATTCTAATCGGTCAGGTTTTATGTTATACGCAGGAACTGTTCTAAATTCAAACCCTTTTATTTTATAGCTTTTATTAGATTCTACAGGTAATTTCTCTTGCATGATGTCAAGTGTGCGCAGAGAATCAGGGGTTGCAACAACTATAGTGTCCGCTTTTAAGATAAGGTTTATGTCTCCACGGGACAAATGGTCAGAATGCGCGTGGGTAATAAAGATAATATCAGCAGGTAGTAAATCATTATTTTGAGTAAGCTGAAACGGATCTACATAATAAATCCTATGTCCTGAAAATTTATCAACAAATGAGAAAGAAGCATGCCCAAACCAGGTCACATTTTCCATAAAGATATTATACTCCTTGTATACAAAAGTGTTCGTGCTTTTTAAAATAAGTGGTGTGCTTTCTTGAAGCAAAATTCCAAGAGTAAAAAATGACCTGATATCTTTTGATACAGAAATTACCTGTTGACAGGGTAAATATAGTGTCTTACCATATTGGAGACACAATATGTGTGTGGCAAAAACTAATCGAAAATAACGGGTATGTTATTTGAAGTTTGTACTTGACGAAGTAGCTGAAAATTCTTTCTATGCGCGTAGGAAGGTTTTCAGTTTTTTGCTTTTTGGTAATTCTTATATTGCCAGAATGTATAATATTTGTCAAGTAATAAGAACGTCTTAGATTTAAAATCTGAAATGGAGAAAACGCGATTCTTCCCCTTTCGCCAAGACTTCAGAGGACTTTACAAGACTATTTAAAAACGGAAATGTGAAAAGACTCTTAGGCGCGCAGTCGAACTTACCCGACGAGCACCGCAGGAACTTTAGAAACGAAAGTGACTAAACGCCCTATTTGCTTCTGCCATCTTATGTGCTACATCTCTTCTTCTTACGGCTTCTCCCGTGTTTTTATTAACATCCATTATCTCTGCAGCCAATTTTTCTGAAAACTTTTTATAGTCAGATGTAGGTCTCTTATTTGCAGCCTCTAAAATCCAACGAATTGCAAGAGAAATTCTCCTTGGACCTCTTACTTCTGTAGGAACCTGATAAGCAGCCCCACCAATTCTTCTTGCCTTAACTTCAACTTTTGGTGAAACTGTATCAATAGCTTTTTCAAATGCTGCGATAGGATCATCTTCACCCTTTTCTTTCATAAAGTCTAAAGTATCATATACAACTGTCTGAGCCACAGTCTTTTTCCCATGACGCATAAGACGATTTATAAATTTTGCCAATAACAAATTGTTATAAACTGGATCCGGCTCTATTTTTCTTTTTTTAGTAACATGTGCACCTCTCATAATTTATTACTCCCACCTTTTAGGCAGCAGCTCCTCCTCCAGAATTTTTTGCTCCATACTTTGAACGAGATGATTTTCTACCATCAACGCCAGCTAAATCAAATTTCCCACGCACTAAATGGTATTTTACTCCTGGTAAATCTTTAACTCTTCCTCCACGAACCAAAACTATTCCATGCTCTGCTAAATTATGCCCAATACCTTGAATATATGCTGTTACCTCTTCGCGATTGGAAAGTTTAATACGCGCAACTTTACGAAGCGCTGAATTTGGTTTCTTAGGAGTCATTGTTTTAACAAGCGTTACAACACCACGTTTTTGGGGAGATGAAAGTTTACCATATGTTCTGGTTCTTGCATTAAATGTAGTTCGCAAACCAGTTGCTTTAACCTTTTTACCTTTTTTTGAACGTCCTTTTTTGACGAGTTGATTTAATGTAGGCATATTAAGTTCCTATTTTACAATATTTTGCCTCAAATTACCAGGGCCACAAGTTAATACTGGAGTTTGAAATTTGAGCTCTACTATCAAAGTTATGCCTGTGGTGTCTCCATTTGAGGCTTTTCAGCATTAATTATAGCGGTATTACCCTCCATAAAGTCCTCACGTACTGGTATTAAGCGTCCGACAATAACATTCTCTTTAAGTCCTATGAGATTATCCTCTTTACCTTCTAGAGCTGCGTCAGTTAACACCTGAGTTGTCTCCTGGAATGAAGATGCAGAAAGCCATGAATCTGTTACCAAAGCTGCTTTAGTAATACCAAGTATAATTTCTCGTGCGGAAGCAGGCTCTCCTCCTTCAGCAATAACATTTGCATTCTCTTCCTCAAAGCGCAGTTTACTTACTAAATCTCCCGGAAGAAGAGCAGTATCCCCTGGCGTCTCAACCATTACTTTATCTGACATCTTACGTGTTATTGTTTCAAAATGCTTATAATGAATAGAAATTCCTTGAGACTCATACACATTCTGAACCTCAGCAATCAAGTAATCTTGAGCTTTTTGAAGTCCTGATACCTTTAGTACATCTCTTGGGTCTAGGTAACCCTCACAGAGCCTTGTACCTGCAACTACCTCTTCACCTTCAGTAACTAATAGGCTTGCAGTAAGTGGAACAAAATATTCACGTTCTTCAACAGGTTTAACCTTCGCATTTCTTACACGAATGATGAACCCATCATCCACTTTGTTTACCTGAACCTTACCTGTAATTTCAGCAACAGGAGCAAGATTTTTTGGTCTTCTAACCTCAAACAATTCTTCAACGCGTGGAAGTCCTTGTGTCACGTCAGACATAACAACTCCACCAAAATGTTTAACACGCATGGTAAGCTGCGTACCTGGCTCTCCAATTGATTGAGCCGCAATAACTCCAACTGGAGTTCCCATATCAGCAAGCTTATATGAACTCATGTCCCATCCGTAACAAAGCGCACAAAGACCGTATTTCAATCTGCAATAAAGAGGGGATCTTACCATGATAGTTTCAGTAACTTCGTCAGTTAAGATTTGTGGCAATGTATCATGGTCTATTTGTTCACCCTTCTTAACATACGCATTTTTACCCTTCCCAACATCATGCATTACCGTTCTTCCGAGAAGCATATTCGTCATGTATGCTGCATTCTCGCGCATCTTCATATCAACAGGCATACCCTCCACAGTACCACAATCCATTTCACGAATGATTACATCATGGGCAACATCAACCAATCTACGAGTTAAATACCCAGCGTCTGCAGTTTTTAGCGCTGAATCAGTAAGACCTTTTCTTGATCCACGAGCAGAGTTTACATATTCAAAAATAGACAATCCCTCACGGAAATTAGATTTGATTGGAAGCTCAACAATACGACCAAGCGGATCATAAATAAGTCCACGCATAGCTGCAAGCTGCTTGATTTGGTCTTTTCCAGCACGAGCTCCACCTGATTCCGCAATAATTCTTACCATATCATTTTTGTCAAATAACTCCCATGTAAGATTGGCTATTTTTTCAGTTGCTTCAAGCCAAACATTATTCATTAATCTTTTTTGCTCTGAAAGAGTAATAAGTCCCTGCTGATACTCATTTTCAATATCCATAACCTTTTTTTCAGCATCTAAAATAAGTTGGTTTTTGTTATCAAGCATTTTAAGATCAAATGTGGAAACAGAAATACCAGAAATTGTAGCTGAATAGAACCCAATCTCTTTAATGCTATCAATCAATTTTCCTACCTCTCCTTCAGTTAACTCAACCATTGCGCGAGTTACTAACTCTTTAATTGTTGATGCTTTAACTTCTGTGTTCACATATCGCATTTTTTCTGGAAGTTTTTCATTAAACAAAATTCTTCCGATGCTAGTATCTGTTAATTTTCCTTTAATTCTTACCATGATAGGCTCACGAAGTGCAATTTTCTTAAGAGAAAATGCAAAAAATGCTTCTTGCTCGTCAACAAAATGTGGGAGGACTTCACGCCTTAGTCTCTCGTCTACTGAAGTAAAGTAGAATACACCCAAAGCCATTTCTTTATTAGGGAGAGTAATTGGAGACCCATCTGCAGGCTTAAGCAAATTATGCTCAGGCATCATAAGCTTAATTGCTTCCTCTTGAGCGCGAGATGATAATGGAACGTGAATAGCCATCTGATCTCCATCAAAGTCAGCGTTATATCCTGCACAAACACATGGATGAATTCTTATAGCTGATCCTTCTACCAAGACAGGATAAAATGCCTGAATTCCTAATTTATGAAGGGTTGGTGCACGATTTAGAAGAACAGGGTGATTTTTGGTTATTTCCTCCAAAATGTCAAAAACCTCTGGCGGACGTTTTTCTATAAAGCGCTTTGCAGCCTTCGCATTTGGGGTTGTTAATCCACGTGTTATAACCTCACGAATAACAAACGGCTTAAAGAGTTCAAGCGCCATCTCCTTTGGAAGTCCACACTGATTTAATGTTAACTCAGGACCCACAATAATAACCGAACGACCAGAATAATCTACACGCTTACCCAAGAGGTTTTTTCTAAATCTTCCTTGTTTTCCGCGAAGAATATCAGATAAAGATTTAAATTGTCTTTGAGTAGTAGAAGTCCTAATTGATGTGTCAATTAAGTAATCGACTGCCTCCTGAAGCATTCTTTTCTCATTTCTTAAAATAATCTCAGGAGCACCCAATGAAATAAGATGCTTTAACCTGTTATTTCTATTAATAACACGCCTATATAGATCATTGAGATCAGATGTTGCGAATCTTCCCCCATTAAGCTGAACCATTGGTCGAAGATCTGGCGGAAGCACCGGAAGAATTCTCAAGATTAATGAGTCTGGCTTAAACCCTGCCTTATTAATTGATTCAATAAGATGGAGTCTTTTTAGTAGCTTTAGCTGCTTCTGACCGGCTGATTTTTTAACTTCTTCACGAAGTTCACCCACAAGCTTTTGCGTATCAACTGACTCAATTGCGGCAAGCACTGCTTGTGCCCCAGTTGAAACCTCAAAGAATAACGGAATATCATACTCAATTAGACGTACATATTCCTCTTCAGACAATACATTCCAAAGCTTTAGACTTTTAACTATATCTGATACGCGTGTAAGAATTTCTTCTGTTCTTGCGCTTTCTGTCTCTAGCCTTTTATCAAGCGCAATATTTTTTTGTCTAAAGGTTACTCTTGTTTCTTCAAGAACTAGTTTCTTTTGTTCTTCTGAAAGAGTTGCCTCAATTTCCTTTAACTTATCTGCCTCTTCGTGTGCTAATTTTTCTCTTTCCTCATCAACCTGCTCTTTTATTTTCTCAATTCTCTTACTCTTCAATTCTGCCAAAACCTTTTGAGCTTCTTTCCTTTTATTCTCGTCAAGCTCAACAACTAAATAAGAAGCAAAATATACAACCGACTCAAGCTCTTTTTGAGAAATATCTAATAATGTTGATAATTTAGAGGGAGTTCCCTTAGAAAACCATACATGCACTACAGGAGTAGCAAGTGAGATATGTCCCATACGTTCACGTCTTACGCGAGAATAAGTTACCTCAACTCCGCATCTATCACAAACAATTCCCTTATAGCGTATTCTTTTATATTTCCCACAGTAACATTCAAAATCTTTCGTTGGACCGAAGATTCTTTCATCAAATAATCCATCTTTTTCAGGTCTATAAGTTCTATAGTTTATGGTTTCCGGTTTTGTTACTTCACCATATGAAAGATCTTTTATAGTTGTCGGATCTGCAACTAATATCTTAAGACCCTTAAAGTCTGATATGTTAATTGCGTCAAATTTTCGATTTTGTCTTTTTTTAGCTAAATTATTATCCATATTAGTTTGATTCCTTTATCTCTGCAGCTTCAAGATTTTCTTCTGATTCTGTAGTTGCAACATCTTTTATGATTGCATCATCTGCGCTTGCAACATCTACTTCAAGTGATTCTGTAGCTTCAGCTAAATCAGCCGCTTCCTTTATTGTCTTTTCTTCCTCATTTAATTGTTCTTCTGTTTCATCTGGCTCTACCGCAACAACTGCTTCAGTCGGTTGAATCATCATACCAAGTGATTCAAGCTCACGGATAAGAACCTTAAAGGATTCTGGCACTTTCGGTGTAGGAATGTCAACACCCTTAATAATCGCCTCGAATGCCTTCGCTCGACCTGCAACGTCATCTGATTTTGTTGTTAACATCTCCTGAAGAGTATATGCAGCACGATGTGCTTCAAGTGCCCAAACTTCCATCTCTCCCAAACGCTGTCCTCCCATTTGTGCCTTTCCTCCAAGTGGCTGTTGAGTAACCAATGAGTATGGTCCAGTAGAACGTGCATGCGCCTTATCCTCTACCATATGGATTAGCTTCATGATATAGCCTATTCCCACAACAACTTCATTCTCATACTGATCTCCTGTGCGAGCATCAAACAATTTTACTTTACCACTCACAGGAAGTCCAGCCTCTTTCATAAGATTAAACAATCTATCTTCAGGCTGTTTTTCAAAAGCTGGCATACCTATCTTCATATTAAGCCTCTGGGCTGCCCACCCAACATGGGATTCTAATAACTGTCCTAAATTCATACGTGAAAGAACGGAAATCGGGGAAATAATAATATCTATTGGTGTTCCATCCTCTAAATAAGGCATATCAGATTGAGGAACAATCTTTGAAATAACACCCTTATTTCCGTGACGCCCTGCTAATTTGTCTCCTACTACAACATGCCTCATCTGAGCGACCTCTATCAATATTTTTCTGATTGTCCCTGGTTCTAATTCGTCTCCCTTTTCACGATCAAGAATTTGAACATTTATAACGATTCCATGCTCTCCATGAGGCATTCTCAGTGATGTGTCTCTGACTTCACGTGCTTTCTCTCCAAATATAGCTCGTAACAGTCTCTCCTCTGCTGTAAGCTCTGTCTCTCCCTTTGGTGCAATTTTTCCTACTAAAATATCTCCTGGGCTTACTTCTGATCCAACA
This sequence comes from Candidatus Levyibacteriota bacterium, assembly GCA_018062815.1. Lineage (GTDB taxonomy): Bacteria > Patescibacteriota > Microgenomatia > Levybacterales > GWA1-39-11 > JAGORM01. The sequence goes on along the minus strand of JAGORM010000001.1, from coordinate 166,014 downwards.
ACAACCACGCCTTCATCATCAAGATATGCGAGATCTTCTTCTGCAACGTTTGGGATATCACGGGTTGTCTCTTCTGGCCCAAGCTTTGTATCTACAACTGTCGCCTCATACTTCTCAATGTGAATTGACGTAAGTGAATCGTCTTTTACTAATCTGTCTGAAATTACAATTCCGTCCTCATATCCAAGTCCATCAAAAGATGCATAAGCGATTAAAAGGTTCTTACCTAGGGCAAGTTCTCCCATATCTGAAGCTGGTCCGTCTATTAAAACATCTCCTTTTTTAACTTCAGTTCCGGCTGGAACAACTGGGCGCTGAGAGAAAAATGTGTTTTGCGCAGTCCTTCTGAACTTATCAATAAGATATGTTTCTTCCTCTCCACGAGCATTCCCCTTCAAAACAAGCTTAGTTGCATCTACAAAAGTAACTGTACCATCATATGGTGCTTTAACTACACGACTCATTGCGGAAGAAACTGCACCCTCCATACCGGTTCCGACAACTGGACTTTCAGTTTTTACTAACGGAACGGCTTGACACTGCATGTGAGTACCCATAAGGGCACGATTTGCCTCATCATGATCAATAAATGGAATAAGTGATGCACTAGTTCCAACAACCTGTCGCGGAACCACATCAATAAACTCAATCTTTTCAGCCTCAACTTCTAGGTATTCTCCGTTTATTCTTGCGGGAACTATTTCTTCCTTTATGTATCCATCTTCATCAATAGCTATATCTGCATGTGTAATATAATGGTCTGATTCTTCATCTGCATCCATATAAACAACTTCATCACTTACCTTTATGCGTGTTTTTTGTCCTTTTTTCTCTTTTATCAGTTTTTTATATGGAGCCTCAAGAAAACCAAACTCATTTACCTGAGTATAAAGAGCAAGATACGTAACAAGACCAATATTAGGCCCTTCTGGCGATCTAACAGGACATATTCTTGAATACTGAGAAGCATTTATGTCTCGGATAGAGAATGAAGCACGCTCACGGGATATTCCACCTGTACCCATAACGGTCAAGCGGCGGAGGTTATCAATTTCAGCAAGCGGGTTAGTTTGATCTAGAATAGCTGACAACTGGGAAGTTCTGAAAAATTCATTTATCGCTGCAATAATTGGGTGAGCATTTATAAAGTGTGAAGGAGAAAACTGCTCTTCGGTTGAGGCAAGACTCATTTTTTCCTTAATAATTCTCTCTAGACGAAGAGCTCCGACTCTAAAAGCAGTAGTTTGCACCAACTCACCGACACTTCTTACTCTTCTGTTTGAAAGATGGTCAATATCATCTACCTTACCGCGACCTTCCGCGAGACCAATTAGATATGAAATTATCCCTATTATATCGTCCATCGTTAAGGTAAGCGCTTCTGAGGAAACAAAATTGGTAATATTTTTAAGTTTTTTGTTTATCTTGTATCTTCCTACTTTTGAAAGATCATAACGTCTTCTATCAAAGAACAAGTCTCTAAAATTTTGCCTGATAGTATCAATAACTACAGGCTCTCCTGGATTCATTTTTTTAAATATTTCTATAAGAGCATCGGTTTCCCCCTTTGTTTCGTCTTTCCCCAATGTATTCTTTATAAATTTCTCAGCTCCTGGAATTTCCTCAAATTTCTTATAAATATTCTCAGTACCTTCAAGACCAAGTGATTTTAAGAAAACGGATGCAAGGAATTTCTTTCTACGATCAATTCTGACAACGATCATGTCATTTCTGGTAGTAGAAAACTCCAACCAAGATCCATGAACAGGTCTTAACTCTGCGGTATAAAGCGTGCGGCCAGTAATTGGATCTTCTGCTGCTGTAAAAAATACTCCAGGAGAACGAACAATTTGATTAACAATAACGCGCTCAATCCCATTTACTATAAATGTTCCACGGTCAGTCATCTTAGGTACTTCACCTAAAAATACGTCTTGCTTCACTCGCTTTCCTGTTTTTTTATTAAGAAGACTTGCCTCTACAACTAGGGGAGAAAAATAGGTAAGTCCTTTTTTAATACCCATTTCCTCTGTAATTTTTGGATTTCCTAATTTGTAGTCTCCTAGCGTAAGTTCCCAATTTTTTCCGGTGAAATCTTCAATAGGGGAAATTTCTGAAATTACTTCTTTTATACCTTCTTCAATAAACCAATTATATGACTCGTGTTGGATGGAGATAAGATCTAATTCTGGTAAATTTGTATATTTTTTGCCCCAATCAGATCGCTTCATTATTGTTTTTGAAGCTAATTTTGTTTTTCCGACTTTTTTTGCCATTTGGAATTAATTGTAGAAGACCTTTTAAACGCAAAAAACAACAGAAGGTACGAATACCCCTATTTGTTCAGGATGCGTTATGTATTTATACAACCTATATTAAGACATGTCAAGCACCAATTTTACCCACATTAAGCCTGACGCAGAAAAAGGCATTTTTTTTACGCTAAAAATCCTATATGAAAAGGGTATATTGAAGAATTATTACTTTATTGAAAAACTTACATTAAAAAATCTGTTTTAGAGGTATTTATCTATATTTCTTTGGTGTTCCTCAAGGCTTTTTGAAAAATGCACATTACCATTTTGATCATGAATATAATAATAATAAGTAGACTGGGCAGGATTGGCTGCTGCTCGTATCGCCTCTATTCCTGGATTTGCAATGGGGAAAGGGGGAAGCCCGGGATTCTGGTAAGTGTTATATGGTGAATTAATTTTCCTATCTTCACCAACAGGCACAGTCCACCACTTATCACCTACTTTCCCTTTTGCATATTGTAATGTCGCATCAATATCTAATGCCATTCCGTCACGTAATCGATTTGATATAACTGAAGCTATATACGGTTTTTCATCGTCTTTTAGTGCCTCTCTCTCTACCAGAGACGCAATTATTATAATATCAGATAGATCTTTTCTGTTAGATAACCCTGCATCACTAATTTTCTTATCAAAATTATTCCTAAAAATAGATATTATTGTCGCAATATCTGAATCTCTTGGAAATAGGTATGTATCAGGAAAAAGATACCCTTCATTTTTATTTAATTCTTCTCTCCAACTGGAACTGTAAGAAGGAATGTCATTCTGCAAAATATCCGCTATCTCATCTGCTCTCATACCTTCAGGAACTGTCACCCATATATCCAATGTTCCATGGGACATCGCATTTATCAATTGGTCTAAATTCATTGAAGGGGAAAGTTTATAATCTCCTGCCTGAATCGTAGTATCTTTATCATTCTTTTTAAGAAATAGAAAGAAAACAATCGGATCTCTTATAAGACCTTCCTTCTTTAAATTGTTTCCTATGGCGCGAATTCCTGCTCCTCTTTGTACTACAAAAACTTTTTCAGACTTGTCACGTATATTAACCGCGGAAGTTCCATTTTTCCACCAAATAAAGAACCCGATTATGAAAATTGCAAAAAGTGTAGCTAAAACAATCAGTTTCCGCATGCTCACTATTGTACCAGAAAAATATTTCAAATTCTTGTAAGAGAGATTTTATATATACTTTCCCTGTATTATTTTCAATAAGCTTTAGAAGTTTTGTGATTATTTCTTTGTATTAAATATTGTATCTATGACTGAAAATAGATGCACCAAATAACTCCCTTGAGCAGTTATCTTATACCCCTTAGGGGTTTTTTTAATATTTCCCGTAACTACTTGCTCATGTAACCGTTTCGCAACTGCCTGCTTTTTGCTGAGAATCTTATCAAGTTGATCTTCTAGTTGATAGGGAGTAAAACTCATACTTCTTTGAGTATCCATATTTCTTAATATCATCACTGAAATTGATCTGTCTGTAGTCACAGGTAGGAGGGCAAAAATAACAAGATTAAATGAAAAAACCATTATCAAACACATAAGTATGTCCTTGTGTTCAATAATTCCTCCATATCTGCTTTTCTTGAACAACAAAAGCAATCCAATCATAATAATGCAGGTAAGGATGAGAAGAGCTATTCCTCTATAGAAAATTGTGTCAACAAATAAGAATAAATTAAGCCTAAACAAAATAATAAATAATATTGTCCCTAAAACAAAACTGCTGAGCTGAAACAAAATTAATACTCCAAGTTTTTTATTCATTATCCTTTGTGATTCCGAATTTCTCAATTATATTCATGTTTACATTACTATTTCTTACTAAAACGGTAGTAAAGATATCTTCATATACAATTATCCAATTTCTACTTTTTATTAAGTATTCAATAAGATTATTTGTCCAATAATAATTTTCATCTTTTGCAATTATTAGTGAGTTAAACTTATATTTAACTAACTGTTGCTGAAAAAAATTTGGATCAGTAAAATGCTTCTGATAATTATTTATAAAACTTGTTGGATATGCGTCAGGTCGCGCATCTATATAGACTTTTTCTACAGGATATAATTTATATATTACATACCCCCCTATTCCTAGACTATTAAATATCGGACCTTTTATTTTATGTTTATATACAAAATCTATACCATTTAACTTTTCAACCATGAAATGTGGTGACATTTTCTTCTGCCCAACCAAAGTGCCTAACTGAAACACAACTATTATGGAAAGAACTATTACAATTAGTGTCTTTATCAAGAAAACTATCTGCTTATTTTCTACTTTTATTTTGAGTTCAATAAAAGTGAACATGATAGATAACGGTAATATTGAGGCAAGAGCAAATAACGGAAATGCTCTAACCATTATAAATGATAAAAATATGAAAAAAATTGTATTAAAACTTAGAAACAGAGGAACTTTTTTAAAATTAGATAAAATTCCTATAAAAAATAACGCAACAGTCACTTCAAAAAACCAAATATAATACGAGTAGTCGGCAATAAATAAAGGATTTCCCGAGAAAGGGCTGAGGTTCTCATTTATCTGTGGTCCGTAACTGTTAAACACCAATAGAGGATAAAGAGCACCAACTAAAAACAGTGGATTTAACACACACGCGAAAAGAATAAAGAAAAGAATAATAATTAGTCTCAAATTTATAAATACTCTTTCCCGTATTGATTCCTCTATCAAAAAAAATAAATATAGGATGGGACCAAAAAAGAAAAAAACATGAGTGTTTACCCATAATAATTGCATAAAAGGAAGAAGATATAGTAGCTTATAATTTCTGCTTTGTTTAAATTTTTCAATTATTAAGATAAATAGACTTAAAAAAATGAAACTAAAAATCTCAGGACGCAACACCAGACGATTTGAAAATATATTTATCACAACAATCATAAAAATTGAAAACCAAAATACACTGATTTTTTTGCTAAGCGATAAAAACAAGATAATAAATATGCTTAAATAAAGCGTAATCTTTAAGAAAAATAAGCTGTTAATTCCAAAAACACTTAAAAAAGAATAAAAAATAACCGATGATAACCAATAATAATTGACAGAGGGAAAATGTTGGTTTGTATATGAAAAAAGATTCTCCTGTGGTATACAATGACACCCTACAATAACTTCCCCCATTTTAATTTGACGACCTAAATCTTCAGTCATTTCTATTGTGGGCTGCAATAATAATAAGAATAAATAAAGGAATGGGAGAAGCAAGAGTAATTTATATTTCATCTAATTCTTAGTCAATATCGTAAAGAGGAAATAATGAGAGTGAATCTTTAGCTTCTGAAACTCTATAGTCAGTATCTGCATATAAGATTGCTAGCTCGTCGCCTTTCTCTACAGAATCACCTAGCCGTTTTTTTAATAAAATTCCTGAATCCTTGTCTTGGGGTGCTCCTAAAATTTTTGCGACAGTCGAAATGTTTTTATTATCTACCAAAACAATTTTGCCTTTTTTATCTGCACGAACAAACCCATGCTTTTTTGCTGGATGTAAATCTTCAGAGGATATAAAAGGATCTCCTCCCTGTGCTTGAATTATTTCTGTCATCTTTCCATATGCTATACCCGAAGAAAGAATATATTCTGCCCAATCTCTTGTACTTTTATACTGAGCAGGAGGATCTTTCTTGCCAAGACATAAACGCAATAGTCGCTCAGCAAGGTCTAAAGCACGAACCTCCAAAGCAATTGGTCTATCTTTGGTTTGTTCTAAAACTTTTAACGCATCACGGGTCTCAAGTAAAGGACCTATCCCATATCCTGCTGGTTCATCTGATTTGTGAATAAACACATCAAGGTTTATGTCAAACTTTTTTGCTAAAAATTCAAACTTACGACTTAATACAATAGCATCCTCATCTCTATGTACCTTTACAGTTTTACCATAAGGAATATCTATTATTACGTTTTTTGATCCGAATGCGATTTTTTTTGCCATTACCGATACCAAAACCTTGTCAAAACTCTCAAAAGCCAACGGCTCTTCAACATCAATTAACACGTCATCGGCAGGCGCGATATTAAAACTTCCACCCCACACGATACACCCATTTGTCTTTTCGACAATTTTATATATTTGTTTTTTTGTAAATGATACTTTACATAATACCTCCATACAATCTGCTGTACCTGCAGGGGTAGTTATAGCCCTGGAAGAACTTTTAGGAATAGTGTATCCTGCAGCAGCTATAATTGGGACTATTATCATGGTGGCTCTTGTTCCCGGCGTACCACCAATAGAATGTTTATCTGCAGTTACCCCTTTAAACTCTAAGGTTTCACCTGTTTCAACCATTGCACGAGTTAAAAAATAAATTTCTTCATTTGAAAAACCTTTTGAATAACCAGATGCTGCAAAATAAGTCGTTAAAATATCTCCTAATTTATCATGCGCAATCTGATCCATAATCGCATAAATCTCTCTATAAGAAAGTTTTTTCCCGAGCAATTTTTTTTGTATAGCGGTAAGTGCTAAGTTTTTTTCGTCCATATAATAAGTGACACTCTAACAGCTTGGAGTCAAAAATACGGAAATTCCCCTGTCTCTTGTATTAAAAATTACTTAAACATTCCCACCTGTTGTATTGCAATTTTTATAATCCCCTTTATAACTTTAATTGTTTCATACACAAGAAAGTTTATCAAACGATAAATATATGGCCAAATTTGCCTTAGATAATAGCTTAAAACTTGGAATGATTTAAAAACTAAAGATGTAATTTTCCGAGATAGAGATACATGCTCTTTTTGTTCTTGATTAATGGATGCAACTTCAAAATTGGGGTCTATTTCGTTCATTCTATTCTTCAATAAATCTTCCGGCTATATTCGTTTTTTCCTTTTCCCTTCCTTTTGCTTTTTTATCAACTTCCTCTAAAAGAGCTCTTACTATTAACCTTTTCCAAACTGTTCCGGGTGGAGTACAAGTTACAATTGTTAAATACGAATGATCAAAAGATTGAGAAAATATATCCGTATCTTCCGGTGTTGTCACGGTAACAGAGAAAATTTTATACTTATAGGTTATGTTGTTTACGCTTGTAATTATCTCGTCTCCTACTTTTATCGTATGAAGTGTTGCAAAAATTGACTTATAATTTTTTGGGTTGAAAAGGTGAGGAAGCGTTGAATGACCAAAAATCACTGCTGTTCCATTTTCACCGGGTATTGCGGTGCCTATATATTGGACCAAGTGACTTGTCAAATCATAATCAACAGTTGATACTTTTGCGTCTATAATTTTTAATTTGGGAATTGAAAGAGAGTAGAGAGGTACAGAATTTTTTTCCCCCGCTGTAATTTGAGGATACCAATTCCTTGCATCATTATAATCGTGTGTTAAGCTGTTAATTCCTTGCCTTATTACATCTCCAATTCCGCCTTTTACCATAGCGTATTTAGGGACCGGTATAATAATTGCATCAGAAGAAGAATAAAAAGATTTATCTGAAAAAATAGGAAAGAAGTAGTACAAAAGCACCACAATACCGAATAGAATAATTCCTAATCCCAAGACTTTTCTTTTTTTTATTCCCAACCTTGATTCTTGTTTTACAAATTTATATGGCTTCATTGTGTTTGGGTAATAACTTCTATATTCTTTTTATTAAAGGGGAGTATGTGGGGGAAAAAAGGAAGACTTCTCGTTAGAACGATCGTACTATCGGAAACCCCATCAGATTCGATTAATTCTTGAGCTTTCTGAATGCTTTTTCCGGTTATCTTGCTCCCAATACCACTTTCATTTACTTGTGGAAGAAAAACAGATGAAAAAATTATTTTTCCAGTAAATTCTGAGTCATTATCTTCAATATCCTCTACCTTAATTTCTGAGTCTTTTCCGGAATATATATAGCTTTCAGGTGCATCCTTCCCCGTTATATCTTTTGCAAGAGTAACAAGGTCTGATTTCTCATAAGATCCTATCTTATAAGTTATAGTTGCTGTAAGACTCACCCCTTCTGCTGCATCACCTGACTTCTTTGAAAAAGATTTCTCATCAAATGAATAATCAAGTGGCGTTGCCAAAACTTGAGCATCTGATCCTATTTTAGAAGCTACTTCATTCTGTGCTTTCTTTGAAAGAGTAGAAACAATTTTTGATTGAAGAGAAGAAATGTCTTCCTCTGATACAACAGTTATCTCTTTTTTTGTTCCGCCTGAAAAGGCAGAATCATTCTTACCAAAAAAATCAGAAGTAGATTGCCCTTTTATCTGAAAATTTGTTCCTGAAGGAAGGTTGTATTCTTTACCAAATTTAACTGCCTCAACCTTTCCCTTCACATTACTAAAAGTGGTCGAAAAAGAGCTAGTTGATGCAATTTTAACATCATCAGATAAGCTAAATTCCAGATTATTTGTTCCTATAATAACCGTTCCTTTATCAAATGTCTTTAACCCCTCTGTCTTATTGTAAAGCGTTACTTCTCCTTTGGCTTTATCTCCAGTTTCTTTTTTACCGGTAGCACTTTGCTCTTCTTTTCCGTCAACTTGCACTGCAATCTCCTCAATGTGTACCACCGAATCCTGCGCAGATGTTTGTTTTTCCTGAGAGAATGTCACCGATATATTCTTGCTTATATCTTTCTTACTTAGAACTAAAACCACTTGTGCTTTTTCAAAAAAATAATAGTAAGAAATTATTAGCAGAATAATTAAAGATACTCCCAAAATAGGGTACCAAACAAACGACTTCCCCTTCAGAGAAAAGCTGGGAATTTTAAATTTTATTCTTGAAAGTGAAAGATTAGGTAATGACGAAAAATTATCTACAGATAACGCATGTGTCGGGTGGGTTGCAACATCAGAATCATCCTCTTTTATATTTTTTTTGACATCAGCTGGCGCTTCTTGAACATTTTCTATTTCTTTTTGCACGCTCTGCTTTTTTGCAATATCTACATCTTTAAAAAATCCAACTGATTCAGCATTTTCAGTATCAACCTTGTTTTCTTTTACCGATTCTACGTCTCTATCCTCCTCCTGTCCAATCTCTTCTTCTATAGTTTTTTTGTCTTCTTCGCTCACGGCAATCACCACCTCAGCAGGTGATTCTTCAAGTTTTTGAAGACTTACCTGGGGAAGTGTATTGAAACCCATCTGTGCTGCAACTCCAGAAATAACTGCCTGTACTTCAGCCTCAGACGGAAGAATTTCAACTTGTGGAATATGCAAAAACTGAACACCCTTACCCCATGAGTGAGAAAGAAATTCTTGTTGGGTTTTTTTTGCATGCTCGAAAGGAAGTATTATTATTTTTGCAGGTAATACTTCTAACTCTTCTTGGGTTGATAGAATTTTTTCAACAGAATCAGTTGTATCTTTTTCTATCTCCTCTTCTGATACGCTTAATATGCTTCCGTTTTTAACAAGACTTAAGGTCACGTGTTTTTTACCCACTTCTATAAAAATCGCAGTAACGGGAACTCCTTCTTTTTTATGAAGATACGCAATTATTGCCTCCATTGAAACAATAAACCCCACAGCCTTAAGCTGCAAAGCATCACATAGTTCTTTTAATTTTGAGAGATGCTCTTGGGTAATTTTTCCCTCCACAATCCATCTGTCTGGAACCGCAAAAATTGTCTTCTGAAGACTAGATCCATCAGGCAATTTACGCTCTACCTCAGAAATTACTAAATCTGAAAGCTCTATCAAACGATCCTTTGTGAGGGTATCTAATTGCTCAGTAAAATCTTCACTGTGAGATCCCAGAACGGAAAGGTTTTCTCCGGTTTTCTCAAACAGAATACTTCTTACTTCATTTGAGGAAAGTAGTAAGGTTAAAAAGTATTCTTTATCCTCTTTTTTTTTACTTAAGAAGGGCAGATTCATAAAATTTATCCAACTACAGAGTACAATCTTTGCTGATCACGTCCCAAAGATTCTTGTTTTATTATTCTAAACCTTTTCACCTCTCCTGTAAAACTTACGTGAGGACCTCCACAAAACTCTGCCGAATACCAGTCCTTTACACGTTCCTTTTTGTGATTTTTTTCTTCTCCTCCAATAAAGTATACTTTTACACTATCCGCATACTTTTCATCAAATAATCCGATCGCCCCCAACGCTTTCGCATCAGACAAAGGCATTAATTCAAAATGAACAGGCAAGTTCTCCTCTATCTTTCTGTTAACCGTATCCTCAAGTTTTTCTATCTCATCTAATCCTAGTTTACGATCAAAATTAAAATCAAACCTTACCCTTTCTTTTGTAATATTGCTCCCTGTTTGATGAAGTTCTACGCCAAACATATCTCTCAAGGCTTGGTGCATAAGATGGGTTGCGGTATGCCCCATAATTGTCTTTTCTGAGTGATCAGCCAATCCTCCAGAAAATTTTTGAGAAGAACCCTTGCGAGAAAGGTCTTGATGAGCCTTTATCTGATCTGCTAATTTCTGTGCGTCAAATGTATAGCCTAAGCTTCTTAATTGTGTTGGTCCTAGTCCAAATGAAGTAATTGCCTTAAATGCCAAATCTGATGAAATTTCAATTTTTCCGTATAACTCATCGCCAACTTTTTCACCACTTGATAGTTCTTTTTCTATCATTCTTTTTCCGCCTTCTAATGCCTTTTTATACGATCCAATCTCTTGTAGAATCGTGTTTTTAATATACTCATATTTTTCCACCAATTGCGGATCTGTATTCTTATATGAGTTAACAATTGCATCAACTATTTGCTCTACGTCTTGGGTACCTAAAAGATGCAAGCTATCAAGGGCACGCCTGATTAACCTGCGCAATATATATCCTTGCTCTTTATTAGACGGAATCACATTATTTGAAGTAATGAAGATTGCTGCAGTTAGATGGTCTGCAATTATTCTCATCTCACGCTTGTTTTTATCATAACTCTTGCCTGAAGCCTTCTCTATTTCGCTAATTATTGGAGCAAAAAGAGAGGTTTCAAAGATATCAGTCTTCCCTTCTGTAACTGCAACTAACCTCTCGAGCCCTCCTCCAAAGTCTACATTTTTTTGCGGCAGCTCCTGAAATCCATTGATTGCCTTTACATATTGCATAAAAACGGAATTTCCTATTTCCAGATATCTTCCGCAATCACAATTAACGTGACATTTATCACCAAAGCTCATGTCGTGTTCAGTTTCAAAATCATAAAATACTTCTGTATCTGGTCCTCCTGGTTCTCCTACCGGCATCTTGTCTGGCGTACCAGATCTGCTCCACCAATTTTTTATAACTCCATATTTAAATATTCGACTTCCTATTTCCGCGTCTACCCCTACTTTTTTAAATTCTTCCTTCCATATACTTATTGCTTCAATATCTTCTGGAATATCGTTAGAGCCTTCAAAAACAGTCACAAACAGCTTCTGAGGATCAAGCTTTAAATCCTTTACTAAAAACTCAAAAAACCATGAGATTTGATCATTTTTAAAGTAGTCACCTAACGACCAGTTTCCAAGCATTCTAAAAAATGTTGTATGCCTGTTGTCGCCAATTTCGTCAATATCTTGCGCTCTAAAGGAGTTTTGAACATTTACTAATCTCTTTCCTCCCGGATGAATTTCTCCTAATAAATAAGGAATTAGGGGCTGCATTCCAGAAGATGTAAACAGAGTAGTGGGATCATTAAGAGGAACAAGAGAAGAATTTTCTATCCTCCTGTGTCCTTTCTTTTCAAAAAACTTAATATATCTTTCAACAATCTGATGTGCTTGCACTGTGCTCAAATTGTATCATAAAAATAACTGCATACAAAGCTTATTCTACTTCAACACTTAAACCCTTTTCACGTGCTTCATATATTATTACCCCGTCTGTCCTAGTCTTAAATTCTCCCAAAAGAAAATCTTTCTCCTTAAAGTAGCCTTTCACGCCCTGAAGTGAAGACTCATACACCCTCTCAGCATCAGCATGAGAAGCACTTAGGTGGGATATTTTTGAAGTTAATTTAACTGCAGTAATTTTTGTGATAATTTCCTTTACCATCTCTTTTAATTTAAGGGTGTTTTTCAACTCTCCCAATTTTGAAACCTCATAAACAAACTCCTTAAACGATCCATCTCCAATCAAGCCTGTCTTTACTTCGCTTTTTACTTCCTGATCTAACTGAGCAACCACACTTGCAATATCTGAACCTCTTGGGATTGAATCATCTTCTTTTCTATTTCTTAAAAGGTGGTCAAGCGCTAAAACTGCCCTATCTTCTCTTGCATTATTTGCTCTTATATCTCGTTCGAAATATATTTTATCTTCTGACTTAATCCTTGAAGTAATTGAGATGTTTTGAACTTTTTTCCCTCTACTTTTTTCTTGATCTAGAGATGATATCTGACGAGTAAAAAGTTTCCCCTCATGTTTTTTTAATAATAAATTTAGTGCTTCTTTTTGTGCTACTTCATAAGAAACTTTCCTGGTAGTTATTATCAATGGAATTATTTTTTTTGCGTCTTTAATGTCTTTTCGTATTAATGCTGTAGTATTTGCGTTAACATCGGAATGAACTCCTATCATGCTGGAAAATTTCACTCTTTTTTGCGTTTTTATTTTTTGAATATCTGCTTTAAAATCTAATTCCTCTCCTTTCTCCCTAGAGTCGTTCATCTTTTTCACTTTTACATCTTGTCTTTCGCCTTTTTTGGCAAAATTCTTGTTATTATTTTTATGATTTAACTCAAGCGGTATACGAAATGCCTCATGAACAGAACGTGCATTAAGATGCCTATTCACAAACATTCTGTCTTGAGAATTACCCAACAATACTACTTCTTTTTTAATTTGCTTTATTTGATCTCCCTTCTGCTGACTAACGTCAACATTCAAGTTCCTTTTCGGAATGCGAGAATTCCATTTTTCAAAACGGGTAACAGTATTTTTACCAAAGTTAAAGATTGTTTTTTCTCTTTGAGGTAAATTAAACCTAATCATTTTTGTTTGGTTAATATGAGTATTTTGGCGTTCAACTGGGAAGGAAACCCGCACTCGATTCTCTATTTTTTTTGTATACTCACTGCTAACAACATGTCTTTCTGGTGAGATCCTGCGGGAAGTGTCTACCATATCCTTTTTCAAACGCAAAGATTGTGATACTGCAGTTTTTGGCGATCTTTCGGATCCTCGGTTTATGTTAAAGGTAAAATAAGGCTTAGGGGAAATTACTTGTCTGTTAAAAGGGGAAATATTTTTTGAGGAAAAAGAATTTACTGATCCTCCAAAACGGGCTTCTGAAGAAGGAGATACCTGGGCAACCCTTAATGAGCCTTGTGAACTTAAAGATGCCCGCCCGCCACCTACTCCTACCGTTCCCTCTCTCATAATGTAAGCAGTATAGTTCTAATGACAGATTTTTACTTGATAGGAATCTAACATTAACCTAACATTATCTTAGTATCAGTTAACCAAAAAACAATACATGTACAAATAAAAAAGTATGAAACAAATTTGGCATCCTAGTTTTAAGAAAGTTTTTTGTGGGAGAATTTACAAAGCGTAAGTAACTATCTCTTCCATTACATTTTCTGCATCATTACAAATTAGTTGATATAGCTCCTAAGAGGACATTCGATGTGCTTACATGAAGACTTGCAGTACTCCCTACCATAATAGATTAACCCCAAAGCAAAATCATGCCATTTTTCCTTCGGTAACAGCTCCATTAAGTCTTTTTCTATTTTTATTGGATCTTGGTGGGATGTTAATCCTAAAAGATTAGCTAGCCTTTTAACATGGGTGTCAACCACAACCCCTTCAGTTTTTTTAAATGCTTCCTGAAGAATTACGTTCGCGGTTTTTCGCCCTATAAATGGCAAGCCTAAAAGCTGATCCATAGTTTCAGGAAGTTTCCCCCCATACTCTACTGTAACTATTTCAGCTGACTTTTTTATTGCTCTTGCTTTTCCCTTATAAAGGTTTATTGAACTAATATCATTTTCAAAATCTTCTAATGATGCATTTTTATAGTCATCTACTGTTTTGTATTTATTAAATAGGCGTGGAGTCAGCTTATTAACCCCAATATCTGTTTGCTGAGCAGAAAGAGCAACTGCCACATACAGCTCCCATGGGTTACTATAAATTAAGGGGGTTTTTGGATGCGGGTATAATTCCTGAAGTTTTGAGGTTATAGCGTCTGCTTTCTCTTTTTTATTCATTAATTATTTTCGTGAGCGCCTTAGCAATTTTTTTAGGATCATGGCGGAGATATTTCCCTTTTCTTAGAAAGTCCCCAGCTATTACCTTAACACCGTTCTTAAAGTTAATATTGTCGTATGCAACAGGCTCCTCTCTATCTTCTTGGTATCTTTTTAACAGTGCTCCAGTTCCTAATTCAGTATTAATAAGACAATAATCAATAATTTTACCTCCTAAGTGCTCCTGCACCACGCTTACAAAATCAGATGCCTTAAATCCATATGTTTCACCAAATTTTGTCATAATATTTACTATATAGACTATCTTCGCATGAGTTTCATGAAGCGCCTGCGCGATATCTTTCACTACTAAATTTGGCAAAATAGATGTATACAAATCTCCAGGACCTAAAATTACAACATCAGCATTTTTAATTGCAGCAACTGCTTCAGGATTTGCTAATACCTCAGGGTCCAGATATACACGTTTTACAGGAACACTTCCGTCATGCTTAGGAATATCAATATTTGTCTCCCCTTTAATTACAGTTCCATCTGCAAGTTCAGCTACGAGTGAGGTTGAAAGGAGCGTTACGGGAATAACTCCACCCTCAACATTTAAAATCTTTACTGCTTCTTTTACGGCTTGATCAAACGAACCTGTTATCTTCTCCAGTGCAGTCAATAAAAGATTCCCAAGACTATGCCCACCAAGAGATCCTTTTCCCGAGAATCTATAGTTAAAAAGCTCTGAGACTATCTTGTTATCGGTCGCAGAAAGAGCAACCAATGCGCGACGAATATCACCTGGAGGAAGAGTTCCAAATTCTTCTCGGAGTATTCCTGTTGATCCACCATCATCTGCCATTGAAACAATAGCAGATAAATTATATCCGTATTTTTTAAGACCTGTAAGAACTGAGAAGATACCTGTTCCGCCTCCGATAACAACAACGTTTTTAGCCATGTTTTTTATATATTCTCCTGTCAGTTTCTCACAGAAGAATTAGTATTATAGTATATCGTCGGCGAATATACAAATTGGTGTCATTTTTTTGTTGTCTTAAAAAATCTTTTCTTAACAGGCTGAGAAGAAGCCTCCGTCTTTACATGCGGCTTTTCTGTTGTTATTGACGTATCCACATCTTCTTTTGCTTCTGCAACAAATGGTTCTTGCTCTTCTGCGTAATGCTCCTCCTCTGCTGCCTCCGGTTCTTGTGTTAGTCCATCCAACATATCAACCCCATCAGATATGAGGTCCTTTAAAAGGTCTCTCCCTTTTTTTGTAGATAAAAGATAGGCAAACCCGCCACCCAAGACGGCTCCCCAAAAAAACCCATTAAAAAAGTTTCCGCCTTTTTTTTCGTGATGTAAATTATTCATGTTTTTCCTTGCTGCGTCTCATGAAGCTTGCAATTGTAGCAAATGTTTTTGAGGAAAAGAGAAGTCCTGAGATAAACGATAATGGCTCTGATACGCTCTCCGTAAGTGAATCTACATCATCTAAAATTTTATTTGTCTTAACAAGCGTGGTCCTTAATTCTCGGAGAATAAGAAAAACCTGAATCCCAAGTATAACAAACAAGACCGCAAGCAAGACAATTACAAATAATAAAACTAGTTGGACAGTATCAATCATGGCAGTGATTCAGAGTATCATGTGAAAATTACAAAATCAATACGCTAAAATAGCTCAAACTAAACAATTCCCTAGGAAGGCACGTATAATCAACTTAGATATTATTCCTTATAAGCACTACTTCACTTGTATTGGAATCTCTTTTTTTGTTTCTTTACCGAATCTGTTTTTTGCTATAACTGTTATTTTGTAATCTCCTGAATATACATATATATTTTTTTTGAAGCTTCCAGATAAGTCTACATATACTTCTTCATTATTTACTAGAACAGTAGCATATGGATCAGTTTTACCCGTAACAGAAATGACATTTACAACACTCTGATTATTTTTTGGAGTTATTATGTTTAGTTTTGGTCCCAAAAAAATAAAACTGAATTGGTATACGATATAAGTGATAACAACCACTGCTATGGCTGTAATTAAATAGCCCTTTGGTGACCTTAGCATAATTCTTCTACCAGAAGCTACGCTCCCTTTTCTGAATTTTGGCATAATCTCAATATATTTGGTTTCGTGTTCACGTCTATATAGAGCAGCTGCTCTACCTTCTGACAAGCCTAGAAAATGGGCATAGTTTTTTACAAAGCCAAGCGCATATGTTTCTGAAGGAAGTTGTTGAAATTCACCTTTTTCAATTGCGTTGATAAAGCTTTTCCTAATTTTTGTAGCACTTACAACATCCTCAACTGATAAGCCCTTCCTCTCTCTTTCTTCTTTTAAGATATCGCTAATATTTCTCATAATAGAAGTTCTAAAATAGATTACTGTTGTGGTCCTGAGGCATTTGCCAAAAACGTATCAGGGTCTGTAACTAACACCTCTCGCGGCTTACTACCGTCTCCTGGTCCAACTACACCAGCCTCTTCCAATTGCTCTAAAATGCGTGCGGCTCTATTAAATCCAACTTGAAGTTTTCTTTGCAATAAAGATGAAGATGCACGATCATACTGACAAACAATTCTTACTGCCTGCTCGAAGAATTCGTCTTTCCCGTCTCCTGCAGATTCAACATTCTGTTGTCCACCTATGCCTGCCCTACCCTTTATATTTACTTGCTGTTCTACAACTTCTGTCGTGTACTCAACTGGAACACCCCTGGATTTAATGAAGTTTGTAAGTCGTTTTACATCCTGTTCTGAAAGAAATGCTCCTTGAATACGAGTAGGTTTTGCCTGATCCGGAGGTATGTATAACATGTCTCCCCTACCCAATAATTTTTCCGCTCCAGGAGTATCAATAATTACTTTTGAATCTATCATTGAGGATACTGAAAATGAGATGCGCGACGGGACATTTGCTTTAATTAATCCGGTAAGTACATCAACTGATGGTCTTTGCGTAGATAAAATAAGATGAATCCCAGTGGCTCTAGCCATCTGTGCCAATCTTGCTATGGAATCTTCTACCTCTACTGGCGCAAGCGCCATAAGATCTGCTAACTCATCTATGAATATTACAATATAAGGCAATGCTTGAAACCCTGCTAACTCATTATATGAATCGATATTTTTTACTCCACTTTCTGCAAACTTTATATATCTCCTGTCCATCTCCTTTAGTGCCCACTTTAAAGCAGAAACAGACTGAGCAGCTTCAACAACTACGGGAACCAACAGATGCGGAATATTATTATATCCAGTTAACTCAACTCTTTTAGGGTCGATCATTATAAATTTTACTTCCGACGGACTTGCCCTAAACAACAACGAAGAAACCCATGCATTAATGAGTACAGACTTACCCGAACCAGTGGTTCCTGCTATAAGCACATGCGGCATCTTTGCGATATCCGCGATGATTGGATTTCCTGATACATCTAGTCCTAAAGGAACTGAGAGCTTTGACTTGGCCTTCTGCATCACCTGAGATGAAAGTATAGTCTTGAGACCAACAAGCTCTAATGACCTATTCGGAACCTCTATGCCAACCAGACTTCTACCAGGAATTGGTGCTTCTATTCTTACTTGGCCAGTAGGTGCTTCCGTTGCAAGCGCTAGATCGTTTGCAAGACCCGTAATTTTTGAAAGTTTAGTTCCTGAAGCAATCTCAATTGCATATTGAGTAACTGACGGACCTACGTTTATTTCAACAATTTTTGACTGAATTCCAAAGCTTTGAAGAGTTCTTTCTATGGTTGCGGCTATTTTTTTTACATCTCCACGCTCTGCCTTACTGTGATGATCAGAAAGTAGTGATAACGGAGGATACTCCCACATACCTAACTCCAACGGCTTATTGAGAACTAATTCATCAACAGCTTCCCCTTCCTTTTTTAAGGCTACGGGCTGCTTCACTCCGGTCGCAGGAGAAGGAGGTACTGGTTGTGGCACGTCCTTCATTCCTTGAATTTTGATTGCCTTCATATTGTCTATGTTTCTTCTTGTTTTCAATAAAGGAATTATTTTTTCTGAAACAGCACGTGCCCCGCTACTTGCCACATCCACAATTATTTGAAGTAACTGAGGTACTGAAAGATTAAACAATACAATAATTCCAATAAGAACTCCAACTATAAAAACTAGGTATGCAAGTGCGCTTCCTAAAAGCATTGCTAGTTGTAAAAATAATTCTTGCCCCACAAGTCCGCTTTGTAAAAGCGCCAGAAGACATATTGTAAAAAGAAAAAATCCAGCTGCGATGTTTAGCCTTGAAATTGCTTTTACTTTACTAAAAACTCCAGCAATAAGTAAAAGATTTATGGGAATAAGGAGGGAAAAAAATCCAAAATAACCAACTAAGTATCTATTAATATCCGCAAGTGTTCCTGAATTATCTATAAAAGAAAAAAATAATACGCCTGATAGAGCAACTAATGAAAGTGAAAATAGAAGATAAACTGTGCTAGCACGAAGCCCACCTTTTCTTGACCTACTTCCCCTTCTTCTTTTGCTATATTTTCTCTTTCTTGCCATAAGCAATAAACAGTATACCCTTTCTTATATAACATATTCAATGTAACACAAAATCTATGTCGATGTCAATACTATAAGCCTATTTAGGACTTTTTTTCAACTTTATTTACCTGAGAATACTTGTTACACCTCTATAATTACGGGGACAACTAAGGGTGAGCGCCCTTCTCTATAGAGTATCTCTTCAGCAGCTTTTTCAATAACCTTTTTGTAATATCCCACTGACGAAACAGGATCTTTCTTGTTTGCAAATCTATGAGCTAGTGCGTCTCCCAAGGTTTTAGCAAATTCTTCTTTTTTTTCATACACAAATCCCTTTGTTAGTATTTCAGGGTTTGATATGATTTGTCCGGTTGACCCCTCCAATTCAACCATAATTATAATTATTCCTTCCTTTGCAATTCTTACCCTATCTATCACTATATAGTTTTCTACTTCTTCACCTGTCATTTGATCCACAAAAATGGTTGCATTTGATACTTTTCGTCCTAACCTAACCCCTTCTTTTGAAAAATGTAACTCCTGCCCTGAATCAATTAAAAACGCACTATTATCACGGTACCCCATAGCTTTTACTATTTCTCTGTAAGCTGCCATTTGTCGAAATGTACCACCAATTGGAACAAAATACCGAGGATGTGTAAGGGAAATTAATAGCTTCAAATCGTTTTCTGATCCATGCCCCGATACATGAAATTCGTCTGTTATTTCAGAATATATTACACGAGCTCCACGCCGCGAAAGGTTATCTACCAACGCATAAATATTTTCTTCGTTGCCGGGAATTGGATCTGCTGAAAATATAACTGTATCCCCTTTTTCTATCCTTAAATCTCTGTCGTCATTATTTGTAATCCTTGATAGCGCTGAACTCTCCTGAGCTTGAGAACCGGCTACCAGTATCATAACTTCTGAAGGCTTATACTTTGCAACCTCATGAGGACGTATTTCAAATTTTTTTGGAAACTTCATATAATTAAGAGATCTACCTACATCACGAGTCTTAAGCAGTGATCTTCCCATAAAACATACCTTTCTTCCTTGAGAAATCGCTACCTCAATGGCTTGATTGAGTCGGGATATATTTGAGGAATATGTGGTCACAAAAACTTTCCCTTTCGTTTCCCTGAATGCAAGCTCAAAAGAATCCTTTATCTTCTGCTCAGACCTAGAGTGACCATGCTTTTCTGCACCTAAACAGTCTGACATAAGACATAAAATACCGGAGTCTCCTGCTGAAGCTATCTTGTTTACTTCTGACAAATTTCCATCAACAGGAGTAAAATCAAATTTAAAATCTGAACCGTGATAAAAATTACCAATAGGTGTACCTATTAAGATATTAGATGCATCAATTATCGAATGTGTCATTCTTATAAACGATGCCGAAAAAACGCCAAGTTTTAATGCCGGATCAGAAAATTGTATTTCAGTAACTCTCCTATCAATCCCGAATTCTGAAAGCTTGTCATTTGCAAGTGCTGCCGTTAGCGTTGAACCATATACGGGGAATTGTGGAAGTTGGGGTAATATAAAGGGAAGAGCTCCAATATGATCCTCGTGTCCATGAGAAAGCAGAAGCCCTACAATTTTTTTTCCGCTCTTAATGGCTTCTTTAATGTAGGAAATATCCGGAATCAAAAGATCAACCCCGGGAAGATTACTATCCGCAAACCCAATTCCACAGTCGACCAATAAAATTTCGTCACCATATATATATGCGTACATATTTTTTGTGACATCGCCAATTCCACCTATTGATATAAATGTTATTTCATTCATTTTTATTTGTAATAGTATATTCTACCAGTAAATTACCACATACTCACGTTGAATTATAAAACACCTTGATCCAAGCATAAAATCCCATCAGAAATAAACCTAAGGATACCTCCCCCCCCTACCATTGGGGTATAAATTGACGTAAATTCTGATCTGTTAAACTAAACGGCTGCCCTTTTGGTAATTTTCCATCTAATTGAAAAAGTGCAACTTTTCTTACCATATCCTGAACCGCACGTGCAAGTGAGCGAATTCCCGGATCATACCCAAGAGGTCGTACAATTTCTGCCCAAACAGCATCCGAAACTAATACCGAATTTGCTACAAATCCAGATTCTGCAAGAATTTTAGGAAGTAAATAATTCTTTGCAATTGTAATCTTTTCCAGGTCCGCATATGAAGGCATTTGAATAACCTCTAATCTATCTAAAACTGCTGTAGAGATATCTTTGGTGTTGTTACTAGTTGCGACAAATAAAACATTTCCAAGATTAAAAGGGTAATCAATATAGTGATCTGTAAATGCTCTATTTTGCTCCGGATCTAATAATTCAACTAACACACCCATTATGTCTCCTCTTGCAGCCTCCGATACTCTATCTATCTCATCTAATAGAATGACTGGATTATTTGTTCCCGAACGACGTAATGCCTTAATTACCGCTCCAGGCTCAGCATCAGGTGAAGACCTAGATTGACCCCTAAGGATAGCAGCACCTCCCATACCACCAAATGGAATACGCTCGATGCGCCTTCCAAGTGCTTCCGCGATAGAGTACGCAATGGTAGTTTTTCCTACACCTGCAAGCCCCACAAGAGAAATTATTGGTGCTCTTGAAAAATGATCCTTTGTCCCCCCCTGAGACGATTTAATAATCATCACAGATAAATATTGAAGTATCTGTTCTTTCACCTGAAGCAAACCATAATGATTTTTTTCCAAAACCTGTCTTGCATGATTCAAATCTAAAATATCTTTTGTTTCAGAATTCCAAGGAAGCGCAGTTATCCATTCTATGTATCGCCCTATCTGGTCAAGCTCCATAAAAAAACTTGATTCATGCCTAATAAGCTTTAAGCGCTGAATCATTCCCGTAGCTTTTTCATGTAAATCCACGGGAAGTGAAGCTTTTAAAACCAATTGCTCAAGTTTTGTTATCTGAGGAAAGCTGTCCGATGAGTTTAAATTATTTTGTGGCGGAATTGAATCTTGTGTTGGAAGAGTGACACTTGAGGGGTTTGTATTTAATCCACCCATATTAAGCGGATATCCTTTATCATTCATAGAATTAGTATAGCAAGAATAGAATGTATTGTCATGGAACGCAAAAATCTTAGATGTGGATAACCTATGCTTTTACCTTGGGATATTTAGATAGACTGAATAATTTTCAAATATACTTGAGTGACTACTTTAATAATAATTAAACTTTATCTTCGTGGACGACGCGTACCAGAGTATGTGCTACCAAATTCATTTCTGATTCCTCCACCTTGTGAAGATGAATCAGCGCGTGGACCTCTACTGCTTCCACCCGAACGCCTTCCGGCTCCACCATGTCCAAAGCTACGTCTTTCACGATTCTCAAACCTAGGCTTGTCATCTCTTGGACCCCTATCTCCACCTCGCCCATCATCTTTTTTACCTGCTTCTTTAGCTTTTTCAGCAGCTTCTCCAAAAAGCATTGAAAGGTTAATTCTTCCGTGATCATCAACTTCTTTCACTCTCACTTTTACTTCCTGCCCAAGCTTTACCACATCATTTGGATCTGCTACATATTCAGAAGACATTTCAGAAACATGCACAAGACCTTCTTTCCCTGGAACAATCTCCACAAATGCACCAAATCCAACTACTCTTTTTACCGTTCCATCAAAAACTTCTCCCGGCGTAAGTTCTCTTGTTATAAGATCTATCCAATGTGCCGCTTTTTCAACTGCCTCTTCGTCTACTGCTGCAACCGACACTGTTCCATCTTCTTCAACATCTACTGTCGCACCAGTTGACGCTGAAATATTTCGTATAGTTTTTCCTCCTGAACCTATAACTTCTCCGATTTTTTCTGGATTAATTTTAATAGTTTTAATTTTTGGTGCATACTTAGATACGTCTTTTCTTGCTTCAGGCATTACGCTCATCATTGACTCAAGAACAGAAGTTCTTGCGTTCTTAGCGTCTTCAAGCGTCTCCTCAACTACCTCATCTGTAAGACCAGCAATTTTTGTATCCATTTGAATCGCAGTAATTCCTTTTGTAGTTCCAGCAACTTTAAAATCCATATCCCCTGCAAAATCCTCAAGACCGATAATATCTGTTAGAACTATGGACTTATCGTCTAGCGTCATTAATCCAATTGCAATTCCCCCAACTGGAGCAAGCAAAGGCACCCCTGCATCCATAAGCGCTAATGTAGAACCACACACAGAAGCTTGAGAAGTAGAGCCATTTGAGCTCATAACCTCCGATACAACACGAATAGCATAAGGAAATACATGTGATTCAGGCAAAACCGCCTCTAATGCACGTTCTGCAAGGGCCCCGTGTCCAATCTCACGTCTATTAGGACTTCCCATACGTCCCGTTTCCCCCACAGAGTAGGGTGGGAATGAGTAATGATGCATATAACGCTTCTTTTCTTCACCTTCAGGACCTTCAAGTAGTTGCTCCATAGATGACGATCCTAATGTTGCAACAGACAAGACTTGAGTTTCTCCTCTTGTGAAAACTGCTGAACCATGTGTTCTTGGCAAAATACCAACTTCAGCTGAAATTTTTCTAATCTCTTTAAGTCCGCGTCCATCTGGACGTTTTCCTTCGCGCACTATCATCTCACGAACTGTTTTTTTAAATACATAATCTACCCCCGTTGCAATCTTTTTTTTATCAAGCTCCATTGCTTCCCCATTTTTATCAGCCTTTGCCTTTTCAGCTTCATAAATTTCTTCAGCGATTTTTCCTAATTCTCCTCCTACTTCACGAGTAACTCCGTCTGCAATAAGCTTATGCATTTTGTCTTTATATGATTTTTCTACAAGTAGCTTTACTTCTTCCAATTTTTCGTCTTTTGAAAGTTCTACCTTCTTGTCACCTATCTCCACAACCATTTCATTTATAAAGTCTATTATTTTAGCGTTTGCCTCTTTTGCCTTCTTAATACCATCAATAAAGTATTTCTCTTCAACCTGCTTTGCTCCAGCCTCTATCATAATAGACCGGTTATTAAGGGAAGAAACAATCAAGTCCATATCTGCAAATGGGTATTCGGTAACGTGTGGATTTATAACTAATTCCTCATTTCCATTTTGACGAATCAAACCTACTCGGGATGTACCAATCGGTCCGTTCCAGGGAATCTTGGAAACAGAAAGAGCTGCTGAAGTGGTAATTGCTGAGAGAACATCAGGATCATGCTCACCGTCAACTGATAAAACTGTTATTACAACCTGAACATCTTTTTTTAACTCCTTAGGAAATAAAGGGCGGATTGAACGGTCAATAAGACGTGCGGTAAGAATTGCATCATCAGAAGGACGACCTTCACGTTTTACCCAACGGCTTCCTTTTATACGTCCACCTGCATAAAGTCTCTCTACATATTCAACGCTTAAGGGAAAATAATCCAAAGTAGTATCATTTGCACCCATTACAACTGTAGTTAAAACCATGGTGTCACCCATACGTCCTAAAACAGCCGCTGTCGTCTGCTCCGCAAGAAGTCCAGTTTCTAAGGTAACAGTTCTACCGTTTATATCAAAGGATTTTTTAAATTTTTTCATTTTTTTGTCGTCAATTATTCGTGGTTTATATTATTACTCTATTGAGGTAATTATGAAAGACCAAATTTTTGACCTATACCCACAGATCTCTTCTTATCCATTTTAGTTAAAAAGTTAAATAGTCTACGTCTTTTAGAAAGCATATTCAAAAGCCCCCGTCTACTATGAGAGTCTTTTTGGTGAATTTTTAAATGCTCCGCAAGTTTCTCTATTTTGTGTGAAAGAAGTGCAATTTGAACCTCTGGACTTCCAGTATCTCCATCAACCACTGCGTGGTCACCAATAATTTTTTTCTTTTCGTCAGTTGATAATGCCATTGTTCTTAATTATTCGAGGCCAATTTAGGAGTTATTTGCCTAGAATTTTCTTTCTTTAATGAATATATTATTGTTATTATACCAGATAATCACTGTCAATTCAATAATTATCTTTTATCTGCTTTGACTATATGTCCTTTCTTCATTTTAAACTTGCTGAAATTTTAGGATAGATATTATGGTGGGGCTTAGTTATTCCCTTTAGTTGACTTAAAAACCTTTGGGGTAAACCAATCAGAGGGAGCTTCATCTTCTGATGGTATATTTTCTAACACAGATGAATTATCATCCAGGGCAAAAGGCTCAGGCTGAGGAACACTCGGATAACTTGAGGATGGCACTGTTTGCGTCTTTGAAGCGTTTATTTGACTTGAAACCTCTTCATTCCCAAATTCTTTCTTTGCCATATTCTGCATCTCATCAATCTGTCTATCTTGAGAAATTGCGCGTGTTGACTTACTAAAGCCTTCATTTCTCGGAGCTTTCCTCATTATGTTATCTGTTTTTTTACCTAACATTTCTAGGGACTCATCTGTATGTGTTAGCGTTTCCTTCATATTCTTTCGGATTGCCCCTTTTTGCATTAAAAACCCAGCCATTTCAAAAGCTAATGGGGATGTTTTAGGAGACATGAAATTATTTGTTGCATAAGCTATGCCGTCTAACAAATTTTGAGCTACGTCAAATTCAATAACGAATTGTAATTCACTTGCTATTTTTCCTACTAATTCAGACAGTGAGGAGTACGACGTATCAACAATATTCACTTGCCCAAACATGGAATTATTTGCTGAGTTATCAATGTTGATAATTTTTGTTTCCGGTCCAACTAAATCCTGCAATTCTGATGCCTGAAGTACACCGACTGTAATTACTAAATTTGGTGATGACCCTTGTCTAAAGTATTTTATATCCTTCTCAGTAAAACCTATGCCTTGTTCTTCCGCAAATAAGTTCACGTTAAGCCTATCACCCTCTATATTATATGAAACTTTCTCTATATCACCATCATGATAGGGAAAAGAAACTGTAAGCGTGCGAGTCAAACCAGAAAAGCTATTTTTTAGCTGATCTATTCCGACTAAAAATGAGTGTTCTACCGTGGGGTTTTTCTGAGAAGCTATTTGAGAGTTTTTTCCAGAATCTTGAAGAATTAGATGTAGGGATATTCCAGCTGCAAGTACGTCTAGCGTCTGATTGCTGGATACGATAATACCAATACCTGAGTTCTCTGAAATGAGTTGTGCTAATTCACTTTTTATTTTATTGAAATCATCCATACCTGCCTATTTCTCCTTTTTTAGGCTCGTTTATGAAGAACCTTATTTGCTATGGGATAATAACACATCTCCTACTTCAAAGTCAACAAAAGGACTTATAGTTACTCCGCACTCAAGACTTCTTGCAACCTCTTTCACCTCAACTTTACCTCGCTTTAAAAGAACAATTTTACCACGACCCACCTCTATGTCTTTTCTTGTTACAATAATAGGATCCTGTAGGGCAAGTCTCCCCTCTACCACCTTTACCCCTAAAATTCTTCCTTCTTGCGTGGGGAATGAAGCTAATATCTCAGCCTTGCCTCTAATTTTAACTTCCTCCTCCTGTCCTAATCCATGCGCCAAATCAACTAACTCATCTAGTAATTTGTATATAATTGCGTATTCCTTATAGAAAACCCCCTCAGAATCAGCCAAACTTTTTGCCTCCTTCGTAATTCCCACATTAAATCCTATAACTATGGCTTTTAAGTCTTTTGCCAGCAAAATATCTGCAATATTAATCTCCCCTTGACCTTCTGCAACGGTCGCAACGTCTTTAGGTAAAGAACTTTTTATAGCATCCATTTCACCAGTTGTATCAGCTTTTAAAATAATAGAAATAGTTTCTTTGTCTTGCTCATCAAAAAAACTTCTTAAGTCTTGTGAGGAGAACTGAGATTTTGAGACTGAAGAAACTCCCTCTAATTTTTCCACCTGTGGCACATCAAATAATAATGTACCTGTTTGAATAACGGTTGTAAGCCCTAATATTTCCACGCCCTGCCCAGGAAATGCCTCCCTGATCAGCTTCCCATCTGAAGCAAATAGTGCTCTCACTTTTCCAAACTCCTTCCCATTTGAATACAACTTTGAAGAAGAATTCAGGGTTCCTTGTTTTACAATTACGGTTGAAACTGCTCCTCTTTTTTTGTCCAACTTTGAATCAATAACAACTCCCATAAATGGAACATCTTGTTTTTTTTCAGTGCGTGAAAGGTCATACACGAGAAGTATAAGGTCTAGAAGATCCTTCACATGCTCGCCAGTTTTTGATGATACTCCTATATAAGGTGTTTCACCGCCTAGTCCTTCTAACAATATCCCTTCACCTAGTATCATTTGCTTTGTTCTTTCTATCTGCGCTGTTTCAAGATCAATTTTTGTAATAACCACAATAAATGGGATTTTAGCCTCAAGAACCTTCTCAATTGACTCCTTTGTCTGAGGTTTTATACCATCGTCCGCTGCCACCACAAGAAGTGCAATATCAGAAGCGTTCACGCCTTGAGCGCGCATGGTAAAAAATGCCTCATGACCTGGTGTGTCAATAAAGGTTATCGCCCTCTTCTTGCCTTCGTGCTCAATTTCTATTTCAGAAGTTCCAATCCGCTGCGTTATTCCTCCCTTTTCACGGGCTGCTATATCTGACTTTCTTATTGCATCTAAAAGTGAAGTCTTTCCGTGGTCAACATGTCCCAGTACTGAAACTACGGGTGGAAAATGGATGGATATATTGTTTGAGTTTATTTTTTTTGTATCCATAATGCGTTTTTTTCTGTAAATTTTTTAATTTACATTCTTTAATTTTCATTGAATTTTCAATGTATAAATTATATGAGTTTTGTAAACTTAAATTGAAGATATACAGTCTATGCAGATTCTTCTGTTTTTTCTTCCTGTGAGGTAGCAATGGTTGGAGAATTTTCTTCTGGTTCTAATTTTTCTGCTGTATCAGACAGTTCTTCAGCAGGCGTCTCCACGCTTGATACGGGCTCGTTAATGACTACCTCATCTACTATGGGTGATATATCTTTCACTTCTATGTTATATCCTGCAAGTTTTGATGCAAGTCGTACATTTTGCCCATCACGGCCAATTATAAGAGGTAATTCCTCTTTTGGTGCGGAAACATATGCAATTTTTTCCTTCTCATTTACTTCTACCGTAAGCTCTTTCGCCGGAGATAATGCATTTGCAATAAATTTCACAGGATCAGAACTGCCCTGAATGACATCTATTTTTTCTAGTCCATCTAAAGCATCTATAACTGATTGTATTCTTACTCCCTTCTGACCGACACAGGATCCTACAGGATCGACTCCTGATTGTTTTGATGAAACAGCAATTTTTGCTCGAGAACCAGGCTCTCTTACTATCTTATCTATCACAACACTTCCTGCTGAGACCTCGGGAACTTCCCTTTTTAAAAGTCCTTCAATAAGACCATTGTGAGCTCTTGAAACTAGCACTTCCCTCCCCTTTTCCTCAGAAATTTCCATAATATAAACAGGCATTTTTTTATTTAAGAAGTATTGTTCGTTAGGAATTCTTTGGTTAGCAGGCAAAATAGCCTCTGCCTTACCAATATCCACAATGATATTAGGCCCAGCAAAACGAAGAATCATTCCATTCACAACAGTACCTATTCTCTTTGAATATTCATCTATTATAGCGTCCTTCTCACGCTCTCTTATTTTTTGAAGTAGTACCTGCTTTGCAGTTTGAGCTGCAATTCTCCCAAAACCCGGAGGAGTTATGTCTTTTCCGTCCTTTAAAATACGTGTTTCACCTGTATTATCATTTAGGTCTATTGTGTATGCAGTATCTTCTTCTTCTGAGGGATTATCCTTACGATACGCAGCAAGTATTGCAGAACGCATTGTCTCTAAAATAACAGATGCGTCTACTCCTCTTTCAGAGGCTATTTGATTTAAGGCTAATGCAAATTCTGATCTCTGTAATACTGCCATATGTTTTTATTTTAAAAAAGGTGGGAACTTCCCACCTCTTTTGCTTATTTGTACTTATTATTATACACCATTTCCCTTATTTGACAACCCCAAGCAAAAAAAACTGAAGCTCAGTTGATATAGGTCACTGACTTACTCACTTTGTTTGCTAGAATTTATGCAACTAATCATATACACTAGATGTGCAAGGTTTTCCTATGAATACAATAAAAAAACCATATACTAAAATTAAAAATTGGTTTTCGCGCTTATCTTTTAAAAAGAAACTGTTTGTAATTATTGCAATTATTATAGGTATAATTGCGGCCTCAAATATTATCTCAAACATAACCAAAAAACCGGATTATACTACTGCAAAAATCACAAGAAGCACAATAAATGAGCAGGTAACAGAAGCAGGACAGATAGAGGTATCTGGACGAGTTGATGTATATTCTCCGACAAACGGTACTGTTGAAAATATTTTTGTTAAAAATGGGGAAGAAGTGACTGAGAACGATACGCTGTTTACTGTTAAAAGTAGTGCTTCAGAACAAGAAAAAGCAAGTGCGCTTGCAACGCTTCTCCAGGCACAAAGCGCTTTGGGTACAGCCAATGCAGCGATGTATTCGCTTCAATCAGCAAAAGATGCAGCGTGGGACACCTACTATGAACTTGCTACAAATTCCAAATATCAAAATTCTGACGGCAGCCCAAAGGCATCCGAACGCGTTCTGCCAGAATTTACGACAACACAAAATGATTGGCTTGCAGCCGAAGCACAGTACAAGAATCAACAAGCTGTGGTTAATCAAGCAAAAGCAACATTAGGAAGTGCTAGTCTTTCCTATAGTGCAACGCAAAACGCAACAGTTAAATCTCCCGCAGACGGCACAGTATCAAATCTTTCAGTCTCTCCGGGCAAAACAGTCTCTGCACATTCTCCGACACAACAAACACAACCAGTACTTACACTTGCAAACTTTATAAATCCTGAAGTTGTAGTTCAGATCGGAGAAAGTGATATTTCAAAGCTAAAGGAAGGGCAGAAAGCAGAAATCAACATCTCTGCAACGAATAAAAAAATTTATAAAGGAGTCGTTTCCCGAGTCGACTCTGTGGGAACAAATAATCTAGGTGTTATTAAATACAACGTTTATGTACAAATTTTAAATCCTGACGATAACTTAAGGTCTGGCATGGACGCAGATGTTACGATTACTTCAAAGACATTAGCAAATGTACTTTCTGCGCCAAACAGCGCTGTCAAACTGTATAAAGGAGGGAGAGCTGTACGAGTTCCGGGAAAAAATAAAAAAGACGTCATATACCAACCCGTAAAAATTGGGATTCGGGGAGAATCAAAAACAGAAATTCTAAGCGGTATTCATGAAGGAGATACCGTTATAGTTTCCCTATCAAATGAAGCTCTCAAAAGACAAGGGTTATTTTAAGAAAAAAAGAATGTCATGCCACAAAATACACCACTTATTTTCTTAGATAAAATTACAAAAAAATACCCCCTGGGAGATGGGAGCTATTATCAGGCGTTGAATGGGATCAGTCTCACCATAAACAAAGGTGAATTTGTAGCAATTATGGGACCTTCAGGATCTGGGAAATCAACAACCATGCATATCCTAGGCGCGCTAGATACACCAACTAGTGGCAGGTATACTTTAAACGGAAAAAACATATCAAGCTATACAGATGATCAGCTTGCAGAAATTAGGAATAGAGAAATCGGATTTGTCTTTCAAAGCTTCAACCTTCTCCCAAGAACTACAGTTCTTAAAAACGTTGAACGTCCCATGATGTACGCAGGCATACATCAAAAAGAACGCACAAAACGAGCAATTGATGCTTTAACTCTCGTCAAGATTGCAGACAAAGCAGGAAACCTCACAAATCAAATCTCTGGAGGTCAAATTCAAAGAGTTGCAATTGCCCGTGCAATAGTCATGAATCCCTCTATTATCCTTGCTGATGAGCCTACAGGAAATTTAGACAGTAAAACTGCACATGAAATTATGGATTTTCTTGCAGGCTTAAACAAAAGGGGACACACCATAATATTAATTACCCATGAAGACGATATAGCAGAATATGCAAAACGTATTATTAGGTTAAAAGACGGACAGATTATGTCTGATAAAAAAAGGTAATTATGGAATACAAGGAAATAGTAAAGTCAGCACTCCAATCTCTAAGGAGAAATGTGCTTAGAACTTCACTTACAATGTTAGGGATAATAATAGGAATTACTGCGGTTATACTTATTTATTCTGTTGGACAAGGAGCAGTTGCATTCATTACAAACGAGCTTGCATCATTTGGAACTGACTATTTTCAAATCAATCCGGGATCAAGTCAGGTAAGCACTTTCGCAGGATCAGATGCGTTAAGCATGGAAGATGTTGAAGCAATTAGGGAAGACTCTTCCCTAACAAACGTAAAAGAAGTTGTACCAATCTCTATGGCTTCTGTTCCAATAGCAGCAAATGGGGAGGAAAAAGAGCTTTTAGTTTATGGAAGTACTTCTGAATCTCAAGATATACTACGTCCGAATATAATTGATGGTGAATTTATCACCCCTGATGAAGTGTCATCATCTGAGCGAGTGGCAGTTATAGGAATAGAAGCAGCTGAAACATTTTTTGGCAAAGATACATCTCCGGTAGGCGAAGTGATTAAAATAAAAAATAAATCGTTCCGCGTCGTAGGCGTAATGGAGTCCTCAAGCGCGCTTGCAGGAGGATTTATTAATAACTCGCTTTTTATTCCTATCGATTTTGTTACAAAAGATCTTTTGGGACGGGAACAAATTCAAGAAATTGATGTAAGCGTATATGATCAAGGCAGTATAAATCAAACAATAGATGACGTTGAACAACTCCTGCGCGATAGACACAGTTTAGATGAAAATGATGAAAATGATTTCAGAATAGCGAGTGCACAAGATATTCTAGATACTGTCCAAACAATAACAGGCTTACTTGCGCTAATGATCGCCGCTATATCCGGAATTTCACTTATTGTAGGAGGAGTAGGAGTAATGAATATAATGCTCGTATCAGTAACAGAACGCACAAAGGAAATAGGGCTTCTTAAGGCAATAGGAGCAAAAGAAAAGGATATATTAACCCAATTTTTAGTCGAGGCAATTGTAATGACTCTTATAGGTGGTTTGATTGGAATCATTTTAGGAATTTCAGGGGCGTTTCTTTCCTCTTTAGCTTTTCACATTCCATTCATTGTAAGTCTACCTGCAATAGCTATTGCAGTTGGAGTATCAACGCTGGTCGGAATCGTTTTTGGACTATATCCTGCAAGACGTGCTGCAAAGTTATCTCCAATTGATGCGCTCCGCTACGAATAGATATTGTCAAGAACATGTAAACATCAGGAGCATATAGTATTGCACAAATATCTGATTTTTGTTAAAATCAATCTCCTAACATTCCCATATGGCAAAAAGGCATTCAGCAAAAATGCCAAACGCAAAAAGATCTGCCCCGGTCTACCGCTTAAGCCTGTTTGGCGTTCTTTCAAAAAAAATGAAGCACATGTTTATTTCTGTGAGGAAAAGGGCAAAACCTGGATATAAGAACGTTTTAACCCTAACACAAAAACATCCGTTTCTTAGCTTCTTTACCGCACTTGGTCTACTATTACTTATAATCATTTCAGGGAATATTAGCTCAAAACTTGGGATAAAATCGGAGGAAAGAAAAGAATTAGTTAAAAAAGTAAAAATTTATTCAATTGGAGAGTCCCCTAAAATTGCACTTCAAGCACAAGTAGAACAGGAAGGCGTAGTAGAAATTGTTGCTCAAATGCCAGGAATTGTTCAGGAGGTTCAAGTATCAGATGGTCAACACGTAAGTACTGGACAAACACTTGTATCTCTTTCAACTAACTATCAGGGAGGAAGTGCCCCTAGCCTTCAGGCTCAATTAGCTGGCGCACAGTATAAAAATGTACAAGATACCTTTAATGCACAAAAGGACCTTATTGGAAAGCAAAAAGAACTTACTGAAAAAACAAATAACAATACTGAAGAGCTCAGAAAAATTTCTGAAGACGCCAAGACAAACACAAAAGGGTTATTAGACCAAAACGAAACAATACTTAATACATTGTCAGACCAGCTTGAAACACTTGAACAAAGCGGTGCAACACCAGACCAATTACTGCAAGACCAACAAGCAAAAGCACAGGCACAATCAGGAGTAAATCAACTGAGAAATACCCTTAAAAACCTTGAATACACAACCAACATTAATAACCCTCCGACACAGCTTGCTAATCTACAAAAAGACATCTCTTTAAAACAGCTTGATTTACAAGAAAAAGCTCTTTTACTTTCAAAGGAAACATCCAGAATACAGTATAATATTGCTCTAGTAACTGCTGCGCTCATGCAACCCGCAGCACCTTTTGGGGGGACTGTTGAAAGAATTATGGTAGCTCCAGGTGAATCAGTAAGCACTGGAACGGTCATCGCGATAATTTCCAACGATAATCCTAAGGCCACGTTAAGCCTTATGGTTCCGCAAGAAATAGCTCAAAATATTTCCAGAGCTACTCCAAGCATAATCCATATTGGTAAAAAGCAAATAATGCTTAGTCCTTCCTATGTCTCAACAGTGCCAACAAAATCTTTGCTTTATAGCGTTCTCTATACACTACCCACTGAATATATCTCAAAAGCAATAAATAAAAGCTATATTACTGTTGAAGCACCTATTGGATATGCAGACACTCTAGCATCAGTCCCTTTTATCCCGATCGATTCAGTCTTTCAATCACAAAATTCATCATATGTTTTTGTTGAAAAAAATAATAAAGTAGTCTCAAAAACAATAAAACTAGGAACTGTATATGGAAGTTATGTTGAAGTATCATCAGGAATTCAAGAGGGAGACAAAATAATCCTTAATAGAAACGTAGTTTCAGGCGAAAAAATAGAAATAGACAAGTAACTTATATGTGCAATGAAAAAAACCCTATCCTATCTTCACAAATTACAATTTGACCCAAAATTAAAGCAAAGTTGGTTTGCAAAGTATCTTGGTAATCCAAGACTATCTATACTCATTCTTATACTTGTTGTTGGTATTGGAACAATATCATACATAAGTCTTCCCAGACGTCTTAATCCAGAGGTGAAAATTCCGCTCGTGATAGTTGCAACTGTTCTTCCTGGAGCAGGACCAGAAGATGTAGAGTCCCTAGTTACGATCCCTATTGAAAACGCTGTGAGATCAATTGAGAAGGTCACCACGGTTACTTCAACTTCTCAAGATAACTCTTCTGTTATTCAGGTAGAATTTAATTCTTCTGTGGATCCTGAAAAAGCAAAAACAGATATACAGAGTGCCGTTGATGCGGTCACTCTCCCGGAAGACGCGCTAGAGCCACAAATTCAAAAAATTGATTTTGAAAATCAACCGGTATGGACATTCGCGCTTATCGGAACCGGGGA
This sequence comes from Candidatus Levyibacteriota bacterium, assembly GCA_018062815.1. Lineage (GTDB taxonomy): Bacteria > Patescibacteriota > Microgenomatia > Levybacterales > GWA1-39-11 > JAGORM01. The sequence goes on along the minus strand of JAGORM010000001.1, from coordinate 131,652 downwards.
CTACGCAAGCATTGCACGGCAATCTAAAACCATTAAGGATAGACTTGAAGAGCTACCTTCAATCGACCATGTCAGAACAGGCGGCCTAGAGACACAAGAAATAAGCATTGTAATGGATGTAAATGCGGCAAATGCATACCAGCTTAATCCTTTCCAACTCTCCCAACTCGTCAAAAACTCACTTGCATCATTTCCTTCAGGCACAATCAGAACAGAAAATTCTTCGTTCAGTCTCGCGATTGATCCTTCTGTAACCACGATTGAAGATGTAAGAAATTTAACTCTTAACATAAACGGAGAAATTGTACACCTCTCATCAATTGCATCTATTTCAGAACGTTCAAAACCAAATTCTCCCACTACATATTTTGCCTCCCACTCACAACCTGCAACAAAAGCAATAGTCTTTGATGTATACAAAACATCAGGTTCAAATATTGATAAAGCTGTTTTAGACGCAGAAAAATTAGTGGAAACAAGTATTGAGCCCTACAAAAATACATTTTATATTAGAAGTATTCAGAATACGGGGGAACAAATTGATGAACAATTCAGCCACCTTGTTCGTGACTTTACGCTAACTATTGTTCTAGTTTTTGCTGTACTTTTTGTCTTTTTAGGAGCTCGCCCAGCAATTGTTTCATTCTTTGCTGTTCCACTCACATTTCTTATTACTTTTACAGTAATGCGCATCACGGGAATCTCTTTAAATTTTTTATCAATGTTTTCACTATTACTGTCATTAGGTCTATTAGTTGACGACGCAATTGTTGTTATCTCAGCAATGAGCTCCTATTATCGATCGGGAAAATTCACAGCACTAGAGACAGGAATTCTTGTTTGGAAAGATTTTATTGTTGCAATTTTAACTACAACACTTACAACCGTTTGGGCTTTTGTCCCCCTCCTTCTCGCATCTGGTATTATTGGAGAATTTATAAAATCTATACCTATTGTAGTTTCAAGTACTCTTATTGCTTCATTTTTTGTTGCGATGTTTATGACGCTACCATTCATGGTAATTTTACTTAAACCTCAAATTCCTCGCAGAATATCTATATTGCTTCAAATACTGTTACTTGCCGGACTACTCGTTCTTTTCTTTTTTGTTGCTCCTAAAGGCATATTTTTCGTCTTCTCCATCCTCTCACTCATAATCACGATCTTTATCACAATAATTGTATGGCGCTTGCTCTTCATTAAAACAAAAACATATTTAAAAAAATCTACTGATAAAAACCCTTTTCTGACACGAATTCCTTCATATGTAGACAATGGGATAATAAGCTTTGAAAAGATAGGTAACCAATATGAGAGGGTGTTAGAGCGTATTCTATCAAGTAAAAGTAACAGGCGTAAAGTTATCATAATGGTTGTAATTTTTTCAGTATTTTCCTATCTTTTACTTCCTCTGGGATTTGTAAAAAACGAATTTTTCCCACCGAGCGATCAAAAAAATCTATATGTATCTCTTGAGTTACCTGTCGGAACCAACATTCAGATTACAGAAAAGGAAGCAATTTCAATTCTTAATAAATTAAGAACCACCCCTGATATCCTTTATATTACCTCAGATATAGGTCAAGGATTTTCAGATATGGGAGGCGCAACGAGCGCTGGAATCAATAATGTTTTGTTCTCAATAACACTGCCTGAACGTGCCCAACGAAACCGTGACTCTATTCAACTTGCAGAAAGTCTAAGACAAAACCTTGCTGACTACTCAAAGGGTGTAGTAACTGTAACTGAAGTGAGTGGTGGACCTCCTGCGGGAGCAGACATTCAAATAAAACTTCTAGGTGAAGATCTATCAGTCCTTGATAGTCATGCTGACAAGGTAATTTCATTCCTAAAAAATCAAAACGGAATTGTAGAGCCAAAAAAATCTATAAAGGAAGGTACTTCAAAAATTGTATTTACACCACAAAAGGAAATTCTTGCCACAAATAATATAGGAGCTGAAACTATAGCCGGATGGCTTAGAACATTCGCATCAGGTTTAAAGCTTGATAGTGCAAAAATAACCGGAGACTTTTCTGAAGAAACTGATATTACTCTAAGACTTGGAACAGGAGAACAACGAATAGAAGATCTCTATAAACTTTCAATTCCAACCCAAAAAGGAAATGTTCCCCTTACATCACTGGGAATGCTTGAACTCAAACCAAATCCTACTCAAATTACACGCGAAGACGGTGAAAGAACTATCTCTGTGAGTGCGGGCGTACGAGGTGGAATGACTAGCTCTGAGATAAATGCCAAACTTGAGAAGTTTGCTGACACAACACTTGATCTTCCAACCGGCTATACGTGGAAAACCGGTGGAGTAAACGAAGAAAACCAAAACTCAATCAATTCAATTCTCAGTGCTATGTTGCTTTCCTTTACACTCATTTTAGCTACAATGGTTATTCAATTTTCATCTTTTAGAAAAGCCATAATTGTCATGCTAGTTATTCCTCTATCAATTTCAGGGGTTTTTATTCTTTTTGCGGTTTCCTCTACTCCGCTTTCATTTCCGGCTCTCATCGGAGTCTTAGCTTTGTTTGGGATTGTCGTGAAGAATTCTATACTTATTGTTGATAAAATAACCGCAAATGAAAAACACAATATGCCCTTTGTTAAAAGTATAGCTGATGCCACCGGAAGTAGACTTGAACCAATCACGCTCACAACATTTGCCACTATCATGGGTCTTATCCCAATAACCCTGTCTGATCCATTGTGGAGGGGTCTAGGGGGTGCAATTATTGCAGGTCTTGTTTTTTCTGGAACTATAATGCTATTTTTTATTCCTGTCGTATATTATCAATGGTTTAATAAAGAAAAAACAGCTTAGCTTCCTTTATCACCCATCTGCGCAAATTATTCAATTATTATAAAAAGATTGTAATTATTTATTTTAAATTAATAATTGCATCTTGACTAATTTACTTATTCTTGAGAACAATAGAATATGCTCACCCCTAACACAATTGAAACAATTATAAAAAGCTTCTCAAATCACTCAAGAATTGAAATTCTAGAGATTTTAGAAGCTTATCCCTATATTTCATTGGAAGAAATTTCTATTAAGACAAATACCAACTACAAAACCGCAAGCGAACACGTAAGAAGACTAACCGCTTCAGGACTTATAAAAAAACAGTCTTATAAAACAAGCAAGAGACACTCCCTAAATCAACGGGGGAAATTCATTCTTAAGTTCTTAAGAACATTAGAATAAATAGATGTTAACTAATGCTGAATTATAAGCATAAACACAAAGTATTAAAGCTAAAAGAATATTTGACAATTAAATTCCAGATTTCGTAAAGTGTACATCTGATGCGCAATGAAAGAATTTTTCTGCTAATTCTGGCTATTTTTACAGTATCTTTAAGTGGCATCTTTATTACTATATTTTATTTTAATTCGCAACAAGTAGAGGCTGCTCCTACTACGGAGAATGTGAAAGCAAAGGTTCCAACACTTACCCCTACCCCAACTCTTACTCCCGCGCGAGTACCTACTATAAACATGCCCACTTCCACACCAAAAATTACTTCAGCACAAAATCTTGCAGCAACACCCACAGAAGTACTCCCTAAACAACAGTCGGTCTCTGAATCTTTACTTGAACAAGTAAATAATTTCAGAAAAGCAAATGGATACTCAATGGTAGCTTCCACTTCTGAAACATGTTCATTTGCTCAAATTCGTGCTGATGAGATTACTACAAATCTAAGCCATGAAGGATTTACAAACAGAATAAATAATCATACACTTCCCTACACCTCTTATAGTATTGTCATTGAAAATATAGCCTTTAACTCTGCCCCTATGGAAGTCGTGCCTCAATGGATTAATTCACCAATGCATGCTGAAAATATGAAGAAAAATATTCAATTCGCGTGTGTTGGAATCTCTGGAAATTATTTTGTTTTAGAAGGCTTTGGCTTCTGATCCTCCACCACTTGTGGTCTTGGAATAGCCCTACACAAGCTATGATCTGGCGTTATATTAGATCTTTCACTAAAACCACTTGGTTGACCAGATACTTTACCCTTCATTGGTCGTCCTTCAATAAATCTTGCCATTATTTATACGCCTCCTTTCTACTATATATAACTACAGGTTGATCTCCAAAATTTTTTGACTCAGGACCGACAAGCCTAATTACTATGTGATCTTCATTGGGTACAAGCTTCTTTGCTTCATAGACCTGCAATGTTTTCCTACTACCTGTTTCCACGTTTGCCATATTTGAATATTACAGTACACATTATTTTTCAGCTTGACTATATGCAACTATTTTTCAGACACAATCCTGACGCAAATATGTTTGATAAGATTTCCCCAAAGCTGTACAATACCATCATGAAAACCTTCATTATTGAAAATTCTTATCCTATTGAATTTAGGTCATCAGACTCAGAGAAGCTTGGACTATGCCTTCAAAACAGGAGATCAGTCGTACTCGTAGGAATGAAGCGTGTTGGAATAAGTAATTTTTTACGCTTTTTCCTAAATCACAAGGATATTAAAAAGAAGTACATAGGAGATGAAACGCACATTTTCATACCAGTAGACTTAAACAATTTAGTAGAACGTGAGATATTTCCATTTTGGATTTTAACATTTAAAAGAATTGCGGACTTTGTTGAAGAAAATGTTTCTAATCCAGAGGTCAAAAAGAAAATATCACAACTTTTTCTAGATAGTATCCAGACCCAAGATCTATTTCTCACAATAGATGGTGTAAGAAAAAGTCTAATTTACCTATGTGAAGCAGGATTTAACCCAACAATATTTTTTATCCGTTTTGATAGGATGATTGATGTAGCAACCCAATCTTTTTTCGCAAATTTTCAAGGACTTATAGACGCGACACAAAACAAACTTTCATTTGTATTTACAAGCGTAAGACCATTAGACGCACATTCATCGAGTGTATTTACAAAACATGCGCTTACTGTATTTGCAGATACACTTTATGTAAAACCTGCTGTTGCATCTGATATCAAAATTATTTTTGAAAAAACTATAGAACAGTATCCGCTAAAAGGGTCTATGGACCTGGAACCCGAACTCTTACGACTGGTTGATGGGTATAATCAATATCTACATTATGCACTTATTGCACTCCATGAAGAAAAAGAGATTGTAAAAAAAGAGTCTCTTTTTGACTTTCTATTTCAGGATGAAAGGATAGCCTTACAATCCGAAGAACTGTGGGAGAGTCTTAGTGAAGAAGAAAGACAAGTTTTAAAAGACATCACGCGGGGGACTAAACAAAAAGAACCTCTTAAAGGTGCTTATTTATTTAAAACAGGTTTAGTTACTCCTGATACAACTATCTTTAGTCCGTTGTTTGAACGTTTTTTACATGAAAAAACTCATTCAAATAAAAAAGAGGGGCAGATATTGGAATTAAGCAAAAAGGAGCATCTCCTCCTTACATTTCTAAAACAGAACATGAATGATGTATGCGAGCGAGAAAAAATAATTGAATGTGTTTGGCCGGAAGCAGAAACACTCGGAGTATCTGACTGGGCCATAGATAGATTAGTCGCAAGATTGAGAAACAAACTCAAGTCCCAAAATGCAAAGGAAGAAATAGTAACAGTAAAAACAAGGGGATATAAACTAGTTGATTCTCAATAAATTAGCTGTTTTGAGTAAATAAGCAATTGAAACAATAGTAGTCGTATGATAAAGTAACTCTCCACCATGCAAAATACATTCCTTTGCCCTCACTGCAAAAATCAGATTGAATTAACTGAAGCTCTAAAACACGAATTTCAGGAAGATTTTGAAAAGGATATAGAAAAAGCAAAAACTGAAACAGAAGAAAAAGTAAGGAAAAAACTTCAGTCTGAACAAGAACTTATACTGAAAGATTCAGAAAATGAAAAATCAGAACTACGCGATCAAAACATGAAACTCCAAGAAAGCTTGCTTGAGCTTAACAAATCTCTACGTAACCTTAAAACAAAAGACGAAGAAAGAGAACTTGAAATGGAAAAGAAATTAGCATCCGATACTGAAAAAATTAGAGTAGAAGTAACTAAAAAGGCAGAAGAAGAACAGAGGCTTAAAATTTTAGAAAAAGATAAGCAATTATCAGATACATTAAAAGAGCTAGAAGACGCCAGACGTAAACTTCAACAAGGCTCTCAGCAAACACAAGGAGAAGCGTTTGAATTAGAATTTGAAGAAAAACTCAAGCATGAATTTCCTAATGACACTATATCTGAAGTTGCAAAAGGAACACGCGGTGGTGATATTATCCAGGAAGTAACCGACAGAAATGGGAATATTTGCGGAAAGATTCTTTGGGAACTAAAAAATACAAAAGCATGGAGCGAGCCTTGGATAGATAAATTAAAATCAGATCAAAGGTCTATTACTGCAGAATATGCTGTTCTTATCTCTGAAGCGGTCCCTGCTGACGTAGAAAGTGCAAAATTCCACAAAGGTGTATGGATTGTAAAGCATGAATTTGTAATGGGGCTTGCATATTCCTTGCGACTATCATTGGTTCAAATTGCAATGGCTAAACGAGCCAATGAGGGGAAACAAGAAAAAATGGACATATTATATACTTATCTTTCAGGTACGGAATTCAAACATCGAGTTGAAGCAATAATAGAAGCATTTACGAATATGCAAACTGAGATAGAAAAAGAAAAGAGATATTTTGCAAATAAATGGTCCAGAGACGAAAAAAATATTCGTCAGGTTGTCGATAACACATTTGGAATGCAGGGAGACCTCAAGGGGATTATGGGAAGTGCGCTACCAGACATAAAGGGAGTAGAAATGCTTGATGATGGGAAACTCAGTGATAACTAAACAATATCTAAACATCTATTCCTATTCCCCGTCTAAACTCATCCATAAAATTCTACTCGCATATGTTCTATATGGCTTCCACTTAACTGATAACTCCTCCGCCTCCTTAACAGTCGGATGCTTATCCAAAACATACAACTTTTGAATAGCATTTCTTAGACCCAAATCCCCATATGAAAATATATCCGGACGACACAGATGAAACATTAAAAACATCTCAGCACTCCATCTCCCAATCCCTTTTATCTTAGTTAATTCCAAAATTATCTCTTCCTCATTAAGGTTTTCAAAGCTATCAAAGGGTATCTGATTATTAACTGTTCTAAAAGCCAAATCCTTCAGGTAAGAAACCTTCCCCCAAGATAACCCTGCACTTCGCAGGTCAGCATCATCAATCTTAATAATTTCAGAGGCATCTAGTTTTTCACCCGGAAGCAATTTTAAGACTCTTGAATAAATTGTATCTGCCGCTTTCCCTGATAATTGCTGATTTGTGATTGCCCTCACAAGTGAGTAAAAGTGATCTCCACGAGGCTCTAACTCTGGAATTTCGAGTTTTATAGCTGTTTTATATAGCACAGCATCTGTCTTCTTAAAATGGACAAGCGCTTTTTTGACAGAATGGGACATATACTGGTAATATTTTAACAGATATGAAAAAGCGATGGTTTGCCTCCTTACGGCACGGAATAGGCTGGAGACCTGCAACATGGCAAGGGTGGGGAATAGTTACTGTATATGTTGTTTTCCTTGTATGGGATTTTCTAAGAATCGACGCCTCATCCCACTCAATTTCGGGCACACTTATTGCGTTTCTTCCCGAACTTTTAATTACCACTGTAATTCTGTCATTTATCTGCTACTTCACCGGGGAAAAACCAAAAATCTGAATCACTCTGATATGCTTGAATGTTCTTAACAGATGACTTTATAATAGTTTCTTATGCATAAAACCCTCTCCTCTTATAAGTATAGGTTTAGTCCTCTTTTTGATCCAAAGTCTACAGAACCATACAAGATTTCAAGATCTAAAATTGACTTATTCATGCAATGCCCCAGATGTTTCTACCTAGACAGAAGAACGGGTATCACACGACCCAGTATGCCTACATTTACCCTAAATAATACGGTTGATGCACTTTTAAAAAAAGAGTTTGACCTTCTTCGCTTGAGCGGGGAGACACATGAACTTATGAAAAAATATAAAATAGATGCGGTTCCATTTAAACATCCTGAAATTGATAGATGGAAAGAAAATTTCAAGGGGAAAAGTTATCACGAACGTGATACTAATTTTATAGTAGTCGGAGCAATTGATGATATATGGCAAAACAAAAAAGAAGAGTTACTCATAGTTGACTACAAGGCAACAAGTACAGATCGGACTATCAGCCTTCATGATGAATACAAAGACACATACAAACGCCAAATGGAAATCTATCAGTGGATATTTAGAAACTCGGGGTATAAAGTATCACATACCGGATATTTTGTATTTGCAAATGCCGGAAAGAATCGTGCAAAATTTGACGGAAGATTAGAATTTGATTTATCTATCATTTCATATACCGGGGACACTTCATGGATATACTCAACACTTCAAAAAATTAGAGTATTACTTACATCAGACACTATTCCAGATTTCACCTTCGGGTGTGATTATTGTAAATTTGCACGCGAGGCAACCCACAAAAAAGAACAAGAAGAAAGAACAAAAACTCAACACAAGCTAGAACTTTGACGTTATAATTTTGATTACTTTCTTATGAGGGCGTTCATATTTGAAATCCCAAAATACATACCATCTTTCATTTCATTTGAAGCAAATCGTTTTCTTTGAAGACCTCTCCACGCCTGTGGCTCCTGTAACTTAAACCGATCAAATAATTCTTCTTGCAATTTTCTGATTTTTTGCTGCTCATTTAATGCGAGGTCTTTAGAAAGATTAATATCATGGGCAAGAAATTGAATAAGTGATTCCGTTGGTACCTCAGGCAATACTCCTCCTCTAATTTCTGCCTCCGCCCTATGCATTCTAAATCCAACAAACAATCCTGCCGTATAATAAACAGTGTCTACTTTAACATTTTCCGAAATCCGACCAGAAAGGTTTGTAATAAGAAAATGTATATTGGGATAATGCTTTTTTAAAATTCCTCTTTCGTGATCCAAACTTTGAACAATTTTATCATCCCGCACACTTAACAATTCAGAGGCTGCAATTTCCCAAGCTCTATCAGATATTGGAAATGGTTTAGCTATAATTCGTCGTTCATTCTCGAAAGTTGACATGTTTTCTTATAACACCCGTTATGTAAAAACGCAACAAGCTCGAAGTTTAGCCTCAAACTTGATATAATACAGCATGATTTCATTTGATATCCAAAAAAAATCCTCCAAATCCCGTGCGCGGGTTGGTATTCTTAAAACCCCACATGGAGAAATTGAAACCCCTACATTAGTTGGTGTCGCAACTCAGGCTACAATGAAAGCCTTAACATGGGATCAGGTAAGAGAGACCAAAACTCAAGTTCTAATAGAAAATACATTCCACCTACACCTTAAACCGGGAGAAAAGATAATTAAAAAGGCAGGCGGATTACACAAATTTTCCAATTGGGATCGTCCCATCATGACTGATTCAGGTGGTTTTCAAGTTTTCTCGCTAGGATTTGGAATGGATCACGGTGTGGGTAAAATTTTAAAAAAAAAGTCTTCACTTTCAATTACTGAAGGCCAACAACCACAAAAAGTCAAAATTACTGAAGATGGAGTTGAGTTTCGCTCGCCAATAGACGGAAAAAAAATATTTTTAGGTCCTTATGAATCCGTAAAGATTCAAGAAGATTTAGGGGCTGACATCATAAACGCATTTGATGAATGCACAAGTCCTATTGCAAATTATGAATACACTAAAAAATCTATGGAAAAAACCCATAGATGGGCAAAAATTTGCCTGGACATTAAAAAATCAAATCAGGCAATGTATGGAATAGTTCAGGGTGGTAAATTTAAGGATTTACGCACCAACAGTGCGCTTACAATTGGAAAAATGGATTTTAACGGAATAGCAATAGGTGGAGAATTTGGAGATAACAAAGATACGCTTTCTGAAATGCTATCATGGGTGATTCCAAACATTCCTGATGAAAAACCTAGACATTTGCTTGGAATAGGACATCCTGATGATTTTATTCCTATTATAAAAGCGGGAATTGATACGTTTGACTGTATAGCACCCACTCACTACGCAAGACGGGGAATAATATTTACATCCACCGGGAAGATTAATATGAGGAAGAGCGATATGTTAACTGATAATGAACCCCTGGATAAAAACTGTTCATGTTTTGTCTGCCAACAATATAAAAGATCTTACTTAGCTCATCTGCTAAAAGCCTACGAAATCACTCCGCTCACTCTTTTTTCCTATCACAACTTATACTTTTTCCAATCACAAATTATAAGAATCAGAGAGGAAATAAAAAATGGTAAAATCTGATTTTGAAAAACTTCTGCTACGATATGACTACGAATTACCTGAATCATTTATTGCCCAAAACCCAGCATACCCGCGAGACAGCGCAAAATTATTAATTTATGATAGGAAATCAAAAAAAAATTTAATAGACACATTTAAAAATTTAGGTGATTTTCTACCCCAACGTTCAGTTTTAGTTTTTAATAACACAAAAGTCATACCTGCCCGTATAATCACAACAAAACCTACGGGGGGGAAGGTAGATTTACTTTTTATAAGAAAAGCGGGGGATGAATTAATTTTTTGGGCTAACAAAAAACTTGAAAAAGGAATAGTTGTTACTGCGGGAAAATATTTTTTTACAGTGGTTTTAAAAAAAGATAAAGAATATTTTCTAAAGCCATCTTTTTCTGTCAATAATTATCTGCAAGTATTTCAAGAAATCGGGATAACGCCTCTACCACCGTATATAAAACATACAACCACAAATGAAAAAAGATTAAGAAAAGAATATCAAACCGTTTTTGCAAAAAATGAGGGATCAGTAGCCGCTCCCACCGCCTCCCTTCATTTCACAAAAAGTCTCATGAAAAAAATACAAGATCAAGGACACTTAATATGCTTTATAACTTTACATGTAAATCTGGGAACATTTGCCCCTCTAAACGAAACGCATTATAAGTTACAAAAATTACATGAGGAACTATATGAAATTGATACTGCAACTGCCGAATTGCTTAATAATTCTAAACAGGATGGAAGAAAGATAATAGCAATTGGCACAACAGTGGTTAGAGCACTTGAATCAGCTGCAGACTCTCATGGGTCCATTCAAAAGCTGAATGGACAAACAAATCTTTTTATTACGGAAAAAACAAAATTAAAATTTACTGATCAAATTATCACAAATTTTCACGTACCAAAATCCAGCCTTCTTATGCTTGTTGCAGCTTTTACAGGAAGGCAACAATTATTTAGATTATACAAAATAGCACAAATGAAACGCTTTAGATTCTTTTCATTCGGAGATGGGATGTATATTAAATAATATAAATTAGTGCCTGGAATTTTCTTGACAAAACATAAATAAATGAAGTATAAAATTATTCATAATGTTTCTTAAGATGAATATAAAAAAAATACTGTTTCTACTTCCGCTTATAATTATTGTATTTTCGTTCTCAAACACATACGCAGAATCGTTTACGTCAGGGGATGCAAACACATCTGTCTATGTCGAAACCAATACTTCAGGAGGCAAATCTGAAACGCACATATCAATTGAGACAAATGGCGAAAAAAATGTTGTAAACAGTAATAATGACGGAACTGTTGAAATTAAGACAAATTCGTCTAGTACATCTTCTCAAATTAAAAATACAATTGCGCTTCCAAGTATTATAAAAAATCACACTATAAAAAAACCTGCGCCAACTTATAAATTAAAAAAGATTAAATCAGAAAAAAAGACAAGTTTAGAGTATATCCTATCAAACATTGAAAACATGCTTAGCTCCTTTTTTAAATAAGTTTTACCTGTTGACAACCTCTACACAAAAGACTATATTTTTATATGATATGTCTGCCCTTAAATATCACTATGGCAGACAAATATTCTACGAAAGAAATCACTCCTGACTTAATTAATGAACTAGTTTCTTCTTTGAAAAATATTCGCGGATGGGGAACTGTTGAGATTTGTGTACAAGATTTTTTAGTTACACAAATTACAGAAAAAAATATTAAAAAACCCATAATTGCTTCAACGAAAGATGTATACACAATACAAACAAACCATTGACAATTAACTTAGTATTGGTTTATAAATTACCTTAATAAAGAAATTGCTGGCCGTTAACGGAGGCACTGATCCCGATTTATTCGGGGGAAGTGTCTTTTTTTTGTCTTATTAAAAGCATGAATATTATCCTTCCACACTTATTAAAAATCGGTTTTATTTCCCATGGGAACACAGCCGATTTTTTTTAGTTATATTAGAAAAAAGGAGGTGAATAAATATATGAATTTTAAAAAATTAGTAGTATCAGCAGCAGCAGGAGCAGTAATGCTTGGCGCTGCAACCCCAACATTTGCTGCAGTAAATATTGGTGCTTTAAATGGAAACACAACACAGACAAATAATGCTGTTGTTGTAACAAACGTTAAGGGAGTCTCAAACACTGGAAAAAACCTTAACGCTGCAGCAGTAGGACTTCAGAGATCAACAACCGGAGCATCCTCTACAAGCGTTGGCGTCACGCAACAAGTGAACTACAACACAACAAGTTGTGGGTGTGTTAGCCCTAAACTGAACGTTGGAGTAGCAAACGGAAATACAACACAAGCAAATCATGCTTTTGTTGTAACAAACGTTAAAGGCACTTCCAACTCAGGGAAGAACGCAAACTTTGCGATTCTTGGTGCGCAACTTTCAGGCACTGGAGCTTCTGCAACAGGAGTGGCAGTAAATAACGTTGTTAACACAAACGTTGTTGAATAGTTTTTTTCGTAAGTTTCTTGAGGGGAGGAGGTAACTCTTCCCCTCAAGATCGGATTTAAATAATTGCTCGTTTTACATACAAATTTATGGCAGGATTTAAAAGATATTTCTCACTTTTTATTATATTTCTTGTTATAGGAGTAAGCTCTATCTCACCGTTTTCAGTCTATGCTCTTGATGAGATACCAACTAACACCCCTACGCCTACTACAGAACAGCAAATTGATCCGACAATAACTCCCACAATACTCACTCCTACTACTCCCCCGACTGAAGACACTGAAAACACAACACAAACAAATACAGCTGCAACAACTGACACAACCACCGCCACTTCTAGTACCGGTGAGAATGTCTCAACTCCCTCGGCTGAGTTAACCCCTACTGATCCTGAAGAACCATCATCTCCTCCAACTTCAACTACTCCCCTTGTTGAGTCGTCCCCAAATTCTCCGCCTACTTCTCAACAGAATTCAAGCTCTTCTATTACTACAGGGGAAGCAACCACAATCATATCAATTGACAATACAGTAAACACAAACTCAATTAATTCCCAAGTTATAAATCAAACTATTAATATCTTTGTAGATAATGCAGAAAATATAGATTTATCTACCCCATTTAATCTTGCGTACACAATTATTTCTCAGGATAAAAACACAAGCCCAATTGTTAACGTTTCCGTAACTGATGCAAAGAATTATGTCTATCTTGCAAATGATGTACTTGCAACTGCATCTACAGGAGGAAACGAAATAGCTGAAGGAGACAATGCTCTTATTAAAACAGGGAATGCGTATTCTGTAGTCTCACTCATGAACAAAGCAAATTTTACTGTTGTTGATTCTGTTATTCACATTGTCACTATTAATATATTTGGTGATTTTTCAGGCAATATAATCCTTCCTGAGTTTCACAATGAATCTGAATGTGCATCCTGTGGCGTATCCGCAACCATGAAAAATGATATTAAAATGGAAAACAATGTTACTGCTGACGCAAACACCGGAGAAAACAGAATAGATACTGCTACATCTTCTTCAACAATAAAAACCGGTACATCACACAGCATTGTAAACATTTTAGACATAGTAAACACAAACGCGGTAGGCGCAATGTTTCAGAAATTATTTATAAATGTTCTTGGGAATTGGACTGGTAGTTTTTTAGGGTGGGATAATTTTGAACCTCAAGAAGGGGGCGAGACATTAAATTTTTCAAACAGCACCGCTGAATGTAACTGTGATACAACGCTTAAAACAGACAATACAGCAATAATACAAAATAATGTCTCAGCTCAAGCGGACACAGGTAAAAACACTATTCAGAGTGAAAATGGAACAATACACACGGGGAATGCATATTCTGGGGTATCGCTGATTAACTTTATCAACTCAAATTTTTTCAATACGAATGGTTTCTTTGCTTTTATTAATGTTTTTGGGAATTGGGCAGGAAACATAGGAGGAGCAAATAAGTTTATTTCTGAAAACATACAGGAAGAAAATACGCAGGAACAAAAATCAAATGATATAAGTCAGAAAGAAATTCATTCTAAGGAGTCTGGAGGAAAGCTCACTATTACAAATAAGAATAATGTAGGCGAATTCGTAAATCCTGGCGACACTGTTACGTTCTTTGTAGATGCAAAAAATAACGGAACCGGAAAGATATACGGAGCAAAATTATTAATTGGGCTTTATAAGGATGGAGAGTTTATGGGAGGACCTTCATTTGATCTTGATGACATTGAGGCTCAGAAAACTAAAAGATTAACAACAGGACTAGTTCTTACAGAAAATGCACCTGCGGGAAATTATACGGCGCTTTCTTATGTAACTGGGACCACAGGAGAAGATACTGTAATTGATGCATCAGCAGAGAGTTATTTTATAGTCTCTTCTGGAAAAAATGGAAAAGTACTTGCTGCGACAACAAAAACCGGCAACAAAACAGAAGGAAAGAAAGAAATAAAAATTGCAGGGGCATACATATATAAAAACGACAATTACAGAAAAGATACATGGGTATATTTTGTAATAGTGACCTTCTTATCTATTTTTATTGTAATTAGAGCAACTAAACGCAAAGTCTTAGTGAAAACTATTTTTATAAAAACACTACCATTCTACACAAGACTGAAATTATTGAGATCTTTCTTGTTATAGAGTCTAGGAAACTATATTCTGCGGGGAGTTACTGATAAACCCTGAAATGTTATTAACCGTTGTTTGCAATATTAATTCTAATGCCTCTTTACTATTAAACGCGTTATGAGGGGTTATTATTACATTTTTATAATTTAACAGCATCTTTTCCTCAAGTAAGCATAACAGATCCTCTTTGTTAAATTCCTTTGACAATATTTGCTTCTCTTCCCTTAACATTGGCTCGTTCTCGCACACGTCCAAACCTAATCCCCTTAATTTACCATTATCTAAGTATTTTATAACCGCAGTTGTATCAATTAATGGTCCTCTTGCCGTATTTATTAGAACTACATTGTCTTTCATCTGAGAAAGTGTTTCTTCATTTATCATATGGTGCGTTTCTTTTGTATATGGAACATGAAGTGAAATAATATCAGACTGTGCGTAAAGCGTTGGAAGATCAACAATTTTAAAATTAAATCTTTTTTCTAGTTCAGGATCGGGATTTCGTTTATACCCTAAAACATTCATATTGAATCCGTGAGCTATTTCTATAACATGAGTCCCAATACTTCCCACCCCTACAACTCCTAATGTTTTTCCTGACAGATCAAATCCGGTTAAGCCCTCCGGGGAAAAATATCCTTCTTTTACCCGCTCGTAAGATTCAATAAGTCTATGAGAAAGCGCCAGGAGAAGGGTAAAGGTATGTTCCGCGACTGTAATTTCACCATATCCTGAAACATTGCTTACAAGTATATGCTTTTCCTTACAGGCTGCAAGATCAATATGATCAAAGCCTGTTGACATTGTTGCAATAAATTTTAAATTAGGTAAGGCATCAATAATTTCTTTTGTTACAGAAGAATAAATAAAAACCACTATTACCTCAGCATCTTTTATTGCTCCTAAGTCTGCGATAGTTAAGGGATGATTAAAAAATGATAATTCATCAGAATTCCCAAGAGATTTTTTTAAAAAATCTTCCTCCCATTTTTCAACTTCAAAGATTGATATTTTCAAAGTAATATTATTGTAATACAAAATTGTTGTTCTCGTCGACTGTCAAAGTAGCATGTGCTCCCTTTTTCAATTTATCTTCCAGTATAAGCCTTGATAAATAATCTTCAATTGTCGATCCCACATACCTTCTCATATTCCGAGCGCCCGCCTCTTCATCAAACGACTCTTGCACTATTTTATTTTTAACCTTATCGTCAAATGTAATGTAAATTTGATCGTCCTCAAGAGACTTTAATGATAATGCAAGGATAAGTTTCGCAATTTCAGCTGCCTCAATAGAAGAGAGTGGTGTAAAAATAATCACATCATCAAATCTATTTAGTAGTTCAGGCTTAAACACTCCATCTCTAAGTAGAGCCTCTACTAAAATATTCTTTAATGAAGCAGGATCTTTCTTCTCATGCATCATCTCACGAATTGATTCTGACCCAGCGTTGCTTGTTGCAATAATTATGGTATTTTTAAATGAAACCGTTCTTCCGCTATTATCAGTAAGCCGAGCATCCTCAAAAATTTGCAGAAATATATCTAATATGTGTGGATGTGCCTTCTCAAATTCATCTAACAATATGAGCGAAAAGGGATGAAGTCTAACCTGTTCAGGCAGTGAATTTTCTATTTCAATTCCCCCGGGAACACCGCCTAATAATCTATCTACCTCATTTTGCGTTTGGTATTCACTCATATCAAGCCTTATCATATTTGCCTCATCCCCAAAGTAAATTTGTGATAAAGCCTTTGCAGTTTCTGTTTTCCCTACTCCAGTAGGACCTAGAAAAAGAAAGGTGGAAATAGGACGTTTATTCTGAGAAAAACCACTTCTTAGCCTTCTTATTGCCTTTGAAATTGCAATTACTGCCTCATCTTGTCCTATTATTCTCTTATGTAATTCTTGCTCAAGGGATAATAAAACTTTTTTCTCATCTATATCTGGTCTCTCAAGTAAAATGTTTGTCTTCTCTTGAACAAACTGTATTACGTCCTCTTTCTCGACCCGATTTCTTCCCGCAAGTCTTACCCTGGATGAAACATCATGAAGAAGAAGTATTGCTTTACCCGGAAGGAATGTTTCTGGGAGAAATGAGAAAGCCAATTCTAATGTCTCATGAATTGCCTTATATGATATGCTTACATTGTACTCCCGTTCAATATTATCAACATGGGCTGCAATCATCCGCAATGAAACATCACGATCAGGCTCATATAATCTTAACAACTCGAATAAGCTCATAATACTAGACTTCTTTTCAATAACTGATTTATAAAAAGATGGAGTTGTTGTACCTATTATTTGCACCTTTCCATTTTTTAAATAAGAAAATAATATGCCTGACATATCAAAACCAAATCCGCCTGCCCCAAAAATATTTTCCATGTTTTGAATAAAAAGTACAGCATTTCCAATATGTTCTATTTCAGAAAGCAATAACCCTAGACGCGTCTCCAGTTCTCCTGCATCAGACACCCCCGCAAGCAATCTATCAACAAGAAGTTCATATACAACTGTGTTGTGCAAAATAAACCTTGTATTTCTGTATGCCTCCAGAGCCAAAAACGAAACCAGTGAAGATTTTCCAACTCCAGGTTCGCCTATTATTAATAAGTTGTTTGTAGAATTTTTTGAAAGTATTCCCACCATCTGAGAAAATTCTTTTTCCCTTCCTACAATAGGAGATGTATTTTTTCCGATTAAACTGTATGTTAAATCAAACGAGAATTCTTTTAATTGAGTGTTCCAACCATATATAAAAAAGTCAAAAACGCCTGCTCCTGTAAAATGCATATTAATAAAATTTACTTTATCTAGATTGTACTTTTCTCTACACCATAAAAGTATTTCTAATATATCGTTTTCCGTTAGTTCTTTCTGCTCCAAAAGGTGGCTTTCGCTTTCTGTCAAAAGAAGATAGGCTGCAAATATATCAGCTGCCGTAATGTAAGTTCCTTTGCAGATTTGCGCTAAAGAACGTGCTCTATTTAACAAACCTATAACATTAACTTGAGCTGAGGAAGAATCAAACCCATCAATTTTTGCAATAAAAAATGCAACGTCTTTCTGTTTTATCAATTTTTCAATAAAGAAATTATTATTTTTTATGCTAAGCAAATATCTTACGTTAAACAATATAGCCAACTGAGGCAGATTGCTATCAATGCTTACTGTATTAAGCGGACTTGATTTATTAATTTTAAAATGGACAAAAATTTCATTTACAAGATATAACACATAGAAACTAAGAATTATTCTAAAAAGAAATAGGTCATTTCTTACATAAAACAAGACTATTGTCAAAAACAAAAGTGCAAAAAACCGAAATGCCTTTACGAACACATTATTATAAAAAACGTATAAATTAAACATGTCAAAATTTTTCATTTGGATTTATAAGTATTTAGATAGGAATATAATAAATAAAGGCAAGACTGGAAAAAGAACATAGATAAAAATTAATAATCCTTCAAATAGTAAAACTATAAACAATATAGAAAGTGAGACAATAATTAGAAACGTTTTAACTACCATCCCAAAAAATACCGAGAATAAAACAAGATTCTTTCTGTATTCGTTTTTTAAAGGCTTAAAGTAGCTTGAAAATAATCCATGCAGAGAAAATAGTCGTATACAGTAGTCATCAAATGAACGGAAGTAAAGCAATAATCGTAATAAACCTTCTTTATACCAAAACAAAACCACTAGAAAGGGATAGGACAGAATACCCATATGTATACATATTAGATGTTTACAACGAGGGAAAGCAATAGTTTAAGACAATTATGGTTTTGTGTGTCTTTTATTAAAACCATTTCTTCTTGCGGCTTTCTGCGTCAAACTCATTAAGCAGTTCCTTTTGTCGTGAATTTATTCTTGTGGGGATTTGAATTTTAATTCGAACAAAATGATCCCCGCTTCCCCCACCTCTCACGCGAGGAACGCCTTTTCCCTTTACTCTCATTAAGGTATCAGGCTGAGTTCCCGCAGGGATTTTAAGCGTTACTTGACCATGTACTGTTTCTATTTCAATAGTGCCACCAAGAATGGCGATAGGCAATGAAATTACACTTTCAGCTACAATATCATTCCCTTCCCTCTGGAATTTACTACTCCCTCTTACTCCTACAATCACTTCATAATTTGGGAATTGAATTCTTGATCCATTATCTACCCCTGCAGGTATTTTAATTGTTTGAGTTTTTCCGTCTATGGACACTTTTTTTGAAGTACCATGAACAGCCTCTAAAAAATCTATTGTTATACTATATCTTGGTTTACGCTTTGCGTACCCACCCCCAAAAAATTGCTCAAATATCTCAAAAGGGTCGGAGAAACCGCCAAAATCATAATTTGCCCCCTCCCCACTGTTACCATATGAGTATGTGAACGGTCCGTACTGACCTCCTCTCTGCCCACCAAAAGGTGATCCCGCACTTCCATCAAATCCGGATGGACCTACCTGGTCATATGTTGCACGCTTAGTAGAATCCGAAAGCACTTCATATGCATGATTTATTTCCTTAAACTTTTCTTCCCCTTCCTGGGTTTTATTTTTATCTGGGTGATACTGTAAGGCCAATTTTCTATATGCCCTTTTTAATTCTTCAGGAGTAGCGTTTTTTGAGACTCCTAATATTTCGTAATAGTCTTTCTTCATGTGTTACCTATTCTACCAGATCTGAGGCCATTTTTCTAAGCTTTCATTCGCATTGAAAAGAACATATTTGAACTGACTTCTTGCTTTTCAAGCAGTCTGGATCGACAAAGCATTGAGAAGAGGTTTTTTGTTCACTAACAGAAGGTGTTGGCTTAATAATTACCTTTTCGGAGGGTACAGGTATATTAAGCTGAGCAGCATTGTTTGATACAACAGAAATATTAATAGGTGTAATTACGCTTTTCCCGTTTAATGTCGCAGATATTGTGTGTTGACCACTTGGTAATCTCAAAAATAAATATTTTCCTTTTGAATTACTTATTACACTATCATTAGTTAAGCCAGATAAAATGATCTGGACAGATGATAATGTTTTTTCTGTTGAATCAAATTTGTTATTTTTATTAGTGTCAATAAACACTGTACCTGCAATAGATGACATATTATTAATATTTTTTGGGGTGGGGGTAGGTTCAGTTTTAGTACATATACTCAATGAATTTTGAGCATTCAAAAGAAGCCCGATATTTTTATCTGTTTGAAGACTGTTCCCACCATTTAGAATACAGGAACGAATTTTTGACATAGAAAGATTTCTATCATTGGACAAAAGGAGCGCAGCAACAGCACTTACCTGAGGGGCGGCCATAGAAGTCCCAGAACGAAGTGAGTATGAGTTGTTAATGCTAGTAGAAATAATACAACTCTCAATTGTACAAGGTCCAGCGCCGCCGGGAGCGGAAATCTCAACCTTAGAACCAAAATTAGAAAAATTTGATCTTTTACCTTCTGCTGTAATTGAACCCACTGCGATAGAGCCTTCACATGATGCAGGTATTTGAGATTCTACATCCACACCTATTCCGTCTCCATTATTTCCGTTTCCAGCAGCAACAACAACCATTGCACCTTTTCTTAATGCATATCTTAATACATCAGTATACGTTCCGTTACATGAACCGCTCCCTGCAATGCTGACATTAATAATTTTTGCATTGTTGTCTACGGCATACTGAATAGCTCTTGAAACATTTGCCGTACTACAGTCTCCATTTTTATCACACGCCTTAATAGCCAAAATTTTAGCCCCCCAGGAGACCCCACTTATTCCTATACCATTATCTGTAACTGCAGCAGCTATTCCTGCAACATGAGTCCCATGCCCCTGATCATCCATCGGATTATTATCATTAGAAATAAAATTTTTACCTTTTATTACCACGTCTTGTAAGTCCTCGTGTTGATAGTCAACTCCTGTATCTATAACTGCAACTATAACCTTCCCATCTACATGCACTCTATTCCACACCATTTCTGCCTCAATTTTAGAAAGATTCCACATAGATGGGTAATATGGATCATTTGGGGCTTCCTGTATTTTTAATATATAATCAGGGGCAGCACTTTCTATTTCAGGTATCTTTTTAATATTGCTATATGCATCTGGGACTGTAAAACCAGACTTGAGAGTTAATACATAATAATTTTCAAGCAAAGAATTTTCTGACACGTACAACCTCTTTTGAGAAGAAACTCCAACATTTGATAGTGCAGACAACAGTACCTTTCTATCTTCTGTTTTCCCTGCATTCTGAAGCTCATCTGGAGATTGTCCAATTTTATATTTGACTATTATTTGATCCGGAATATACCGTACACCCTGTGGAAATATTTTATCTTTTTGAAAAAAAACCCCCTGGATACCTAAATATCCGATTGCTCCAAATGCAAATAATAAAAAGGGTAAGAGAAAAAAACGGGTATCAATACGCCGTAACACATGAAATATTCTTTGCATATATTTTATTATACCAAGAAGAAATTAGGCAGGTTGCATTATAGTACCACTTGAGTCAACAGATGACATTGGGGGCGCAGATTGTACGGGAGGAGGGATAGCAGCCGAATGTTCCTTTGCGATATCAGATAAAATTCCATTCCCATTTGCTGCTTCAACCGAACCAGCTGCTGCCATATTAGATTGTTGGGTTGCAACTTGTGCTGAGGACGCGGGTATGGGCTGCTGTTCCTGTTTGTCCACTGGCTGTGTCAACTTTGTAAATGTGAACTGAGCCTTTGCATCATCATAATCAATTTGAACAGTATCGTGCACGGTAAAAGTTTTATTAATAAGTAGTATCGCAATTGGATTTTCAATTGCTGACTGTATAAGTCTTCTTAACGGACGCGCTCCGTATACAGGATCGTATCCTTCTTTTGATAATACACCTAATGCTTTCTCCGTTATAGTTAGGTTTATCTCTTGCTCCGCTAATAATTTTTGTGTCTTAGATATGCCTATTTTTGCAATCTGCATCATATCTTGCTGACGCAATGGTTTAAACATTACTATTTCATCAAATCGATTTAACAACTCTGGTTTAAAAAATTTTCTTAACTCATCCATCAGGGTTTTTGATAGAGATGAAAATCTTTTTGCTTCTTCAGCAGGAGAAACCACCTGCGTTGCGTTTGAGCTTTGAGTTAAAAGAGTTTGTTGAATAAGTGAAGATCCTATATTTGACGTTGCGATAATAATAGTATTCTTAAAAGATATCGTATTCCCTTTGTTGTCAGTAAGTCTTCCATCTTCAAGTAGCTGAAGTAAAATATTAAATACATCTGGATGAGCTTTTTCTATTTCATCTAAGAGCACTATTGAATACGGTTTTGCACGTACCGCTTCTGTTAGCTGTCCACCTTCTTCGTACCCAACGTATCCTGGAGGAGCTCCAATAAGTTTTGCAACCTCATGCTTTTCCATATATTCTGACATATCAAGCCTAATCATAAGATCATCCCTTCCAAATAAAATCTCCGCGAGAGTTTTTGCCAACTCTGTTTTTCCAACTCCAGTTGGACCCAAAAAGATAAATGATGCTATTGGCCTGTTTGCACTTGCAAGACCAATCCTCCCACGTCTTACCGCCTCAGATACTGCAGCTACTGCCTCTTCTTGATCAATTAATCGTTTGTGAATGATATCCTCCAGGTGAATTAACTTTTGAGATTCATCCTCAGTGAGACGAGTTATAGGAATTCCAGTCCATGCGGACACGACTTTTTCTATGTCTGATTTTATGACCTTATTGTCCTGTCTTTTTCCTTCTGTATGCTGCAATTTTACCTCTGCTGCCGCTTCATCTAATAAGTCAACAGCCTTATCGGGTAAGTATCTTTCTCCTATATACTTTTTTGAAAGATGAACAGCCGCCTTAATCGCCTCTGGAGTAATCTCAACTGAATGAAATTTTTCATATTTGGGTTTTAATACTTCAAGCATCTGCTCGGCAACTTCTTCAGTCGGCTCGTCAACTAATACAGCTTGGAAACGTCTTTCAAAGGCCTTATCTTTTTCAAAATATTTACGGTACTCAGCAGTAGTTGTGGTTCCGATAAGTTGCAACTGCCCTCTTGCTAAATATGGTTTTATTATATTTGAAGCATCCATAGCTCCTTGCGTGTCCCCTGTCCCGATAAGAGTATGAATTTCATCTATGAATAATATTACTTGGCCATTTGATGCTTGTGTTTCCTTAATCACGTCCTGCAATCTTTCCTCAAACTCACCCCTATGTGAAGCTCCTGCAACCAGTGAAGCAAGCTCCAGTTGAATAATTCGCTTATTTAAAAGGTCGTGAGGAACCGACCCTTCTGCGATTTTAAGAGCAAGCGACTCAACGATTGCTGTCTTTCCCACTCCCGCCTCGCCAATAATTATCGGATTATTCTTGGTTCTTCTTAATAGTATGTGAATCAAACGCTCTGTTTCCCGCTCGCGGCCGGCAATAGGATCTAACTTGCCGTCCTTTGCTTCCTGAGTCAGGTCAATACCGTATTTTTCTAACACGCTTTTTCTTGAAGATGAAACATAGCCTGTAGATTTAGACAATTTTTCCTCTAATTTATCTCTCTGCACACCAAATGTTTTTAAGAATTCAGAGGTTGATGTTTCAGAAAAAA
This sequence comes from Candidatus Levyibacteriota bacterium, assembly GCA_018062815.1. GTDB lineage: Bacteria > Patescibacteriota > Microgenomatia > Levybacterales > GWA1-39-11 > JAGORM01. The sequence continues at coordinate 108,048 of JAGORM010000001.1, read as the reverse complement.
GCGCAACCATTATATCCTCAGGGGAGACAAATGAAGCACCTCTTTTTTTTGCGTTTGAATATGCCTCATCAAATATCTTAACAACGCTTGGCCCCATAGTGGGCTGTCCCGAAAAAGTACCAGGCCTTTCTTTTGCTTGAATCTCATGGGTTAATTTTGCAACATCTACATTAAATTGTTCTAATATGCGAAAAACATCCCCATCATAAAAAAGTCCTAAAAGTAGTTGCTCCGGATTAATAAACTCCTGAGACAATCGCTTGGTTTCCTCCTGAGCATGATGAAGAACTTGAAGTGATCGTGGATCAAGGCGGGATAAAGCAAACATGTTTTCTCTTTTTTGTGGGTCCATCCCTACAGGGTTCTGGGAAATTGATGGGGAGGGTTGTATCTGACTTGGATTACCTGATGAGTTAATGGAAATATTTGCTCCCCCTAGCATAGGGTTATCAATATCAACCCTTGTATTGTGTGTCACTATCTGGTCATCTTGTTTTGCTGTGTTAAATAAATTTCCGAACATAGGCAGTGTATTATATTATGTGGATTTTATTCTTTTTTTGCAAGTCTACTCTATAATCCTTGTTTTCTTAAATCTTCAAGTTTTTTTGCACCATCATCTACTGTTGGGATTTCTGCCTCAGCATGGGTACTCATATGCTTCTGTGTGGTTGCAGTTTTTTCTTCACGATCCATCATGGTATCATCTTCTTCGTTTTTCTTTGAACTTGCTGAAAGAACATCTTTGGCTGCCTCTAATTTAGCCTTGAGATAAGCTATAACTTCAGTCTTGGAGAATCCACCAATCATTAAGAACGGAAGTATATTTGAAACCATATCCATTCCCTCTTGGGTTCTTACAGGATCAACTGAATTTAAAAGTGTTATAGCTTGATTAATTTTATCTATATCTCCTTTAATCCACTCCTCTCTTGAATCTTTCTTTCCCGAAAGATCAGTTGGAGGAGTTGAGTTTTGATACGTATCTTGCCACATTTTTCTTACTTCTTCATAGTCCTCTATACTTACTTGTTGAACTTTATTTGCCTGTGGCAAATGCACTTGTTGAGATGACACCATTCCCTTTTGGTACGGTGCGGCAGTCGTATTTGCTGCAGTCAAAATTGAGGAAGCTAGAACGTTGCCTTTTTGTTTTTCTGACATTAATTGTTGTTTTACTTGTGTATATCTTTCTCTCTCTAATGGGGCAGTAATAGTAGACGGATTTGAAATTCTTGTAAGTGATGTTTTAAGTCTGGAAACGTCCTGCATCTTTGATGAATTATGGGTTACCATAGATGTTTCAAAGCGGGCAATATCTCGCATTTTTGGCACTGATAAGTTTGCGAGTTGCAATATCTGTGCGTTAACAGGAATTGATGTTATTGAACGATTAGACTGTGCTGAACTGATTGTTCTATTTTCAGATATGCTTCGGGAGGCAGCAGCATTAAATGGTATTTGCATTGCCCTACCTGCACCCTGCGACGGAGGGAGTGGAGCAGATGGGGAAGGGGCAGGAGGACGGTTAAGAGGTAAGAATTCAGATCCGCGATTCAGAAGTCTTTTCATTGTAACATTATCTTGAAGGGATAACCCACCTAAGTAATCTAAGAAAATTTTAAGAAGCAAGAATGGTAGTATAATCACAACCCATAACATTAACAGTGCTACAACATATAGCGCGAATGTGTCCTGTAAATTAACGCTGTTGGAGCTTGTTTCAGTATCAAAAAATATCTTTTGCCCAGGACCACCTATCAAAATGTTTACTGCTGTCGGATAAATAACATTCCCTACGTTTGTAAAATCAAATGCTAATGGTATACCTCCCTTACTTTTCCATAATACAACTAACCCTTGTAAAAAAATTGCAAACAGAGGCGCATATAATAACCATCTGAAAAACTCACCCACCCATATCTTACCCGTATTTCTTATTGGCTTGAAAAAAAGCAAAAGCGGAAAAACAGGAGACAAGATAATAAAAAACCATAAAATAATTTTTCTTACCAACAACACCCCAGTCATAACATAATAGGTAAGCGCCGTAAGCCGTACCAGTAAAAGGGTGATAAAAGCGGATTCATCATACTGGGAACCGTATCGTCTTGCTCCCTCAAAATTTTTATAATCAAATCCGATAAATATTAAGTCTTTGGTAGATATAAGCTTTCCATCAGTTCTAAGAAAAAATCCCTGAATAATATCCGTCACTTGATAAATAAATTGTACGAGAGCATATGATAAGGTTACTAAAACAATAATAAATATAAAACGTGGGATAAAACGGGTAATTGTTATGTTTCTACCACGCGTTATTATCATTACAAACGCGGCAACCAAAACCAATATAACAAGAAGTGCGTAAACAATATTTCTAATCAATGCCCAAAACCCTACCAACGGATTCCCTGAACTCGTACATGACCCGGTATTAGTTTTTACACAAGTCCAATCATAATTTCTGATAGTCCAATCAAGAAAATCTCCAGCTCTATTTGCAGTTTTTCCCACAAAAGTTACTGTTGAATCAGGTATCCAATCTCCGATCGTTGGAGTAATTGAGTCATCAATTTGAACCGGATCTGAGTCATCCGCAATTCTAACGTTTACAGCTCCTGAGGGATTACCAGAGAGATTAACAACTGATGTTGATTGAGCATAGCTAGCATGAAAGGAAAATACCAAAAAAAGAAGCGTTGAAAAAAACAATATGGGCAGTTGTTTTAACATGGTAAAAATTATGAAAATCCAGGAATTCTAAGTACTGACCCTGCGATAAATTCTATAAATACGTATCCAAAAATTGCCAGGACGATCCCTGCAATTGCATAATAAATATATTCTTTACCCTTTTGTAATCTTTCTGGATTTCCACCGGATGTTAATATGTGATAACCTCCGTAAATAAGAAATAGCACCCCAACACCCCCTATAAGAGACAGCCCCCATCCATAAAACTTTTGGACAAAACCTATCGGATCATCTGGTAGGCAACCTAACTCTGTTAATATTTCATTTGCTGCACATTCCATACATATTAATACTAGCATATCCTACAAAGGAAGCACAATTATTGCTACAATAGTACTCATGCCAGAAGGTAAGGAAAGAAAAACATTATTTTCTCCCCTAACAGGTCGTAAATCAGAAGTATTTTTTGGGGAAAACAGTAGATATATCGGAAGTGGTAATGAAGCAAGATATGTGACCCGAGAACTAATACTTGTAAAAAATGGAAGGGAAAGAACGGTAGGAGAATTTGCAGAAAGAGATACAAAATATGCCCGGGCATGGGAATTTTATGTTCCTGACGAATACATAAAACACTACCTGCAATTAAAAAAAGCTGACCTACCTGTACCTTTAACCATTAGGCAAGTCGAAGGATCTAACAAAATAATAATAACGGACCTGACTGAAGGTGGTAAAAAATGTGTTTTCTCAACAAATGATATACACAATAAAACAATAGACTTTGAGGCGATTGTAAAAAATAAACAAAGTGTTAAAACGCAACTTATTGAAATCTCACAAAAGGCAGATAGAGCTGGCTTTAATATATACGAAGACACATATTTTTTTATCCTAGACGCGAATGGAAATACGAAAGTTATCTTAGGTGATTTAGGGGTTGGAGTTACAAAAAAAACAAATAATTTCTTTGATTATCATGCATCAGAGAGAGAGGCCCGTCGCTTATTTAATAAGCTTGCCCACAAAGGAATGGTTGAATCAATAAAGAAAATAGTTATCCCAAAAAAAATAGCGCATTCAGATTAAGCCTTACCCAAATACACTCTAAAAATCAGGAAAATTATCTACAAAAGGAAAATGGGGATTAATTTACTACTTCTCCTTCTACCGCTTCATCTTTATTTGTAGAGGATTCTGATCCACTTTGATCCGTTTGTGATGATGCATCTTTACCTTCCTGTTCCGCCCCAGGCTCTCCGTTACCTGATTGTTCACCAGACGGTCCTGCCTGATTCTGCATAGTCTCGCCTATTTTTGACAAGTGGTCAGACAGTTCTTGCGTCTTTGCTTCCATGTCTGCTTTATCTTCAGTTTTTAGTGCTTCTTTCAGCGCAGAAATTTTTCCCTCTACAGCCGATTTTAAGTCGGCAGGAACCTTTTCCCCCAGATCTTTTAATGATTTTTCTGCGGTAAAGATAAGCCCATCTGCTCGATTTCTTACTTCAATCAATTCCTTTTTCTTCTCATCTTCTTCAGCATGAATTTCCGCTTCTTTTGTCATCCTTTCAACTTCATCTTTTGAAAGACCTGTGCCTCCGGTAATCTTAATGCTTTGTGTTTTCCCTGTTGCGTTATCTTTTGCTGAAACCGAAAGAATTCCTGAAGCATCAATATCAAATGCAACTTCAACCTGAGGAACACCACGAGGTGCTGGCGGGATTCCATCCAAAACAAATCTTCCAAGAGATTTATTGTCCACAGCCATAGGACGCTCGCCCTGAACAACATGAATCTCTACCTGAGTCTGATTGTCGGCTGCAGTTGAAAATACCTGAGACTTTTTGGTTGGAATTGTTGAATTTCTATTAATAAGCGGTGTTGCAACTCCGCCTAATGTTTCAATTCCAAGAGTTAAAGGAGTTACATCTAAAAGTAGTACATCTTTCACGTCTCCTCCCAATACTCCTGCCTGAACAGCTGCACCAATCGCCACTACTTCATCCGGGTTTACACTCTTATTAGGTTCTTTTCCAAAGAATTTTGTTACCTCTTCTACGACCTTTGGCATTCTTGTCATGCCCCCAACCATAATAATCTCATTTACATCAGATGCTTTTAGCCCTGCATCTTTAAGTGCTGATTCAACAGACTTAAATGACTTTGTAATTAAATCTCCTACTATACTCTCAAGCTTCGCACGAGTTAACTTCATTGTTAGATGAAGTGGTCCATTTGGCCCTTGAGTTATGAACGGTTGATTAATTTCGGCTTCAGATGATGATGACAATTCAATCTTTGCTTTCTCAGCTGCTTCTTTAAGTCTTTGTAATGCCTGAGGGTCACTTCTTAGATCAATATTATTATCTTTCTTAAATTCATCCGCAATATAATCTATAATTTTTTGATCAAAGTCATCTCCACCCAAATGTGTATCTCCGTTTGTAGATTTTACTTCGTAAACACCTTCTCCTAACTCTAATATGGATACGTCAAACGTACCGCCGCCCATGTCATATACGGCAATTGTATGTGCGTGTTTTTTGTCCAATCCGTAGGCAAGCGCAGCAGCCGTAGGCTCGTTTACAATACGTAGAACTTCTAACCCTGCAATCTCACCCGCTTGTTTTGTTGCTTGTCGTTGCGCATCGTCAAAATACGCAGGAACTGTAATAACTGCCTGTGTGATTTTATCTCCCAAATACGACTCAGCATCAGACTTTATCTTTTGTAAAATCATTGCTGAAATCTCCTGAGGTGTATATGACTTCCCATCAACTTCCACAACCGCAAGACCATCCTTTCCTGCTTTTACAGTATAAGGAAGGAGCTTTATGTCCTGTTGAACTGTCGGATCATTAAAGCGACGACCCATAAGACGTTTTATAGAAAAAATGATGCGTTTCGGTTTTAAAACCATCTGCCTCTTTGCTACATCACCAACTACTCGGTCTACCGGATCTACAACAGATGGTGTCACATTTCTTCCTTCTGCAGAAAATATTACTTTTGGCGCGCCACCTTCCATTACTGCAACGCATGAATTTGTAGTTCCTAAATCTATTCCTATTATTTTAGACATATTTTTTTATTCCTCCTTATTATTATGTATTCTCTATTAAATTTCAAGAATCATAAAATATTGTAATCTATTTTTGCTCTTTCGGCTCTTCTTTCCCTCCAACTCTAACCCTTGCCGGTCTTATAATTTTTCCATATATCATAAACCCAGGCTGTGTCTCATCAATTACCTTTTCCTTCTCCCCCTCTACTACTTCTACCGCCTCCATACTTATAGGGTCATATTTTTTACCAACCGTCTCAACTTTTTCAATTCCTGCAACCTTCAATACTTCCAGTATGTGTTTTGCAGTAATTTTTAAATTCTCATCTTTTGTATATTTTTCGGCAAGCAGCATCGTGTCAAATGCCGGAAGCAACTGCTCTATGAGCGATCTGTTTGCGTACTTAACAAAGTCTAAGCGCTCTTCCCGAACTCTATTTTCAAGATTTCTATAATCTGCAACTGCTCGCTTCAATTGATCTTCAAGACTTTTATTTTTCTCCCGCAACTCGTCTAATTCCCTGTGATCTGATGCCAACTCCTCTTCTTCTTCATCCAATTCATCATCTAATTCTTCTATCTCCTCTAGATTTTCTTCTACTTTTGGTTTTTGTGTTTTATCATCCATTTTTATTACCATTCAGCTACTTCGCCAATTAGACCGCCAAAAAATCTTACTGTGGGTATTACTAATTCATACCTAATTCTTGCAGGACCAACTACCCCAATTGACCCGTTTATATTTTTAGTATGAAACCTTGAAAAAACAAAGCTATATGGCTTGTACATGTCGCTTCCAAGTTCATCTCCTAAAAAAACTCCTAGTTCATTTTCAATTCTTTTAGTAATCAAGTCGAAACACACAGCGCTATCTAAAATTGACAATAAATTTTTTGCTATATCAATATCATAGAACTCAGGCATCTCAAGAATGTTCGCGTACCCAGAATAATATATGTCTCCATCATCTGTAGTTGTAACCGCAAGCGTTCTTGTCTTTTGCGCAAGATCCCGGGTTACTCCCCTTAAAAACTTTTCTTCTTGGGCGCGCAGGTCCCATACATGCTCTTTTGCCTGAACCTCATCAGCTACAGATAGTTCTTTTTCGCGCATCAGCTCATTTATATAAAGCTTTAAGGCTTTTGTGGTTGGAATTCTTCCTGCTGATGTATGAGGTTTTGACAAGTATCCCAACTTCACCATAGCTGCCATTTCATTTCTAATAGTTGCAGGGGATATCCCTACATCATGTTTTTTTTCAAGAGTTTCTGATCCTACCGCTTCAGCATTATCAATATACTCTTTTACTATTAGCTTTAAGATATCAACCTGCCGTGGCGTTAAATCATACATATGTATAAAACTTAAAATTCAAAGATCAAAAACTTCTTCTGCATTATTTTATGCAGATTAGCAATAATATAACATGACTGCTAAGGTCTGTCAAGTCCTTTTTTCCTCTCATTTCAATCTTGCGTAGGTTCTAAATTTTTGTTAAAGTTGTTTTCATATCTGCTCGATTGCCTGATGTCAAAAAAAATAATCAAAAAAAAATCCCAGAATTTAAAAGGGAAAGATATTCTCTCCCTTGATCAACTCTCAACTGAAGACGTAAAAGAAATTTTATACACTGCAAAAAAGCTAAAACCTTTACGCGTATTGGCAAAACCATCAAGTATGCTTTCTGGGAAAATTATCTCCCTCGTGTTCTATGAACCATCAACTCGTACCTTCTCTTCTTTCGCTTCTGCAGCCCAACAACTTGGTGCAGGTATCATCCCAATTCAAAATGCAACAACCAGCTCATCTGTAACCAAAGGAGAATCATTAAAAGATACAATTCTTACGCTTGAAAGCTACAGCGATATAATTGTTTTAAGACACCCAACAAGCGGGAGCGCAAAAGAAGCGGCTGAGATTGCAGAAATACCAATTATAAACGCTGGAGATGGAACTAACGAGCATCCAACACAAACACTTTTGGACATGTATACTATATTTGAAGAAACAGGAAGATTAACAAATCTAACAGGAGTCTGTGCCGGGGATATATTAAATGGAAGAACAGTAAAATCACTTATAAAAGGTTTGTCATTATTTAAAGGAAATACAATCTATTTATTATCTCCTGAAAAATTACAACTTCCTCGCAACGAACTTCTTAAATTGAGCACTTCTGGAATAAATCTAATTGAGATATCTACTGAAAAAGAAATACCAAAGAATGCTGACTTCTGGTATTGGACACGAGTCCAAAAAGAAAGATTTAAAAGCCTAAGTGAATATAAAAAAATTAAAAATACTTTAACTTTAACTCCTCAGTTAATTGAAAAGTATGCCGGTAAAAATACAATATTCATGCATCCACTCCCACGAGTAAATGAAATAGATACCGCGGTAGACAGTGATCACCGAGCAGTATACATACATAAACAAATGCGAAATGGTGTATATATTAGAATGGCATTACTTGCGCTTATTATGGGAGTAAAAATATGATTGGAAAATTAATTTTATCAGATGGTACAACTTTTTCAGGTAAATCCTTCGGAAGGGATAAGGGTGTTTCTGGTGAAGTTGTATTCGCAACAGGAATGGTGGGTTACCCAGAAAGCATTACAGACCCCTCTTACAGTGGACAAATTTTAGTACTCACCTATCCACTCATTGGCAATTACGGTGTGTCTGATAAGAAATTTTTTGAATCTTCAAAGATTCATATTTCTGGACTTGTTGTGTGCAACTACATTAATACACCCTCCCATAATACAAGCGTAAGAAGCCTTTCTGACTGGCTGAAAGATGAAGGAATTCCAGCTCTTGAAATATCTGATACAAGATACATCACACAAAAATTAAGAATGAACGGAACAATGCTCGGAAAAATTGTATTTACGAAAGATGTAGAGTTGTATGACCCAAATGTAGATAATTTAGTAGCTCTTTGTTCAACAAAAAACGTATACACTCAAGGAAAAGGCAAAGAAAAGATTGTGTTATTTGATTGTGGATCAAAAAGAAATATTTCACGCAGCTTACTAAAAAGAGGCGTACAGGTAATCACGGTTCCATGGGATTATGATATTTTCAAAAAAGAGATAAAACCTGATGGTATCGTAATATCAAATGGACCAGGAGACCCGAAAATGGCTGACAAAACAATCTCAATTATTAAAACCGCATTGAATAAAAAAATACCTACTTTTGGAATTTGCTTAGGAAATCAGATATTAGCACTTGCTGCAGGAGGAGATACATATAAATTAAAATATGGACACCGATCACAAAACCAGCCTTGCCTTCTTGAAGGTACAAAACGTTGTTATATAACTACCCAGAATCATGGATTTGCAGTTGGAAAAATTCCTCATGAATTTAAACCATGGTTTATAAACGCAAACGATGGAACCAATGAAGGCATCATTCATAAAAGTCTTCCTTTTATGTCTGTTCAATTCCATCCTGAATCATACCCTGGACCGCAAGATACCGAATGGCTTTTTGATTTATTCTTAGATAAGGTAAAACGCTATAAATATGTATAAAAAAATTTTAATACTAGGATCTGGCGCACTAAAGATAGGCCAAGCAGGTGAGTTTGATTACTCTGGATCCCAGGCTATAAAAGCCTTTAAAGAAACAGGGATTAAAACAGTTCTCATAAACCCTAATATCGCAACCATTCAAACTTCCGAATTTCTAGCTGACACTGTGTATTTTCTTCCAGTAGATGAGTATTTTGTGGAAGAAGTGATAAAAAAAGAAAAGCCAGACGCTATTGCGCTGTCTTTTGGAGGCCAGACTGCTTTAAATTGCGGAATTAACCTCTATAAAACGGGTGTCTTTAAAAAATATAAGGTTTCTGTATTGGGAACATCTATTGAAAGCATTATTATCTCCGAAGATAGAGATAAATTTGCTAAACATCTTCACTCAATCTATGTAAATACCCCTAAAAGCAAGGCCGCAACGTCATACCAACAAGCAAATAAAATAATGCATGAACTAGGACTACCGGTTATGGTAAGAGCAGGATTCGCCCTGGGAGGACAAAAATCAGGGGTATGCTACACGCTTGAAGAGTTTGAAGAAAAAGTAAATATAGCACTAGCTTTTTCTCCTCAAATTCTAGTAGAACAGTACCTTCATCACTGGAAAGAAATTGAATACGAAGTTGTACGTGATAAATATGACAATTGCATAACTGTTTGTAACATGGAAAATATGGATCCACTCGGAATCCATACCGGAGAATCAGTCGTAGTTGCACCATCGCAAACGCTTACTAACTACGAATATCAATCTCTTAGAGATATCTCTATCAAAATTGTGAGAAGTTTAAATATTATTGGTGAGTGCAATGTGCAATTTGCACTTAACCCCCATCCTAACAGAACTACTGAACACACGAAACATGAAGATAGTCCGCCATTGGAGTATCAAGTTATCGAACTAAACCCAAGATTGTCACGATCTTCAGCTCTTGCCTCAAAGGCAACTGGATACCCATTGGCATACGTCGCGGCAAAACTGGTACTTGGTAGCCCCTTAACTGATATTAAAAATCAAGTAACTCATGTAACGCAGTCATGTTTTGAACCTGCTTTGGACTACATTGTTGTTAAAATTCCCAGATGGGATCTTGAGAAGTTTAAAGGGGTCGAGGAAAAAATAGGCTCTTCAATGAAATCCGTCGGTGAGGTTATGAGCATAGGAAGAAGCTTTGAGGAAGCTTTTCAAAAAGCAATTAGGATGCTTGGGGTGGGGTCAGAAGGAATAACGGAAAATAATTTCCCAAAGACAAAGAGAGATTTTGAATACTATCTTAAAACTCCAACCCCAAAACGTATGTACGCAATCGCTGAAGCAATGAAAAGAAAGGTTACAATTCAGAAAATTCATAATATAACTGGAATTGATCCTTGGTTTTTATCCGGAATTTACAAAATTGTTTCAGCAGAGGAAAAATTGAAAAGAAAAAAAACCATAACAGAGGAATCCTTGTTAGAATATAAAAAACTAGGGATCTCAGACAAACAAATTGGAAAACTTATTGGTAAAACAGAACTTTATGTAAGTACGCAACGAAAGAATTATAATATTACGCCTGCTATTCTGCAAATTGATACCCTTGCAGGAGAATTTCCTGCACAAACCAACTATTTATATACTTCTTATCACGCAACACACAATGATGTTTTACCACTTGGAAAACAGGGCGTTATTGTTTTAGGTTCTGGTCCGTATAGAATCGGTTCTTCCGTTGAATTTGACTGGACATGTGTTAATACTGCGCTTTCGTTAAAAAAACACGATAAATCTTCAATTATTGTAAACTGCAATCCTGAAACGGTTTCAACAGACTATGATGTGTCAGACAGGCTATATTTTGAAGAATTGACTCATGAAAGGATTTCAGATATTTACGATTTTGAAAAATCCCTTGGTGTTATCGTCTCAGTAGGCGGGCAGACTCCTAATAATTTAGTAAAAAAACTAGAAAATTCTAAGATAAAAATTCTAGGTACAAAACCCGTAGACATAGATACAGCTGAAGATAGAAATAAATTCTCTAAACTCCTAGACTCACTTTCCATTCCTCAGCCCGAATGGGGTGAAGTGAAAACGTTACAAGACGCGATTAAATTTGCAAATAAAGTATCTTATCCAGTTCTTATTAGACCATCCTATGTTCTGTCTGGTGATGCTATGTCTGTTTGCTACACAGAAGACGATCTTAAAATTTTTACTAAACGTGCAACTCTTATAAGCCCCGAGCATCCTATTACTCTTTCTAAATTTGTTGAACATGCACGAGAAATTGAGTTAGACGGTGTTTCTCAAGACGGAAATATTTTAATTTCTGCAATTTCACAACACCTGGAGAATGCCGGCGTTCATTCGGGAGACGCAACAATTATTTATCCACCCCATGAACTGTATATCCAATATGAAAAACAGATTAAGGATATGGGAGAAAAGATATCTAAGGCACTGTCAATAACAGGTCCTTTTAATATTCAATTTTTAGCAAGAGACAAAAAGGTTTATGTAATAGAGATAAATTTGAGAGCATCAAGAACATTTCCTTTTATTTCTAAAGCAACACATATAAATTTCGCAGAAAAGATTGTTGATGCAATATTTAAAAAAGGAACTGCAAAAAACATTCCCTATCCATCACATTACCTTGTAAAATCCCCGCAGTTTTCTTTCTCGCGACTTGAAGGAGCAGACCCAATATTAAAAGTGGAAATGGCATCAACTGGAGAGGCTGCTGCTTTCGGGAAAACACTTGAAGAAGCATTTCTAAAATCAGAACTATCTGTAGGAAGTGTCCCACCCAAAAAAGGAATCTTTGTATCTTTAGGATCTGATGATAATAAAATCAGATTTTTAGATAGCGCAATACGGCTTAAAAAGATTGGAATACCAATCTATGCAACTGAGAAAACAGCTAAATTTTTACGATTTCATAAGATCAACGCAACACGTCTATACAAAATTCATGAGAAAAAAAACCCAAACATATTATCCTACTTCTCAAAAGGAAAAATTGACCTAGCGATTAATATTGTCGATTTTAAAAATAAGAAAGATGTAGACGATGGATATATAATGAGAAGAGCTGCAATTGATCATAATATTCCTCTAATAACTAATAGAAAAAAGGCAGATTTATTCATTAAGGCACTTGTAGAAAAACCTAAGCAAGAACTTGAGATTAAACATTGGAGCGAATATACTTTTGAGTAGCATGATACTTCCAGGATTAATTGATATTCACGTTCATCTAAGATCCCCAGGACAAACACACAAGGAAGACTTCACAACTGGTACAAAGGCAGCACTTGCAGGCGGATTTACAACTATATTAGATATGCCAAACAATATAGTCCCCATAACAACAAAGCGCTTACTCGACGATAAAATTAATTTTGCAAAAACAAATATTCTGTGCGATGTAGGTTTTTATTTTGGTTCTCAGGGAAACAACATAATGGAGTTTGAAAAGGTTAAAAAAGACGTATTCGGAATCAAATTGTACCTGAATGAAACTACGGGAAATTTTTTAGTTAACAACATTGCACTTGAAAAAATCTTTAAAATGTGGCCGAAAAATTATGGGCCAATTTTAGTACACGCTGAAGACAACGCGATTGATGAAGTTATAAGCTATGTTAGGAAAACAAAAAAGCCAACTCATTTTTGTCATATAACGCTGCGATCAGATCTAATACAAATTTCAAATGCAAAAAAACAAGGTCTCCCAATTACATGCGGGGTTACACCACACCACTTATTCTTAACTTCAGAGGATGAAAAAAAACTGCAGTCCTATGGGAAAATGAAACCATATTTAAAAACGACAGCTGATGTATCTTATTTGTGGGAAAAACTTCATGAAATTGACGTTATAGAATCAGACCATGCTCCACACACAAAAAAAGAAAAAGAAAATCCAATAAGCACTTCTCCCTACGGTGTCCCCGGACTTGAATCTACCCTTCCGCTTCTATTAACTGCACTGCACCAAAAAATGCTAAAAATAACAGATATTATCCGCTTGTGTCATGAGAATCCTAAAAAAATATTTCATCTTCCTAATCAGGATTCATCTGTTGAGGTTGATTTGGAAGAGGAGTATTTATTTGAGGAAAAAAATTTATTTACAAAATCCGCCTGGTCTCCATTTTCAGGCCGTCTAATGCATGGAAGAGTAAAGAGAGTACTATTAAGAGGTGAAACAGTATACGAAAATGGGGAGATTCTTGCGAAATTAGGATCTGGACATGTAATAAAACCTGACCTTATATTTATCTAGTTCCTTTTTTCACCTCCTGTTTAATTTCATGTGCGAGATTTACATTCCACATGGCACCTGTTGCTGAAAACACCCCATCTGCCCCTGCGTCCTTATAATCAAAATAGTCTTCAGGTGAAATAACGCCTCCGACACCATCAATTGTAAAATTATAGCCTTTAAGCATACGAATATTATGAAGACGTTTAACCATATCTATTCCTGCCCACTTTATTGATGCTCCACAAACACCACTCCTAAGCCTTGCGGGACTACCTGGCAATGCCTGCTTTCCGTGACTATCAATAATTATTCCCGGCATAGTATTTATTACGGAAAGCGAACTGTTTGTTTCATGTGCGATTTTAGCAAGCTCAGAAAGCTGCACGTCAGATTCATAATAACCAACTTTCCAAATTAAGGGTGTGCTTCCAATTTTTTCTCTTACTGCATTAACTATTCTTCTTGTTATGTTTAGGTTATAGCAAACCAATCCTTCGTTCCCTATATTAGGACATGATAAATTTCCTTCCAATATTAACGCTCCTGTTTCATGCGCAAGCTGTGCAGCTAAAACAAAATCCGATATAAATTCCTTCTCTGTTTGGTTCTTCTTTACAGTCCCCATAAAACTTAAAACCAAAACCTGCCCTTCTCCGACATATGTCATTGCCTTTTGTACATCTTCCTGCCAAACTGAAGGGTCCTTTGATGGGACACCAAAAGAATTTGTTATTGATATAGGCTTAGTGTAATTAGTGTCTGCAAGAATTGGTTCTTTAGCGCGTTCAAGAGTAAGATCTCCTTCAATATGCACTCCCAATACATTTGGAAACGGGTGGGATGGGTATGATTCAGACCTCACTGTCTTATAAACTGCGATATCATAACCATTATTGAAAGCGGCTTTAATATAGTTACTGTTTAACAAAGGGCCAGCAGGAATTCCGAAAGGAAGGTTCACTTTTTGACCTAAATAATTAAATTGGGGAGGCGCAAGAGGATCACGAATTTCTTTTTTATTGGTAAAATCAACAAACGGACCTTGAACATAATTATCCTCATAGCTTTTTAAAGGATCATAAAAAACACCTGAATTCATTAACTTGATTCTAACATACCGTAAATACTTTTCCAATAAAAAGGGTGTGCATGGTATAATATTTTAGAAATGGATGTTTTAGATATTTTAAAAAAAGTTGGAGCCATTATTACTGACGATCATTTTGTATATACTTCCGGACTACATGGCTCTATCTATATAAACAAAGATGCTTTATATCCGCATACTGAAGACGCGTCCCAGGTAGGAATGCTTCTTGCAAAAAAAGCCGAAGATCTTGACGTTGACGTTGTAGTAGGACCCGCACTTGGCGGAATTATTCTGTCTACATGGACCGCGTATCATTTGTCATCACTTAAAAATAAAGAGATTTTAGGAATTTATACTGAAAAAGATGAAAACAAAAATCAAGTATTTACAAGAAATTATGATTCACTAGTTAAAGATAAGAATGTTTTGATTATAGAAGACTTAACTACTACTGGAGGTTCAGTAAAAAAAGTAGTTGACGCTGTAAGAAATGCTAGGGGAAGAGTTACTGCTGTATTGGTTATGGTCAATAGAAGTCCCAAATTAGTAAATGGTGAAACAATCAACGCGCCTTTTATATCACTTGGGGAATTACCAGTGGAAACATGGACAGAGGAAAAATGTCCCCTATGTAAAGAGGGGGTACCTATCAATACCCGAGTGGGACATGGCAAAAAATATCTCTCTTCAAAACAAAAATGACATTTCTTGAGAAACTCAATAATGCTATAGAAAAAAATAATTCTCTTCTATGCATTGGGTTAGACTCAGATCTTGAAAAAATTCCAGAAAGTTTACTATCACGAAAACATCCACAATATACTTTTAATAAGGCAATTATTGACAACACTTACGATTTAATATCAAGCTACAAGTTAAATACTGCATTTTATGAAGCCCGAGGAGCAGAGGGAATTGAAGATCTAAAATTAACATTTGAATATCTTAAAAAAAAATATCCAGAAATTCCCACTATTTTAGATGCTAAACGAGCTGATATAGATAATACTAATAAAGGTTACTCCACATTTGCTTTTGATTATCTGGGCGCTAACGCGATAACACTCCACCCGTATCTAGGGCAAGAAGCTCTTAGACCGTTTTTAGAACGCAAAGATCAAGGGAATATTATCCTAGTTAAAACCTCAAACAAATCAGGAGGAGAAATGCAAAATCTCTTAGTAAACAATGAACCGCTATATAAACATCTTGCAAGAATGATAGTTAAAGACTGGAATTGGAATAATAATTGTTTAATGGTTGTAGGAGCTACATACCCAAAAGAACTTTCAGAGCTACGTGGAATTGCACCATCAATGACCTTTCTTGTACCGGGCATAGGAGCGCAGGGGGGAGATCTAGAAAATACACTAAAAGCAGGATTAACAAAAAACAAAAAAGGGCTCATTATCCATTCAGCAAGAGGAATAATTTTTTCAGGAAAAGATAAATTTTTTGCTGATTCTGCACGATCTGAAGCTATAAAATTAAAAAATAGAATAAACGATTTTAGATAGATGCGGAAAAGAAAAGGACTTTTACCATTACTGCTTCTTGGAGGAATATCTTTTACTGGACTACTTTTTTATATCTTTTTTATCAGCCCAGAAGAGAGTCTTTCTATTGGAGCTTTTATGTTCTCCCCTATTTTTCTTTTTTTTATTCTTCTCCTGTCCACACTTGCCTGCCTGTCATCATTTATTTTAATAAATTTACGGCAAGGAATACTCTTAGGCACTTTTCTCTCCTCCCTGTTACTCCTGAGACTTTTCGGTTTTACAAGTTACTTATATGTAGGCTTACTGATTATTATTGTACTGCTAGTTGAGCTCGGCTTCCGGAAGCAGTAATCGTATGATACAATTCTATCCATGAATAAAAATACGTTTTACCTCACAACCGCTATCCCATATGTTAATGGAAAACCTCATATTGGACACGCTCTTGAATATTTTCAGGCTGATACAATAAGAAACTATCACAAGCTATTAGGCTTTGATACGCTTCTTTTATCAGGCGCTGATGAAAACGGGTTAAAAAATGTTCAAGCGGCTGAAAAAGAGGGGATCCCAATACAGGATTTTCTAGACAAAAATTCGCTAATTTTTAAAACCTCATATGAAAAGCTAGGTATACATCTGGATATATTTGAGAGAGGATCAAATAAAAATCATCATTTTCCTGGGGTATCAAAACTGTGGAGTTTGTGTCTGGAAAAAGGAGACATCTACAAAAAATCCTATAGCGGACTTTATTGCATTGGATGTGAAAGCTTTAAAACAGAGAAAGAATTAATAAATGGAAAATGCCAAGATCATCAAACTATCCCGGAAAAGATAAAAGAAGATAATTATTTTTTTAAACTAACAAATTATCAAAATACACTCTTGAAACTTATTGAATCAGACACGCTTCGCATTATTCCTAGCGTTAGAAAAAATGAGATAGTATCATTTATAAAAAATGGTCTTGAAGATTTTAGCATTTCCCGATCAAAAAAAAGAGCACAAAATATAGGAGTACCTGTTCCAAACGATCCAGATCAGGTAATGTATGTTTGGTTTGATGCGCTTGCAATCTACATAACCGGAATTGGGTATGGGATTGACGAAAAAGAATTTAAAAAATGGTGGCCGGCTAATCTACACGTAATCGGAAAGGATATAAATAGATTTCATACTGTATACTGGCCAGCCATGTTGTTATCAGCAGGTCTTGAGATACCAAAATCAATCCTTATTCATGGTTTTGTGCAATCGGGAGGACAAAAAATGTCAAAAACTCTCGGAAACGTGATTGACCCATTCGAGATGACTGAGAAATATGGGCTAGAACCTTTTAGATATTATATGCTCTCTCAAATCCCTACCTATTCTGATGGGGATTTTACAGAAAATAGATTTAGAGAAGTATATAACTCAGATCTTGCAAATGGTCTTGGTAATCTAGTGGCAAGAGTAGCAAGATTAGCAGAAAAAAATAATAAAAAAGGCGGGACTATCCCTTCATCTTTTGATAAAGAAATAACACATTTCCTTGATACCTATGAATTAAATTTAGGGATTGAATATATATGGGATATTATTGGAAGTACAGATAAATTCATAAACGAAAAAAAACCTTGGGAACAAAAAGATGAGGAGCTTACCAAAACCTTAGACACCTTAATACAAAAAATTCTGCATATAGGCTTTAACCTTAAACCGTTTCTGCCAAATACTGCAAATCAAATACTTGAACAATTCGGCAGTGATAAAATTAAATCTTCTGAACCCTTATTCCCCAGGATAACATAAAGGCCCCTAGAGAACTCCAGAGGCCTTTTGTAATTTCCCCTAAGTAAATCTTACTTTATACTTTTCACCTTTTTAGATACTTTTATTTTCTTAGGTTCTTTCTTCACAACTTTTTTAAACGTTAATCTAAGCACTCCATCTTCTAAGACTGCCTCAGGTTCGCTTGTCTCTACAACACCTTCAGGGATTCTAAATGAATAATTAAATGAGGATGTCATTGAACTCATAAAATACCTGCGTTTTTCCTTTTCTTCTTTCTTATCTTCAATTGACGCAGTAACACGAACTACTCCGTTCTCAAATGTCACATCAATCTTATCCTCTGAAACGCCGGGAAGCGCTGCTTCTGAAATTATTGATTCCTCAGTTTCATAAAGATTTAACCCTTGACCCATTAATCTTGAAATTCCAGGGATGGTAGGTAAATCAAAATCGTCTTCAAAAAATCTGTCAATATTCCAAGGATTCCAACGAATTATTGCCATAGTTTTCACCTCCAATCTTTCAAAAAGTGTTATTCTTTTTATTAAAAATTTAAACTATCAATGAGTAATATTTATCACTGATATCTTAAACTTATATCTATTATCACTCTATCACATAGACTGCCAATTTGTCAATACCAGTGCATGTTTTTTTCCCAACTGCACTTGATTAATTACTTGTTTGAATTCGTATCCTTTGATAATATGGTATATATTAAAAAATGAAACAAAAAATAATTAATATTCTCTCAATTATTCTTATCTTTATAGGCTTTTTTATCTTCTTTCAGGTTTTCTTAAACTTTTTGCCTCACGGAAAAGGTGCGCTCCAAGTAACGAGTAATGTCGCAGCTAAAGTTTTACTCAACGGAAAATTGATAGGAAACACTCCCCTTTGTCTTTGTGAAGAGCAAGAACGGGTAGATGAAGGGGATTATACCTTACAATTAGTGCCTCAAGATTCATCAAACACATATACTACAAAGATAAAGGTAGGGAAAGACGTGCTCACGGCAGTAGATAGAACCTTTCTGCCCGGATCTTATGCATCATCTTATACACTTTATTTGTCTAAAATTTATGCTCAAGATGCAGAGCTATTTATCTCTTCTATCCCAGGCGGAGCGCTTGTATCCATGGATGGAACTGACTCGGGAACAACACCCTTATCCATTAAGGGGGTATCAGATTCTGCCCACGAAATAGAAATACAAAAAGGAGGATATGCAAAAAAAACAATTCGAATAAAAGCGCAAAAAGGATACAAACTAGTTATTGAAACAGTTTTAGGAACAATACCTTCCTCAGACGAGGTACTCCCAGGCAGTGAACCTACCCCTACTCCCACTCCCGCAATAACTCCCGAAACAGTTAAAATAATAAGCACACCTACAGGTTTTCTTAGGGTAAGACAAGCGGCCAATATTAATTCCGAAGAAATTGGAAGGGTTAACCCAGGAGACATACTTACATTAATTTCAGAGGAAAACGGATGGTATAAAATACAACTTCCCAACTCTCAAACAACAGGGTATATAAGTTCTGATTTTGCAACAAAAGAACCTTCGCCCACACCTTAACCTCCAATTACATATATTACAAATATAACAAGTAATCCCCATATAATCACTGAGAACAATAATGATTTATCTGATAATAGAACTCGCTCGGGGCTTTCCCCTTCGCTTTTCTCATAAATATCCTGAATATAACGCATTACTCCGTAAATAACCGGTAGTATGGTTATCATCAGCCATTTTCTTTGCAAATAATCAGGTAAAAATTCAGGCAAAAGCACTTCTGGGACATGCAGACCGCGTGTTGACTCAAGAAATGTAAAAAGTGAATAAAAAACAAGTGTTACCGTTGCAAACATCATGGAATATGCATCAAGTAGTCTGTCTGAGTAATGAGATAGACTTTGTCTAACAGCTGCTATATGCGCTCCAGTCGCACCTTTTAACAGAGTCAGCTCAGAACGTCTTTTTCCAACAGCTAAAAATAGCGATAAGGAAACAGTGGTAAGCAATAACCAAACAGATAAATGATATCCTGAAATAACTTCTCCTGCAAAAACACGCAAGATATAACCTGCTGCAATAAATAGTATATCAAACACAACTAAACTCTTAAATAGAACTGAATATGATAGCTGCAGGATTAGATACAAAACCGATATCAAAAAGAATACAGGAGAAATTTCAAGGGCGATTATTAGCGAAATTATTATTAAGATAAAAAACATAATAATTGCAAGGGGTGTTGAGATTTTCCTACTCGCTATCGGTCTGTATTTCTTGAATGGATGTAATCTATCTTTTTGGGCATCAAGCAAATCATTTACAACATAAGTTGAGGACGCAAGCAAACAAAAAGCAATAAATCCTAAAATTATCTGAAATAGTGTTTCAAGGTTAAATAATTGCCCTCCAAAAGTAGGAGCTGCAAAAAGTGCAAAATTTTTGATCCACTGTCTAGGTCTTAAAAGCTTTACTGCATAATATAACAACTCTACTTTCATATAGTTTTTTCCTTTTTAATTAAGTACTTTAGGGTAAGTATAATTCCTCCTACTAATACTAATAACAAAATTATAGCAAATAACTTACCCCGACTTGAAAGATTTAGCGCTATAAGACCTAAAAGGCAGGACATAACCCAATAAAAAATTGCGATACTCCTTTGCGAAAATCCTAGTTTCAGCAGTAGATGGTGAAGATGACCCTTGTCATGCCAAAAAGGTGAACGCTTAGAAAGTAGACGTCTTAACACGGTAAACAGCGCATCAACTGTTGGCACACCCATCACTAATATTGCAGTTGCAAGCTTCACGCCTGACAAGATAGACAGTATACCAATCAAAAAACCTAATATCGTAGCACTATACCCAGGAAATATCTTTGCAGGATAAAAGTTAAAAAAAAGAAAACCCAATGATGCACCCGCAACAATAAAAGCGAGCTGCGATGTCATAATATTTGAGCTATCTAATATTGGAAACCGAAGTGCAGAAAGCCCAATAATAATCGCAGACACAACAGCAATACCTGGCATTTGCCCATCAACTCCTTTGCTCCAATTCAACATATTCATTACCCAAACAATCCAAACAATAGCCAATATCTGTGGCAGGAAAAAAACGTTCATATTTTGAGGGGTGAAATGAAGTATCCCCCCCAAGGGGTTTGTGATAAATGGTATGGTTACACCTGAGAAAACCACAACACCTGCAAGAAGTATATTTGATAAGAACCTAATATAAGGCGAGATATCATATTTATCATCAAGTAATCCAATAAAAACTACAAAAAAGCCCGTTATTAGTATAACCAACAATTGGCTGCTCATGCTAAAAAAAATGAAGCAAGAAATTAGGATAGCAAGATATATGGGAACGCCTCCTGCTCTGGGAATTGGTTTTAAGTGAATTATTGCTGGATGCTTATGAGTCTTAGGATCATCTACAATTTTTGCTTTATATGCAAGTTTTATAACAATAGGAGTCGCAAGCAGCGAGACACACAATGCTAAAGCGAATGGATAAATAAATGTAGTTATGTTCATTAAAAAATTAATAGTAATATTTGCCCAAGAGCCACGAAACTTATCCCTACAACTAACAACAAGTTAACAATTATCATTCTTGAGAGCAAGGCGTGTTTTTTGTAAAAAAACGCTGCTGAAGTAATATTTATCATGTGCATCATAAGTAGAAAAACGGGAACGGCAAATATAATAACGGATGGAACTAATCTGTCTCTACCCCAAGTTAAACTATTAAAAAGCGGAATTACTGGAGGAAATATTTTATAAAAAAATACTAGAGACACTATTTCCAATAGCGATAATGCGATAGATAAAAATATCGCGTATTTTATACCTTTGTCTATAAATAATACCTTAATACTGCTGTTCATATACTGTTATACCAGAAACTATATATTTTTTATCATAATTAGTCAAAAATTCTTGGGCAAATTTCTCTTTCGTAACAATGATATATTTTGGTTTTACTTTTTTTAATGCACGCTTAGTTTCCTCTACGCCATTAGGATAAGAACTAATATGATATTCTACAATATATCTTCCAGGAGGAAGCTTTTTTGTTAAGTAATAGATTGTACTACTATCTGACAATAAAAATATTCCCTCTCCTTTTTGAGTATTCATTTTTAAAAATTCAGATAACTCATAATTCCTCGGCGTGTTATTATCAAAAAATGATTGATACTGTTTCACAGATTTGTCACCCATCACAAAATCAAAATAATTTCTGTAATAAGGAATAATTTTTGTATAGTATGTAAAATTAACTTTAAACAAAACAACTAAAAAAACTGTAATAAAAATATTTAAAATTATTTGCTTTCTTGCAACAAAAAGCAATCCTACTAACAAACAGAATGAAGGCAAGAACACCAACACATAGTGAGTGTATGGTCTTCCTGAAAAAAAAGCGTTAAAGGTTGAAAATATAAGCCATGTATAAATAACTATTCCAGCAATACCAATTTTTTTTCTAAAAATTGTAACCAGAAAAACTCCTAAAAACAGGGCAAGAAACTTAAGAATAAGTAATCCTTGAGGGATCAGAAAATAGTTTCCATACCCAACGTAACCTATATTCTGTGCAAATGATGCTTTAAGAAAATCTGAAAGAGAACCTTGAAGAATAAAAAATATAATCGTTACGACAATCGGAAAAAGAAATGAAATTAAAATAATAACTTCTTGTTTTAAAATTTTAATAAACTCTATAGGACGGGACAAGAAATGCTTCTTTACGTCAACAAGCGGCTTGTTATAAAAACGAATTATAAAAAGTATTACCAAAAATGCACCGAGATCAAAAATTGCAACAATTTTAGTTAAAAAAGCGATTGACAAAAAGCCTCCAATTAAGATTGGAGTAATTATTTTTGATTTAGAGTTTAAATGGAGCACAAAAAAAAGCGAGAGCAGTATAGGAAATAGCATAAAATTTTCAGCATTCGCAATATTTCCTTCTAATAACGGTATTCCAAAAAGAAAAGCGAAAATAAATGTGGAAAGATATAGTGAAATATTTTTTTTATAAAAAAGAGTTTTTGCAGCAAAGAAAAATGCAATAACCGCTCCTATGCCAAATATAAGAGACATAAGGCGAGCCAAAAACATATCACCTTTTACCATCGCGTAATACAAATAAAGAAGTGGTGGCTTATTATCCCATATATCTCTATAGAGCAACCTATTCTCATGCAGCGCGCGCCCTATAACTTGATATATTCCCTCATCTCCATACCAATCTGGCTCAACAAGGGATGGGATACGAAGAATTATAAACAATAAAACTACACCTATAAGAAAAAAGTAATACAAATCCGGAAGAACTTCTTTGTCATAAACTGCTTTTAATATTTTTTTCATATATCTTCATCCGTTATATTATTTTTCTATCCGTGACCTTAAGACATGCGCAAGGTCACTACCATAATGTCTATACTTTCTCTCCGACCTTAAGACATGCGCAAGGTCACTACCATAATGTCTATACTTTCTCCGTGACCTTATATTCAAGCCTCTTCCCTCTAATTAATTGCACATGAGACATGAGAGCAGGAATAGTTGATAAAAATAATCCTGCAATTGGCATAAGCATAAACTCTAATGGAAACATAAATTGTTTCATCTTGGGAGGTGCATCAAATTTATTAGACCGTAAATCAAAGTCTACATAGATCATGACAAAAAGAGCAAAAAGACAAATGGTTAAAATAAATCCTGATAAATGGGGGAGTGTATACCCTAAGCTTGTACGCGAAAAAACAGGGTTAAGAATTACTACTAAATTTGCAGCAATAGTTATTAAAAACCAATTTACTGGCCACATAATATGATCAAAAATAACATTTGATACCAGATATGTTTTTTTTAAAAAAGGTACATCTTTTACGGTAAGCCACCATTTCAAAAATACTGCATCGTCAGAAATTCCCCAGGACCAACGTCTTTCCTGTTGGTATTTATTCATAAGACTTCCAAAGTATGTCATGGATTGAGGTGAGTCCATGGATGTTTTAAGAAATATGGGGTCTACTGTTACGCGTCCCTTCTTTGCGAAAAAAGCTTTAAAAAATGTTCTATAGTCTTCTGGAATAACATCTGTATCCCAATATCCGATGTCTTTTAATAATTTAAACGACAATGTGTAAGTAGAATTTGGAATAAGACGTAATGGCTGCACTAAAAGTGATGCACGCGATAGGCTTCCAAAAAATGCTATAACCCGAGTTCCGGCTGGAACCTTCCAAAAATTATTGAAATAGACGTTAGCTGACTGAAAGAAAGCAAGATCGCGGTTTTTATGAGACAGAAATTCATGTGTCAAATATGCAAAGTACTGCTCGTCAAAGATACTATCTGCATCAACTGAGGATATAGTCATAAACGAAATATCCAGACCCTTTTCTTCAACAAGTATTCTATTTGCTTCCCTTGCAGCATAAGCCTGATTTGATGATTTACCTTTTACTTCGTTTGCTACATCCGGATGGAAGGTAGAATAAATTCCGCCAAAAACATTCTTATAGTGAGAATCTAATATTTTTGCCTTTTCATATGCCTCCTCTTCTCTTTCCTCAAAGGCTACAAATACATAAAGCTGATGCGTAGGGAAAGTCTGACCTTGAATGCTATCAATTGTTTCCATTAATTTATGTACTGATTCTTTGTAGGTTGGGATGACAGCAATATGTCTAACCTTATCAAAATCTTGATGTTGAACTGCTTGGGCCATCCAATCAGTTTGCTCGGCTTGTTTTATTTTTCTTGCTGCAAAAAATGAGCAAACTGCTAAATTAAGGGATTTGTATAGCCAATATATATCAAAAAAGATAATAAGGTAAGATAAAAAAACGGGGAATGCAAATGATCCCCAAAATGGTACAGTTATTAAGAAAACAGCAATAAGAGGAGGGATAATTTCTAGTAGTCTAATTGATTTTCTGGGATATCTCAAAAAAATCTTGTTAATTGTTGAATTAATCATATATGTCTTCCAAATACTTTTTGAAAATTTATCAAAACTGTCTCGTTAACTTTTTCATATGAACAACCTTTCAGATGAGCAATATGCCTTGCTACAATTATAACATTTTGCGGAACATTCCGAGTGCCCCGCAAGCTTTGGGGTGTCAAAAAAGGACTATCTGTTTCAGTTAAAATACGGTCTAAGGGCGCATACTCAACCAGGTCTGAAAGTGAAGTGTCCTCTCCAGGCGGAGTTCCCCCATAAGTAATGTTCCCATCAAACCCTACGTAAAAGCCTGCATCAAGCACTCGCTTTGTGTACTCAATATTTCCTGAAAAACAATGAAACATGCCCGGAGGATCCTGAAGCTGAGATTTGTATTCAAGAAGGATATCTAATGTATCATCCCAAGCAAGTCTTGTATGAATTTGTAACGGAAGACCTAATTTTATAGATAGTTCTATCTGCTTTCTGAATGCATCCTCCTGTAAGTGGGTTTCTACTATTCCGTTTGATTTATATCTAAAAAAGTCCATCCCCACCTCCCCAATACCTATCACCTTAGGCTGCTTTGCCAACTCTTCAAGTTTTTCTAACCAATCATATTGGAGTTCTCCTTCAAATTCTTTATCTGTCTTGTCAGCATGATGTGGATGAACACCTACAATCGCGTATAAATCTTTATATTTTGAGGCAAGCTCAACAGCCTTACGACTTGAAGGTATACTTGTTCCAGTATTAACAATTGCTGTAAC
This sequence comes from Candidatus Levyibacteriota bacterium, assembly GCA_018062815.1. Taxonomy (GTDB): domain Bacteria; phylum Patescibacteriota; class Microgenomatia; order Levybacterales; family GWA1-39-11; genus JAGORM01. The sequence continues at coordinate 82,343 of JAGORM010000001.1, read as the reverse complement.
ACCGGAAAAAAAGGCGTCTTTTATTACAGCATCGTAATCCTGGTCAAATTTATGAAGATTTAAATGGCAATGTACATCAACCATAGCTTAGTATCAAGTATACTGTATGCAGTATTTAGTATAAATGGGATATATTTTTGGTATAATTTATGAATAAATGTTAATCAGATTGCAGAGATCATAGGATATATCGGAGCGTTTTTAGGAATTATCATGTTTCTACCACAGGTAATCCAAGTCTTTAAAACCAAAGACACAAAGAGTATTTCCCTTACCACATTTGTTCTTTTGAATTTGAATTCTTTTACCTGGATCGTGTATGGAATTTTGATAAAATCTAATCCTGTTATTCTGGTCAACTCTGTAATACTCATTCTGGGACTTTACATCACCACTATGAAAGTCAGGCATAAGTAATTATAGGTGATTACCCTCAGGGTACAAAATAGCAAAAGAATCTCCGGGAAATTAACTGAAATATTTTAAATTGGTAATATTTGAAATTACCGAAGGTTAGTAATCCATGCCGCCCATACCTGGCATGCCACCTGGCATACCTTGTCCTGGGGCTGTTGAAGAATTTTTCTCAGGTAAGTCAGTTACTAAGGCTTCAGTAGTTAAGATCATCATTCCAACTGAAGCTGCATTCTGAACTGCTGAACGAGTTACTTTTGCTGGATCAACAATCCCTGCTGTAAGCATTGATCCATACTCCATGGTCATAACGTTAAATCCATAATCATCTAGCTTTGAAGCTTCTATATCTCTTACAATAACCCCAGGCTCTTCTCCTGCGTTTTTAACGATCCAAGAAACAGGCTGAGCAAGTGCATCATACAAGACTTCTACTCCCTGTTTTTCATCATCTTCTTTTAATTTTTCTTTTAATAAAACAAGTACTTTCCTTGCCTTCAATAGGGTTATTCCTCCTCCAGGAACAATTCCTTCTTCAAGCGCTGCCTTGGTCGCAGCTACCGCATCTATTACCCGCTCTTTTTTCTCCTTCATCTCTACCTCTGTAGCTGCGCCCACATTTATTACCGCTGCTCCACCTGAAAGCTTTGCTAATCTTTCCTGAAGTTTTTCTTTATCAAACTCTGACGTGGAACGTTCAATTTCTGCTTTGATTTGTGAAATCCGTGCAGAAACTGTTGCTTTGTCTCCCTTGCCCCCAATTATTTGTGTTGTGTCAGAAGTTGACAACACTTTTTCTGCTCGTCCGCAATCATCTATAGTTACTGAGTCAAATTTACGACCCGTATCATCTGAAATAACTGTTCCTCCAGTTAAAGCAGCTATATCTTCCAACATTGCCTTTCTCCTATCCCCAAATCCAGGAGCTTTTACGGCTAGTACATTAAATGTTCCTCTTAATTTATTTAATACTAACGTAGCAAGCGCCTCGCCTTCAATGTCATCTGCAATTATTACAAGATTTTTAGAAACCTTAATAAAGTTTTCTAAAAATGGCAACAACTCTTGAAGATTTGTTATTTTTTTGTCAGTTATTAATATGTAAGCATCTGCAACAGATGACTCCATACGATCAGAATTAGTAACAAAATATGCAGAAGCGTATCCCTTGTCAAATTCCATTCCCTCTTTATAATCAATTGAGAATTCAAGACCTCGTCCTTCTTCAACAGTAACAATTCCGTCTTTTCCTACTTTATGAAGAGCATCTGCAATAAGTTTTCCGATGTGTTCATTTTGAGCCGATATGGTTGCTACCTTTGCTACATCTGTGTCTACGACCTTCTTGCTCATGCGTTTTACTTCTGAGACAACTTCCGCTACACCCTTCTCAACCCCAACCTTTAAGATCATTGGATTTGCGCCTGCTGCAACTGCCCTAAATCCTCCATGAACTATTTGCTGAGCGAGTAATGTTGCAGTTGTCGTTCCGTCTCCTGCTATATCATTTGTTTTTGAGGCTGCTTCTTTAACGAGTTGTGCACCCATATTCTCAAAGGGATCTTCAAGCTCTATTTCTTTGGCAACAGTTACACCATCATGAATAACATTAGGTGCCCCCCATTTTTTATCAATTGCAACGTTACGACCCTTTGGCCCCAATGTGGTAACAACTGCATTTGCAAGTTTATCAACGCCTGTTTTTAATTTCTTCCTAGCTTCTTCGCTATATATAATTTGTTTTGCCATTTTTTTTCCTCCTAAAGCTTGTATCTCTACCTATTCGACAACTGCTAATATATCTTTTTGGTCAACGATTGTCCATTCCTCATTCTCCACCTTTATCTCATTTCCTCCCCATTTTTTATACATTACCTTTTGCCCAACTTTTACTACCATTGGCTCTCTGTCTCCTTTTGGAGTAATGTTTCCTTCACCGATCGCCATTATTTCACCAATTGTTGGTTTTTCTTTTACTGGGTCCGGAAGAATAATACCACTTGCGGTTTTAGTTTCAGCCCCTAAAGGCTTAACTAATACGTTTCCGAAAAGGGGTTTTATATTTGTTGGTATAGAAGCAACTTTTGCCATATGTTTTGTCAATAAGACGTAATGATTGCTAATTCTAAGAAAAAATTAACGTCTTGTCAAGACCTTTTGTGAATTACCTTAAAGCATTATTTTTTTTATGATCATTTTAGATAGGTCATATGATTGACAATACTTTACAAATTGGATACGCTTGTATACAGGTGAAAAGCATCGGTTGTATTTAGTGCTTTGCTTATTATGAATATACTAAAGAATAAATATTTTATCCTTGGAAATATTTTATTGCTCTTGGCAGTCATTCCGATTACGCTTTTTGTAATAAGCCGTCAAACAAACCTGCAATCTAAAGCTGCACCTACTACTATTTTTTCCTTTACGCCTACTACAGTAAATACAACAGTAGGTGAAACATTTACCCTAGATATTCAGATAGACCCCGGGCAAAACATTGTTTCAATTGTTGAAATGACTGTGTCTGTAGATCCTGAAAAAATAGAGATAGTATCACTAAATCCAAATACTAACGTCTTTCCCGTAGAGCTTAAAAAATCTCAACCAAATCCAGACGGAACTATAAGTATTTCCCTTTCAACAACAAACAATGTTCAAGAGGCAGTACAAGAAATTACGAAAATAGGAACACTAACCATGAAAGCAAAAGCTGCAACTACCACAGGCGCAACGATTGTAAAATTTGATAAACCACTATCTCAGGCTTTATCACTTGCGACAAGCGACGGGGCAACTGAAAACGTCCTGAGCGACACCGGAACAGCTGCGGTAACCATAGGGAATGGTGGGAGTACATCAACCATAACTCCTACTCCTAGCATAGTCGTAAGCGTAAGTCCTTCTCCAACATCTACTCAATCTGCAAAACCCATATGCGAAAGCTTGGTTTTAAGCGGAGGACAGTCAGGAGTTGCACCATATTCACTCACCTTCGGAGTAAGCGGGCAAAGTCCTAATGCGAAAATAAGCAAGGTAAGTTTAAATTTTGGAGACGGTACGAACCAGGAAGCAACCTCATCAGGCGGAATTGGAACAAATACTGTAAGTATCCAAATCCCACACACTTATTCCAACCCAGGAGTATATTCCGCCATTTCAACATTAACTGATACGAATGGTAATACGAGTGACACCGTAATATGTACCAAAACAGTTACGGTATCAAACTCTCAAGCACAAGCAGACACTATCACAACCGGCCCCTCACCAACGCTTCCTGTTACCGGAAGTGTTGAAACAACACTGGCTATAGTCAGTGGACTAATTGTCGCCTTTGGAATAGGCATCTTCCTCTTTATCCTCTAGTTAAAGCTTTAGAATTGTAGAACTAAAATCTGTTGCCTTGAAAGAAAGTCTAAATCTTTAATACGCTAAGAAATGCTTCTTTCGGAATACTTACCCTCCCTATTGTTTTCATTTTAGATTTTCCCTTTTTTTGCGCTTCTAAAAGCTTGTCTTTTCTTGTTCTATCTCCACCAGACATTTTTGCAAGAACATTTTTGTACAGTGCTGAAATTTTTTCAGATGCAATAACCTTCCCCCCCACCTGCGCACGTACTGCAATTACAAACTGGTGTTTTGGGATTGCTTCCCGTAAAATTTCAACAATTCTCCTGCTGAATATTTCAACTTCGGAATTATGAACTATGAATGATAGTTCGGAGATTACCTGCTCATTTACGTATATATCTACTCTTACCAATTTTGAGGTGCGGAAATCTTTTATCTCATAGTCAAATGAAGCAAAACCACTACTTGCACTTTTTATCTTATCGTAAAAGTCATATACAACTGCTGCCAATGGCATCTCAAATGTTAGCTTTACCAACTTCTCAAAATATTCAATATTACTTTGCTGTCCTCGTCTTCCGTTTATTATTTCCAGCAAATTCCCTAAATATTGAGCGGGAGCGTAAATTTCACCATCAATAAACGGTTCCAACATGGTCTGTGCTCCGTTGTCAAAATCTTTAGGGCTTGTTACGGATTTACCATCAATCATATATTCTATTGTTGGGGGAGCTGTAAAAACATCAATCCCTTCCTCTCTTTCAAGACGTTCTATAACTATTTGTGAATGCAGTAATCCTAAAAAACCACACCTAAAACCTGGTCCAAAAATTGTTGAGTGCTCAGGAGAAATAGTAAGTGCTGCATCGTTTAATTTTAATTTGTAAATTGCCTTCCTTAAAGCCTGGAACTCACTATTACTAGATGGATAAATGGATAAGTAAACAAATGGCTTTAAAGGTAAAAACCCAGGCAGAGCACTCCCTGGATTTTTAACCGTAGTCATAGTATCACCAACTTTTGCCTGGGTTATATCTTTTACATTGGTTATAACGTAACCCACCTCACCATTTCTAATCTCCGAACTTGAATTAAAAGTGGGCTTCATAAACCCCACATCCATAACTTGAGCGCGTGAATCATCTGATAAAAAAACGATCTCATCACCTTTTTTTATGATCCCATTTTCAATTCGGACAAAGATAACAATACCTCGGTGCTCATCATATATTGAATCAAAAATATATGCTTGAGTTGGCTCATCAGATGACCCTGTAGGAGAAGGGACTCTTTCTATAATTACCTTTAGTAAGTCTTCTACCCCTTCACCAGTTTTAGCAGATATATAAAGGATTTCAGATTTTTCAAAACCTAAAGATTCAATCATGTGATCCTCTACTTCATCAACTCTTGCCATGGGAAGGTCAATCTTATTAATAACTGGTATTACTTTAAGTCCTATTTTTTTTGCATAGTTAAAGTTTGCTACTGTCTGTGCTTGAATCCCTTTTGTAGCATCTACTAATAACACTGCACCTTCACAGGCATACAATGTTCGAACAACTTCATATGAAAAATCAACATGTCCAGGAGTATCTATCAAATCCAAAATATAATCTTTACCATCCAAATTATAGTTCATGCGAACTGGAGCCAGCTTAATTGTTATTCCTCTTTCTCTTGAAATCGGACTAGAGTCTAAAAACTGCTCACCAATTTCTTCTTTTCTAATTGTGTCTGTCAAAACAAGAAGTCTATCAGCTAGTGTAGATTTTCCATGATCTACATGAGCAATTATTGCAAAATTTCTAATGTTTCCCTGATTCATCCAAAGATTATACCATGAAGTACTTAATCAACGAGAAAATAAGGCTTAAATTCTTATGTTTTTTCTTTTTTATTTTCTCTTTCCAGTTCTCTGTAGCCAATATCAGTCCTGTAATGTAAATTATTGTCTTCGATATAAATACCAGCTATTGCTCCATATGCCTTTCTTCTTGCGTCTGTAATATTTTCCCCGACACCCACTATGTGAAAAATTCTACCTCCTGATACAACAAAATTGTTTTTTCTCTTGTTTATTCCTGACCCATATATTTTTACTCCAGATATATTTTTTTCAAGTCCTAATATCTTTTTACCTCTTGCCCTACTATAATTATCAGGATACCCGTATGCACATCCCGCAACACTTACCCTCGTATTTTTATCAAATTTGACTGAGAGATTCTTCAAATTTCCATCAAGCACACTCTCAACAATTTTTAGATAGTCAGTTTTTATTGCAGGTAGAATAACTTCTGCCTCTGGATCTCCCCATCGTGAATTAAACTCTACAACCTTAACTCCTTTTTTTGTAATCATACCACCAACATACAATACTCCTGAATATTTTCTTTTTTCTTTAACCATTCCTTTTAAAAAAGGGGTTATAATCTTTTTTTCAGTTTCAAGAATTATTTTTTTATCAACCAAAGTAGAGGGAAATACACACCCCATACCCCCCGTGTTATTCCCTAAGTTTTTATTAAAGACAGTTTTGTGATCCTGAGCCGCACCAATTATTCGGTAATCCTCCCCATCGCAAATTACAAATAGTGAAAACTCCTCTCCAATCATACACTCCTCAACTAGAAACGTCACTCCTGCTTGACCAAATTCCTTCATTTTCAAAACAGCCTGGATTGCTTCTTTTTTATTGTCTGCAAATATTGCTCCTTTTCCCTGGGCCAAACCAGATGCTTTTATGTAAAACGGCTGATTCTTCTGTTGGGTTATATATGCTATCGCCTCATCTTCATTTGTAAAAGTTGAAAATTGAGGAATCGGAAGATTATATTTTTTCATAAAAGAACGTGACCATTCCTTATTCCATTCAATTTCCGAAGCAGCCTGTGATGGTCCAAAACAAAGCACCCCTTCTTTCTTCAGAAGATCAATAAAACCAAGCGCTATCGGCTCATCTTGAGCTACATCTACAAGATCAATCTTGTAATTTTTACACGCACCAAGCACCTCTTTAAAGTTATTTGCTGCGACGTTTGTAAGCGGAATGATTTTTTTGTTTTTTACACTCATAAATGGATTTCCTGGCGCTACATATACCTTTCTTATGTGTTTATTTCTAGAATATGCGTCTGCAAGCGCATGCTCACGACCACCGGAGCCTAATATAAGAATTTTTTTTATTGACATAATTGAATCATTACCTCCTGATATAGTTTGTTTTCTTTCATCTTCAACCTTGCGTACAATGAGTCTACTGTATCCCCGGGTAGAACCTTCTCAAAGCATCTTCCAAGAACTGGTCCAAAATCAAATTCGTAGGTTAAGCGATGTATTGACGAACCAGCATATGTTGCACCAACAGTCAATACGTTCTGGATTGCAATATTTGCTAATTTCCCCCTATTCCATAATGCTTTCGTCCCATCAGGGTTTTTATACTCACCGTTTATGGTTTCAGGTATCACTCCTGGATGTAAATTAATAATTTTATCCTGAAATGCATTTATTACTTCTTCTGAAATAAATTGCTTCCAACCTGATAGACAAATAAAATCAGGTGAGAGCGCTTGTAGTTTATTCAATAACTCATTTTTATTTAAAATAATACTATACGGAATTTTATTTTCTTTTGCATATCTAAGCCCGTTCGCGTTTTCCGTATCAGAAATTACTTGTATTATTTCAGCCTGCAGTAAACCGCTAGCACATGCATCAATTAACGACCGCAAATTACTTCCTTTACCTGTATTAGAGATTAGAATTACAAGTTTTTTCATGATAAATTAATGTTTTGCTTTTACTTCCTTCCTTTTAGCGGTTGCTTTTGGTACGCCTATGGATTTTAGATTATCCCCGATATCAATTGGATATTCACCAGTAAAGCAGGATACACAAAACATGCTTTCAGGAAGATCAGTTGCCCTAATAAGACCATCATATGATAAATAATGTAATGAGTCTGCTCCGATATATTTCTCTATTTGTTTTATTGTCTTATGAAATGCTATTAACTCTTTCTGATCAGGAGTATCAATACCGTAAAAATCAGGAAACATTACCGGAGGAGAGCTACTTAACACATGCACTTCCTTTGCCCCTGTTGCCTTCAATAGATGAACTAGTTTTCTTAAAGTAGTACCTCTTACAATTGAGTCGTCCACAACAACTACCTTTTTCCCATAAATAATCTCGCGAATCGGATTCAGCTTCATCTGAACACTGTTCTCCCTAAGTATTTGCTCAGGCAATATAAATGTTCTTCCAATGTATCTATTTTTAACTAGACCAAAATCAAACGGAATACCTAATGCTTCAGCATATCCTATGGCAGCAGGTATCGCAGAATCCGGAACCGGAATAACAACATCTGCATCAATCTTTACTTCTCGAGCCAATTCTTGTCCCAATCTTCTTCTTATGTTGTGCACACTCTTACCTAGTATCATGCTATCTGGCCTTGCGAAATACACAAGCTCAAAAATATCAAGCTTCTGTGTTGCCTTTTCAAGGGTGTATGAGCGTAAGCCTGCTTGAGAAATAACAACCATTTCTCCTGGATTAACTTCTCGTAGATATTCTGCGGATACCGTATCAATTGCACATGTTTCAGAAGATACAACATAGCCTCCTTTAATTTTACCTAAAGATAAGGGACGAATCCCATACGTATCTCTTACTGCAACTAATTTGTCCTTTGTCATAATAAGAAGACAAAAAGATCCTGTAAACAAAGGGAATGAAAATCGTACGGCATTCTCAATACTTTCCCCCTCTTTAAGGTAATAAGAAATTGCCATATGCATAAGCTCTGAATCATTATGTCCATGCGTTTTTAACCCCTTTGAAATCAAAAACTTTTCTAATTTTTCCAAAACCGGAAGATTTCCATTATGTGCTACTGCCAACAAGTCTCCCTTTATACAAACCGGCTGCATATGTGCACCATAAATCCCTCCTGATGTGGAATACCTGTTATGGCCAATTGCAATATTCCCTTTTAATTTTTTTAATACCTGCTCAGTATATGTTTGGGCTACTAAACCTGCCCCCTTATGAAACGAAATTTTTTTACCATTAGAAACTGCAATCCCGGAACTCTCCTGACCTCTGTGCTGCAACGCATACAAACCAAAATACGTTATTTTAGACACGTTAAGTCCTTCACCAAACACACCAAATACACCACATTTATGACGTAATCTATCTTCCATTGTTGTTTATAAAAAGAAAAAGAGGATTATTCTTGTGTGCTATAAAAAGTAAAAACATTATTTAAAAAATACATACACCTACAAGGTAGGCTTAGGCCCATTTATTAATTCTCCCATGTCTTGCAATAATTTTTTCCCATTTTTAAATTTCTTTACTACCTCTATGACATATCTTGCTTCCTGAATATTAAATAACCATGTAAAAAATATGTAGGTGATTAACCCGGCAGAAGACGCGATACCTGTTAAGAGAATCAGATTAATTGTTTTTGTAGTATCAAAAACCAATTGATCAAGAAGCTTTATTGGAATATACAAAGCAACTCCCATAATCAAAGTAGCAAATAAAATTTTTGTGCTTGTTATAATAATGCTTCTTTTGGGCAAATGTATTTTTTTGTCTAACAATAAGAAAAGAATAATACACGCAAGTATGTTTGAAATCGAGAATGCAAAAGCAAGGAAAAATATGGGAAGATGATAGATGAGTACAAAAACATATGAAATGCTTATGTTTATAACAACAGCAAAAATCGTTACAAATAAGGGTGTTTTTGTGTCTTTATGAGCATAAAATCCTCTTGCCAATAAGTATATTAAGGACTGTGCCGCAATAGACACTGAGAAATACGCAAGTGTTCTTCCTGTATCTACCGTTGCAGTCCAATCAAAGCGAGAAGCACCAAAAAAAAGTCTAATTAGTGGAATTCTTAAAACTATAAATAAAACAGACAGTGGAAGCGTTAAATACAATATTTGATTAAATGAGGATACAAAAATTGAATCAAATGTTTTTTTATCATTTTTTTTCTGAGATAAAGCAGGGAATGATGCTTGCGCTATTGACTGACCAAATAATAATACAGGTGCCATAACAAGAGTTTGGGCTAAATCAAAAACAACTAAACTTCTTGCACCTAAAAATGATGCAAAAAAAACATTACCAGTTATCGCAAGCTGGGTTACAATCAAAGTCGCAGATCTAGGTACCATCAGATGAATGACTTTTAATGTGCCGTTCTTTAAATCTATTGTTGGCTTATAAACAAATCCTGAGTGAATTAAAAGGGGAAGCTGTACTACAAAGAACAAAACAGAACCTATGACTACACCAACAGTAGCTGAATAAAAACCTATAAAAGGAACGAAAACTACAAGCCCTAGAATAATTCCTAGATTGTATGCTGCTGTTGCTATGCCTGGAATCAAAAAATGCTGCAAAGATTGAAGAACGGCTGTTGCAACTGTACCCAAAATAAAAAACATTTGAGCTAGTTGAATAATAATCATGAACTGTGCCATCAACCTAAGCTCGTGAGGAGAAAAACCCGGAGCAACCAATTCCGCAAGCTGATAAGAGAATAAAATAACTATGATACTTACCAAAACATAGAAAATCACACCGATTGTAAGAAGTGATGAAGTGAAAGAGTCTGCTTCCCGCCTCTTTCCGTGAGTCACATATTCTGTAAATACAGGTATAAATGATGTTGACAACGCACCCGCTATAACAACTTGAAAGATAAAGTCCGGAACCCTGAAGGCTGCAAAGAAAACACCAAGCTCTGTTGACGCACCAAATAAAGAAACGAGTATTCTATATTTAAAAAGTCCTAATAATTGAGATATTATCGTAGTTAGAATAATAAAAAGAGCAGCGGAAAAAATATTTGTCTGTTTTGAAATTAGCGCATTTATGCTTTTTTGAAAGATTTCTTTCATTTTTCTATCTTAATAAACTTAAACCTAACGTTTGCTACTGTAAATCACCGCTTGCGGCAAAACTAAAAAAATCCCACCTGGGCTTTATTTTTCAAGTATAGCATGGTACAATATTGTCTGTCTTTAGGAAAACAAGGTTTCCAAGGAACTATTATTTAATTATGCCAGTTATAAAATCAGCGATAAAAAAACTAAGAAGAGACAAAAAAGTTGCTATTGAAAACGGACTTTTTCGTAATAAGCTTGAAACAGCCATTAGGGTTGCAAAAAAATCTAAAAGCGATAAAGACATTTCCAGTGCTTTTTCGGTAATCGACAAAGCTGTAAAAAAACATTTGATTCATAAAAATAAGGGTTCAAGAATTAAGTCAGCTTTAGTTACAAAAAATGGCGTAGTCATAGAAAAAACAAAAAAAGCATCATTAGCTCAAAAAGCAAAGCCTACAGTTAAGAAAGTGGCCTCAAAAAAGAGTAAATAGTTCTTCTCAAAACCAATCTTCACTTCTTTGACAAACAAGCAAAAACGCATTACACTTAAACTATGCAAAATGACGCACAGCGCCTATCTATTAATCTTGGCAGAAAAGATACCGATTCAACTTCTAGTATATTCATCAGATGGACCATCAACACTGGGCGCGTTATCATAGTTGGAGTTGAACTTTTAACACTTGCTGCATTAGGTTATAGATTTATTATTGATCGACAGATAGTTGATCTTAACGACCAGATACGAAAATCACAAATTTTTGTAGAAGCTCAGGCAGTAAATGAAAAAAAATATAGAAATCTTCAAAACAGATTATCTACTATCAAAACTATTGAAACAGATACACAAAAAAAGGTAGTCTTTTTAAGTGAATTAGTAAGCTATCTTAATACTTCTGAATTTTTAACAAGCAATTTAAATGTTTCTGATACAACAATCGCAATTGATGGTCAGACCTACTCCATATTTACACTTAATACATTAATTGACAAGTTAAAGAAAAATCCATCCGTTATTTCTATATCAATTGAGGAGTTAACGAGCCTTGATCAGGGAATTAGATTTAAATTAATTACAACATTACAACAAACAGACATTTCACTATGAACACAGAATCAAAAAAGAAACAACCAGTGTATTGGTTACGTCAGGAATTCTTACGTGTAAAAACTAAAAAGGAAACAGGTGCCTATTTATACATAGTGTTTACTCTTTTTTCTGTGTCCTTCTTTGGATTTTTTATTCTTAGACCAGCAATTTCTACCATTACCAATCTACAAAAAAAGCTCGAGGATAATAAAAGCGTCTATAATGCGCTACAAAAAAAGCTTGCAGCGCTTCACAACCTTGATTCTGAATATTCACAAATCAAACCAGACCTACCAATGGTCTATAATGCAATCCCAATAACTCCCGATATCCCAACACTCACTCGACAAGTAGAAACGCTCGCTTCTAAAAATCAGGTGGAGTTGAGAGCGTTAACCGTATCTCCTCTTCAATATTACCCACAAGACGCGGGTGGGAAATTATATGGATATACAATAACGGTTGAAGTAACAGGCGGTGAACAAAATGTTAATACATTTATCGAAAATGTAACAAATTTCCAAAGAATTATCAGTATTCAAAAAATTACGACCGGGAAAACAGATAAAGGACAATTAGAGTTGTCGTTTTCGGGTAAAGCGTATTTTGCAAAAGAATAAACATATATGTTAAAAAATTTAGCCTATCTTGCGGCTTTTACAACATTTGTAGTACTCGTTTGGATATCATTGACTATTTACAGTATCTTTAACGGATCATCAATTAATAGTAATGTAACCGAACAGATTATTCCTATCTCTCCTAACTTTAATAATCAAACTATTGATAGTCTTAAATCACGACTTCAAATACAGGTGGACTTAGGTCAAGATATTGCCACACAAAGCGCACAACCGACACCTACCCCTCTTTTACCTACGCCTACCCAGTCACAATCAATAATATTACCAACGCCTACAAGGGCCATAGATAATACGAATGAAATATCTATACCAGAAATATAAATTTTATGAAAAGAAGTTTATTCCAAAAAAGAATTCCTACAGTTTTTGCAATCATAATACTAATTTCAGGACTTTTTGTAACCGCTTTCTTGGTACAAATTGGAGTATTCACTTCAAGCCAGGCAACTCCGAATGAAGAACCACAAAATGTATCCGTATCAAATATCACAAACAGTTCATTTACCGTTACTTTTACCACACTCGACCCTACATTATCCGCAGTAAAAATCAATAACCCTGATTCTCCTTCTATTGCGTTTGATGCTAGAGATAACCAAGGGAATCATGCGTACATAAATCATTTCATAACAATTACAAACCTGAAACCAAATACAAAGTATGAATTTGTACTTCTATCAAATGGAGATGAATATACTGACAATGGAAATTTTTATACTGCAACAACTGCTAATGGAGATGCACCTTCTTCAGGAAACATGTATGCACTTTCAGGAAAAGTTATTATGCCAAACGGAGAAGATGCAGATGATGTTTTATTGGATATAAAAATACCAAATGCTGCCCCAATATCTGCCGTTACAAACTCTGAAGGAAAATATTCGATACCCACATACCTTATAAGAAATACTTCACACAACCAAATACTAACGATCGTACCAAATACAAATATTAATCTTTCAGCAAAAAAAGGGGAGCTCACATCAAAGATAGTATATACATACTCCCCATCATCAGAGATACCTACGATCACATTGTCTAGTAATTACTCCTTTATAGCCAGCAATGAAACAGAAAACCCAAGCTCTAAATCAAGCCTTCTTGCAATCCCAACCGGTAAAAAAACGATGCAAACTTTAATTATTTCACCTAAAAATGGGCAGACATACACTGATGATAAACCTCAATTCAGAGGCACTGCACTCCCAAACTCATTAGTAACTTTATTTACAGAACCTGATTTAATAGATGTGCAGGTTAGAACTGATCCGAATGGAAACTGGGCATATAGACCAGCTGTTTCACTACCACAAGGAGAATATGCGATAAAACTTCAAGCTATTGATGTAAACGGTGCAACAAAAACTGTAACAAATACGTTCACGATTCTTGCATCTGGGTCACAGATAGCAGAAAACGCAACGCCATCCGCAAAACCTACACCTACTCAAACCATTGCGCCTACACCTACTGCTCTCCCTACGATTGTAACTGCTACAACAATTCCTACGCCTACAGCTTCCGTTACTCCAATTTTAACACCCACACAAATCCCTACACCAACGCCAACTATAGCCACAATAATAACTACTACCCCAACCCAAACTCTACCACCAACAGGAAGTGTAAGCCAAAGTATTTTCTTGACATCTATTTCAATTCTTTTTATAGTGTCAGGATCCATATTATTGTTTATGCTATAAACAGTCTCTCTCAATTTTATTTATGAATATTGCAATTGTAGGTTCTGGATTCACCGGGTTATCTGCCGCATATTATTTATCAAAAAAGGGACACTCCGTTACTGTCTTTGAATTGGACACTAAGCCTGGCGGGCTAGCAATCGGCTATAAAGAAAGGGCTTGGAACTGGTCACTTGAGTACCACTATCATCACTGGTTCACAAATGATAAAAGTGTTTTAGCTTTGGCGAAGGAGATTAACCACAAGGTTATTGTTAAACGCCCAATTACATGTTCTTTTGTAGAGAACGATATATATCAACTTGATTCTCCTCTTTCAGTTTTAAAATTTCCAAAACTTAATATCATTAATAGATTCCGTATGGGAATCTCTTTGGCGCTTTTAAGATATAACCCATTATGGAAACCGCTTGAACGTTATAGGGCAGAACCATATCTAAAGAAAACGATGGGAAATACAGCATATGAAATGCTATGGAAACCGCTCATGGATAATAAGCTTGGAAAATATGCAAAATCTGTTTCTCTTGCCTGGTTTTGGGCACGTGTATATAAACGCACACCAAATTTAGCATACCCTGAAGGAGGATTTTTGGAATTTGCAACCCACCTGCAAAATGTAATAGAAAAAAAAGGAGGCACATTTCATTTTAAAACAGAGGTAACTAATATCTCATCAGATGATGATACTACCATAAAATATATAACAAACGGAAAAGAATATATAAAAAAATTTGATTCTATAATTGTTACTACACCCTCATTTTTATTTAAAAAAATTGCCAATCAACTTCCCGAAAACTATAAAGATTCGCTTGGAAAGCTCAAGGGAATAGCAGCAATGAATTTAGTCTTACGGTTAAAAAACCCGTTCTTTTCAGAGGGAACATATTGGCTATCTATGTGTGACATAAAATCGCCCATTTTGGCGATAGTTGAACATACTAATTTCATGGACAAGAAACACTATAACAATGAGCATTTAGTCTATGTCGGAAACTATATGGAAACATCAGATCCAAGATTTTCATTAAATGAGAATGATTTATTAAAACTGTACGATCCTTGGCTTTCAAAAATTAATCCAAATTATGGCAACGATGTTATTTCTTTTAAAGTTTTTCGCGCCCCATTTGCACAACCTATTGTTCCACCAAACTATTCCAAGCTAATACCTTCATTTCATACACCTTTAAAAAACGTGTATCTTGCAAATATTGAACAGGTATACCCATGGGATAGGGGCACGAACTATGCCGTAGAGTTAGGGCAAAAAATTGCCAATCTCCTGTCTTCTTCATGAAATTTCTAAAGAAACACTATCAGTTATTTTTTGTAGTATTCATTATTCTCTTAGGTGGTTACCTGCGTTTCTACAATGCAAATTGGGATAATTATCAAGTCTTTCACCCAGATGAGCGAAATATTGATAATGCTGTTACAAAAATTAATTTTGTATCACAACTTGACCCTGATTTTTTCGCCTACGGAGGTCTACCAATATACCTATATAAAGTGAGTGGAGAAATGATGAATACCGTATATCAAACAAGTGTTTGGACTTCTGACTGGGGGCATATAAACCAGATTGGAAGAACCTTTTCTGCTTTTTTTTCCACTCTTACTATTTTAGTTATATTTTTACTTGGGAAAAAGGTGTTTAATAAAATAACAGGAATTATTGCAAGTTTTATTTTCACGTTTACCGTTTCGTCCATACAAATTGCACATTTTGCAACAACCGAAAGTTTTATCATTCTGATAGTAACTCTTCTTACTTATCTCTCCTTGTGTTATTATGAAAAACCTCGATCCTTTTTACTTGCAGCTCTTGCTGTCACTTCTGGATTAGGAATTGCCGCAAAAACAACTGCTTTGTCTTTTTTAATGATTCCCTTTTTAAGTCTTTTACTTATAGACTTTAAAACCAAGGGGAAAAATATTATTTCTTTTATTTTTAAACCAGTGTTTTTTTTCGCACTTACTATTACTATTTTCTTTCTGTTCTCACCATACACTTTTTTGTCCTATCATAAATTTTTACAATCAATGAATTATGAAACAGGGGTCGCAACCGGAAGGGTAATCGTTCCATATACCCATCAATTTGATAAAACAATATCTTATTTGTATGAACTATATAACTTGTTTTGGCAAATGGGACCAGTTTTTGCTCTATCACTCTTAGGGCTTGGCTTTGTTTTATATTTTACTTTTAAAAAAAGGAAGGCATCATATCTTTTTATTCTTATATTTCCCATTATTTATTTTCTGTATGCTGCCTCATGGCACGCAAAATTCATACGATACATGACTCCTCTCTTACCATTTTTCTCTCTTTATGCTGCGTTTGCTCTTTCTATTTTTATAAAAAGATATAAAATTCTCGGGAGAATAATACTTTTCATATTTCTGACAACTAGTGCTATTTGGGCTCTTTCGTATATGTCAGTCTACTCAAAACCTCAAACACGCTATACTGCGTCTCTTTGGATGCTTGAAAATATTAAATCTGGCGAATTAGTATTAACAGAGCATTGGGATGACGGACTTCCTATATATATTCCAGGAAAAAATATGTTTTTTAAAACTGAACAACTTACGATCTATGACAATGAGTTTAATAATAAGGCAGAGTATCTGGCCAATATGCTCGCATCTGCCGATTATATAAGCCTTACAACAAGACGACTTCATGGATCACTTATTTATCTAACAGAGAATTATCCTGTAACAAGTAGGTATTATAGATATCTTTTTGCGGAAAAATTAGGATATACAAAAGTTGCGGAGTTCTCCTCATACCCTTCTTTTCTTGGGATAGAAATAAACGATGATGCATCAGAAGAGTCGTTTCAAGTCTACGACCACCCTAAAATAATTATTTTTAAAAATACTAAACATTTATCGTATGAAGAGTTAAATAGAATAATCTCTGCTAATAACTAACTAGATGAATGATTTTATTAGAAAAAATGTGTGGTTATTCGTCTCGCTAATTTTATTTAGTACTCTTTTCCTACCATTTATCACAACTCTACCCCTACGAGACGGCAATATAGACTTTGTACAATCTTATTATTTCTTTCAAGGAGGGTATGATAAATTTTTTCTACATTTTAACTCGGCACATCCGCCATTAAAGGTCTTTACACTTTCTATGCTATATCAAATCTTTGGAGTACATCCGGAGTTTCCAGCTCTTCTGGGTTATATTTTAGGATTTGGAGGAATTATTGGAGGATTTATTACTTCAAAAAAATTAAGCAACACAAAAACTGCGAGCCTGTTTGTAACTTTTCTCTCTATAAACCCTTTGTTTATTTCAAGTGGAATTTTCAGCTTAACTGACTATATTCTTACCAATCTTATATTAATAAGTCTTGCATTATTTTTGAACAATAAATTATTTCTATACACCTTGTCTCTAATCGCAATCGTATTAACCAAAGAGACAGGCATCTTATTCGTTATTATTCTGCTTGCCGTAGATATTATTTATTCTCAAAAAAGAATTCGTACCCTTATGCCCTATATTGCCGCTTTTGCAGCATATGGATTATGGCAATATTTTCTACACTCACT
Source organism: Candidatus Levyibacteriota bacterium (assembly GCA_018062815.1). Lineage (GTDB taxonomy): Bacteria > Patescibacteriota > Microgenomatia > Levybacterales > GWA1-39-11 > JAGORM01. Next base: position 64,624 of record JAGORM010000001.1, on the reverse strand, counting down.
AGGCAAGAGCTCGTGGAAGGACTATCTGTTTACTAGTACTGCTGATAGAGGAACTTTCTACACTGTCTTTCACAATATAATAACTCTACAAATTATAAACGGGTATGCCCATCAGCAGCTACTTCAATTACTGTTCCTAAACTCAAACTGGATAATGATCGGTAGCAGCATAATACTCACCTTTGTATTTTTCTCTAATAAAGTAGATAGAACAAAATTTATTAACCAATTAATTGCTCCTAATCAAAAATCTAAAGCTATAATAACGATTGCTCTTTTTTGCTTTTTGTATTTTATTTCAGTTTTGTCACTACAAACATTCACAATACCGCGCTACGCTCTACCTATAATTCCTTTTCTTATCTTGTGGTTTTCTGTAAGCATCCAAAAGCTTAAAACTATTATTATTGAAAGAATACTTGTTACTATAGTTTTCTCAGTCAGCCTTATAAGTTTGTTTATCTCCCCAGATCCATTTGCGTCCTCCCTTTGGGGAAAAACAGATCTTCTGGGGCAAAACATCTACTCAATGGCAAATACAATCTCCGGAAATGATGGGGTGGTATACAATCTTCAATTTATAAAAGGGGGCAAGCTGCGAACAAAAATAATAAAAGGTTATGCGACCAATCATGATGCAGCCCCCTGGAGACTCTGTAAAGATCTATTCCCAGATCCTAAAAACGACCTTATCACTATGAGAGTTTCAGGTCTGGGTAGCGCGGCACATTGCCTTACATCTCCTAACGTTAACTGGTGATGTAAGCTTGCATTTAAAACAGTTGACACTGTAGAATACTTTCATAGATTATGATTCAGGATTTATTTTTTGTCTTGTGGTGGTGGGTAACTCTTTTTATTATAGGAATAACTTTTTTCCCCCTCACCAAATACTTATTTCAGGATACTAAAAATAGATATTATATTTTTTCTAAAATAATAGGAATTGGTATCTTGTCTTACGCTTCACTTCTCCTGGGAACGCTTCACATATTACCGTTCCACTTATATTCACTTCTCATTCTCATGGGTGTCTCAGGAATAATAAATTTTATAATATTTAAAAAATCTTCTCATTTTTTTTTATTAAAAAATTCAGGCATTATCGTCTTTCAGGAATTAATTTTCTTTTTGTGTATTATAGCTTGGGCATATATTCGCGCGCATGAACCCAGCATCCACGGGCTTGAGAAGTTTATGGATTATGGCTTTGTCAATTCTATATTGCGTACAAACTACTTTCCGCCAAAAGACATCTGGCTCACTCCCCTACCTATCAACTATTACTTTTTCGGGCATCTAGCAACCGCGGTATTAACACGACTATCAGGAATTCCTTCAAGCGTAAGCTATAACCTTATGATCGCAACACTTTTCGCATTTACCTTCACTGGAGGTTTCTCAATTTTATATAGCATGTTTTCTAAATATGGTAAGAGGATCTCAATTCTTGGAGGGATATTAGGAGGAACACTAATATCACTCTCCGGAAATCTACATACACTTTATGCATTTTTTGTGGCCTACAAAGGAGAGAATCCTGTTCCTCCATGGCTTTTATCATTTACCCCAAATTTATTTCCAAATAGCTACTGGTATCCAAATGCTACCAGATTTATTCCTTTTACTATCCATGAATTCCCGCTTTATTCTTTTGTCGTATCAGACCTTCACGGACATGTGGCAGATATCCCTTTTGTGCTTACTATAATTGCCTTACTATATAGCATCATTAGCTCAAAAAAATTATTTAAATCACAAGTTGTATTTTTATCTTTTTTACTCGCTATTATGTATATGACAAATGTATGGGATGGAATTATCTATCTGTTGCTTACGTTTTTTGTATTTCTGACTCTTTGTCTTACGCATATTAAAATAGAGTTTAAAAAAACAAAACATTTTTTTCCTATTAAAAAGGTTCTGGGAGCTAAGTTGGCGTTTGAAAATCTAATAATAGAAGTGGGAATAACCATATTGCTATACATAGTGTTTACCATTCCGTTTAGTCTTTTTTTTAAACCCTTTGTCTCAGGAATCGGAGTTTTATGTGTCTCTAAAATATTTCCTAATTTGCAGAAAATCGGTCCACTTCTATTTGAAGCAGACCATTGTCAACAATCCCCTGCATATCAGCTGTTAATTCTCTATGGATTTTTCTATTTCTTCGCATTTGTTTTTTTTGTTTTTTTGTTTTTTGCAAAAAAAACTCATAAGCAACTTAAAAATAGGTGGAAGTATTTTTCTTATTTGTCATTTTCTGAAGATGCGGGACGCAGTAATCTTTTTATTCTAATACTAATTCTCCTGTCCACTCTATTAATCATTCTTCCTGAGATACTTTATGCTAAAGATATTTACCCTCAACATTATCGCGCAAACACCATGTTTAAACTTGTATATCAATCATTTATCATGCTAGGAATTACGAGTAGCTACATAATTATTTTTATTCTAATATCTACTCGGAAAAAAATATTAAAAATATTTTTTACACTTTGCAGTCTTTTATTGCTCACTCTTGTTCTGATCTATCCTTACTTTGCTATAAAATCATACTATGGCGATCTTAAAACCTACTCAGGCTTGGATGGAACTAAATATTTGAGGAGTTTATATCCAGGAGATCTTGAAGCAATAGACTTTTTGCAAAAAAATGTTAAGGGACAACCGGTTGTTTTAGAAGCTCAAGGAGATTCTTACACTGACTTTGCAAGAATATCAGCAAACACCGGTCTTCCAACTATTTTAGGATGGACGGTACATGAATGGTTATGGCGCGGAACATACGATATTCCTCAACCTAGAATTGAGGAAATTCGGAAAGCCTATGAAGGAAACATGGAAGACGCAAGACAAATCATTAGTAAATATAAAATATCATATGTAGTTGTCGGAGAACTTGAAAGAAGGAAATACCCAAAACTAAATACCAATAACTTTAACTTTCTAGGTCAAAGTGTTTTCCAAAGCAAAGACGGGAAAACCATTATCTATAAGATTATTGACTAGCACTTGGAGACACACTTGGAAATACTCTCCCAACCTCAACAGTATCTTTTGTGATTTGGCAATTCCCACCTTTCATAACGCATGCAAGATAGGTTTTTATTTCTGAATAATTACCGCTGCCTATTCTTGGAATTAAGACCCACTGCCCTCTATAGTCTTTAGTCGGAGGATTCATTAGTAGACCATACCTTTCTTGCGCTAAATCTCCTTCATCTATTACTGTACTTTCAATTTTTGCTCCCTTCATTTTCTGTGCAAGCTTTATAAAATCATCAAATTGCCCTTCCGGGATATCAGTATGTATATTATCCCCAAGTATTCCAATTATCCCGATCAACTTAACCGGATTTGCTAGTGTTCCAAGAGATAATATTTTGTCTCTCACCGCGTTTATAACTAACTGTTGCCGCTTGCTTCTTGCAAAGTCCGACCCTTCTTTTCCTAAGGCATGTCTTGAGCGCACAAATTTTAACGCTAATTCACCATCCATATGCTGAAGCCCTAAAGGCACATGCAAGTGAAAAAACCTACAAGGGAATAAATCAAACTCTGTCGCACTTCCTGTTGCAATTTGCGCAGAAAAAGACGCGAGCCCATCATCCGTTGTCCCACATAATTCATTTTCTTTTCCCTCTTCAGGATAGGCATAATCATCTAAAGTGTTTTCAACCTGCACATCAATACCGCCTATCAAATCCACTAATTTTATGAATCCAGAAAAATCTAGTACAAATACATAGTCCGGCCTTATGCCTGTTATTGAAGCAACAGTTGAACGTGCAAGCAATATGCCTTTCCCCCCTTTTTCTTGACCATTTGCATACGCTGCATTTATCTTGGTTTGTAGACTATCTACATATAAATCCCGAGGTATAGAAACAAGGTGAACAATATTTTTTTGAGGATTTATACTCGCCAAAATAATTGTATCAGTTAAATCTGGCCCATCATGCTTTGCTCCTCCAATACCTAACAATAATATATTTATGTTTCCATTATCACTTTTCTTAACGCTTATTTTTTTATCAATAAAAACTCCCCAAAATATGGGCATTGCCTTGAATAGAACCAATAGAAAAATGATTAAGATAAAAAGACCTACGCCAATTGCTATTTTTTTATTTACTACCATGCCATTAATATTTTTGCAAAACTTTCAGGGTTCAAGCTTGCGCTTCCTACCAAGAACCCTGTGATGTGAGGTAAGAGAACCAGACTTTTAATACTTTCCGAATCAACACTCCCGCCATAATATAGATTTGCCTGCGGATAACGCTTTCCCAAAACACTGAAAACCCTTTCAATTTCTGCTGAATCTTGTACTTTCGCGCCTTGTTGGAAGGTGGAAATTGCAGATGGAGGCTCATATACAATTTCAGAAATATTATCCGGTACTGCAGCCTGTTCATCCTGAACACAATACAAAGGCGTTAAATTGTATTTCTGTGCTTGAATAACTTTTGCTCTTGCCTCCTGATCACCCTCATGGTTATATCTTCTTCTTTCTGAGTGATTTATAAGAACAAACTGACAGAACTCCGAAATTTGTCTTCCGCTTACTTCACCTGTGTATGGTCCTTCATCATATGTTGAAATATCTTGCGCACCAATAAAAATAGGTAAACCCTCTGTCTCTTTGTATACATACGCAGTTGACAAAGACATATATGAAGGGAGAATTATTATTTCCTTATTCTGCATTGGTAGCTCGTCCCATGCAGCCTTAAGTGAATCAAGAAAAAGAACAGTTTCCTCTGCCGTCTTATATGATTTCCAATTCGCAATTATTCGTTTTTTCTCCATATTGCAGTTAGAATAGTATTCCCATATGATAGGGAATACTCCATTATAGCAATATGCAAGACATTCTCAATACATTAAACTCCGAACAAAGAAACGCAGTCACAACAACTGACGGACCACTTATAGTACTCGCAGGTGCTGGATCCGGAAAGACACGGGTTCTTATCCACAAGGTACTATATCTTATGCAGGAAAAAAACATTAAAGGTGAAAATATTCTTATGGTTACCTTCACAAATAAGGCTGCATCTGAAATGAAAGAAAGAATCAAATCAGCCATGGCTAGTCATTTGCACAATAGTAATTTACCTATTGTCGGAACTTTTCATTCACTGTGCGCAAGGATATTAAGAAAATACGGCAAGAATGTTTCATTGTCGCACGCCTTTCGTATATATGATACTGAAGACCAGTTAGATGTTATCAAACAGGCTTTTGAAATCTTGGATTATTCGCCAAAAGATATTAAGCCAAAAAGTGCGCTTCATACCATCTCTGATGCTAAAAACCAAATGATTGATCCTGAAACCTATGCCTCAATAGCGCGTGGAAATTTTCAAAAAGGAGTCGCTGCAATATACGCTGTGTATCAAAAATTACTTCAAGAACAAGACGCTGTAGACTTTGATGATTTAATGCTCAAGACGATAGAACTATTTAAAAACAATTTAGACATTTTATCCATATACCAAAACCAGTTTTTATATATATTAGTAGATGAATACCAGGATACAAATCCTGCACAATATCTTTTAACTAAGTTCCTATCAGGCAAATACAGAAATATATGCATCGTAGGAGATTTCTCCCAAAGCATTTATTCATTCAGAGGAGCAGACTATAAAAATCTAGAAAGATTTAAGATAGACTTTCCAGAAGCGAAAGAATTATCTTTATCACAAAATTATAGATCAACACAACCGATTCTTGACGCAGCTTTTTCAGTTATATCACACAACACCAGTCATCCGGTGCTGTCGCTCTGGACAAATAAAAAAGTCGGGGAAAGCATAGAATTATTTTTAGCTGACAGTGAACATAATGAAGCGGAATTTATCATTCAAAAAGTACTTCAGAAAAGAGCATCTGATACCCAGTTTAATCTAAAAGATGTGGCGGTTCTATACCGAACGAATGCACAATCCCGCGCCCTTGAAGAAACATTTCTTCATCACAGCATTCCATACGTTCTTGTGGGCGGAACAAGATTTTATTCAAGAAAAGAAGTGAAGGATGCAATTTCATTTCTATCATTTCTTGTAAATCAAAAGGATAAAGTAGCACATAAAAGAATTGAAAAACTTGGCAAAAAAAGACTGGGCCTATTTACAACATATCTTGAAAATTTTTTAGCTCTTAAAAAGATTGATGATGCACCAACCATTGATATATTAGATGAGGTTTTATCCTATACAAATTACTTAAAAATGTATGATGATACTGACCCGGAAGACAGAAGTAGACTCGAGAACATAAAAGAATTAAGATCAGTTGCTATAGAATTTCCAAACATTGTTGACTTTTTAGAGAATATTGCACTGGTTGAACAAGAATACGTTCCGGAGACGAAAGATAAAAATGCGGAAAAAAATGCAATCACCTTAATGACCATCCATTCTGCAAAAGGGCTAGAATTTAAAATGGTTTTCTTAATAGGAATGGAAGAGGGACTTTTTCCACACGCCCAGTCAATTTTAGAGTCTGAAAGCATTGAGGAAGAAAGACGACTTGCATATGTAGGAATTACGCGTGCTAAAGAAAAACTTTATTTAACATTTGCTAAAAGGCGCCTTTTCTTTGGTCAGAGAGTAACAAATTCCGTTTCAAGATTCATCTTTGAATTACCACAAGAAGTGTTAGATAATAATACAGAAATAATAGAAAATGGGGCACCACCATTTTTATAAAAATATAGACAAATTTATTAAAATTATATACTTATAACTATGTTTACAGATATCACTGAGGAGTATAAAAAGGAATATAACAAGGCCGTCACACATCCGCTTCAATCATATGAGTGGGGAGAATTTAGAAGAAATACAGGAATCAGAATTATAAGGCGCGGAGAAATAGGAACAAAGAAAAATATTACCAATTGCTACACAATGACTATTCACAAAATTCCTCAACTGCCATATTATATTGGCTATCTTCCAAAAGGATGTCTTCCTAACACAAAACTACTTGAGGATGTTGCTGATCAGGCAAAAAAAAATAAATGCATATACATACAGCTTGAACCAAATATAACTGCACCCGAAGGAAAATTTGAGATTGAGCAATTAATACTAAATAAAAACATCCCGCTTAAATTATCCTTCCGTCCACTTTTCACAAAATATTCGTTTATTCTAGACTTAACTCCTGGGGAAGACACACTCTTATCACATATGCATCCTAAAACACGCTACAACATAAAAATTGCTCTCAAACATAATGTAAAAATTAAAGAAGATAATTCTGAAAAAGGGTTTTTAACATTTTTAAAACTATATGAAGAAACAACTACACGACAAAAATTTTATGCCCACACCTCTTCTTATCACAAAAAACTTTGGGAAGAATTATCAAAAAAAGAATCCGCACTTTCATATCATCTATTCCATGCATTCACGGATACAGAAGGAGCTGAAAATGTACTAACATCTTGGGTTCTTTTCTCATTCCAAGATACTCTCTACTATCCTTACGGCGCATCATCCAGAGAACATAGAGAAATGATGGCAAACAATTTAATAATGTGGGAAGCAATCCGTTTTGGGAAAAAAGAAAAACTGAAACAGTTTGACTTGTGGGGAGCACTAAACCCTGATCCCAATACAAAAGATCCATGGTATGGCTTTCACAAATTTAAACAAGGATATGGAGCGACTCTTACGGAATTTGTGGGAAGCTATGACTTGGTTATAAATCCTACTATGTATGAATTTATTAAAATTGCGGATAAATTAAGGTGGAGTCTTTTAAATCTAAAAAGAAAACTTTAAGCTCTCATATTCTTCCATCTTTTAAGTGTTGGAATGACATCTATTGCAAAACTCTTTGCTTCATTCTCATTCATATGAAGCACGTTTACCATATGGCTTGCGGAAATCTGCATCATTTGAGAAAGTGTTATGTCTGAATCAGTAAATTGCCCTTTCTGAAAACACATACTGCAGTACTCTTCATTATAAGTACCGCTTGCATTTGTACCGAAGTTAGAAACAGAGAGTGGTTGCCCACAACTCTGACATCGGGGCGATTCCATATTAACTTTACTAGTATATCATCTTTATGCAAATCATACGTGATACATATAAAGTTTACGAATATTATCTTCTTTTATAAGAGGCAGATCCATCTTATATTTATAAGAAATAATGCGTGTTTCTTTTTTTAATTCTTTCTGCAATTTGGGAGTAATCTTTTTAAGAACTCTGGGTATTAAATACATATATACAACTGTCGCGCTAGAAATATCTTCATGATAGAATGATTTTTTCTTGAGTGTAATGTAGGAACCAAGACCATTTATCCTCACTCTTAAAGAGGCAATAATGTGACGAAAAGGGTCAATTTCAACACCCACACAAGAAGCACCAGTTTCTTTTGCTACAAGAAGTAAAAATTCTGCGTCTCCTGAGCCTAACTCATATACTTTATCTTTTGAAGTTATTTTAGCAAGCCTTATAGCTGCAACCCCTGCTTTTTTGTATGTTTTCCACCATGGGCTCCAAGGAGAATCGGGAGGCCAAACTGCTGAAAGTAATAGAAGTAAAACAACAATTAATATAAATGCTATTAAAAAAACCATTTTATTTTTTTTATTACTTTTCCTATAATAACATCTTTTTCAATTTCCCCAAAATTGCGACTATCAAAACTGTCTTCAGGGTTATCCCCTAGAACTTTTACTTTATTCCCCATTATTTCCGCTACCCTTTTTACAAAATACTTTGAATCTTTTTGAAAAATAATCACATCACCTTTTTTAACAGAAAATATGCCCAAAGCAAGCACGCTATCACCTTTTTTAAGGCCAGGCTCCATGCTGTGACCTGTTATTTGGAATAAACCTAGAATCATGCGGTATAAATTACGATCTCTCCTTTTGTCGGATACACAGAAGGAACCCTTAATGGAGTTACGTTCTTTGTTTTATAAAAGATTTCTGAAATTTGTAAAACCTTCTCAAGTAAATCCTCTGCTTTCTGTTTATCTACATGCTGACGTGTTTCAATGGATAACTTTACCGCATCAGACAATAGACTATTTAATTCCGGGAATTGTTCAAAATGCTCCGTCTTAAAATAATCATTCTCAAGAGTACCCAATTCTTCCTCTACTGCCTCACCGTGCTTTTCTTTAGTATGAGTAATTCTTGCTATGTCATGAGTATCAGTTTTCTCTGCTAATAACTGTGTCATTCTAAGCACAGTATGCGCTGCTAACTGCGCACCATTTGGATCATATATTCCGCAAGGGATATCACAATGTGCATATGCTATACCGTGAAGGAATACTTTTGTAAAAAAATTTAACATCTTTGATTTAATCCTAATATGAATCCTTCATTATGTCAACGATAAATACTTAAATAAAGCCTGAGGCAAAAGCTAAAGAATGAGTGACTCTAACATATAAGAATAACTTTCTAACTATTTAATAGTAATCTTGCATTCTCCCGTGCTCGTGCTAAATGTGAGCGCTTCACATAAGGAAAACTTTCAACTTCTTGCTCTGATAAGGCAAAAAGGTCTCTACATAATACTAAATTGTCATCAATAAGTCTTAGTTTTTCTTCTCTTGTAAGGTCCGTAAGAATAGTTATTGGATACATCTTGGGAGATTCCACAAAATGTTGCAGGTGATTCTCCGATGGGTAATTCCATGCCAAAATTTTCATATTTTTACATTGTGCATAGATTACTGCATCTTGGCTTAGTTTTGTATTTGTAATTATCCAAACATTATCAATCTGATGTTTTGTTTTAAGATCTAAATAACGAGCATAAGTGTAGAGGGCGACATGAAGATCTGTTTTACCTTGAAGATCGTTATGGAATTTTACTTCCACTATATCTCGCTTTCCGTCCTTCTCTAAGATGATATCTACTTCATGATTAACACACTCGCCCTTTAAATGCGCATCTACTGTAGTTTTATACCCCTGATCTTGAAAAATACGGGCAAGATATTTTTCAAAAGGAAATCCTGTTGGCCCCAAATCAGTGATTGCCCTACGTAAATTAAGCCTGAGACTTGCCTTTTTATCTATTTTTTTTAAGTATTCAAATACATGCTTAAATATCTCGTCTGTTGTAATGTAATCACCCTTGAATTGATCGCGTACATGACTTAAAACATCTGGCTGAATATTAGGAGGAACACCTACGCGGTTCATAGTGTGGATTACTTTTTCTTCACTATATGGCTCCAACTCTCCGTTTCTTTTTACAACCTTTAAAGTCATCATATTATATTATTATGCAGGAAAATTACGACAATCTTCAACCCGCACTTCTAAAATCAGGGGTTTAGCTTATGGCTTTAATGAGTTGTATAGAAAAACCGCTTGTGGTCTTAATACCTGGTATGCATCTGTCTTTATAAATATTTTATGACTTGAATCAAGCACAATAATAAATGCCCCCAGAAGGGTTCTAGATAATTTTTTTTGTTTGACTGAAAACTTCTTTGCCTCAACAACATCTAGTCTTAAGGCTTTATATATTTTTGAATTAGTAATTAATTTATTTTTGTAAAATCTATCTAAGTCTGCAATTAACGAATCGAATGAATATTTCTTTGAAATTTTAGAAGCCTGAGAGTTTTGCTTATTAAATAATATTGTGTAACTATCTGGAATATTATCCCCTACAATTCCCTTTATGGTTTCTATTCTCACCCTTCCTTCAACGTCATAAAAATACGCTTTGAGCGTATATGGCTTTATTGTATTTGAAGAAATGTTCACTAAAAAATCTCCACCATCTGTGGGTTTTGGAATGTAATGAAAATACATAGGAGGCCCGCTTTTTTCAGCTCCCTCCTCTTTTACTAAAGGCTGCTGAAGAAATCCTGATCCTGCAGGTACACTCATAGGCCCGAATTTTTGAAAGGCAGAAAGATTTATTCCTTCATCAGTAATTAACATTACATAAGAGAGGTCAGTATTTGAAGGGGTAAACTTACCCATAGATAGAGCAGTATTACCATAGTCTGAAAGTAATGTTTTTGAGTAGTAAGGATCATTTATGTAAAACGTGTCATTAGTGCTTCCTTGCGCTACAATAAAATGCCCTGGCACCTCAAGAATTAAAGGAATATTGTTTTTCAAATCATCTTTAAGTGTTACTGAGTTAAATCCTGTCCTGCTATATTCCAAAGCATCATATAAAAAATCAGGGTTCTTAGGCTTGGCTTCCTTAGATAGTCTAGATAGTGCGAGCCAGTTGACTAGCCCACTCCCAACATACCCATCTACTTCACTTTTTAACCATTCATTTAACCTCTTTGGAGTAAGAGGCAAATCATTTGGTAATGTTACAATTCCATGATAATTAAAAGTCATGGCAGCAGATGTTAAAGCGCATCCCCACCTAGCAATTGATGGGTCTTGTGGTGACCAAAGATTTGCCGAATCATAAACTAAATCTCCCCAAAAAGGATCAGTCTGTTTTAATAAAGGAACGCCTAAAATTTTATCTATATTAAGTTTACTGTAATAAACATTATTTAAATATCCATTGTTATACCCACCTATGCTATACAAATACCCATTTACATACCCTATTGCCCCTCCGCCCACTGGCTGAGGCAAAACATTTCCGCTCTCCACCCAATCTTGAATCGTCCCATCAGAATTAATAGTTGTATATAGCACTTTTTTTGTTGGGCCATTACTATCCCCACCTCCTACCGTTATTAATTTATTTTCTACAACTATTACTTGATTTGTTCCATTGAAAACAGAGGGTAAATTTGTAAGCTCCTGCCATTCAGAAATAGTACCATTCGCGGGATCTACTGCTGCTTTATAGACTTTATTCGTCACAACACCACCAACAACTCCCCCTACCACAATAATATTATTCTTGTAGGATACTACACCTAATCCAGTCATAGGATGAGGAAGGCTCACAAGACTGGTGCTCCAATCATCAATGCTTCCATCATCATTAATAAACGAGTAGTAGACTTTATCACTAACGCTGTTGCTGTTTTTCCCACCTAAATAATATATCCACTTCCCTATTATTGTTGTCCCTCCTTGTCCGAGGGGAACAGGTAAGGGGTTAAGCGGTTCCCAACTAGAAAGCGCTCCATCAGGTAAAGCTTTATTTAGGAAAACCTTTGGGACAAAGCCCTGGGCTGAACCCGGATTCTCTTCAAGCCCTCCTAACACATAAACATTATTTTCTTTTACTGTTGTTGCCTGATAGATTGGGGCAATCGGAAAGGTTGTAGAACTTAACCAGCTACCCAGTGTCCCATTGGAACTAGGAATGTTAAAGATAACACCAGAATGACTTTGCCCTGTAGCTGCCGATCCTCCTAAAACATATATTTTGTTTTTTATCACAAAGGAAGTGTGACTTGCCAATAAATTAGGGATCGAGGAGGTAGAAGACCAATTACTAATAACTTCTTCGCCAAAAACTGGTGAAACAATTGTTAGTCCTAAAAAAAAGCTAAGTGTTAATACAAATAATCTTGAGATAAAGTTCATAAACATAGAACTATATTTACATTAGATCAACAACAGATTAAAATGTCAACAGCAAATATGGTAAATAAAAAACTTTACGAAAAATATCATTCCAACTCTGGTAAGCAATACCGAATCATAAGTAAAAAAAATTTCACATATATAAATATCCTTCCAATTCTTAATTCTTGTTTGAGTAAAAAGGTTAAAAGCATTCTAGATATTGGTTGTGGCAGCGGAACAATCTCTCTCTACCTTGCCTCGAAAGGTTATTTAGTAAAAGGGATAGATATTTCACGTACTGCGATAAACACGTGCAATGAATCTGCAAATAATATGCTGTTAAAAAATGTAAAATTTGAAATTGTAGAATTTCCTAAAAAAATACCAAATGGTAAATATGACTTAATCTTTTTTAGCGAGGTTTTGGAGCACCTTCCAAATGATAATCTTGCACTAAAAAAAATAAATAAATTGCTAAACACAAATGGAACTCTTTTCTTATCTACTCCTTCTAAAAATGCTCCTCTTTATAGATTGGGAGTTGCAAGTAAATTTGATAGGGATGTCGGACATTTGCGACGTTATGATGTTGAAGAATTAACAGAGAAACTTGTAAGATGTGGATTTACAATAAAAAATATTTATAAAAAAGAAAGTGTGATGAGAAACTTTCTTTTCTTAAACCCCCATGCGGGGAAATTAATAAGATTTATTAAATTCTTTTTAGTAGATATCATTACTGCGATAGATAACATTCTTACTTATATATTTGGGGAGTCACAAATTATTATCATCGCGCAGAAGGTTAAATAATCTTTTGTATATTGTTCTATTTCTTTCTCTGGTGTAAAAAATGTCTCTTGAATTTTATAAGAGACTCATCTACTATTAATATATGGCTGAACGACATTCTCACGCAAAAAAGGAGAAAAAAAAGCAAAAGAAAGATAAAAAAAAGTAGTCTTCAAAACTACTTTTAGATTCACACATTTGTAATCTACATTTACTCCTTAACATCAGGGTGTAAAGTCTTTAAAACTTCTGCTGTATCCGGATATAATCCTTTCCAATATAATTGTCCTTGAGGATCAAAAACGGGCGCATTTTTAAGACTCCCATAAATATTTTCAAGATGTATTTTCCGTAGTTTATTATCATCAACAACTTCCCACCTATGCTTATCTCTTGCCTCCCAACCCAAAGGCTTAACCGTAGCTAAAAGTGCAATTTGTTCATCCAACAAAACAACGCACTGTCTTACTCCCGTATTTCTATCTCTATTAATATCCATAAATACCAACCTTGCATCACCATCCTCTACTAAAGTGTAATAAGATCTATCCTCTGCCATAGTGTATGTATATGCAAAACGAAAAGGCAGATCCCCTGCTTCTTGTTTTTTATCCTCTATCAGACTTCCCCATGTCTTATTTAATTTTTCCACCCACTTTTCATCCCGCTCTTTTCTTTTTATTTCAGATCTTAATGCAAAATTTTCCCTCATTTTCCTCACATGAGTAGTCATGATTTCGCCAAATATTTCTTCTTTTCTTCCCACGGAATGGATTATAGTTACCTAGACAATAAAATTCAAATTTTCTTATTTTAAATGAGTGTTATAAAACTCTATAGTTGCCTCCACTGCCTGATTCCAAGATTCAAGAGGACGCATATTGTGGTCTGCACCTGGATATTTTATCTCTGCCACATCTACCTGATTTAACTTCAAATTCTCTACGAGCTCATCACTCCACCAATAAGGAACTTCCTGGTCTGCACTTCCTTGGTTAATAAGAATTGGTGCCTTAATCCATTTATAGTATCGTTCTGGAGAAAAATCATAAGTGTCATAAGCTTTTTCAAACTGAGCCAAAACCCATCTCAATGTTTTACCCTGATCATCTGACTCATCCGTATAGTATAAAATTGAGTAAGGAAATGATTTTGATACAGGCGCCCATAAAACCGTAGGATATGTTGCTCCACTTATAGCAAGTGCTGAGAGCGCTATATGTCCCCCATTACTGTGCCCCCATAAACCTATTTTTTCACTATCTGCCAAAATTGTTCCTGAATAGCTCGCTGCTAAGCCCTCATTTAATGTTTTAATAGACGCAAAAAGTGAAAGTGTAGTTGTATATGTTTGAAACCTATTCTCAAATGAATCCGGTGCGAATGGGTCTGACTCCCCAAATCCTAAAAAATCAGGAGAAAGTGTTATGTATCCATTTTTTACTAATTGCTCCGCGGAAGGCTGAGTCCCTATACCTGAGGAGAATATTTCGCTCGGCACAAATCCCCTTAACATAATAATCACCGGGTATACGCCTGGCTTCTTGGGAACGTTTGCAAGTCCACTTACTTTTTTTACATCTTGAGAATCGGGACGTGTTGGCACTTCATAATAAAAAGTTTGAGAAATATAGTCATCTGTTTCATCAACTATTCTCCCCATGGTAATTTGCTTTTTTGGGAAAGACGTTTTCCTAAGATTTTTAAATGTATAGACAAGTAATGGTTTTGGAGTAGGAGTTGGCTTTAGCTTTTCTAGCGGGCTGAGTATTTTTTCACTTTTCTGAACAAAAAAGAATCCTGCAATAACTATTGCGACAATTAAAAGTATGGGAATGAATAATTTTTTTTTCATATTTCTGAGATGGCGATACTAATAAATTCTATATAGAGGAGGCTAATAAAAGGGCGGAGAGGGGGGGATTCGAACCCCCGATGAGGTTTCCCCCATAAAGGTTTTCAAGACCTTCGCACTAAACCACTATGCGACCTCTCCAGTATGGAGAGTCAAACAAACCCTATAAATTTCAACTCATGCTCTCCAAGTTTATGTATTATAACGTATTTTAAACTTAATATGAAGCTATACAATATCTAGAAGTGCAAGGATTACCCCCGCAATAATGGCAAGAACTATTACCTGTGCAAGACCACTTATAGCGATTATTCCGAATGTTGCAAGCAACCAAATAACAAGAAGTGCTGCAGCTATTTGACGGAGTGGACTTGGAAGAATTCCTATTGCCCATGCTATTGCCAAGAGAATTAGGATATCCCACAAAGATACACTGTGATTATTAACTGAAAACAAAGGGAAATTGGGGATATAACCTGAAATGTGAATATACCCTAAAAACCACAAGGCTATAAGTATTATTAAAAGTAGAGGTAACATACCTTATTATAATTAGTATACTGCGATGCTCTACAAAAAGTCTATATGAAAATTGTGAGAATACTGTAAGACAAAGAACTGACTCCTGCTAAAGATTTTATTTTAGATTACCAAGCTGGAAATTAAAAAATTCAATTCTTTCAGGACCATACTGTGCCACCTCATACAATGCATCAGATTCGCTCATTTTTTCATCCCAAAACAAAATTGCCTCGCGGCATGCACCTCTAAGAATAGCTTTTTGCATTGTCGGATTAGGAATGTTTAAAAATGCTGATCTTGTATACTCCGCAATCTGCATATCTCTTTTTCCTATTCCTACATCCACAAATGCACGAAGCGAATCTTGTACCATAAGAATGTCTGAAAACCCACTTTCTGAAACAATCCACCGTGCGTCTCTTGCTGTATCCAGTATTAACTCTTCTCCCTTTTTATATCTTCTATTCATTTCCACAGAGACTGCTCTTTGGTTTTTGTTTTCGTACAAAGGCGTTGCGAGTTCAATAATGCTCATGAAAGGGGATTATACCAAAAAACGAGGAAATTAAAAAAAATGCGGAGAGGGAGAGATTCGAACTCTCGGTATCTTGCGATACGGCGGTTTAGTAAACCGCTGCACTAGGCCACTATGCGACCTCTCCTTGTATTCAAACTATATCACGGAACAACCCATATTTCTACTTTCCCATGGTATAATTGCAAGACTCGGAGGAGTCGCATAGTTGGTCCATTGCGGGGGGTTGCTAACCCCCTGAGCCCCTTAAACAGGCTCGCGCAGGTTCAAATCCTGTCTCCTCCGCACATACTAGCCTTTTTTCCCCTTTCATCCTGTTACTCTTTTGTTGGGTTTGTGAAATTGCCAAAAGAAGCTATTGGTGATATCATGAAAACATGAGTCAAGCACAAGGTGAAGTTAAAAATACCCCCGCCAACCTAGATCTGTCAGCACAGAGCAAGGGCACGGAACTATCAAATGAAATTGCCACAAAGGAAGCAGTAGAAATTGAGAAGGAAGTAACAAGTGGCGCAGTATCTGATGCGGCAGTTGAGGAAACGCTTGAAACCTCACCTGATATTGAAGCTGCCAAAGAATCTGTAGATCCAAAAGTTTCTCAGGAGTTGGAAAAGTTTGTCCAACCAACAAGCGAACATCTTACGGCACAGGAAACTGTTCAAGCGCTTGACGGGACACAAGCCGAGGTAACAGGACCTACTCATCCTGTAGAGGGCGTATCCGGCGATAACGTATCACTCACCCAAAAAACCACAACTATTTCTGATTTTGATGCGCTTAATTCCGGACCATTCGGAAAAGGAGATGGAAAAGTTCTAAACAAAGCCACTCACAACAGATGGAAAATTTTAAAATGGGGGAAATTGCCCAAGATACTTGGTGGTAAAAAGGCAGCTTAGAAAATTAAAAATATGACAGGGGTAGACATTGTAAACAACATCATAACGCTTCTTTTTGTTCTTGCTATAGGAATCCTCCTCACAAGCTTGATTGTATTTGCAGTCTTAGGAATATATGTCGCATATCTTTTTTGGAAGAAAAACCGCGAAAGACAGAAAAAGGCTCTTGATATGGTCTTGCTTGAAGTACAACTACCCCGAGAGAATGAAATAAAGATAGATGCTGCAGAACAAATGTTTTCGGCGTTTTCTGGAATAAAAGGAGCAAAGGGATTACTGGGATTTTCAAAAGTACCTGATTATATAGCATTTGAAATAGTTGCTAAAACAGGAGATATCAGGTTTTACGTATCAATACCTAAGAAGTTGGAAGATATGGTTGAAAAACAAATCCACGGTGCATATCCCGACGCGAGTATTTCACCTGCTGAAGAATATGATATTTTCTCAGATGAAAGTAAGGTAGCATTTGCAGGACTTGTTTTAAAATCTTCCCCTTATATTCCAATAAAATCTTTTCAGCAACTTCCTGTTGACCCAATGTCAACAATGGTTTCAACTCTTGGGAAAATGCAGGAAGGCGAATCTGCTGCTATCCAAATACTTATTACTCCTACTGACGGGAAATGGAAAAAACAGGGGCGTGCACATATAACAGGCATTAAAAAAAGAGAGGCAAATCCTGAAACAGCAAAATATTCAGTTGACCAAAAGGAATTGGAGGCAATAGAGGGAAAACTGTCAAAACCTGCTTTCAACACTTATATAAGACTTGTTGTCTCATCATCTTCAAAAGAAGCAGCAAATGCGCATTTGGAAAATATGGTTACCTCATTTACTCAATTCTCCTCATACAATTCTTTCTCCAAGGAAAAAATGAAGTATTTCAAGGGAATGTTTATGGTGGATTTTATTTACAGAACACTTCCTCTTCTCAAAAAAGGTTCAGTCCTTTCCGTTGATGAACTTGCGACTATCTTCCACTTTCCGAATAAGTCTGTTGAAAGCCCACATATTCACTGGCTAGCTGCCCGCAGTGCCCCTGCACCTGCAAGTATTCCTACAACCGGACTGTATATTGGAAAAAGTGAATACAGGGGAAATTCAAAACCCATATATATAGGGGAAGACGACAGACGAAGACATATGTATATAGTCGGGAAAACAGGTGTAGGAAAATCTGAATTTCTAAAAGATATGATACTGCAAGATATTAAGGCAGGGCACGGAGTCTGCTTTATTGACCCTCATGACACAATTGATTTAATCTTGCCACTAATTCCGCCTGAACGCGCAGAAGACGTAATACTTTTTGATCCATCAGACACAGAACGGCCAATGGGACTAAATATGCTTGAGGCTCAAACAGAAGAACAAAAACATTTGGTGGTAACATCCATTATAGGGCTCATGTATAAGCTCTTTGATCCACATCAAACAGGTATCATAGGCCCTAGATTTGAGCACGCTGTAAGAAATGCTATGCTTACCGTTATGTCCGAGCCGGGGAATACATTTGTGGAGGTTATGCGCGTCTTAACTGATCAAAATTTTGTCCAGGAACTTCTCCCTAAAGTAAAAGATCCTATTATCAGACGCTACTGGACTGATCAGATAGCACAAACTTCTGACTTTCATAAATCTGAAGTATTAGATTATATTACTTCAAAATTTGGAAGATTTGTTACAAACACCATGATGAGAAATATGATCGGTCAATCTGACTCATCTTTTAATTTTAGACGCTCAATGGATGAGGGTAAAATTCTTCTTATCTCGCTTGCCAAAGGGAAAATCGGTGAAGAAAACTCAAACTTTCTTGGACTTATACTGGTTCCCAAAATACTCGTTGCTGCTATGAGTAGACAAGATATTCCGCAGGAACAAAGGCGCGATTTTTTCCTTTATGTAGATGAGTTTCAAAATTTTGCAACGCCTGATTTTGCGCAAATACTCTCTGAGGCAAGAAAATATAGATTAAACCTAATAGTTGCAAACCAATTCATAGGGCAAATTGAGGAGGAAATTAAAAATGCTATTTTTGGAAACGTCGGAACTATTGTATCATTCCGAGTAGGCGTATCTGATGCAAATTATCTGCAACATGAATTTCAGCCAACCTTTACCGAAGCTGATCTGATAAATATTGAGGCACGTCACGCATATGTTAAAACTGTTATCAAAAATGAGCCCGCTCCACCATTCTCAATGGATCTTACTCGAGATATTGAAGCTGAACGAAAAATGGCAAACCCTAGGGTCGCTGAATTAGTTAAGGAGCTATCCAGGCTAAAATACGGAAAGCCAAAAGAATTAGTTGAGGCTGAAATAGCAAAACGTTCTAAATTATTTGAAGTATTTGGTGATTTAGGTCCAGGAGGTGAAGATCCATTTGGTAACCCCGGAGGAGATAAGCTAGGTGGCGGCAACGGCGGCCTTATATAATTACGAATCGAATATTTTCCTTTCTCGTGCTATAATTTACCACAGTTTCCTTTTTGGGCGTGTAGCTCAGTGGTAGAGCGGTTGTCTTATACACAATTGGTCGCAGGTTCAAATCCTGCCGCGCCCACCCACAATTTCTTCCCCCTGGTTGTAAGAATAGATAAAAATTGTTATGATTATTACTCCCATGAGAAAACTTTTTAGCTTAGTTGTGGTTATTCTTTTCTTGATTTCTTCAATTTTTTTTATAAAATCCCAGGCATATTCTGATGAACTTGATGATATAAGCCGTAAGATCGCAGATCTCCAAAGCTCACTTTCATCATCCCAGAGGGCAACGGCACCATTTGAATCCCAACTGGTAAGCATGAAAAAACAACTTGACGCGATTACATTACAAGTTTCGGGAATTGAATCAGATATTGCCGAAAAGAAAAAAAATATTGCCAAAGGGTACATAGACTTAGGGGAACAACGGGCAGTTTTTAACAAGGCAGTGCGCAACTACTATATAAAAAATTATGTGTTTTCTCCTTTGCTTATATTTTTGTCATCAAAAGATGCACAAGACGCAACTAAAATAATTGCATACCAAAAAAAAGGTCAGGATGAAGACAAAGAAATAATTACAACAATTGCTTTAAAAATAATTGATCTTGAAGAACGCAAAAAAGCCCTTGAAGAGGAACAAGTAAGACTCGCCTCTATAAAGAAACAGGTTGATACACAAAAAGCAGATGTTCAAAAATTAGTAGACGGCGCACGTGCTTACCAGGCTACTCTTACTTCACAGATTGCTGAGCTTTCAGCAAAACAACAGGCTATTTTGTCTCAAAGATTAGCAGGCTTGAAAATTCCTCGCTCCGCAGGAACATCAGCCAGAGGGTGCAGCGATGATCGAAGCGTTGATCCCGGATTTAGCCCGAGAATTGCATTTTTTACGTATGGTGCGCCTCACAGAAATGGGATGAATCAATACGGAGCATGGGGACGAGCAAAAGATGGGCAAAACGAAGAAGCAATACTTGCAGCGTATTATCCTAATATGACATTAAAAAAAGATTATGACCAAGGAGTTCAGATAAATGTAGATGGATATGGAACATTTTCTATTGAAGATTATGTAAAAAGAATTTATGAAGTACCTGATTCTTGGACAGATAATAATCTTGCTGTTTTGAAAGCACAAGCTGTTGCTGCTAGAACATATGCATTAAACTCTGCGCAACGAAACGGTCACATATGTACGACTGAAGCCTGTCAAGTATTTAAACCTGATCCAAAAGGCGGTAATTGGGAACAGGCAGTAAACGCAACTGCAGGATGGGTTTTAATGGATGGAGGAAACCCTGGCTTTACGCAATACGCATCCACTCATGGTGGATATATCCAAAACCTTGGCAAGTTTGACGGGAAGGTAGGCACACCTACAAGCTTTGCTGAGTGGAATGATCGCGCATATGATAAGGAGTCACCATGGTTTTACTGTGACTGGGGAGCACGTCCTGAATACAATAAAACGGCATGGCTTAAGCCAAGTGAGGTTGCGGATATAGTGAATGTCATTCTGCTTGGACGAGCAGACTCATCCGCTGGAAAACACTTATATCAACCGGATAAACCAAATCCTGAAGGGACAGACACCTGGAATGAAGATCGAGTAAGACAAGAGCTTCAGAATAAAGGGATCACTCCTTTTACAAGCGTTTCAGATATTTCAGTTTCCCCAGATTTTGGTGGAGGGAAAACGTCTTCAATAAGCGTTTCAGGAAACACGCAACAAAGTTTCTCTGGAGACGAATTCAAGAACTGGTTCAATCTTCGAGCACCCGCAAACCTGCAAATTGTAGGACCGCTCTATAATGTCGAAAAACAGTAATACTCTGATATAATTACTTTGCTTTGTGGAAAGCGTAATAATTCTAATACTATATGGATAATGAAAAATTAAAAGGAGAGTTTGTCTTGAGTCAACAAAAAACAGAGCCTGATAAACACCAGAAAAATGCACAAGAGAAAGATCCAAGCCCAGAGCTTCTTGTCCATAACCATGAACACAAAAAGCCTAAATTTTATTCATCTATGTCCGTTTACCCAGACGGTGTAACATTTCAAAATCAGGAGGCAGATGAGGATGTAGTACTTTTAGTAAGACGTGACTTTATCACAAATGTACCCTGGATTCTCTCATCTATACTCCTTCTTTTTGTACCTCCTGTGATTTTTTTCCTTTCCCAAATCTTTTTTTCTGGAATAGTTATATCCCCAATACTATTACTACTTTCTACGCTATTTTACTATTTAATAGTTTTTGGCTTTACATTATTAAATTTTTCAATATGGTATTTTAACGTGGGAATAGTCACAAATAAACGAGCTATGGACTTGGATGTCCCAAATATACTTGTAAAAATGATTTCTGAGGCTCGTCTTCCAAGTATTGTAGACGTATCATTTACTCAAGCAGGCGGAATTAGGAGTATTTTTGACTATGGAGATATATTCATACAGACTGAGGGAATCCACCAAAATATAGAGTATGACCGTGCCCCGAACCCAAATATGGTAAGAAAGATAATCGGCGAATTAGTAGTAGATGAACCCGTATAACAAATATGAACCTAGAAACTATAATTACAAACATAACAAATTTTCTGAACTCACCTGATATATTTGTAAAAATTGCTCTTGTGTTATTAGAGCTATTATTTCTTTTATTTACAATAATTTTGGCACGTCAAATTTCATCTCTTACAAAGCTTATTAACCAGGTTTCTTTTTCTCCTGTTCTTAAATTTACTGCTTACACCGTTATTTTCTCAACATTACTACTGCTTCTTGTGACAATTTTTGTATAATGGAGTAATGGAACATTCTTCCCCAGTTGCTAAAGTAGTCGCAACAGCCACCTCATCTTCTTGGGCACAGGCTTATAGCGCGGGCAAGCTACATCTTGTCATAAGTCTTCATGAAGAAGGTAAGGAAACAATTGCTTCATTGGGAAAAGATACCCTGGAGCGTTTACAGCGAGAGTTTTTTGCATTGGATGAAAAAAATCTAGAAACACTCAAAAAAGCAGTGGAAACAGTTGTAGGCGAGCTAGCAGAAAATGTATCCTTATCACTTGTCTTGACAACCATAGTCAATACAACACTTTATATAATAATTGCTCATTCAGGCAGTGTTTTATTGCGACGTGACGGAAAAACAACAATCATTGCAACTGGAGAAAGCAACAAGACAACCGGCTTTTCAGGGAATGTTGAACCTGAAGATATTATTTTAGTTGCAACTGAAGGCTTACTTTCAACAGTCTCATCAGATGAAATTGAAAAGTCATTAGGCGCAGGTACCCCTCACAACATAAGTGAGTCAATTGCACCTTTTATTCACGATGAGCCAACGGGAAAAGAGGCTGCTTTAATTTGGAACATGATAGGAGAAAGAAAAGTAATTGAAGAAAATGAGTCTGTGCCTGATAACGACACCCTTGACCTTACAAATGATACAGAAGACAAAGAAAAAAAAATACTAATGCCTAAATTCAATTTGGAAGGAATAGTTAAGAGGGTAAAATTTCCATCCCTTAAAAGGCTTTCAAAAAAACAACTTATTATTGTTTGCGTTTTATTTTTATTTGTAGTTCTGGGAATAAGTATATTTCTTGAAAAAACAGGAAAAGAGAACGCACACATGGAAGAACAGGCACAATTAGTTCTTTCTGAAAACAAACAAAAGTATGAAGATGCTGTTGCACTTATGAGCTTAAATAAAAGTCTAGCAATAGAAGAATTGACAGAAATAAAATCAAATGTTGAAAGCAAGCTACCCCAATTCCCGCAAGAAAGTAATGCCAGGAAAACTCTTGATTCTTTTTTGCAGAACGTGAATAAAGCTTTGGGAGGTGAAGTATCAGGAGGAAAATCAAGAATAAATATCTTTTTTGATGCCAGAAAAAATACAGAAATTCCCAGCGTTAAATACATAACAGCAAAGGGGGGAGGGATTGCAGTAATTGGACCTACAAAGGGAGGATTATTAAAACCTGACGGATCAGTTGATACGACATTTAACGGCGCAGACTCTGCTCACGGGGTTACAGCAGATGAGGAAAATGTCTATATTCTGGATGGAGAAACGGTTAATCAGATCACAAAAGAGAATGGCGAATCAGATACTATAATTCAAAAGCAGGCAGGCCCTATTTCAATTGATACTTTTGGAGGAAATATCTACCTGCTCTCAAAGACAGACAAGACAATTTACAAATATCTTCCTGATAGCTTTAGCAAAGCAGCATATTTTACAAATGATACAACAATTCAAAATCCTTCAAGTTTTGCAATTGACTCATCAATTTATGTACTAGCAAATGGATCTATAAAAAAATATACCAGAGGGAAGGAAGACAGTTTTAATTATAAAGGTAAACCCCTATCTACAACGTCTACCATTTACACAGACATAGATTACACAAATTTATACATACTCGACCCCGAAAAGAAAATTGTATACATAATAGATAAAAGTGGAAATCCCGTGTTAGAAATTCCTCTTTCAGGTCTGAAAAATCCAAAATCAATTGCGGCAGACGAAAAGGATAAAAAAATCTATATAGTCTCAGATAACACCGTTTATTCTGTGGAGATGTAAACTGCAACAAATACAATTTATAGATACACTTCTGTAATTCCCCCTAAAAAATGGTCCTCAACTATTTAAGTGTGACAAAGTAGTGTGCTAGATACAAAAAGGCCTCCTATTTAGGAGGCTTAAAAGCGTGTCACATTTATAAAGATGTAACAACTAAGTTAAATGGTGTGGAGATGGGGAGTTTGATCTCCCGTCCAAAAATGACTTATTACAACATCTACAAGCGTAGTTAATCTTTAAATTGTCGTTTTGTTCTGACCCAATTAACAGGGAAAACAATTCCAAGATCTAATTTTTCTAATTCAAGGTCGATCAACTCTTGAACCCTATCTTAACAAGGTTTTTACCTACGCTTATCCGTTAAGAAAAGAAAGGGCGTAAGCAAGGCGCTATTAAGCGAAGTTAAAAGCAGGTTGCCCTACTTTAAACATGTCTCTATCCGCGAAAACGCGTTTGAGACCCTGGGTAAGATTAAACTTACCGTGTATTTTTGGTCCTATTTTACGGCTGTGAACCATCGCCGGCTTGCAGTTGTAAAAGAGCAATTTCTGTCGATGCATTGCATCCCCAGAGTCTTTTCGAAGCGTTCCTGGCCTCGAAAAGATTAAGAGTATTATACCAAACCTGAGGCTATTTGTCTACTTCACCCTTATCAGCGCCAGGTTTTTACTTCGGATACTCAGCACCACGTTTTCTCAAGTCAAATGTGGCTCAGCCTCAAAACTGGCATTTTTGAGGTCATTTTAATAATTTTGTTCTTTAAATTCGCGTTCGGATTGTAAATCCAACTCACGCCTACGTACTTCTTTTTCCCTACCATACTTCTTTTTACCCCGTGCGAGTCCAATTTCTATCTTTATAAGTCCTGTTTTAGTATCATAAAGCGAAATTCCTATCAGTGTGTACTTGCCTTCTGCAAGTTTACTCTTTAGCTTTAATAACTCTTTTCTATGAAGTAACAATTTTCTAGTTCTTGTTTCTTGATAGTTTTGCGCACGTGCATACTCATAGGGGAATATACGGGAATTTATAAGATATGCTTCAGACCCTAACAGCTTAACATATGATCCGGTAAGAT
Organism: Candidatus Levyibacteriota bacterium; assembly: GCA_018062815.1. Taxonomy (GTDB): domain Bacteria; phylum Patescibacteriota; class Microgenomatia; order Levybacterales; family GWA1-39-11; genus JAGORM01. The sequence goes on along the minus strand of JAGORM010000001.1, from coordinate 39,331 downwards.
CAGCATGCCCTAATTTTATAGCCTTTACTTCTTGTCCCTGAAGAACAATCCCTGCCTCATATTTTTCCTCAATACTAAATTGTACTGGCGCTTGTTTGTTAAATATTCTCATATATGTATTATACCGTATTCAAAATTCGATTAATTCCCGCTTTTCTACCGAAAAAAGTGGAGCAAAAGCTCTTATCACTTGTAACCTCATCCATTTCAGAATACGCTCGTTAGTCAGGGGTATTCAGAGCTACCGCCTAGCTGCAAATCGTTGTTTGGATGAGGTCTCCCCCTGACAACTTGCTTTTATTCATGGTATCAGTTCCAAGCGATAAAGAAGAACAACATGCAGATTAAATCTCACGGGCAAAGGTTACTCCATATACCTTTTTCGCGCCGTTTCTTTTGAGAATTTTTGCGCATTCTTTTAAAGTGGCACAGGAGGTGGAAACATCATCCACTAATAGTATGTCTTTATTTTTTATCATATTCCTGTGTTTTTTATTTACTTCAAATGCGCCCAATACATTTCTTTGTCGTTCTTTTTTATCCAACTTAAATTGAGGATTTGTTGGTTTAATTCTTTCCAGTATTTCTTTCAAAAAATAAATATCCAATTCATCTGCCAAAAATTGACCTAAAATTTCTGCCTGATTATAACCTCTTTTTTTTAACTTGTTAGCAGAGAGAGGAACTTCTACAACTATAGGATGGGAGGAGAGTACCCTATGAAATAACTCATTTTGGCTTACAGCATCAACTGCAATTCTACCCATAGTAGTACCTATATCCAAAACATAAGGACTATATTTAAGTCTGAAAATCATTTTTTTAACAACCCCTTTGTATACCACCCCACATATTAACCCGTCTAAAGAAAGAGGCGTAATGCAACCAGGATGCGTTTCTCCGGTAATAGAATACTTTAGGCACATAGGACAAACATATTGCTCAAAAATCTCTATATAAGAAAAGCATACGTCACACAAATAAGATCCATACTTTTTACAGCCTACACATTTCTTTGGAAATATAAAGTCTAAAACGAAGCTAAACATATATATAGTATATAGTTTATTTGCAAATAAAGACGCTCAACAAATATTTATATTTTTACTATTCATACTACAGGACTACTCTTTTATTTTATAAACTTGTTATCCACATTTTGTGTCATTTACTACGGGCTGTAGTGCATACTTTGAGGCTAAACTATACTTATTTATACCCTAAAACCTGAAGAACTTCTCTGTGGTTAAATCCTATGTTGTCCGGCATGATACTAAAATAGACTACCTCCTCTGTCTCATCTGTGACATGAGGAATTATATCCCCCTCTACTCTATAAATCATATCTATTATGTGCCCCCGTGGATCTTTTTCTAAATCTTCAAATACATTTTCTACCCTAAATCTAAAACTACCCTCAAATCCAAGCTCAACTTTTAAGATACGCGCTATACAATCCTTTACCCTCTCCCCTTTTAATATAAAGCTTCCAGGAAGATGCCATGTGTTTTTCCCGGGATTAATTGAGCGCTTGGTTAAAAGAACTCTCCTGTCTTGGTCAATAATAAGTAGACTAATTGCAACGCGGGGTACCTTCTCAAATGTTTTAAGAAATTCATCAAGGGGTAATTTCTGGGACATGAGTGAATTGTATCATGTCAAATAACCTTTTTTTAAAGTTAATATCTTAGTCTTTCGGTTTCCAACCACAATCAGGACACGCGGTTAGAATTTCTTTTTGGATAAGAAGAACTTGGGAGCTATCCGGCTCCCAGCCACATCCCCGGCATTTTATCTTAAAACACTCATTGCAACTTACTATATCTGCTGTATTAGTCACAAACAATTACTCCTTCCTCTGAGGCATAATCTTCTTTTGTAAGATTACACCCAGGACAAGTATTACCAATAGGACCATCTGCTTTATATGAGCATTTAGGACAAGTAAACCATTCCTGATTTAAATCGAGCATATTATTTCCTATTCTAGGCGTTAAAGAGTCAACGATTGACTTATTCTTCTTTCCGCCACCCGCACACCCACCAATTTGCTGAAGTTCAAAGAGCATATTCTGCGGTGACAAAGAGACAAGGGCACTTCTTGAGGCACTATACCCTATGCCTTCATGCATTTTTTTATCTTTTTGGCTAGGTCGAACCTCATGCATTAGAGAAAGAATTGTATATCCCAATGCAATTTTTATATCTTCTTCTGTTTGGGTGTCAAAATTACCCAGCCTATGCTCTATATAGTTATCTAAAACATCAGTTAATTTTTTTTGCTTATCCTCTATGCTTAATAATGGGTCTGGGTTTTTCAAAAGATCAAACATCTCTGTAAAAGTCCGTGCTTTCCCCATAGAATCTTTATAGGCCACATTTATTCCTTTAACTTGCATTAATGTTTTAGCTATATTTTCAGTGGTTATATCATCTTTTGAATCAAAAAATAGTCCATTTCTTAAAAGCCGCTTAACTCTATTTTTATCGTCTACTTCAGCAGAAAAAGCGTCTGAAGAAACCCCTAACCGCCGCATAACTTCTTCGTTTTGAGAGATATTAAGATCTGTCTTTAAGGTAAAGCTTCTGATACTTCCGTCTTTCTGTACTTGATAGCAGTATGTCTGCGCATCGGGATACTCAATACCCTCGTACCCACTCCACCCGTTTCCGCTTATAAACATTGCTCCCGCTCCCGGCTTAGCATCTTTCAAATGGTCTTCTACTTTCTTTACCATTTCCTTTACCACACCATGCCTCTCTTCTTTACTGGTCGCGTCCACTAATGGCTTGCCGTTATAGAAATTGCCCACCAACCTCTTTTCCCCCTCATACTCTGCGAATTCTAGCGGAATAGCAAAGACAGGCTGTTCAACCAAATACTCTATTTTAAAATGATGAATATCTTGATGAACTTGAGCTAGTGACTCGGAAAGAGGCACTCCTGATTTATAGTTTTCTATTAATAGATCCACCTGAGTTTGAACCTGAAAGCCTGTATCTGGGAGCATATAAAACGCTTTCGTACCCTGATTTTTTATTTCATCAATAGCATGCGCAAGAAACGGAATTTGAGGTTCAGCTTCGCTTTTAGTTAAATTTCCTTGTCTTTTTAGTTCTTTTTCCTGAAACCTAACAGGAGACGCAACGTTATACCTTTGCCTGTATTGCGCATAAGGTTCAATAGTTTTTCCCAATTCATAGTTCATAATTTTTGATTATTATTTTTATCTCTCCCAAATTGTTTCTTTTTTGCGTTCTATAAAGTTTGCATAACGGGCCATAGCAAACAAAAGATCTGAGAGTCTGTTTATATACTTAATAACCTGCGGATCAACTTTATCGCGTTTATTAAGTCGTACCGTAAGGCGCTCTAGGCGTCTTGCAACGGTTCTTGCTACATGCAAACTGGCCCCTGCCTGTCCCCCACCAGGCAACACAAAGTTATTAAAAGCAGGCATTTCAGAAATCATGTGATCTATCGAATCCTCAAAGGTTTTAAGTTCTTTCTCAAAATCAATGTCATTTACTATATCTGAAAGGTCAGCAAAGTAGGACCCAATGTAAAAAAGGGTTGTTTGCACGCTTGTAAGTATGTGAGCTATATATTTACTCTTTTTATTTGTATTAGATATATAAGAAATGCTAAGTCCAATAGCAGAATTTAGTTCATCTAGTGTCCCATATGTCTCTACTCTAAGGTCATCTTTATAAACTCTCTTTCCTGAAAAGAGTGACGTTTTACCGCGATCTCCGGTTTTTGTATATATTGGCATGGTAATAAATACTACAATTTAAAACAAAATTTTATCCCGAGGTTGTAAGAAGTCTATTTTGCCAAAAAAAATTTCCTGCTCGGGAAGGGCAAAATATATAGTTTTCTGGGTTTATCCCGATTTAATCGGGATTGACAGTTGCGGCACACCCCAAGAATCTCACTTGGATTACCTATATATATTGTTTTAACCTTATTGTGCTAAGCTCATTGATCTGCCTCATTAACATTCGGCATGACCACAAGAGTAGCATTTGGAACATCCTTCTTCATGAACAAATGAAGCTACCCCACATTGCGGACATACGTCTGCATGAGAATGCGTTTCTGCTGCCTCCAAAGGCAACTGCTCAACTGTTGCAATTTTTGCCTCTTGTGACGGTTTACTTACTGCATCAGCATTAATGACTGGTGTTCCAGTAGCGCTCAAGCTTGCTCCACCATTAGCTGTAGTTGGCGCTGCATCAGCAGGGGTCGCGGTTTTAGGTGAATCTACCACTCTTCCATTCACCTTAAATTCAAACTCTTCAGCAAGCACTTTTGCCATAGCATCTGGAACTGACCTAACCCTATTAGGACCAAACCCAACAGAACGCACTCCGCCAATCCCTGAAAGCTGCGCAATAATCTGCCTGACACGCTCACGGGAATCAACTGGGCTTTGAAGACGTAATACTAATGAAATAATTCTTCCTAACGCATCAGCCATAGCAGCTACATCCGATCCAGATTTCCCAATAGTTACAAACATCTCAAATGGATTATTATTGTCATCGCTGTTTATGGTTACAAATGCATCTCCCAATGGGGTTTGTGTTTTATAAGTTAACCCGCGCATTACCATAGGGCGGCGGAGAATAGGAGACTTTGCAGGAGGAACAACTACTGAGTCCTCCTTTTTCCCTGCCTCACCTGCAGGCAGCTCCTCTTTCTTTTCTTCCCGGGATAAAACTCCCTGACGTGATCCATCTCTCATATAGGTAATTCCCTTCATACCCAAATCATATGCTGCCATATAAAGCGTTTTTACATCATCAATAGTATGAGCGTTGGGAGCATTTACGGTCTTTGAGATTGAAGAGTCTATGTATTGCTGTGCAATCGCCTGAACCTTTGCATGATCCATAGGGGCAAGATCATTTGCGGATACAAAGTATGATGGACGCTTTTCTTCCGGATGATCTTTTCTCCACTGGTCATAGAGCGGATGATACAACCTATCTATTCCCAATTTAGAGCGTCTAACAAATTCAAATTCATACACCGGTTCTATCCCTGATGTAGTTCCCGCTAAAAGACTTGTTGTACCCGTTGGAGCAATTGTTAATAGCACAGCATTTCTAATTCCATTTTTGGAAATTCTATCACGGATTTGTTTTGGAAGTGCTTTAATGTGATAACCTTCTAGGTATTTTTCACGGTTAAACATAGGGAATGATCCTTTTTCTTTTGCTATGTCCGATGAAGCAACATATGCGTTATCCCGAAGAGTTTTAAAGATTTTTTCAATTACCGGAAGAGATTCTTCTGCGCCGTATCTTAACTTCATCATGATTAATGCATCTCCTAATCCCATTATCCCAAGACCAGTTCTACGTATATCTTTTGCGCATTTTTCATTTTCAGGGAGGAAGTAATACGTTGAATCAATAACATCATCCAGAAATCGCATTGCAACCTTTACATCTTCACCGAAAGTTTCATAATCAAATTTCTCATTTTTTACATAAGCCACCAGATTCATAGCGCCTAAATTACAGACCGCCCATGCAGATAACGGCTGCTCTCCGCAAGGATTAGTTGCGATAAGCTTCTCAAAATAGTATGTATTTGATCTTTTATTGGATCTCTCTAAAAAGTGGAGGCCTGGCTCTGCTGATCGCCAAGCCGCCTCACAAATGAGGTTCCATAGCTCTGCTGCCTTAATGGTTTTCTGCACTTTTACCTTTCCTCCAAGCTTCTTCCATTCATCCAGGTTCCCATCCCAATGAGAATCATAGAGAGGATCATCTAGATCTGGGTATAACAAATCCCAGTCTGCATCTTTTTTGACTGCCTCCATAAACGCATCAGAAACACAAACGGAAAGATTTGCCCCATTTATACGAGTTAAATCCTGTTTTACAGTAATAAATTCTTCTATGTCAGGGTGCCAATCATGAAGCATGAGCATAAGAGCACCGCGCCTGGAACCACCCTGTTGGACTATGTCTTTTGTTGCAAGGGAATATAGTTCTGCCCAGTTGATAGGGCCTGATGAAAAACCGTTTACCTTTTTAACTCGTGCCCCACGAGGGCGTAAAGATGAAAGATTAAGACCTACGCCTCCGCCACGCGCCATAATCTCTATCATAGACTTAAGATTATCTAATATTCCGTCTCTTGAATCTTTAGGACTTGGGATAACAAAACAATTATAATAAGTAACGTCATACCCGGTTCCTGCCCCCGCAAAAATACGACCTCCTGGCAGAAACTTAAAGTCTTTCATTACATTATAGAATTTCTTTCTCCATTCGGCTCTTTTATCCTGAGGCTCTACTTCCGCGATCCCACGGGCAACTCGTCTCCACATTTCTTCTGGGGTTTTCTCAACCGGATTACCTTCCTTATCTTTTAAGGAATACCGATCCATGAATACTTTTTGTGAAAGTCCTGTAAGTTGTGTCATTTTATTAGCTTTTGTAATTCTTTTTGAAAATCTTCTAAATCTACAAACTGTCTAAAAACGCTTGAAAACCTAATATAAGCTATTTTATCTATTTTTTTAAGTTTAGCTGCAACTAATTGCCCTATCTTTTTACTTTCAATTTCAACGCTTTCTCCTCCCCTTAGTTCCCGTTCTATTTCATCTACGATTTGTGTTATGTTTACAACTGTAACTGTTGTTTTTTGTGTTGCCGTGATCATTCCCTTCTGCAATTTATCCCGGTCAAACTGTTCCCGTTTCCCGTCTTTTTTCTTAACAATTAATGGTATGTTCTCTATTCTTTCGTATGTTGTGAAGCGTTTTTGACAACTGGCACATGTTCTTCTGCGTCTGATATTTGTGCCGTCCTCACCTACTCTTGTTTCAACTACTTCTGTTTCCTGACTTGTACAATATGGACAATGCATTCTGTATTAGTTTTCAATTTGCGATTTGCCTAATTGATTTTTTGGCTATCATAGGCTTAAACCATATTTAGTGCCAAAAACTATGGTAAGACACTATATTTATCCTGTCAACAGGTAACTACTGTATCAAAAACATGCAGGTCTTTTTTTAGCCTCACTTTTTTTATGTAAGAAATTTGAGAGATTTTTCATTTTTCCGCTGAGTATTTAATGTGTTCTAGTTATAAACCGTTAGACACAAAAATGAGACAATTCCCAGAGGGACAAGACATAATTTCAAATAATTCCAGATGTGAGATTTGAAAGGCTGAAGACAGTACTACTTCTTATTAATAAGTGTTTGAAATTTTTCTAGTCTCTTAATCTCATTTGCAAGTTTTGTGCTATTTTTTTTATCAATTCTTTTAGTTAAAGAGTTTAGTAACTCTATGTGTTTTTTAACAGATAAGTCTAATCTGTCACGGATACTCTTTCCATTTTCTCCGCTTTGTGCAGTCGCAGAATTTGCAAGACTTAAATAACTATTACTTTTTGAAATATACAACATCCCCATGTCATGTTTCCCTTTTATAATAAGATAATAACCTGTGTTAACTCTTTTATCTGATGAGAGTAAATAAAATTCTGCTTTTTTAACCGGGTCTGAAATAAGAAATTCTACGACCTTATCACGTGCCGCCTTAAATATATATAAAGGGTTATCTGGGAGAAGACCTGGATATGGAAGCTGGTAGTCTACAGTTTGAACAACTGCGGTAGGGGTGGATACAGGAATGGTTGGGGAAAGTTCTATTACCTGCGCTGCGGCTGTTTTCACAAATATAAAAACAAAGCTTATAAGAAACAGGATGGCAATTTTTAATTTCATACCTAGTCGCATGATACCCTGTTTTATATATAGTTGTCAATTAAAACCCCTACTTATATGTTCCTTGACTTTTTATTGCATTCTGAGCCATACTAAAACTACCTGCCCTATGAATAAACTAAAACATATTCTATACGTTCTTGTCTTCTTTCTTGTAATAAGCAGCATAAAACCCATTCTTGCTCAAGCACCGACAATTACTACGCCCACAACTACCACTGCCCCAACTACGAACAGTCAAATATTATACGGAAACGTTAACTCTCAAGCTCCTCAAAATCTTAATACTCTTACTCAATCAGCCATTATCAACACCTTATCAAGCACTGTCTGCATACTTTCAGGATATAACCCCCTAGACCCAAAAAAAACATGTTTGGGAGTAGATGTAAATAGTGGGCAAATAGGATATGAAACCCAAGGAGGTGGAGCAACGCAAATTATGGGAAGACTTATAGGAGAAACATTTATGCTGCCTGTTTCAGGGGTAGATTATGCAACATACATGGCTGGAAACTTTGGGGTAGCACGCAGCGCTTATGCACAAAATAATCCAGAGGAAACCGGGGTAGGATTTGATAGATTGCGCCCTCTTCTTGGAATTTGGGCACGATTTAGAGATATTTCTTATCTCGCGTTTGTCTTGGCATTTACCATTGTTGGACTTGCAATCATGTTTAGAGTAAAAATTGATGCGCGTACTGTTATGAGTATTCAAAACCAAATTCCAAAACTAATAGTAGCTCTTATTTTAGTCACTTTTTCATACGCAATTGCAGGACTTCTTATAGACCTTATGTATGTATCCCTTTATCTTGTTATCTTAACTTTTAATAGTCTTATACCTACAAATGTTAATACCTCATCCACCGTATTTGGCGTTGTAAACAAATCTTTTAGCATAGATACTCCAAACGTAATTGGTATTACTCATATCCCAGGGATAATCGGGATTGCAGGACAAACTTCATTTGGGGTTAGTAAGGTTTTAGGAAATATGTCCATAGACTTTTTAGAGTCAACCATTTCATCTTTTTTCCAGGTCTTCTTCACCCCCTTTAACGCCGTTAGCTCTATTGGGTGCGGGGTGGTAGACCTGGGTAAGGTAGGAGCAACAGTAGGGTTAGGGGCATTGGGATGGGTACCAGGATTGGGAGGATGGTTAAGAGATACTCCAATAGGGGGAATGTTTGCGGGGGGTGGATGTAATTTTGTGGAATCGTTCTTCAGGGCGGCAATTATCAGTCTTTTTACAATTGTTACATTTTTAATTATCCTTATTGCTATTATCTTCTCATTATTTAGGGTATGGTTTACGCTTATTAAGTCCTTTATTTATGTGTTAATTGACGTAATAGTTGCCCCGCTTTGGATAACTGCCGGAATATTTCCGGGAAGTAAATTAGGATTTTCTACTTGGATAAGGCATCTTATGGGCCATTTATCAGTCTTTCCTATGGCATTTGGGGTAATACTACTTGGAAAAACTATTATGAGTAATGTGGGGAATCAGGGCGGACTATTTTCTCCTCCACTTATAGGAGACGCTGTCGGTGGAAGCCCTGCCCTGGCTGCATTTATAGGTTTTGGCTTTATTATATCCATGCCAAGCATATTAGACCGTACCAGAAAAGCAGTTGGCGCTATGGACTTTGGGTTGAAAGATATTAGAACATCATTTGGTGCTTCTCAGGCAGTAGGAGGAAAAGGAATTAGTGGGGTTAAGGAAATGGCATTTGGAGCAAAAGCAGAGTATGGCAAAGATGGTCAACTCCACGCAGCAGAAGCAGGCAAAAAATTCCTTAGGGGAATGTTTGGAAGATAATATTTTTACTTTTTATCCTTTCTGTGCTCCTGCTAATGCTGCGGAGGCTGCACCTACCGGAGCTCCTATAACAATCCCTAAAAACGCGTATATCAAAAGCGTTAGCGCGTTTCTTTTCATTGTGGACTTCATATCTGTTCCCGTCAACTCCTCCAGTTGAAGAAACCACTTATCAGCATCGGATCCGCGCCCTACAAATTCTGTTTTATGATGATCCAAATCCCCTCGTACATCTTGTCGTGTCAAAGACTTTGCACCAATACCATAATGCTCCTGCTTCATGGAGCTTGGCTTTCTGAATGGCAGTGCGCCTAAACGCAAGGTGTTAATCCAATAATATTGAGTTGCGTATAACAATTCTGTCCCGTAAGTAAATCGCATAACTTCAGCTCCATTTGTACGACCATTATATGCCTCCACAGCGCTTTTCATAGCTTTGGATTCTTTAAATCTGCCCTCCTTATCTTCAGTTGTAACAAATTTAATGAATGCGTTTCCTGCATTAACTGCATTTCCTATATCATTAAAATTGCGTTTCAAAGCATCTGCCCCTGATTCTGCAGTAAAATACTCTGACAACTTCTGGAATCCTGCATTTTCAGGTATTGATTCAAGAGTGTCGAGCATTACATCCTCTACGTTTATTACTCTATTGTAAAGATCTATATACTTTTGACTTGTAACAAAATCATTAATAATATTATGACGATTTATAAACCCATTCATGTCCTTATAAATATTTTGGAGAGTAACCGCTGCCCCATTCCCTCCTAACATTCTGTTCACCATCTCCACATGTCGAGGGCTTAAGTTAGCCATATCTACCTGCTCTGGACCGGTTAAACCGTTTCGCATCGCATCTTGACGTATTGCCTGTATTACAGACCCATATTTCTCAATAAATTTATCATATGTATGAAATGCCTCTATCCCCCCCGTTTTTTGCAATTCTTTTTGCTCATTTGTTAATATCCCCAATTCTGAATCGTTTCTCTCAAAAAGAGTATACAACTCACGTAGATTATTGTAGTCTTCCGTATATATATCCGGTCGTGCCCGGCCTCTTATCAACTGCATAATATCTTCTGTTTTAAATTTTTGAATCTTTCCCCAAACCCCAGCTCTATAATCCTTTATTTCCTGCGCTGAACCAGCATTGTGCCCTAAATGCCCCAAGCTCTGTTTTAGCTGTACAAATAAGGCAAAATCTCCAATCTCTTTCCCTAATTGTGTACCAGCCTTTTTTATTGTAGTGTTTAAAACATTCGCCTTCTCATCCTGTGTAAGTGTATTAAGGCATAACTCTCTTTGCTCACGCGTTAAGGTCTTCTCAAACATCTGACGGGAAATTTGTCTTTGTGCTATTTCCCTGTCTCCCTGTACCCTTCCCTGCACAGGGTTCAGTTCATCCCATACCTGCATGTAATTCTGGATCTGTGTCCTCATTTGCTCCTGCAAACTTCTGAGATTTTCATCAGCCGGAGTAAAATTAGAACTTTCGATAAACTTTTCAATCATTTTATCGTTCTCCGCTTTATATTGAATTACACGCCCCAATTGGTCTCTCATTCCATTCATTCTCCATGAGGATGAATAAAAATCAGGAACCACATATAAATCCCTAAACAATCTCCCCCCTAAATCCAACAATTGTTCACGTGTTAGCTTTGAGACATCTATCCCCTTTTTATTATTAATTGCCATGTCAAGCTTGAGAAAATCAAAGAACTCCTGCTCTTCATGATTTAATAAATCCCACTTGTTAATTGTCATTTGCTCTAAATTGAATACTGCAAATGCTCCTCCGTTATCAGAAAAGTACTGCTGTCTGTCTCCTCTAAAATTACCCCTCGCAGCAACAATTGCAACTCTCTGAGATACAACTAAAATGTCATAAGCCGTTCTAACTGATCTGGTAATCTCCCGCTTTAAAACATCATCAGCATTATTCTGCTTTTTTGGATCTGATAAGATCTCTTTATATTTACCTGCAAATATGCCTACTCCCTTTTTTGCAAGCTCTATCTGCTCATCTATAGTTTTATCCTGCAGCTTGTTTAAGGATGCAGGGTTAAGATGATGCTCACGCCCTCCCTCAGCTAGTCGCAAGTTTCCAAGCATCGCTTCCATACGGTTATACATAGCGCCAACTGCCCCGTTATCAAAAGCTTGCGCTCCTGCAAATCCTAATGTCCTTAGCCTTCCTACCGCTCCCTGTATTTGCTCCATACCCCTTTGGTCAATTGCCGTTCTTGCAAAAATAAGGTTTAACCTGATAGCAAACGTTTCATTAAACTCTAGTAGCAACTTACTCTCTCTATTTGCGCGCTCAATGTCTGCTGCATTTTCTATTCCTTCTTTTCTGAATTTTCCAAATTTTTTCTGAAGATAAGCGGATGCCTCTCCCACCTCTGTCTGTACACGTTGCAAAATAGGAGAATCCAACTCACTTCCCGCCTTAGACAAGTCGTATATTTGACCGAATTGAGAATCTAACCATGACATAGGGTCACTATCTAATTCACGCAAATCCTGCGTTTCAAGATAAAACCCAAATCTATCCGGGTTATTCATTCTTGCCGCCGCTATTTCTTGTCCTTTTTTTGAAAGCTGTCTTATCAGGTCCTGTTTTTGCTCTGACGTAATTGGGTTGTTTGGGTCTGAGGACTGAAGATCCATAATTTTTTCAGCCTCGCGTTTAAGATCATCAAAATCAACACCTAATTCACTGACATTATTAAATTTTTCTATTTCATCAAGAAGTTGTTTGTCGGCAGCTACACCTCGTGGAGGTCTCAATTCAAAACCCCTTCTTGCAACCTCTGGCCTCTGATTTTCCTCACCTTCTCCATTGTCTGGATTATAGTCATCATTCTCAGGAACATCAGCACCTCCATAAATAGTTGGTTTAAAACCAGATTCAAAAACAATCTTTTTTTGATCCTCAGACAATGATTTTCCTTGTTTCCTGGCCTCCTCCACTATGGCACGGGCTGCCTCACGTTCTGCCTGCCCACGCATAAGCTCCTGCATAGTTTCTGGACGAGGAGAAGTACTTCCCGCAACAAGTGGCTGTCTATCAATTTTTTTGGGAATATTGAATTCTTCTTTCTGTGGTTCTGGCATAGTACTCCTTACATTAAGTGTAGAAGATACCCTTCCCGCTGTCAATTCTTGTGGCAACAATCTTTCATTCATGAGGCAAGTATATGAGAAAATACGCCTGCAAACTTGATATTATCCTTATAGGTAGCTTACAATAAACTAACATATGGCTACTCCAACCTCTGAACCTGTGCATTTTGAGTCTTTATACCCTCCGTCCGCAAGGAAACCGGAGATAGATAAAATTCTTTCATATATTAAAAAAGGGAACTCAGCACAGGTATTAGGCCTACCCGGCGTAGGACGGTCAAACACTCTAAGGCTTTTAGCGTATAACAACGCTCTCAGAACCTTACACTTAGGGGAAAACTATAAGTGGTACCACTTTGTGTACATGGACTTGTCAGAAATAAAGGGCAGAAGTTTTTATGAATTGGTGAAATTTATCCTAATCTCCCTTTCCTATTCCCTGTCAGAGCGGAAAATGGACAAAGATCAAGATGCTATAAACACAATTCTCAAGGAAGCGGTTTCTTTTCAGGATGAATTAATCCTTTTCCAGGCATTAAAACGCGCAATTGACTACTTATCCATAGAACGGGAGCTAACTATAGTCTTACTTTTTGACAGATTTGACACATACTTTCCTTGCATAAATGAACATTTCTTTACTAATTTACGGGTATTAAGAAACAGGGCAAAATACAGATTTTCAGCGGTTTTTTCAACTACCCGCCCCCTGGAAGATCTACTGGAACCCTCTATTTTTTCTGACTTTTATGAATTTGTTGTAGGAAACCAGGTATTTCTACCTATTTCAGATCCTGAAACTAATGACTTTAGATTTTCCTATCTTGAAAAAACCAGCGGAAGAAAAGCGTCAGAAAATACAAAAAAAGAAATCCTAAAACTCACCGCAGGACACGGAAAATTGTCCAGAATTGCACTTGAAACAGTACTTGGGGAGGAAGAAAAATATGAAGACTTATCAGCTTTTTTGCTGTCAAAAGCAGCAATTCAAGGAGCATTGATTGAAATCTGGAACTCACTAATACCGATAGAGCAAAAAATACTTCTTAAATCCCCTGCTGGAGCTTCCGCGGATTCCTTTCTACAACGCTCTTATCTAATCCAAAATGGGGAGATTCAAATACCTTTGTTTTTAAAAAATTTGTCTCACTTCCCAAATCCTGCAACTGAAAAAATAACGCTTGACGCAAACACTCAAGAGATAAAAGACGGAAACGAATCACTAACTGATGTTCTCTCTCCATCAGAATTTAAGCTGCTGAGATTTTTAATTCAAAACACTGATAAGGTATGCACAAAAGAGGAAATAATTGGATCCGTATGGTCAGATGAAAAAACACGGGAAGGTGTAACTGACCAAGCACTAGACCAAATTATATACAGAGTCAGACGAAAGATTGAAGAAGACCCGAATAACCCGACACACCTTATAACTATAAAGGGCCGAGGATACCGCTTTGTTCCATAAATTTCTTGACTTTAGAAAGGGCAAACCCCTATGATTAAGGTATGAAGAAACTTATCCTTTTTTTCTTCCTTCTTATCTGTCTGTACTACGTTCCCCCTACATTCGCGGCAGGTGTTGTATTTACCGGACGTGACTATAGTGATGTCTGCACCGGTCAAAAAAACGTACAAAAAACCGTAAAGGGAACTCTGGTTTCAATGAAAGATCTCTCAACCGTATATGCTACCGGTGATAACCCTACAGCGTGCAACACGATTTGCACATACCTGGGAACTTTAGGCGGCAAATTTCCGGCAACTATTGATGATGCAAATCTTTTTACAAATACCTCCTGCACTGATGAACAAGGGAACACTAACGAAGACAGATTTTTGGATGAAATCAATAACCCCACACTTGAAGACTGTATAACTTCTGAATCTTATTACATTTGCAAAGGGTTAGGTGCTACACGTGGACTTGAAAAAGATAAGAAAAATAACCAGCCATATATAGACGAAAGCGTTCCTTTTGTTTCAGTGTATTTTAAAAATATTTCTAATCCTACAAAAAATTCCAAATATTTTTATTGCCTTAAAAGTAAGCCGGAGGACTGCAGCGATGACGATTGGAATGAAGCAACAGTTTCAAACGGGACTATCATACTACCAAAGCTGTGCGGGGACGGAGAAAAAACTCTAAAAGAAGACTGCACAGAAAGCACTAACCTGGTAGATGGAGATTGGTTCCATGCAGGAAAAACTTATCATGTTTATCTGTCACAGGGGAAAGATAGTAAGAGCGTCAATCCGAATGACGTAAAAGCGCACGCAGACTTTTATGTCAGTCATTTTTACCCTGAAGTTGTACTCCCTAAGGGAGATGAGAAAAATAAACTTCTTAATACCGACAACATGAAAAAAGGTTGGGATTTTTTAGTAGAGCTGAAAGGAAGAAACATTAAATCGGGGAAAAATGAGGACATATATAATGACTACTGGATGCAGATTGAGGGAATGGATAATGACTATAGAAGTGAGCCTAAATGCCTTCTTGTTGAAAAAGGCGCAGACCCAAAAGCAAGCACAGGAAAAGCCACCATTTTTTTAAGCCCTGAATCAAAAGACTCTGACGGAAATGTTATTGCAACACTTACTGAGGGGAAATATATATTAAAAATTAAAGACGGGAGAGATTTAAAGAAAAACAAAAATGGTATCACCTGTGAGCCTAACGATTTCACTCTGTATTTTATAACATTTACTATAGCCCGTGGAGGAGGAGAAGGCTCAATAGGTACAATCATAAAAGACCCATATGGCAAGGAGTTGGGAGCCACAATTCCATGGTTCCCTCCCCGACCACTTTGCGATCCTGTTGATATTGATAAAGCAACTGGGTATTGTAAAAAAATTCCAACTGCTCTTGGGATAAAAATCAGCACTGAGCCTCAATTTTTTGTACGCGACATATTTACCATAGTGCTGTCTATCGGAGGAGTAGCTGCTGTTCTCTTCTTTATCCGCGCAGGATACACCATTATGACATCCGCGGGAAATAAAGAAAAAGTGGGACAAGCACGTGAGCAAATAACCGCTGCAATCACAGGATTAATATTTATTATTCTCTCAATTGCAATACTTGAGTTTATTGGTGTAAACATTTTACGAATACCTGGCCTTCAATAATATGAAATACTTATCTTTAACACTACCAGGGTATGGAGAGGTACAAACTCCTGAAAACATCCCGTCAGGAGCAAGTGCTCCGTCTGATATTATTAGTTTTGGATTAGGAATGATAGTTGTAATAGGAATTATTGCCTCTCTCATCTTTATGCTGTATGCAGGTGTTTTGTGGATTACGTCTCAAGGAGACAAAACTAAAATTGACCGCGCTAGGCGTACTATCACGTATTCAATTGTAGGGCTTATCATAATCCTTCTGTCATTTACTATTGTAAGAATTATAGGCTTTATTCTGGGTGCGCAGGTACTGCAAGAGTTAGGAAAATAATAACGCTTCTTGACATGCAAAAAAAAACATGTTCTAATAATTATATGAGTCTGCAAAAAGTTATAAATACCGCGTCAGTTTCTTTTGGTACGCTTCTTATGTCAGTTACAGCAACTCCAGTCTTTGCTGATACTATTGAACCTATAATAATTAAGTCACCTAAATCAATCGGAAATATTGATGTGACACCAAATGAACTGATTGCTTTTATTATAAACGCTATTATAGTTATTGGAATTGTCCTGTCCCTTATTTTCCTTTTGTATGGCGGCGTCAGGTGGATTCTTTCAGGAGGAGATAAAGGGAAAATTGATACTGCACGCTCTACTATAGTTGCGGCTATTGTGGGACTTATTATAGTTATACTAGCCTACGTTATTATAAACGCTGTCCTTTACATCTTTACAGGTAATTACCTTACTACTGGATTTGAAATACCTTCACTTCGAAATGGCCCTAGTCCCTCGGTAAATCAATAGTACTGCACTACTTGCCTTTCCCCTTGAATTATCTCTCATATTTGTTTTATGCTAAAAGCATATGGATTTATTTACAAAAGATTGGGGATCATGTGTCAAAAAAATTGAAGGCGACCCAAACGGAACAGGGGTGGCTACCTTATCTTGCGTGTGGGTTGTACTACAAAATGTAATTAATGCAGCGCTCATCTTATCCGGCGTGGTTGCCGTATTTCTTATCATTTACTCAGGCTACCAATATGTAACATCTTCAGGAGATAAAGAAAAAGTGGACAACGCAAGAAAAAGACTCACTTACGCAATTATTGGGCTAGTGATAATCATGCTGTCATTTGTCATGATAAATCTCTTGTCTCAGTTCACGGGAGTAGGGTTAAATCAATTGTTGAGTCCTCCTAAAACACAATAAAATACAAACAACATAAACGTTTCCCCTGAAAGTGTCTTTTTTTCTAATGAGCAGGCGCGGGGTGCAATTGTACTGCCTGAGGTGAAGATGGCGGCTCAACATTTACAGGCGCTTTATCATGACCTCCGTGATCTTTATTTTTGCCTGAAAACATCCCTGAGACAACTTCCTTACCTGCATATGCTCCCGCAACAAATAACCCTGCCGGCGGCCACAAGATAGTGAAAAGCATCCACCATGCAAACTTTGGGTGTTTCTTTATGTAGTCTATTGCCTGGTGTGCCCTACCGCTCTCTACAGCTGTTTTGTCCATCATGAGTGCGCTTTCAATTGCGCTCATTCCCCATTCTGTATCTCTCAACTCTGCCATTTGACGCTCAGACAGCACACCTGCCTTAACAGCCTGACGAACCAATAATCCTGCAGCCTTTGGCTGTACGGCATCCATAAAGTCTTTATCTGAAATCAGTTCATCTATCTTTTCTTTTGAGTACACCATTCCGTAAGGATGACTTGCGTTTTTTGTATCAGGATCCATCTTTTGATGAAGAAATCTTCTCATAAAACCTTCAGGACCCTCTTTGAGTAAAATATCTACATCTTCCCTCATAAGATCTTTTTGCATCTTAGGCTCCTCTTTACGACCATAAGGAATCTTTAGCCGGGTCTTCCAAGCCGAATCCCAATCCTTCCAACGATTATGACTGTCCCAAAGTTGTTCTAATGCTGCCTTAACGTGCGGATCGCGCGCTGCTTCTATAAACTCCTTCAGGGATTCACTGACGCCTGCCTGCTCCGCGTCAAATCTGGCAAGCATTGTGTCTCTAAACGCGTCTCCCATAATAGCCTTAAACTCCTTTATAAAGTTTTCTTTATCTTTTGCGCCTCCGGCATTTGCAAGCTGCGCCTCTATCTTTGTTTTTTCTTTACCCGCAACTTCAATTTGAGTTTCAAGACTATCTTGATCGTCT
The DNA here is from genome assembly GCA_018062815.1 of Candidatus Levyibacteriota bacterium. Lineage (GTDB taxonomy): Bacteria > Patescibacteriota > Microgenomatia > Levybacterales > GWA1-39-11 > JAGORM01. The sequence continues at coordinate 21,289 of JAGORM010000001.1, read as the reverse complement.
AAAATTTTTGTATATGCAGAATCCAATCCGTCTCTTTCAGAAATCAAGGCATTTTTTTTATCAATTGTTTGTTTAAATGGAGTCAGCTCTATCTCCTTTTTAGAGATACTATCTCTTAATTCACGCAACTTTACCTCAGCGTCTTTTCTTATGAGGTTATTCTGGCTAAGAGCGTCTTCTTGTGCTCTTGCCCTATCTGAGTTTAGTGCGCCAAGCTCACGCTCTATCCGCTCTCTATCATTCTTCTCATCATCAGCTTTCTGTGTTAAATCTATTAAATCTTTTCCTGCACCCTTTTCTGTACTTGCAAATTCATTTTTCCTATCCCTATTCGCACCAGCCTCTTTTAATTTTGATTCAAACTGATCGTTTAATGCCTTTTCCTTTGCTGACTGCCTTTCAAGTTTTCTTTGAATCACCGTAGTACTTACGGAATCTTCTCTGTCCTTCTCCATAAACGTTTTGTATTTTGCCTGAAGATCATCCATAAACAAGTTATCTCCTGGTCTGCGACCTGAATCTAACTGCTCCGTGACAAAATCAACCCATTGGTTTAGAGAAGCAGGGCTCTTGTCAATACCATCTGCTATCTCTTTAAAGACAGGGTCCCTTCCCATCATTTCCCGAATTGGAGCAATTAAAAAATCGCTTGTTCTTGCTGCCTGAGTCTCTAAGTATGCCTTATCCCCTGAGAAAACTGCCCGCAGTACTTCCTCTGTTTGATCTGCAATGTTTTTATCCTCAGCACTAATATGTGCACCTTCAATTACCTTTTTTACCTCATCTCCTGTGGGGATTTCTTGTACTCCTTTTTTTTGATTTCTTAACCCTTCCATAAAAGCGTGATCATTACCCTCATCTCCGCGTTTTTTTCTCAAGCTTTTCTCGGCAATCTTTGCCGCCATTTCATGCTGTTTTTCCCCCTTCTCAGCATCAGTCAATTCAATTTTACCGGTTATTGCTCGTACAATAGCCTCTTGTTTTATTTTCCCCATGTCTGGTGATGTTGGTGCTGACATAAACTTAAAGTCCTCCTTTCTCTGCAGCTTTTAAAACCTGCAGCGCTTGATCTAATTGTCCACCTTTTATAAGATTTTCTGCCTTATCTACTGATTTTCTATCTTCTACTTCCTTTGCTTCCCCTTCAATGAAGCGTTCAATCGGCAAGAAAAATGACCATTTCTGAGAAAGCTCAATAAGGAATGCGACTAATTCTTCTTCATTTTTTATAGTATCCATCCTGCTTAATACAAACTCAGAAATATTGGGGAGAGCGTCTTCCTGGACAAATCCTGCGCCTACCGCATCTATCATTGAATCAACAATCATTTTCTCAACCTTTTTTTTCTTTTCCTGTGTAAATTCCATGTTTATAAAATATTCCTACATAAGAGTCTTTTACCTATTTATATTCTGATATTATAGGATTCTTTATGCTACTCTTCTTGACATCAAAATAACAGAAACGCTACAAACATTCTACTATTCATGGTACGGCAAAACATAAGCGCATGTCAAGAAAACACAACGCTTTTCACGCTACGCACAGATTATCTTTTTTTTGACCTATTTTGATAATCTTGAAAGCATATGTTTCACGTTATACCCTGTACTATATGGAAAATCACCCAATCCCGCAGGATGTTACAGGATTTAAATTTAGGCTTATAGGATCTGTTACGGTAAAGCAGTTTCTATATCTTTTAGGTGGCGGGGTTTTTGCACTTTTGTTCTATTTCTTTCCAATTCCATTTTTATTAAAGCTTCCATTTATGTTTCTCTCAGGGGGTGTTGGTCTTTGCCTGGCATTTGTACCTATTGACGGAAGGCCTATGGACAAAATGCTTTTCAACTTTTTTAAGGCAATTCCCGCGGAAAATCAGTATATTTATAAAAAACACGGAACGCAAATGCCATACTTTACATTTATTCCTCCTTCTCACACTAACATTACCAGCTCAACCTCTGAGGACAGCGCAGCTGTACAAAAAGCAAAGCTTTTTAATCAACTTGCAAGCTCTTACTTTAAGCCTGATGCTGATGAAAAATCTCAGGTAGAAAACGTAAATAACCTTTTTAAAGATGGTTCTATGCAACAAGGCGGCGCTACAACCAAAGTTATTGCAGATGAAAAAAAAGCTTCTGCGATAACTACTTCTCCTGCATACGCTACGCATGTGTCAGAAGTTGAAACACAGAAACTATCTACCCCTCATGCGGAAACTCCGATTCCTCCAGTACAGGAAACTACAAACCAAACAGCACCCGCTGTTAAAACTGCTCAAACTACTACCCCTACTACTGCAGCAGATGAAGCGCCACCTACAACTCAAGTAGCACCTCCCCAAGTGTCTGTGGGGGGCATAGACATAGCAAACATTTTACAAGGCAAAATACTTGACCCAAGAGGAAAACCGCTACCTCATATCATTGTGGAAGTGCTTGATACTCAAAATGTGCCACTTAGAACGTTCCGAACTGATGCAAATGGTTTTTTTAGAGCAGCAACTCCGCTTCCAAACGGAATGTATACGCTACACATGGAAGACACGTTAAAAAAACAGGACTTTCAAGACAAAAGAATAACGCTTGACGGATCAGTGGCTCAACCTATTCAGGTAATATCCGTTGATCAACGCGAAAAATTAAGACGTGAATTATTTGGAGTAGCACATAATACTCTATAAAACCTGTCCATGGCTAAAATTAAGTCTACAACGCAATCATTTATTGAGATCGAAGACATTCGGGATGATACCGTATTGCTGAAAGGAAAAAATGCATGCTCTATTCTGGAAGTATCATCCGTCAATTTTTTTCTACTCTCGCAAGACGAACAAAACGCGCGCATATATGGATACATGTCTCTTTTAAATTCTCTTTCTTTTGCGATCCAAATTGTAATTGTCTCCAAAAGGATTGACCTTTCATCATATGTTGCCTCCCTTGATCACAAAATTACAATTACTCAAAACGCACGAGTAGCTGAACACTTAAGACTATACAAAGACTTCATTCAAGAGCTTATAAAAGAAGACGGACTATTGGATAAAAAAACATATGTGGTAATCCCATTTAACGCATTAGAGCTAGGGCCAACATCAGGAGGCAACAAAAAGACACATGAAATGCGGATTACAGAGGCGATTGCAACTAAAAGAACAAATGTTATGACGCAGATTGAACGAATCGGTCTTTCAAGCAGAGTCATTAAGGCAGAGGAATTAGGACGGGTATTTTTTGAACTTTTCAACCAAACGACTATGAACGTAGACTTCTCAACAAATGACGTTAAAAATATTATAGTGTAGCGCTTATTACACATAATGAAAGGGGTTATTTTATAGTATGTTAGGAATTGGAAAGAAAAAACAAACAGAAAAAAATACAACTGCACAAACGGCTAATGGAACACCAGAAAGCACACAACCACAAGTCGCACGAGGAGTTGAAAGATTAAAGAGCGGATCTGTGTCTCTGATAGACCTTCTTGCTCCTTCATCAGTTGAAGTAGATTTTAAGTACATCAGGGTAGGAGACGCATTCTATAGAACGTTTATTGTAATTGATTATCCGCGTGAAGTTTCCCCAAACTGGCTCTCCATACTCATAGACTATAAGGAAACCATGAATGTATCTATGTTTATATATCCTGTCGAAAGTAAGGATATTCTCTCCAATTTGAAACGCAAAATCGGAGAAATGGAGGCAACAATTGAATCAGACATGAAAAACGGCATAGAACCTGACCCCAAGGTCAGAGCATCTCTTGAAGACGCGATTGCTCTACGTGAGGAGTTGGCGCGCGGACTTGAGCGGTTTTTTCAATTCGGGCTTTATGTAACGCTTTCCGCAAAAACTGTTGATGAGCTTGATAAAAAAACTAATGAACTGACCTCCCTACTTGCGTCAAATTTACTTGTTATAAAACCAGCAACGCTTCAAATGGAAGATGGTTTTAAAACAACACTTCCTTTAGGTGAGGACAAATTGTTCATCACACGGAATATGGACACCACATCCGTTGCCTCAACGTTTCCGTTCACATCCTACGAAATCTCTCAGCCAAACGGCATTTTTTATGGTGTAAACACGCTTAATAACTCACTTATCATTGTGGACCGCTTCTCCTTTGAAAATGCAAATTCGGTTGTTTTTGGAAAATCAGGCTCTGGAAAATCGTTTTTAGTAAAGCTTGAAGTATTGCGCCAAATGATGTTTGACACAGAAATTCTTATCATAGACCCTGAGGATGAGTATAAAGCCCTCTGTCACGGCCTTGACGGAGAATATATCTCCTTCTCAAAGGACTCTGAAGTAAAAATTAATCCGTTCGCCCTTCTTTCAGACGACAGAACCGAAGCGCAGCTTGGAATAAAATTTTTAGCCCTTCACTCACTTCTTAAGATTATGCTTGGCGAATTTTCCCCAACCCAGGAGGCAATTTTAGACCGAGCACTGGTTTTATGCTATAAGCAAAAAGGTATAATTCCTGACCCTTCAACTTTTGGAAATGAGCCTCCCATTCTTGAGGATCTATACAAAACTCTTCTGAACATGGAAGAAGCAGACGCAAAGGATTTAGCTTTTAGACTGGAAAAATACATTAAAGGAGGGTTTGCCGGATTATTAAATTCACAAACTAACTATGATGTCAAAAATCAGCTTACTGTTTTTTCCATAAAACAACTGGAGGAGTCTCTTCGACCTGTAGCAATGCAGGTGATTTTGGATTTTATCTGGAATAGGGTTAGGACTAAACTTAAAAAACGTATTTTAATAGTTGATGAGGCATGGTACCTTATGAAAAACCCTGACTCCGCGGCATTTTTACAGGGAATTGCTAAGCGCGCAAGAAAATACTATTTGGGTGTTACCACTCTTACCCAGGACATAGAAGACTTTTTATCCTCAGACTACGGTAAAGCAATTTTATCTAATTCTTCCATGCAAATCCTACTGAAACAAAATTCCTCAGAGGTGGAAACTCTTGCCTCAACGCTTAATCTATCTGAAGGCGAGAAGCAATTTTTACTTACCGCTCAGGTTGGAGAGGGACTTTTTTTTGCAGGGCAAAACCATTTGACCGCACAGTTTTTGGCATCAAACTTTGAATATCAATTAGTAACCTCTAAGCCGCAGGATATTTTAGATGAGGAACAAAGAACAAATCCTGGAGCGGCAGAACAATTCATTAATCAATCAGACAAACAAGCAGCCCAAGCAGAAACAGAGGCGGCTGCACCTGGTGTTCCCGTGCAGCCGGTTGCTGTTCCTAGCACGCCTGAACCAACTCCTGCACCAGCAGTAGCCCCTGTACCCCAACCTGCCCCTCCTACTGTTGAAGCGGCTCCTGTTGTCCCTGCTGTGCCGCAGAACCCACAAACAAATATACCAACAGCACAAGCGGAGACAATGCAAACAAAGATAAATAATGGATGAATATGTTAAATCTATATGGCAAATAACTCCGGCACAGGCACTCTCAATTCAGAGGGAAAGGCAAAAGCTCTTGGTAGTGATATTAAAAATCTTCAAGCTCAAGAGATAGAGCTTACTCACGCAGTTACTCGAGGTGAACTTACAACAGATGAGGCTCTTATTAAGAAGCAGGCAATTCAAAAAAAAATAAATGACCTCACTCAAGCGCTTTCTTATGATGCAGAGCAACAGGAGGAAACAGACAAACAAACAGAAAAACAGCAGGAAGATAATGAAAAAAAGGAAGAAAAACATAGCGAAAAAGAGAAAAAAGAAAAGGAAAAAAGACTAAGAGAACAACACGAAGAAGAGGAAGCAAATAAGAATGTTGTAAAAACCAACAAAGAGAAGGAAAAATATACTGATGATGCGAATGAGGCAAGCGCTTTACCTCAAGACACCAACTTTAATCCTAATGATGAAACAGGCACTATTGGATCAAGCGATCAAGGTTTTACATCCCAAAACACATCCCCTCAAACAGATCCCGCTTCACCTTCCTCAACATCTTCTGATGCTAAACCCGAAGATGCACAAGACAAGGATATAACAATTGAAAAGAATTTGAGAACCAGTCAATCAACTCCCTCCTCTCCTGTTGAGCAAACTACAACCAATAACATGCCCATAACGGCAAGAACTCCTGCTAAAAAGCTTTCAAAATCGCAAGATACCTACAAAACGAATGAAAGGAAAAAAAACAAAACAGGTGGTATTTACAAATACACACCACTAGGATTTTTGATCGGGAAAATAAGCCCACACACAAAAGAGAGGGATTTGGGTAAAAAAATAGCAACAAATATCTCATCTGTGAACGCGCAGCAAAAAGAGAGAAAAATACAAAAAAAATCAAAAGCAATATCCTCCACAAAAAAAACAGCTAAAGCCACATTTAACTGGTACAAAAACGTTTATAAAGCCTCACCTCTTGGAATCTTGTATGGCAAAACAAAACATTTAATTCCGCCTTCTCTTGCTATGGGAATTAAAAAAATACTACCCAAAAAAAAGACTTCTCCAAATAAACCGCACCCGGAGGAAAGAAAACCAAAAACAGCAAAAGACTATCAAAAAATTGAGATTAACAAAATATTAACAAAGGCGGTTGCAAATGGGTTTGATAGATTTGAGCTGTTAAGAAAAATAAGAGACGCGAAAGTTTGGCAGAGCAAGGCTTGGAAGTACGGAAGATATGCCATCTCCCCGCTTGGGGCTGCCAGTTATGAGCTTTATAAGCGTCGAAGAGAACTAAGACAAAAACAGGAGGAAAGAACTAACCCCTCCCCTTCCACTCCAAACATGCAATCACGAATTCTTAGAAGTGGTGTGCGAAACAGAAGCCCCTTCCCTATGATATCAAACATGAATAAAAACTTAGGAAAAAGCTTGAGAAACAAAACCGCACAAAAAGCAGCATCCTCTGCAGCAAAGAAAGGAGGACAACAGCTTGCAAAAAAAGCATTACAGCAAGTTACTATGACTTTTCTTAAAACTCCTGCGGGGTGGGTAACTATTGGGGTTGTGGGCGTAATAATACTTTTCTTTGGGTTTGTTATGACTGTAATCACACTCGTTTCTGACAATTCAGGTGGTTCAGCAATTGGTGGTGGAACAGGAGGAGGGGGAAGCGTGGTACAGCCACCAACGGAAAATCCCATTCCAAACTTTACGCTGCAAAAAACGGTTTCACAGACCGAATTAGCTGAGGTGGGCGAAATTACCTACACGATCTCCTACGCCTTTACACCTAGTTCAACAGTTAAAAAGGAAGATATTATTATTTTTGATCAAATTCCTGAAAATACTACACTAGTTGATAATAAAACTTCGGGAAATTATACGCTTGATACAACTGACCGCACGCTTTCATGGAATCTTTCAGATTCAGGAAACGCTGAGGCGTCATCATTTTCTTTTACGGTTCTTCCCGAAAAAACGGACATGATGGTAGAAAACTTTGCGTGGGCACAAGCAAGCACATCCACTCCCGTTCCGGGAGGCGCCCAATCATCCAATGCCTGCACTAGACCCAAAGAGGGAACAGGATTTTGTTCTTATGAATATCTCCTGCCATACTTTAATAATCAACCCGAGCTGGCACTTACTGCCTCACTTATATGTAACCTTGAAAGCGGGAGCGACCCTTTTGCTGCCAATAAAGTATGTCCCGATTACAGCATTGGACTTTTTCAAATTAATCTAGTTGCTCATTGTGGGGGGGCATTTAATCCCCCACCCACCTGTGCAATTATTAATACTTCGCTCAAAAATGCTTGCGAACAGCGATTCCTAGACCCTATAGAAAATATTCAATACGCATATCAGCTTTACTTAAGTGGAGGTACTGGTTGGACTTCAAACAAATGGTCCACATATACGACTGCAAAAAGCATTTTAGACGCTTGTGGTAACATATAGCTATGAATAGAATAAGATTGTTAGCTTTTTTTGTATTAGTTTTCATCATTTTTATCATTTCTGTGATTATTTTCTTTTTGTCGTCTCCACAACCACAACCCCCTCCGCAAACAGTTATTATACCCACAAAAATTCCACCACCACTTCCAACAACTGATAAAATTTTAATATCAGGAATTCCTATTAATAATCCTTATATTTCTCCTGTACAACGTGATGCGCAAGGTGATTCTCTTATGACGCGTGGAGAGACATACAATCTAGTATACCTAAAGCCTTTTAACGAATTTCTTATATCAATAACCTCCTCTCCTTTTGAGATAAACAGACAGCTTGCGGAACAGGCTTTTCTTGAAAGGCTTGGCATAACAAAAGAACAAGCGTGTCAATTAACGGTAACAATCACAACCCCAGTCTCAGTTAATAATGCAGAAGCCGGGCAAAAATACCCATTAAGTTTCTGTCCCTAATATATGAAAAGGCTAGTTTTTATTTTGCTCATACTAATCTTCATGACCGCCGCACAAAGCGTACATGCGCAGCTCAGAACTGAGAGCAATACTGTTACAACAAAGGTGGGCAACCCACAACCGGAAATTATTGCAGCCTGCCCTATTCCCGGAGGAAAAATTAGCTGTGGGAGCAAAAACATACCAATAAACGGGTGTGGACATTGTGGAATAGGATACGAGGCGTATATGAAAAACTGCACTTATGAAGGGATTTATTTTGCGATGGATATAGGAGGTGCCGATTTACAGAACGTCATACTCCCATCGGTAAATGGAAAAACCATACAGTGGTCTTGGGTTGATCAAACAAACGCTAATGATTCACAGGCGATTCAACGGTATTCCGGAACAAATACCACAACGGGAGAGAAATATTGGCTACAGTTTCATCATACCGATCCCGGTAGCGCCATAAAGGGGATAAAATCATCAGGGGAAATAGGCGCACGAATTTGTGGAAACGGATGCAACATGAGACATGTACATGTAGAGTTTGCTAAAATTGATCCATCTGGGGTGACTAAATGGCAAGAGGCACCAAGCTATTTTTGTAAATCATGAATAAGGTAAAAATAATAATTATTGCAAGCGTGACAGGTCTGATTTTCATTGTATTTATTTTAACCCTTTTATTCACAGGTGGGCGTGTTTCAGCCCCCCCATCCATCCCTAATACTCCCACCCCTGCACAATTTTCAGAAAAGGAGCTATATATAACATCAATAAGTCCCAGAGACACAGCACTGTCCTATTTACCCGCACAGCCTATTGAGATCACTTTTACACAAGAGGTTGCAACTAATTCTCTAAACTATACTATCTCTCCCCCTACTGAGGTTATTGTAGTAAAAGGCACTGCGCCCAACACTCTTATCTTTGCCCCAAAAACATTTTGGGAAAATGGGGAAGTTATAATCTCCTTCCTTTCCACAACAACATCTACTAGCGGAGGCTCATTAAAAAACCCACAAACTTATAAAATAAAGGTGGCAATACCAACCATTCCTGATCTCGAGGGTGCTTATTAATAATCTACTCCTGAACACGAACAGGCATTATTACGTGGAAAAAATCAGGATCATCATCTGTGGTAAATAGCGCAGGCTCAAAAGGACTGCTTATTTGAAGCGTAACCGTTTTACCGTCAACAGAGCGCAGGAAGTCCAGTAAAAATTTTACGTTAAATGCTATGTGATTGTCATCTCCAACCTGTTCACCGTCAATCTTTGACTCTGCCTCTCCCAAACTTGATGAGTCAACCTGTAAGTGAAGTGCCCCAAGTGTCACGTTGCAATTTATGATGTTTGCATTCTCCCGTGCAAAAACAGATGTTACCTTTAACAACCTCAAAAGCTCTTCCCTATCTAGCTTTATACTTGTCTTAAGCTCTTTTGGAACAACCTTATCGTAATCAGGGTATTGTCCTTCAATTAATCGTCCAACCAACAATGCACCTCCTGATTCTAAAATTGCCTGGTTTCCCGTTTTGTGAACATATAAAGAAATATTTTGACCCTTAAGACTTAGTCCCTCGCTTATTAGTCTTGGCGAAAGAATCATTCCCTCAGTCTCCCCTGTTACAATCTTATCCTTTACCCTCTTTAATGAAAGTCTATAGCCGTCTGTTGCGACATAGTCTGTGCTCCCCTCTTTTTTAACCACATAAATCCCCGTCAAGTGCGGGCGGGATTCGTCCTGTGACACAGCAAAAATGAGCTTACTAAAGATGTTTTGGAATTGAGAAGGATTATATTCCCCCATTTTATCCCCTTTTTCTTCATACAACCTAGGGAAATCATCGCGAGGAAGAGCTTGAAACTTAAACGATCCACTTCCCGCAGTTAAAACTACCTGATCCTTCTCTTGCTTTAGCTTTGCCTTTTCACGGGTAAGAGATGACAATATTTCAACAAATTGTCTACCAGGAACTAGTACTCCACCAGTTCCTACTATTTTACAGGGTGTTGTTATTCGTATGCCAAATTCCAAGTCCGTTGCTGAAAGCACAAAGTCAGAAGCCGTAACCTCAAGCATAACGCTAGACAAAACGGGTATCTGTGAGTGTGCAGGAATGATCTTTCCTAAAAGAGATAAATATTCAGTTAAGTTTTCTGTTAAAAAATCTACTTCCATAATATACTTCTAAATAGTAGTAGCAGTAGTATAGTAGGACAAGTGTAAAAAAGCAAACAGCTGTGCGTGATAAAATGTGGATAACTTATGGATTACTTTGTGTAAAGAATGTTAATAAGACAAAGAAGAGTTTTTTTATTATATTTATCCCGCAAAAAGAAAAGAATAGTACCTCACTTATCCCGCCAGCAATTTTCTTAAATGAACAACCTCTTCCTTGAGTCTTTCTTCTCTTGAAATTACCTCCTCCATTTTATCCACACCATGCATAACAGTTGTGTGATCCCGCCCCCCAAGTAAATTTCCGATTTCTTTAAATGAAAGTCGTAAGTCTTGCTTGAGTAAATACATGCAGATTTGTCTTGGCTTAACAAATATTGCATCTCTGCGGTCTCCCTTAAGCTGCGTTGTTTTAATGTTATAAAAGCTGCAAACCGCATCAACTACCATATCCGGGTGCAGGAATTTTTCTTTTTCTGCACGTGCACCCAATAGACGAAGGACATCTGCCCTGGTGACACTCCCAGAGTTGGTAAGCTCTACGGTTGCGAGCTTTAACAGGAAGCCTTCAAGCGCGCGAGTATTTTCTATCTTTTCGGCTATCATTTTTGCTATTTCAGGATCCAGTTCGCTTCCTCTCTTTCTGCTCTTGAGCATGAGAATTGCGGTTCTTAGTTCAAAGTCAGGAGGTTGTATGTCAACCGTTAACCCTCCTTCAAATCTGGATGCAAGCCTGGCTTCTATCTTTTTTATTTCAGAGGGGGGTCTGTCTGATGAAAAAACAATTTGTCCGCCACCGTCAATAAGCGCATTGAATGTGTGGAACAGTTCTTCTTGTACCTTTTCTTTTCCCGCAAGGAATTGAATGTCATCAAGAAGTAATAGATCTGTGTGTCTAAACTTTTTCCGAATATTTTGTGTTGATTTGTTCATAATTGCCTCGACAACCTCATTTGTGAACTCTTCAGTTGTAAGATACAGGATATGAGCTTGGGGATTTTTTTCAAGAACCTTGTTTGCGATCGCATGCATAAGATGAGTTTTTCCAACGCCAACATCTCCATATATAAAAAGGGGGTTATATTTTTTTCCAGGATTGTCTGCTACCGTTAGGGATGCGGTGTAGGCAAGTTGGTTTGAGTCTGAGACTGCAAGAGACGAGAACTGATACTCTTTTTTTATTCTAGGGTTAACTACTCTTTCAATCTCAGGCTGTCTTATGGTAAAAAGAGGGCCCTCATCTTTTTTTATTTGATTTTTAGGTTTTGTGTAAGTGAAGACTATGCTAGTGTCACCCCCGGTTTTCTTATCAAGAATGGACTTGATGAGAGGAAGATATTTTTTCTCAAGTTGGTCAGCTATAATAAAAGTGGGCACTGAAATAGTTGCAGTGTTGCGATCAAAGGATACAAGTTCTGTATGTTTAAAGAATGTTAAAAACGTTCCTTTGGATACATCTATTTGTATTTCAGAGAGAATTTGTGTCCACAAGTCATCCATATTTGTATAAGACAAGAGAGTTAAAAGTATAGTTATGTGGATAACTTTCTGTCAAGGGTTAATTTGTGTTGATTTATGAATACATTGTAAGAGTTATTTTTTTGCGTAAAACCCTATTGACTAAGGATGGCATTTTTGATTTACTAGTAACCATGCCGACACGCAAGAAAACTTCCCAAGATAAACTTTCAAAAAGGCTTCCCCGTAAATTCACCCAGCAGCAAATTCTCTATGCTCTTCTTTTAGTTGCCACATTTTTAGTAGGGTATCTTTTTGCGACAGTACAGGCATTGAAAGCTACACCTCAAAAGACTGCAGGCGCTGAAACTCAACAGCCGGGAGCTCAGCCTACAACTGATCCCAATAAAAAATTTGATGTTAAGCCTGGTCACTTTCCTGTTTTGGGAGACGAAAATGCAAAAGTTACAATAGTTGCGTTTGCTGATTTCAGGTGCCCATTTTGTGAGCGTTTTTATACAGAGGTAGAGCCTCAGATAATAAAAGACTACGTAGATACGGGAAAAGCTAAATTTGCTTTCCGTCACTATGCATTTTTGGGGCCTGCATCAACAGTTGCTGCAAACGCAGTAGAATGTGCAAATGAGCAGGGTAAGTTTTGGGATATGTATAAATATCTTTACGAAAATCAACCTTCAGAAACAGATACTACAATGTATAATTCCGATACTCTATCTCAAGCAGCCGGTAATCTTGGAATGGATGCAGAACAATTTAAGGGATGCATTGACGCATCAAGATATCAAAAAAATGTTGATGAAGATATGGCAGATGGGCAAAAAGCAGAAGTATCAGCAACCCCTACATTCTTTGTTAACGGAAAGATGATATTAGGCGCGCAGCCTTATGAGAATTTTAAGGCTGCCATTGAAGAAGCTCTTGCTGGAAAGTAGCAACCTCAGGCTATTTCTGACATTTCTCACAGAAAAAAGTTCCACGTCCTGCAAGCGTTATTCTTTTTATGTAAGCTTCGCAAACGGGGCATTTTTTCCCAACCTTCCCATATACGAGTGTGTGTTCTTGGTAGTTTCCTTCCTGTCCAAGAGCATTCACAAAAGAAAGCTCAGAGGCGCCACCTTCTTTAAGGCTTTTTTCCATTACTGAAATAATCGCTCTGTAAAGCTTTGCGGCGTTACGTGCACTTAGGCTTTTTGCCTGTCTTTCTGGATTAATTTTAGCCTTGAACAGTGCGTCATTTGCATAGATATTGCCTATTCCTCCTATTTTTGTTTGATCCATAAGGAGGGGTTTAATTTTAGTTGTCTTGTTTTGTAAAATCTTTTCAAACACCTTAATAGTAAGGTCTTTGAAAGGTTCGGGCCCCATGTTCTTAAAAAATGAAAGACTCATTATGTCTTCTGTTTTTAATATTTTAATCCATCCGAATCGTCTTTGATCGTTATAGTATAGCTTTGCGTCTTTATCCAAATCAAAAATTACATGCGTAAATTTGTTAGGAACTGTGCCTACTTTGTGTCTTGAGATAGGCATATTATGTGTTTTTATGCCCCGGTAGATGAGCTGACCAGTGAGCTTGACGTGGATTGCAAGAGAATAATTATTTAAAAAATCTATAATCAGTCCTTTTCCCACTCTCCGAACGTTTATAACTTTTTGTCCCAGTATTACATTTACATCCCCAAAAAGAACGCCAGGATGCAAAATTTCAACTTTCTCTACAGCATGCCCTACTAGATAGTCTTCTAGTCCTCGTCGTATGGTTTCAACTTCTGGAAGCTCTGGCATGATATATATAGAATCAGGAATAAATAGTTTTAAGAACAAGCGTTTTAAGTTTTGAATCAAACGTTGAAGGGGAGAATTTTTTTGCTTGCGTTACACATGCGCCTTTACTAATATTAAGTTTCTCGAAGCGATCTATTGCGGAATTTAAGCAGTCGGGGGTGTTTACTGCATAAAGTAGGCCGGTCTTTTGATCAATAACTGTTTCTTGTACGCCTCCTGAGTTATAGGCTATGACAGGCGTTCCCTGACCCATTGCTTCAACAGGCGTGATTCCAAAATCTTCATCAAATGAAGCAAATATAAATGCCCGAGCATTTTCCATAAGTCTTAATTTTTCCTCATCCGTTATCTCACCTAGGAATTCAATGTTGACCTTCCCACCATCCCCCTTTGCCTTGCTTAATAGTCTCTCCTCAAATCCTGCAAATCCTTTTCCGAATATCTTAATAGGCTTTTTGTTTTTAAGAAAAGCGTTAACAATTATGTCAGTTCCTTTGGCACGCGCCAGTCTTCCGCCTGTGAGGTAATATTCTTTGTCGGGTTGTTTTCCTTGAGATTTTATTATTTGTTTTGTATCATCCGCTATTTCTACCGGAGGATAGATAACAACCGCGTCTTTTCGGTAAAATTTTTTAATTCTTAAGGCTACCTCTTTTGAATTTGCTATAAATTGATCAACATTTTTTGATGAGTTGAAGTCAAAAATTCTCAAAAAATGATTCATAATACTTCCTATGACAAGCTTAAGTTTATTGCTCTTCCAATCTCTGGCAGTCATATAGCCATATAAATATCTGGGAGGAGTATGTGTATAGCAAATGAGCTTTGCATGTCCTTTGTTAATTAGATTAGGGAAATAAGCTCCTGTTTGGGAGACTATAACAGCATCGTATGACGACAAGTTCATGCTCATAAAAGCAAGCGGCGCAATCAACCTAAAGGGTGAGATAAGCTTTTCCTTAAAAGGAAAGCGCTGCAAAAATGATGTATGTATTTTAAAATGTTTAAAACGTTTTGCGTGTGGCCCTAGAAACTTTGGTATATATAAAGACGTGTAGATGTCAGCTTCAGGAAAGATTTTAGCCAGCTCCTCCAGAACACGTTCCGCCCCCCCATACTCTTTTATGTAGTCATGAACTATCGCAATTTTTACATCTGTTTTTGTATTCATATTTTTAATAAAGATTATTCTTGATTTTGTTCAATCAGCCTCTCAACAAATGGTCGTTCTTCTCTATGAATTCATTCTTATTTTTTTATAAAAACTGTATTTTGTAGCCCAGAAAAGAATGCGCAATAGTCTTCTTACAACAGTTTCATTTGATTATTATTCTTTTCATTTTTGGGCTTTGAGTCTGTCGAATAAATCCCGAATGCTTCGTCTAGTCTTTTTGGAAGAGTTTTAAAGCTATAAGACTCAAAAGCTTTTCGCCAATCTTTATGGGAGAAATTCTCTACCCTGCAGTCCTTATAGTCATAGTCAAAAGGTACGTTTTTAAGAATAGTTGCCAGTTGATGCCCAAGAATTGCGTGATTGTGTCCTGCCTTCAATTTATCTGCCAGCTTTGGGTTTTTAGTTTTAATTTCTTCTAGATTTTTATATATGTTGTCAACACTTTTATATGATTGAATGAGTCCAGCCGCAGTTTTAGGTCCAACTCCTGTGACACCAGGATAATTATCTGACGCGTCTCCCTGAAGTGCCTTTAATTCTACGATTTGAGTAGGAAGTACGCCAAAGTGTTCCATGACGCGTTCTTCATCAAAGAGCTTCATTTCTGAAATTCCCTTAATAGGCACAAGAACCTTTGTTCTCTTGTCTACTAATTGCATCATGTCCCGATCCCCTGTCACGATATAAGAGATGTCACCTGCGCTTTCTGCTTTATCGGCCAATGTTCCTATAATGTCATCCGCTTCAAAACCATCCATAAAGTATACCGGCACATGTGCGATTGTTAATATATCCTGAATAATTTGAAACTGTGGTGAAAGATCAGATTCCATACTGGGACGCTGGGATTGATATTCTTTATAAAGCTCTTTTCTAAAATTTGGTTTTGGTCTGTCAAAAGCAACCGCGACATGCGAAGGATGTAGCTCTTGCATGAGTTTTAAAAGCATTGAGAAAAATCCGTGAACCGCTCCTGTAGGGATTCCATCAGGAGTGGTAAGCGAGGGCATTGCGTGGTATGCACGGTGTACTATTGCAGAACCATCAATTACAAGGAAAATATTTTTTTTAAGATCTTTTTCCATGTGGAATTATTCTAGTGTGATTCGTTGAAACTTGCAAGACGGGATAATTATTTTTTTGCCTTTGAAACTGTCTTTTTTTTGGAGGGCAAGGTGCTTTTCGTAGACATAATTTTTATAAATTCTTCTCCCTCAAGCGTTTCTTTTGCAAGAAGTGTTTTTGCTACTTCATCTAATTTTTTTCTATTTTCTTTAAGAACCTTTAGTGCCTTGGCATGAGCATCTGAAATTATTTTTGCAACTTCCCTATCAATTTTTCTTTGCATCTCCTCAGAAATTCCGTAGTCCTCCCCATATGCACGTGAACGTTCCCTGTCAAAGTTGATAGGACCCAGCGCGCTCATTCCATAATCTACAACCATGGTTCGTGCTAACATGGATGCCTTTTCAATATCATCAGATGCTCCCGTTGTGATTTCTCCAAATACGACCTCTTCAGCTGTTCTTCCGCCCAACATAGTTGCAGCCTGTGCCAGAAGTCTGGACTTGGTTTCATGCACGCGATCCTGCATGGGTGGGATCATTGTATGTCCAAGCGATAATCCCCGTCCGACTATAGATATTTTATGAACCGGGTCCATGTGCGGCATAGAGAATGAAACTATAGCATGACCACCTTCATGGTATGCTGTAATTCTTCTATCTTCATCTGACTGTAGTCTTTTTTTCTCCGGACCCAATTTTACTTTGGTTGCTGCTTCTTCAAGATCCTTTTCATCAATAATTTTTTTATTCAATCGTGCTGTAAGAATTGCTGCTTCATTCAGCATGTTCTCAAGGTCAGCTCCTGAGAACCCAACAGTCCTGCGTGCGATTTTTTCCCAGTCAACATTCTTTTCAAATGGTTTTCCTTTGGCATGAATAGATAGAATCTCTTTTCTTCCGACAATATCAGGTAGTGGAAGGACTACACGACGGTCAAATCGCCCTGGTCGTACAAGAGCCGGATCCAAAACGTCTGATCTGTTTGTTGCTGCCATGACAACAAGTTGTTCATTTGGAGTAAACCCATCCATCTCAACCAATATTTGATTTAGTGTCTGTTCCCGTTCATCATGTCCTCCCATGATGCCTGCACCTCGCTGTCTTCCTATTGCGTCAATTTCATCTATAAAGATTATTGCCGGTTGAGATTTCTTTGCTGTAGCAAAAAGATCGCGGGCACGAGCGGCTCCTACTCCAACGAGCATTTCCATAAATTCAGATCCGGCAATTGAGAAAAACGCAACCTGAGCCTCTCCTGCGACGGCACGCGCCAGAAGTGTTTTTCCTGTTCCTGAGGGACCTACCAGAAGTACACCTTTGGGTGCACGAGCACCTACTGCTCTATATTTTTCAGGATGCTTTAAGAAGTCCACAATCTCAGACAATTCTTGTTTTGCTTCATCCGCACCTGCTACCTGATCAAATGTAACTTTGGGAAAGTCTTTATTGAATGCTTTTGCCTTACTTGATCCGAATGAAAAGATGTTTTCTTGAGCTCCGCGAGCCTGTCTAAAGATAAAGTAAAAGAACGCAATCATTAGCACTATCGGAAGAACACCTGATAAAATGTTTACCCATAAAGATACAGAGCTGCTGTCTTTTATGGTGATATTAACGCTTTCAGGGTTAATGTTGGAGTTTTTTAATACCTCATAAATAGAGGCAGAACTTTCTTTATCTGCTTGGGCCTTGCGACCGTCTTTATATGTAAGGTCAAGCTTGTTTGTGCTAACAGAAATGGTTGATACTTCCTTTGCTCTGATATCTTTGAGCGCTCGGGTGAGTGAGATGTTTTTTGTTTCTTGGCTTGCTGCAAAGTCTCCTATTCCAATACTTATAAATATGAAGAATAAAAAAACAAACGAATATAAGATTATATCTTTCCAGGATAACCGTAGAGAGAATCTCCTTTTTTTGCCCTGTTTTTTCTTTTCTCCTGAAATTTGTTTCATGCTGTGTAGAATAACGAATTATATCACAATTCTGCCTCAGTTTGTATGAACTTGTGAAAGGGTAAAAATTACGAAAGCGGTTGATGTCCTTTTCCGCCAAGTGGATTGCATGAGACAATTCTTTTAATCCCAATGAATGTTCCCTTCAGGGATCCATATTTTTCAATAGCTTGATATGTATACTCAGAACATGTAGGAGTGTATCTGCACGAGGAATTCATTGGAAGAATCGTTCCCAGAATATTTATGCGGTAAGGTGCACTTTTTTGATAAAGGAGGACGATTTTTAATAGTACGGGCTTCATAATTGGAAAAGCTTTTCTGATTAGAGAAGGCCCATTTTTTTCTTTACTTCCCGTAAGGTATGGGCTGCAGTGGTGCGTGCGTTTTCATTCCCTTTTTTTATTATTTCATCGACATATTCAGGATTTGCTTCAAGCTCTAGTTTTTTTCCCTGAAAGCCTGCCAGTTCTGCAAAGATAAGCTCTGATAATTCTTTCTTAATTTCTCCGTACTTAACACCAGACGTTTCGTATTGTGCTTCAAATTCCCGTCTTCTGCCCCCCCCCATAAATAAATGCACGAAACTCATAAGCGCTCCTGTTCCGGGAGATGGTGTTCCAGCGTCACTCGTATAGATAGTATCTTTCCCCGCAGGATGCACGGTTCCTTTTCCTGAGTCAGTAGGGATTTTTGCAATCTTTGCTTTAATAATCTCCAGATTGTCGCTCAGGTTAATATATGATCCCTCAACAGATTTACTCATCTTTCCTATGCCTGTTAAGGAAGGAACATATTCGCCTGCAGTTTTAAATCTTTTAGGCTCAGGAAATTCAGTTCCATAATCCTGATTAAATCGTCTGGCAATTTCACGCGCTACCTCCAGATGTGGCTCTTGGTCAATGCCTACCGGAACAAGCTCTGCATTGTAGGCTAGAATATCAGCTGCCATAAGTGCGGGATAATTTAATAGTGCTAGCGTTGCGTGTTCAGGATATTGTTTTACCTTTTCCTTAAAGGTTGGAAGATGTTGCATTTTAGCAATAGTTGTAACACTTTCAAGTAAAAACGCAAGCTCAGCGTGTTGAGCCACTTCAGATTGTTGGAAGATAACAGATTTTTCAGGATCTAGTCCTGCAGCCAGATAGTCCACTATTATTTCGCGTCTGTTTTGTCTTAGATCCTCTGTGTTATATGGGGTTGTAATGGTGTGAAGATCAGCGACCATATAAAACGTTTCATAGGTAGGATCATCTTGTAGGGCTAACATGCCTTTTACTGCACCCAAATAATTTCCTAGGTGGAGTTTGCCTGTTGCTCTAATTCCTGATAGAACTCTTTTTTGCATAATGGTATTGTATCAGATATCAGCCTTATTTACCCTTGACATGAATTGATAACCACAGTCTCTTAGCCTTTATTAGAAAGTGCAAGCACAGATTTTTTAAATTCTTCTCCTCTGTGCTTATAGCTTTTGAACTTGTCAAAGCTTGCGCATGCAGGCGAAAGTAAAACTATGTCGCCAAGGCTAGCTTCTTTTGTGGCAATCTCTACCATCTCATGCATATTCTTACTTCCCTCTATTATCTTAATTTTGGACAAAGCCTGTTTGCTAATTGTTTCTTTAATTCTAATCCACTCCATTCCGCCCACCACAATTGCTTTTATGTTTTTCGCATGATCTATTGTCTTTCCAAGTTCAGTAAAGTCAGAGTTTTTAGAAGACCCCCCTAAAATTAAAATTTCAGGTTCCGTAAACGCTTCAATGGCTGCAATAGCTGTTTCAGGGGTGGTTGAGAAAGAATCATCATAATAACGCACACCATTTACAGTTTTGAATAGCTCTAGTCTGTGCTCAAGACCCTTAAAGGTTTTTAAAACTGTGACAATTGCCTTTGTTTTTGCGCCTGAAAGCATGCTTGCAGCTATTGCTGCACACACGTTTTCTAGGTTATGTTTACCCGGGAGAAGTATATCTTTTGTGTCTATTACTTTCTGATCTTTGCCATTTATTTTTATATAAATAGCATTGTTTTTTACAAAACATCCTTGGTCTACGTCTTGAACTCTGCTGACTCTATAAATTTTGGCTTCTGTGTAAATATCTGATTCATTACTGGCAGGGTAATCTCTATTAACTATCGCGTAATCTCCACTTTTCTGGTATCTAAAGATATTTCTTTTGGCGTCAATATATTCATATACATCCTTGTGATAGTCCAGATGCTCAGATGTGGTCATGAGCATAACTGCAACATGCGGGCTTGATGACAAATCCTGAAGTTGGAATGAGGACATTTCTAAAATAACTTTTGATTCTGGGGTAAGTAAATTTAAAAAAGAAATGGGAGGGGTTCCTATATTTCCCCCTAAATAAGCGCTATAGCCTTCTTCTTTAAGCATTTCATAAATCAAAGAAGAAGTTGTCCCTTTTCCCTTTGTGCCTGTAATGCCAATAATAGGACACGGACAAAGGTCAAAAAACAGCTGAGTTTGGGAGGTGACTATTGCCCCGTGTTTTCTTGCTTCAGCAATTGCTTCGTGAGTGTGTTTAATTCCAGGACTTCTAAAGATAATATTAAATGATGAGAGATTTGGAAATGTTTTTGCGCCAAATAACACCGGAAGCCCTAATTCTTTTATCTTGCTCAACGTATTTTCATCATGTTCTGTCTCTTCCTTTTGATCATAAATAGTAATTTGTGCCCCGTGTTCCTTAAGAAAGTTAATTAATGCCATTCCTTCTACCCCTACTCCTAAAACTGCTATTTTTTTATTTTTTAATTCAGAGATTTTCATAATTTTGCGTATACAACTTTAATATGTTTCCCGGTAAGTTTTTTAACTTTGTCTTGGAATTCTAATGTTGCTCCTGTTGTATAATACCAATCTTCCCCATGTTTTGCAGGAGAAAGTAATTTTTCCTCTGTCAGCACCCGTTTCACTTGCCGCGCAACTGCTCCGCCTGAGTCAAGAATTTTGACATTTTCACCTGCTGTCTTCTGAAGCGCATCCCTTAAAAAGGGATAGTGAGTGCAGCCTAGAGCTATTGTATCAACGCCAAGTTTTTTTAATGGATCAATGTGCTTTTTAAGAATTATTGAAATCTTAGGGTCTGATAGGTCTCCCTTTTCAATTATTCCCTCAAGTCCAGTATCCCCTACTTTATACACAGTAATATCCTGTCCAAACTCTGATATTAAGAGGTCTAGGTATATGCTTTTTGTAGTGATAGGGGTGGCAAGAACTGCTGTTTTTTTTGTTTCTGAAACAGATGCAAGCGTT
>JAGORM010000014.1 GCA_018062815.1 Candidatus Levyibacteriota bacterium | reverse complement strand
ATTTTTATCCTCTTCCATTTATCTAAGTATTTCAGTTATTGTAATTATTGTCAAATTTGTGCGGATGAGAGGACTTGAACCTCCACGCTTTTTACGGCACATGGTCCTAAACCATGCGTGTATACCATTTCACCACATCCGCGAATGAGTTTAGGGATATTATACAACGAACCAAGCAAGATGCGAAGTTACAAGTTAGGTTTAAGTACTGCCTCTGATGAGAGCGCAATATACTCACTATTTATCTCATTCATGAATTTATCTACCCGCACTGCCCATGTAGGAGATTCTGCATAAATTGGGCCTATTTCCCAAACGGTTTTTGCATTCCATTTTTCCATATAGTTACTTCTTAAGGTTTTGTTGATGATTTCAATACCTTCTGGCCAGTCTTTAAAGTAGATATGTCCTCCACCCCATCCGTATCCATTATGTGAGTTAGGCATCAGAAACCGTCCAAAAGACGATTCCAGGCCTGAAATTGCAGGAAGCAGTTTCCAGTCAACCCCATACTTATCAGCCATATCAACATAGTCTTGTGCGTATGGCGCAAGAGGTGAATTATACTTTGCGAACACTTTTTTAAGTGCAGCCACGCGACTATCTTCAGCCTGTTTTAATGGCTTAACTTGAGGGGTAAGTGCTGCGGATGATGCTGAATGTGTCTCAGCTTGTATGTGTGTGGGGAATAAGGCTGTAGCAAGAAGAAACGCTACAGCTAAGGCTAATTGCCTCATTGATTGTGCCTTTTGAACTAATTCAGAAGGCAAAAAAAATCCTAAAGTAGTTTTGGGCTACCTTAGGATCTAGGTTGTATTATATATTAAAACTATCGGCTTGTCAAGTCAATAACTATAAGCCAAAATAAGAGGGTTAATTAGTTAAAGGCTGTTTTGAATAGTGTTCATAACAAGTGTTACCTTATCAGCCCAAGTACCACTTCCGGGGGTATAGCGAGTTACTATTTCATGTGGTTCCTCTAAACCCCTCTTCTCTTTATACTCTCGGGCTAATGTTTTAGTAACCGTCTCTATTGCTTCATCATAGTTTGCGAATCTAGTGATCTTTCCACCATATATGCCAAAGCCCCAACAATTAAATGAGTTTTTTGGAATTTTTTTACAAAGTGTACTTTCCTGCATAGCTATTGCCGGGACAAGTTTCCAGTCAAGGGAATATTTATCAGCGGTTGTAACAATTAATTCAGCATGAGAAAAAAGAGGTGAGTTATAGCGTTTAAAAAATTCCTTCAGAACTTCTATACGTGCTTCCTGTTCTTCAGGTACGTAGGACGCGGCTATCATTTGCTTTGGAGGAGATTGAAATTGTGTTGATTGGGTAAGTGTTTTTTCCTGCTTGGGATGATTTAAGCGTATTGTGAATAAAAGATAGCCTGTAAAGACTAATAATACACAGGGTAGAAGGCATAAATAGACTATTAATAGGGCAAGTCTTTTTTGCATTAGTATTATCAATATGACACATTCTGACAATTCCTGTCAATAAAGCATAATGTACTAATGTGTATCAAAGTAAAAGTGCCCGGGGGGAGACTCGAACTCCCACACCCTTGCGGATACAGCGTTCTGAACACTGCTTGTCTACCATTTCAACACCCGGGCTACTAACTGCTATTATACAAAATCAAGTGTAATTATGCTTTGCTACAACTCTTGACAGAATATTAACCAGATGATACGTTCAATGAATAGACAAATATACTTGTATGCATATATTTAACCTAAGAAAAATTAATATAAGTAATATATTTTCTTAAAACGAAAATTTGATTGGAGGTGAAAATTAAAAATGGAATTTGAAATTAATTATCTTGCGATTTTAGCATCTGGTGTAGTTATGATGTTTTTAGGCTATCTCTGGTACGGTCCTCTATTCGGCAAGCCATGGATGAAACTTGTGGGAATGACTAAGTCATCTAAAAAGAACAACATGGCAAAGGAATATGTTCTTATGGCTATATCCTCACTTGTTTTAGCATACGTTTTTGACCATATACTTATTGCCTTTGGGTCAAACACGCTTGTTATGGCACTTCAGGGAGCTATTTGGACATGGCTTGGGTTTATTGCAACAAGCATGTTAGGAGGCGTATTGTGGCTTAAAAGACCATTAAGCTTATACTTCATAGATGCAGGGTATTACCTTGTAGGAATGATTCTTATTGGTATTATCCTTACGTTCTGGAAGTAAAATGTAAAATATCAAAGACACAAGAAAAAGATTATTTCTTACCTTGTGTCTTTGTGGTTAAAGTAGCCTCAATTGTTTTCATGTCAATTTTAGATTTCCAGAAAAAGTACCCGACGGTCGCAAACGTTGCAACAGGTGAAATCCATTCTGGAAGTTCTACACTGAAACTATGAAGCAGCATTACAACTCCCAAAACTAAAATAGAGTACATAGCTCCATTTTTAAGATATTTATATTTTTTAATCCTATCAATATTGGAAATAGTGAGTTGACGAAGCGCAATAGCACCCAGTCCGTTTCCAATAAGAATAAGTGGAATTGCAAAAGTAAATGCAAACGCGCCTACTACTCCATCTATTGAGAAGCTTGCGTCAAGAACTTCAAGATATGCAATTTTAGCAAAATCTGACATTCCGCCTGATAAAAGTTTTTTTTCCTGTTCTTCTGCGTAGCTTCTAAA
This sequence comes from Candidatus Levyibacteriota bacterium, assembly GCA_018062815.1. Classification (GTDB taxonomy): domain Bacteria; phylum Patescibacteriota; class Microgenomatia; order Levybacterales; family GWA1-39-11; genus JAGORM01. The sequence goes on along the minus strand of JAGORM010000014.1, from coordinate 4,871 downwards.
TCCATGAATAATAAAGAAGGCAGTAGACCCCACAACTGCACCAAATTGAAGCAGAGGATGATGATTTTGAAACGCGAGCCACACAATTACTGTTAACAGTATGGATATAACAGCGTAAAACCATGCACCTTGAGACTGAAAAAATCTTTCGCCGCGCAGTCCAAAATTCTTAGGTTCTAGAAAAAGCCAGTGAAAAAATAGAAAGATTAAGAAAATCCCACCGGCAATTAGTAGTACATGTGATGACTCCTTAATAATTTCTGCTATGTGGGGGTCATTTGAGAATGCTGCAGTTAGCGTTCCCCAGGGTCCTAATTGCGGTGCGGTTGCAAAAAGAATTAAAAAAGGCAAAAGACCACGCATGAGAAAAACTGACGTAAAGATTCCCCATGTTAAGAACCAACGTCTGGCACGCTTACTCATTCCGCTTAATACTTCAGCGTTTATGATTGCATTATCAAGAGACGTGATAATTTCAAAAATAGAAAGACCTAAAATTGTTAGTAGTACAAATAATATATCCATAATTTTTGGAGCGGGGAAGCGGGATTGAACCGCCGACCTTCTCGTTGGCAACGAGACGTTCTACCACTGAACTACCCCCGCATGAAAACATAGTCTCTTAGCATAAACGCTTTTTTATTAATTTAATCTTTTCTGCTCTTGGCCAACTCTTAATTTCCGATTCCCGTTTTAGGGCGTCGTTAATTGTCTCAAATTTTTCAGAATATACAAGTGTGACTGGTAATTTCCCTCTTATAGATTTTGCGCCACCTTTTTTTAGGTTATGTTGTGATATGCGTCGTTTTATATCTGTTGTAAAGCCTGTATAAAGCGATTTGTCACTGCATTCTACAATATATACAAAATAGTTCATGTCAGGTGTAATTACCCGCACCTCGTATTGACTAAAGTCAAAACAAAGTGCCAAGACCAGGAGTCGAACCCGGATAACCTGTTCTTCAGACAGGCGCCTTGACCACCTTGGCTATCTTGGCATACTTGCTAAGACAAACTTGTTTATCTTGGCATACTTGCTAAGTCAAGCTTTGCTCATCTTGGCGAAACAACGAGTTAAATAAAATTTTAACCGCTAGAAAAAATGAGGCTGTTCCTCCGCTTTATCTTGTAACCATTATAGATTATGACTGGGAATTAGGCAATATGAGACAAAAGGAAACAAAAGTTTAGTTATTTTATGTTTCTTGCAATTTCTTTTGCTACAAATTTCCTTCCATGATCATTTAGGTGTTCATTTATGTACCCTATGCCTTGCCACGCAAATGAGCTTGAGGGGAGACGGTAGGATAAGTCAAGGATGACCACTCCTTCACCTCCAAGAGCTTCTTTAACTGTTTTTATATTAGACCTAACGGTTTTATCAAAATCGTTATTGTAGTGTTCCCTACCCTCCTCGTAGTCAATAGGTGTTATATAGAATAGAACTGAAACATTGGATTCTTTTAATACTTTTACTGATTCTTTTAGTGCATGTAAATTTTTATGATTTTTTGTAAGAGTATATAGATAGTATGCTGCTATTCTGTCGCTTTGTTCTTTGTCATGTGTGCTTTTTCTAGCTTTAATAACATTTTGCAGTTGCTGTTTATAATCACCATAATCTACTGTTTCCCCCTTAAAGCCGTATGATTGTGGAAAAACGGGCGTAACAAAATTCTCAACAAACGTCATATAAGGGAAAAGTACTGTATCCATATGTGATAAATATGTTTTTTGATCTAAAAAATCATAACTCCATGTATCTGAAAATGACCTTAAATTAATTGGAAATATGATAAGTGATGGTTTTTTCTCTTTCTTAGATACTGCTTTTACATATTCATAAAAAATTTGACTATCAAATCCGTCATGTGTAAGTCCTGCAATTTTTAATTTGGGAGTCCCCTTCTGAAGGTAGGTAAATATTGGTTTACGTTCTGTGTCAGATGCGGATGTTGTTCTGATTACGCTGTCTCCAAAATACAAAACATCCGCGTGGCTTACAACTTCCATAAATTCCCGTGTTAAAGAAGGTGTATTTACGGGAATTATAAGACTGCCAACAAGATATTGAGCCACTAAAAAAAGAACAATAAAAAGTATAGACTTTCTCAATTTTTCCATAATTAAAACTGAAAATAGATAAATGGTGCTCTTGATACAAATTCAAAATTCATTATAAATAGTAAAAATCCTATATATACTGCCCACTTAGCATATGCAGGAAGTGCGTCCAATTTTTGTTTATGTGAGAGGTACTCATATGTTTGAAGAAGAATAAGTGCTGCAAGCACTGCTATCATACCCATTATGGGTAGCCCAAGTCCTCCGCCCTGCTTAAATATATAAAGATACACTGGGTAAAAATTAAAGTCCAAAAGTGCATAGGTAATACTACCTAATCCTTGAAAACTGTGAGTAATTATGTAGTACGCGTCAGAAAATGTGTTTGCTCTGAAGAAAATCCAAGCAAACGAAACAAGCGTAAATGTAAAAACAATTTTTAAGAATTTTATTTGTAGGTTAGAAAAAGGTAAAGATACATTTTTTGTTAGTTTTAACCTGCCTAGTATGATAGCTGTAACCATATAAATACCATGAATTGCTCCCCAAGTGACAAATGTCCATGATGCCCCATGCCATAGTCCGCTTAATACAAAAACAAAAAATATATTTCCCCCCTGTCTTATAACTGGAACTCTATTTCCTCCGAGCGGAATATAAATGTAATCCCTAAACCATGAGTAAAGAGTTATATTCCACTTTCTCCAAAACTCACTTATAGATTGGGACAAATAAGGATGATTGAAGTTTTCAGCAAGTGTTATCCCTAGAATTTTGGCTGCTCCTATTGCGATATCTATATAGCCTGAAAAGTCATAATAAATTTGAAGAGAAAACGCAATGGTTGCAATAATAAGCGGTAATCCGGTGTAGTCTTGGGGATGTGCATATACTTGGTTTACGATTATTGCACAATTATCAGCAATCACTAGTTTTTTAAAAAAACCTATAAGCATCCGGGTAAGCCCCTCTTGTAGGTTAGTATAATTAAACATATGAATCTTGTGAAGTTGGTGAAGCATTTGTTGTGGCCGTTCAATTGGGCCTGCTACAAGTTGCGGGAAAAACATTATGTAAAGAGTATAAATGCCTAGATTTTTCTCTGCCTTTATCCTTTTTTTATAGACCTCAATGATATAGCTCATGCTCTGAAAAGTATGAAATGAAAGACCCAATGGGAGAACAAACATAAGCGTTGTTGTAGACAGTGTTACATGAAAAATATTTGCTAATGCTTGTATGTTTGTTGTAAAAAAGTTGAAATATTTAAACAGAAAAAGTGTTCCTAAGTTGGAAAGAATGCTGACTATAAAAAATATTGTGCGTTTTTTCCCTTTTGAATTTTGAATAATTCTTCCCGCAATATAATCAGTTGCAATAAGATAAAAAAGCACAAGAATATAGTATGGAATAAAAAACATGTAGAAAATACAACTCATCAAAAGAAGAATTATCCATTGAAATCTTTTGGGAAATTTAAAATAAAGAAGTAAAGTAATAGGAAAAAAAATAAGAAAAGCCAGTGAGTTAAAAAGCATATGTCCTTATGACAGTTTTGAGTATTTTGGGACAGGCAGAAATGGGTGGGCGGTGCAAGGATCGAACTCGCGACATTCGCAGTGTAAATGCGACGCTCTACCAGCTGAGCTAACCGCCCGTATGTTATCCTCTAGTGAAGGATTTATTAGGGTTATTTATTAACAACTTGCCTTAATTTTAAAAGTGCCTTTAGATACTACTAAAACAAAAGTATTTTTGCACTTAGTTTTAAGAACAGAACTAAGTGGGCTTGAGAGGACTTGAACCTCCACGTCTTGCGACATACGCACCTCAAGCGTACGCGTATACCATTCCGCCACAAGCCCTCAATGTTCTATTTTAACTAAATTTATTCCTAAACACAAGAAAGAATAGCTTTGTTTTTTGGAAATAGATTATAGTATAAAAACATGATAATCTAGGATGATGGAAAATTCCGTAAAAGAGGCTAAAAAAATAGTTTTTAATCCCCTAAAAATACATCCCCTGAAGTATCTGCTGAAAGCGTTTCACAGAAATCCCCGATTTTATATAGCATCTATTATATGGTCCATTGTTTCAACGGCAGTAGGTTTACTTTTATTTTTTCAGCTTCAGGCAAGGTATAGTGCTGAGCAGACAAAAACAAAAACGCTCAACACACAACTTGCAAAAATTGAGAAGTCATTGAAAACTATAAAAGGTAGAGATGAATATAAAATTAACGAATCATTAAAGCAGCAATTTAAGGATAATCATGACTTATTACAAGGTACAATTCTAGTATATGAGGCTATGGTTGATTTTCCCGCAACTGATAAGAAATTGGTTGAGTTTAAAACACGCTTTGCGAAAATATTGAGTTATTTATCAGATACAAATAACTCTTCTGCTTCTTCTGAGCTGAAGAAATTGAAAGAAGACCTTGAGACAGAAAGAAAAGCACAAATTGCATCCGATTCAGTATCTGGTATTGTATCAGCACCATCTTTGAATACTCCTCCGGGGTCAGGGTTTAGCAGGCAGGCAGTTGACGTAAACGGGAATAAATATCTGGTAGACATTGTGGCTGGAAACTTAGGAAGCACTCGGGTTATTGTAGATACTGCAACAGACGGAGACTGTAGGGACAACTGTCCTGTTCTCTCTCTGGGAGAATATGTTGCTCGTAACGGAGCGTATGCAGGTATAAACGGATCATACTTTTGTCCGTCAGACTACCCTTCCTGTGCGGGTAAAACAAATTCTTTTGACACCCTTGTCATGAATAAAAGTAAAAAGTATATTAA
>JAGORM010000007.1:4890-31311 GCA_018062815.1 Candidatus Levyibacteriota bacterium | reverse complement strand
TGCATTGGTCTCAGATTCAGGCACACCTCTTATCTCAGACCCAGGCTTTAAGTTGATCCGCGCAGTAGTAAAAAAAGGGTATAAAGTAATACCATTACCCGGTGCAAACGCCGTAACCACAGCACTGTGTGCATCAGGGCTTCCTACAGACAAATTTTTGTTTTTGGGGTTTCCGCCTGACTCATTTGAACGAAAAAAGAAGTTTTTCTTAAATATTCAAGGCACTTATAGCACAGAAGCGGAAAACAAATTGAAAAATCCTACTATAGTTTTATATGAGTCCCCACATAAGCTCTTACGTTGTCTTACGGCATTTAAAGAAGTATTTGGGGATGTAGAAATAGTAATTGCACGGGAAATGACAAAGATGTATGAAGAATTTCTAAGAGGTACTCCGTCAACCATGATTGAGCACTTTACAAAAAATCAACCCAAAGGTGAATTTGTGGTCATGTTCCACCTATAATTTTATATCTATTGTCCTTTTAACCGTTTTAAAAGTTTTAATTCTGAAGCGTGAATTGTTCTTCGGGTTTGTAAAACTGCGTCTGGAGAAACAGAAATACTGTTTACTCCCCAGTGAACTAATTTTTCTACAAGATCAGGAAATTCAGATGGAGCTTGCCCGCAAATCCCTACATCAATACCATGCTCTCTTGCCGCTTTTAAGACTCTCTCATATGACCACAGTAGCGCTTTATTACGCTCGTCAAATTCAGTCGCAACTTCATCATTATCCCGATCTACGCCTAATGTCAGCATAGTTAAATCATTCGAGCCTATTGATACCCCATCAATACCTGCATCTATAAAGTCGTCTATTAAAATTACGTTTGCAGGAATTTCTACCATCATAAATAACTTAAATGTATGTGACCGTTTTAACCCTGCATCAAAAATAAGTTTCTTTACAGATTCAAGCTCAGAAACGCTTCGTACAAAAGGCAGCATAAGCCGAAGATTAACAAATCCCATTTTTTCCCGAACCCGTTTTATTGCAGCAAGCTCTAATTTAAAAACCCGTGGATCATTTATATATCTATATACCCCTCTATACCCTAGCATTGGATTAGGCTCTTCAGGCTCAAATGCCTTTCCGCCTTTTAAGTTTCTGTATTCATTTGTTTTAAAATCCGTTGCTCTATACAGAACCGGACGTGGGTAAAAAGCTTTACAAAAAGTCATTAGATCCTGACTTAATCTATCAATAAAAATGTTTTCCTTACCATCCTCTATTAGTTTTTTTGGATGAATTCCAATTTGTGCAATCATAAATTCTGCTCTTAATAGACCTACTCCATCTACATGCATTGATGCTATTTTTTCAGCAAGCTCCGGCTCCCCTACATTCACATACACTTTTGTTGCCGTTTTAATGTCAACTTTTTCAGAAGACGCTTCTTCCTTAATTTTTAAACTTCCTTGAAAAACTTCACCAGTCCGCCCGTTAACTGTAACGCTCATTCCTTCTTTCAGTTTAGTCAGAGCAAAATGCGCACCCACTACAGCAGGAAGTCCATACTCCCTGGAGACTATGGCTGCATGCGAAGTTCTTCCACCCTCAGCTGTAACAATAGCTGCTGCCTTTTTCATAATAGGTACATAGTCAGGGTTAGTAGCTTTTGCAACCAAGACCATTCCCGGCTCAAATGATGATGCATCAGAGAGCGAATGAATAATTTTTACTTTACCAATCCCAACACCCGGACTTGCGGGATCTCCAACAATTATAGGATGCGCTCCTACGGAAGATGTGAGTTCTTGAGTTGAGCTATCTTCCTTTTTAACTTCTACTGTGGTTGTAATGGGGCGTGTTTGCACTAAATATATTTTTCCGTTTTCTTTTGCCCATTCTGAATCTTGAGGGAAAAAGTAATGTTCTTCTAGTTTTTTGCTTAGCTTCGCAAGAGTTGTTATGTCATCATCCGTTATTTTTTGAAGATCTTGAAGTTTTTTAGGCACTTGTTCTTCTTTGTTGTCAGATCCTTTCTTAACATACATTATTTTTTGATTGACAATCTTTTTTTCTAATATCAGAAAGTCACTTTTTGCAACTTCGTAGTGATCCGGAGTAACTTTACCTTGCACAATATATTCACCCAAGCCGTAAATAGATTCTATTATGATCTTGTTTTTATTATTTGTTACAGGATCAATAGAAAACATAACTCCGCTTGCTGTTGATTGGACCATTTTTTGCACAGCCAGGGCAATTCCTGTCTTGAAGTGATCCAGGTGTACATCATGCCTATAAAACATTGCTCTTGCAGAAAAAAGTGAAGCCCATCCTTCACGAATCTTATCCATTAGCAAAGCTTCACCTGAAACATTTAAAAAAGTCTCTTGCTGACCCGCAAATGATGCTTTTTTTGAGTCTTCTGATGTTGCTGATGAGCGAACCGCAACAAGAGTTTGGGTGCCTATTTTCTTATAGTGCGAAAAAACCTCTTTTACTATTTTTTCAGGAATTTGCGAGGACAAAATTATCTGCTTTATATGATGTGACACTTGAGACAGAGAATCTGTACTTTCAAAATTAATAGACCCTAGTAAATGCTTAATCTTTACGTCTAATTTATTTTCTTTAAGAAAAAGATAGTATGCGTTTGAGGAAACAACAAATCCACCCGGAACGGGAAATGAAGCGTTAATCATTTCTCCTAAATTTGCCGCTTTTCCTCCTACATATTTTACATCTTGAGACGTACAATCCGACAATGAGACAACCAGATCATGGGAAGTAACCATGTATTTATTGTCTGGTATTATAAGTGCAGTGTCAAGTAAAAGGATCAACTACAAATACTTGCACTAAAACTTTTAGCTCTTTTTCAGCAGTAAAAACAAATCAGTTTGAAAACTGGATAGTTGAGAGAAGTGTATTAAAATAAGAGGAACCGTATGGGGTATCTAAAAGAGGCACAAATTCAACTACATTTGAAACACCGTCTAAGACATATACTTCGCTTACTTGCGCTGAAGGCGATGATGAATATGTCACAGACCTCTCTAGTGCCTGATAACCGTTTACAGTGGTGGGCGTTGAACCATTGACGTTCACCGTTCCCATGTTTACCCCATTTATAAAAGTGCTACTACCAGCGTTAAGAGCTAACTGAGAAATCAACTGATCAACTGTAACTATCCCCACTTGCTCCAGGCGAGCTATAAGAATAGCAAACTGTCCTGGAGTATACCCAATTGGAATATTACCCGGAAAATTTTGTACATAAAGGTATGGAGCACCAGATGTTTGAGAAAGATTAACATACCATCCAGGCGGATAAGAAAATGTAAGATTCAAAGCTGCAAAAGTATAAGTACTCCACCCTGCGGCTGGACTTGCTGTGGGATTTACAGATTGGGGTGGTGTCCCGTCAACCAGGGCAGTATCAGGAGTTGGGCTTGGAATGATACTAGAAGTAGGAAGCGCAATTGTAGGAATAACAGGAATATCAGACTCTGAAATGCGGGAAGTAGCAGATGTTTCTGTAGACTTATTGAGCATATCTGAAGCAACCAAATATGTACCACCAGAACCTATGGAAATAACTATTAAAACTACAACAATAGGAATAAGTACAGAACGCGCAAAATGAGAAGCATCAGGCATTTTGCTTCGGACTCTGTCTAGAAGTGACTCAGTGTTTTTTGGAACTTCATTTGTTTCCTCAGTTGGGACATTTGCAACTAAATTTTCGTCCATATGTAATATAAGCGTACGGAATTAGAACAAGTAAGTCAATAAAGAAGCATAAAACGCTCTAATGAGTTGTGGCGGTACTATCTTGTATAGCGTTTTCCTCAATAAAACCCTTAAGCTCATCGCGTTTTTCAAACATTTCAGATTCATCTAAAGACTCAACGTTTAGCCTCAACAATGGCTCAGTATTTGAAGTTCTAATAGATGCACGCCATGTAGGATAATTTATCGCTACTCCGTCTACTGTTACCAGCTCACAGTCAATATACTTTTCTTTAATTTTTTCCATAATATCAGCTGCATTTTTCACTTTAAAGTTTATTTCGCCTGATTCATAACTCCGTCTATATTCAGCCACTAGCTCAGACAGTGTTTTTCCTTCTTCACTCATTACCTTGAGAATAGTTAAAATAACAGGCATTTGAGATTCAGCATTACCAGTTTCTCTAAAGAAATAATGTGCTGAAGACTCTCCTGCAAAAATTCCCCCTGATTCATGCAACCCCTCTGTAATATATGCATGTCCCACTTTTGTTATTTTCATTTTCCCCCCAACTTCCTCAAGTATTTTTTTAGGTGTCAAAAGGTATCTAATATCAACTAAAACAGTATCTCCTGGTGAGCGCTTTAGAAGATCTTTTGCTATTATTGAAGTAATAATAGTTGGGGGAACAATACTTCCGTTTTCATCTATAAAGAATAATCTGTCACCATCCCCGTCAGGCGCAAGTCCTAAATCAGCATGCTCCTTAACAACTCTTTTTTGTAATTCTACTAATGTCTCTGCTTGAAGCGGATCAGGCTGATGAGCTGGAAAAGTTCCATCGTATTCAAAATTCATTTTTATAAGCTCTGCAGGCACTTCATTAAAAAGCGCCTCTATGTACTGTGCTCCCATAGCATTTGCAGTATCCGCAACAATTCTATATTTTTTAATAACTGGATTTCCTACTATCTTTAAAGCATTTTTTACTTCGTCTTCAAGAATTCCATGTTTCTTTTCTACTTTTCCTCCAGGTTGCGGCAAAACGCTTTTTCCGTTTATTGCGTTCTCCTTAATTTCCATTAGCCCGCCTGATTTACCAATTTTTATAAGTCCCCCAGGGCTGTTCTTAACTATTTTCATACCATTCCATTCTTTTGGGTTATGAGATGCAGTAATTTGAAATCCGGATTCATACCCATAATAAGAGACAGCAAAGTAAAAAGTAGGGGTAGATACCATTCCAATATCAATAACGTTCGCGCCTAATTGCACTAGTGTATCAATTGCTATTTTCGTAAGACTAGGAGATGACGTTCTCATATCAGTACCTACAACCACAGTAAGGGGCTCATTTTCTTTTTTCCCTTTGTGAAGGAACGTATAAACCGCTTTAACTATAGGAATGATATTTTCTTCGTTGTAGTCTGTCGGGTATATTCCTCTGATGTCATACCCTTTAAATATGTGGTCGGAAACCAATGCCATATAGGCAATTAGTTTAACTCTTGTATCAATAATATGTCAAGATGCTTCCTAAGGGGAATCATAAGTCCTCCCGACTTCATTTTTACATCTATCAAAAATAATTTTTCGTATAGCCTTGTAAGACCTTCAACGGTCCAATGCCTACTTTGCGCGTAAAGTTTTGAGCTTTGCCATGAGCTCATTTTTACTAATTCTTCACTTTCCAAATTAGATTTTAACAATAATAAAAGCCTAATTCTTTTGACCAATGCGTAAAAAACCTGCTCAGCTTCAATATTTTTCATCTGAGACAAAAGCCCTACCTCACTTGCGGCATTTTTAGGTAGAAGATTATCCAAGAATGTAAAAAATAATTTTGGTATCAAAAAAGACTCCTGTTTTGCTTTTTTAAATTTTCCTAAGAAAAGTTTAGACAATTCAGTATCATGACAAAGAACAACGGAGAGTAAGGGGTTATCTAATGCCTTTAAAAGTTCCTGCTCTAACAATTCTAAATCTTTTTTTGGCAACTTTAATATCTTTTCAATTATAACTACTTTCTTTTCTAAAAATAGATCTTTTTTAGAAATTTCTTCCAGTATTTCCTGACCCTTAACTTTATCTGCTGCAAAAATGATTGCACCCTTTAAGTCAAAAAGTTCCAGCAATCTTTTGTGCAGCAAAACTGTGTCATCACCATGAAGTATATATAGCATATATTTTTACCTTAGTGTTTTATAAATTTTCTCAACCTCTTTTTCTATTTGTGTGTTGCCGTATTTGTGAGGCAGTAGACTTCCGGAGAAATTTTTAGGTATATGTAAAAGCTCATGAATTAGAACTTTTGTTTGTTCCTCATAACTTAGCTTATCGTAATACTTGTTTATCACTTCTATAACGTATGCTGGCTCTATCTCAAGCACATTTTGAAAAATTTTAGGAAATGCCCAAATTCTTGCATAAGCTCTGGATTTTGAACCTTCTGTTCTAAAACAAAATATTCTATGTGTTTGAATATGAAGAAAACCTATTTCCGTAATAACACCTCTTACTCTCTCCGTTAATTCATTGTCGGAATGCCAAGTTAACCTCTTCGTAGAAGACTTTGCTTTTTTAGTTAGTTTTTTTTTCTTTGTTCCAAACATGAGGAATGAATCATTGTAACACAGTTTAGTTTATTCCAAAAATAGTTTTAAAATACATAGTGACCAGCGGAGATATGGTAAGTTTTTTTTCTTTTTCCTCAACTGATTCAAATCTTGCAACTGACAATGTCTTCTCTTTTACATCAGGAGTAATTTTTTGCAAAGAGGAAAGCATTGGTGCACCTTTTGTTTTTTGTAATGATGAAATAAGTTTTGAAAAATCTGCTTCCGTGCCGTTTTTAAAAAATGAAAATTGGTCAAATGGTTCACCGGTTGCGTTCAATAAAAATGGAGTAATAGCTACTATTTTATCCTTATCCTTATTCCATATTTGCGAAATTGTCATATCGTAATATTTTGTAATCACAGACTGAGGAAGAGTTTTACTACTCCAACCTGTTTCAGTAATAAATACGGGAAGTTTTTTAGGAGCTGTTTTATTTAATAATTCATATTCAAATCTGTAAGTTGCAACGCCAACTTTTTTACTCTCTGAAGGGTATGCAGAAAACGCCGGATTAGGATAAGAGTGGCTTGAAAAACCGTCAATTTTTTCTTCTATGTTTGTTGTCTCAACAAGCTGCGTCAAATAATCCAAGCCGCTTATATACTTTATGTAGTCATTTGGAGCAGCCGCATCCATCCCCCCCAAAATCATAAAAAAATTTGGGTCTCTTTTCTTAAATTCATCGTATGCATATGTAACAATATCCGCATACTCCTTTGGATTTGGATATTCACCAGCCCATTCATCAAATCTATTTACCTCATTAAAAAGTATTACATATTTGTTTTTTGTCGGCCAATTTATGGATGACAAAAAATTAGCAAAATCTAAAACGTCTGAATAGGTGGGTTTTCGCCAGACACTTGTGTTTAAGGGGTGATTTTGAGTTGCTAGCCTTACAAGAGGGATCACATGCAGTTCTTTTGCCTTATCCATAAACTGCTGCCATTTCTCCATGTCACGATCATAAATCTGAATAGGAATAGTAACATACCCCCAATCTCCCCCTTTACTGTTTACTAAATTTTTTGCCTGATCAAGCTCTGAAGGAAAAAGTATATGAATTCCAAAAAAATTATTTGGTCTACTCAATGGGTCCTGAGCATTGACTGTTTTTGGGAATATAAGCACAAAAAGCATGAAAATCAAAATAATAGATGTCACTTTTTTTTGCATGTCTTTATTATACCATTTGCAAAAAACATACAGCCTCGAATTTTTCAAAAAATCGTGATAGAATAATACTTATGACAAAATACCAAAAACATTTTTTAGCTATGATTGATGAAAACAAACAATTCTTTGACACTTTTGAAGACCTTCATGATAAATATAGGAAAAACCCTGAGCAATACCAGGATGAATACAATAAAATGGGGGAAAAAGCCTTGGATATTATAAGGCGCTATGAGCAATCAGTAGTAGCTAAATCAACCACATCTCAATATGCGAAATTCTCAAACAATTTGTCTGAAAAATTTTGGGATGCTGTACGCGGAAAATTTCCAATGATTGATTTTGTAGGAGTTACCTCGTAGCAAACGTGATTATTACCATATGCCAAAACTTACCACTCACGACAAATTAAGTAAACTTAATAAAATTTCCTTTACAAAAGAGGGGTATCAAAATCTGCTAACGCAGCTTACTGAGCTTAAAAACACACGACCTGCTGCAGTTAAGGAGCTTGCCCGGGCAAGAGAATTGGGAGACCTGTCTGAAAACGGACTGTATACAGCTGCCAAGGCCCGACTTTCCTCTATAGACAATCAGATATTCAGAGCAGAAATGACAATAAAGTTTGCGGAGGTAGTAAATGAGTCAGAATCTCATGGTATCTCAATTGGGTCAACTGTTGTAGTAGATGACGGAAATAATGAAACAACTTATTTAGTTGTCGGAGATACTGAGGCAAACCCAAAAGAAAACAAAGTAACACAACATTCACCTATAGGAAGGGCTCTTATTGGGAAAAATTTAGGAGACTCTGCAACGCTTATATTACCATCAGGAACTAAAAAGCTATACATAAAAAAGGTTTCTTAAATACAAATTATGTTTAGTCTTTTACATGTGCACGGACTGGCCGAACAAGCTTTACACCCAAATCAGCAAGCTTAAATCCAAAGGATAAAATAAAGGTCATAAGTAAAAATTCCACACCTAAGTTTAAGAGCTTGTTAAAAGCAGTGGTAGGTATAATCTCTATTTTTTGGCCTCCCCCTAAAAGCTTTGGAACAAAACTGGAAGTATCCAATGTAGGAGCTGCAATATTAAACACAGAAACAGGGCTCATGTTGCCCGTGAAAGTGAGTATTACTACTCCAACCGCAATAAACATAGAAATAACACCAAGTCCCAAAAGTACATACCCAATATTTTTTTCTTGCATATGTTTATAGTAGGCAATATTTTTTTTTACTGCAAGTAGTATTTACTATGTAACACTCACTTTGGAAACTCAAATTTTCCACTCCTATCCCCTATTGCCCAACCAACTGCATCTGTTTTATTCATAATAAAGTAATAAGTCCATACACCTATGTCGCCGTAATCCATGCGTAAAGGGGAAACCTTATAATTCACACTTGGAGAATAAATAATCACTTCTTCTCCGGGAGATATTCCCTTATAGCTAGTTGTCTTGCCTTTTTTTGCAAGATTATTTATCTGGTATAAATATATTCTATTTTGAGAATCCACAATATGAGATATTCCAATTCTGTAGTATTTAAAAAGGTGTCTTACCTCAGAATGTCCATTTTTACCAAGTGACAAAATATGCAGCCTGTTTCCGTCTAATGAATAATAAGGATTATAAACAGATTGAGAATCAATAAATACCTTTCTGTTCTGACTAAGCGCATTGTCTACGTTTTTTTTAATAGATAAGGTGTCTTGTCCTGGCTCATTTATAAAATATTTTTCTCCTTTAAAGGTTACTTGAGGACGAATAAGATTTGAGCTAATCAAAACAGCATCTTCGGGAATTGCTGCATACAACTCTCTTACTTTTTTATGCATGATAGACTCTTTGTTTTCAGCTGCTAAAGGAAGAGTAAAAACTAAAAGACATAGAATTAAGAAAATAAAAGCTTTTTTGCTTCTAACATGTGCGGACAATAGCGCAAGGGGAAAACCAGCTATAAGGCTGACTCTCCCAAACAACCCAATATGCCAGTATTGAGATGCAATTATTACAGGAAACATCCAAATAAAACAAACTGCCAATCTTTTTTTGTTATTCTTAAATAAGTATACCGCACCTACAACGCTGTATAAAATTACCAATGAAGAGTTGTTTCTTAAAAGAATTATAAATAAGTTCCTAACAAATCTTCCTCCTGTTTGTATGCTATCAGAAGTAACCATTACATCCGCACCATGCCTAAATAACAATTCAATACTTTGATAAAAACTGTTTCCCTGAGCGCATAGAAGCATAATAAGAAACAAAATACCAAGACCTAAGCCGCATAGCAGAAAAAGAATAATTTTTTTAAAGAATACTCTTCTTCTTATTTTTGAAACAAAAAGAATTGGTAAAAAAAATAGCGGTAGCCATAAAAAAACCTGCGTATGTGAAAAAACTGAATATGAGAGGCACAAAACACCCCAAAAGTATCTGTATTTTTTGTTTTTAAGTGTTGAAAGTGATAAAAGGTAAAAAGATAAAAGGTAAAAACAGATATAAGTAGTATCATTTAATAAATTTATACTTGAAAGAAAAAATGCCGGAAGTAAGGAGGCTATTGCCACTGCCCTCAAAGCAATTTTTTCATTAAAATAAAGAACAGTTATTTTGTAGAATGTAAAAAGAGAGATCACTGATGCAATAACTGCAACAACCTCACCTGCAGTAACTGCAGAGATAGGCCTTATAATCCCTACCGCTCTAAAAACTATCCATGAAGGTAAAATAAACCCCGGATGTATTGGCTCGTGACCAGATGTTAAAGCAGATAACAAATTGTTGTTGA
Source organism: Candidatus Levyibacteriota bacterium (assembly GCA_018062815.1). Lineage (GTDB taxonomy): Bacteria > Patescibacteriota > Microgenomatia > Levybacterales > GWA1-39-11 > JAGORM01. The sequence continues at coordinate 21,026 of JAGORM010000007.1, read as the reverse complement.
GTATCAACAGTTCATATTCAGGGCCATCAAAAAACAAAGCATAAGGAGAAATAAATACAATCCTAGTTAAAAATAAAAAGAGCAAGAGCACAAAAGTTTTCATTAGAACCTGTTTACGTGTGTATGGTATGAAAAATATTGTCTACACACAAGGGCTAATTTGACTACAGATACGATTTATCCTTGACAGAAATACCTATTTTTGAAAAACTAATAGAAATGAGAATTCTTGAGAAAAAAGTTCCTAAATGGGAAAAAAAAGTTTCCATAGTGCTTGAAATATTTATTGGAGTCTCAGGCATATATCAGACTTTTCTAGGAGACACAACAAACGGTATGCTCATCCTTGTGTGTTTTGGATTAATTGTGTTTCCGAAATTTTTTACAAGAAACAAAATAAAGCAAATTCCTTTAGAAATAGAGATTTTTCTGTTTTTAATGGTTTTACTGCAATACGTTTTAGGAGGAGTACATGACTTATACAATAAAATTCCTTATTATGACAAGCTTGTTCATTTCATGCTTCCTCTTTTTGTGGGCACAATTGGATTTCTTATTGCCTACACAATGTACGCAACAAACAGACTTAAAGCATCAGGTGTTTCAATAGTAATTATTGTGTCTTTGTTGTCTCTTGGAGTAGGTGCATTATGGGAAATATTTGAGTATTCTTCTGATACATTTATCTATCCATTCATTAAAAATTGGCATCACTTTCAGGGAAACGCACAACAAACAGCCAATGCTGACACAATGACAGACCTTATAGACGACTTTTTAGGAGGAATTTTTGGATCAGTGTTAGGACTTATGTTTATAAGACACTCAAATAAGAACGGGAGACTGGGAGAATTTGTGCAGGAGCTTGAATCTGACATTTTTGAAGATAAAAACCAAAGTAAAAAGAAATGAAAAAATGTGTGCCTCATACTTACAGTAACTACCTTTTTTTCTAACGCAAAAAAACTGTACGACCCAATACTTTCCAACAGAACAAGTGAAAAGATAAGTTTCATGATATAATCGCCAATTACACATGAAACCAATAGAAGTTTTGTCTGGAATACCTGAGGAAACTGCTATCCGATTTGATAAGCAATTTGCAGGAAGAAAGACCCTACCCCTTTTGTGGCGAAGAACCCAAGACGCTCTAAACAAAAATCAATCGGGATGGGTTGAAGGAGAAGCAAGAAGAAGAATAATTCATTCCCAAGATAACTACTCTATAATTGAGAAGGGAGAGAACGGATATGGCCTTGGGATTTCTGATTTGTATTTGTGGATACAAACAGCTTCCCCTGCTTCTGAAACAAAACAATATGCGCAGGAGCTACACAATAGCTTATCTAAAAATAAATGGGATTCACAGCTTGCAGGAGGCGTACCTGGAACTTTTAACAAAGACGGTATTAGCCTTTCTTATCACATTAAAGATTCAGACTCACATGATATTCAGGCAGGAAGACTCTTTCCCCCGGAATACACTATTTTTGAAGCTGAGTTATCAGGCGGAAAATCAGTAGACCAAACAATAAAAAATTCACCATGGCTTGTTTTAAATTCAGGAATAAGACAAAAAGATACCAGAGGAAACCCTGAGAAGATAAGTGATTTAAAAAAACTAAGAGAGTATTTTCCTATGCAGGTTGAGGTAGGCTGCGGACCATCTACAGAAGCGGGAATTCCCCCGTTACACTATTTCCACCAACTATATAAAGTTGTTGATTCTTCTGGCCAATTTATTTTTGGCCCTAAGCAAGACAGATTACTACAAAACCTTACTTCAAACATATTAGATTTCTATACAAAGTCTTCAGTACTTTACACAAAAGCCCTTCAGGCAGGCATTACACCATTTTATAGCCTTCTTAAAAAACTACACAATGAGGGGATTGTAGTTGGTGATATTATTACAAATAACTTAGATGGATTCTGTAATTTAGTAGGATTATCAGAACGGAATATTAGAAAATATGACAAGGAAACCTTGAAAACTCCCGTAGGTGAATTTGACCCACGTGCAAAATCGCTTTTAATTGTAGGTTCGCATGCAGATAGAAGGCATATAGCAAAAGCTGCACGTAATGAAGGTTTAAAAGTAATCCACGTTGACCCGGAAGGTTTTACAGATGAAAAAGGAAACTTTAAACCCTACCCTTTGGAAGGACCGCAAACTGAAGACATACATATAAAAATGACTGCGCAACAATTTACAAATGAGTGGAAAAATGTATTTGCTGAGTATTAGCCACAGAGTTTTTGAAGCCAATAGTAAATACTTAATAGCATACGCCCCTAAACCCCTACCCTTTATTGAATGCACAAATATACGACCTCATGCTTAGGGTTTGTCAGACACAAGTTCTGACCAAGAACTACCACCTATTATACCAGAGGAGTTCTATGACCGTTACAGAATTGTTTTTTCTGAGTTTGATTTAGATAAGAAAATTGCTAGAATAGGGAAGAATGGATACCAAAGACGAACAGAAGGACTTACCAACAGCGACAGAAGCATTACTTCTCTATCAAACACAGGGAACGGTAGTGGAATTTCTAGAGAAGGATATAGAATTCAAGAGTTCAGGACAATCAGCAGTAAAGTCCCTCAAGGTCATAGTTCTGTCAACTGAATCTCAAGATATGGCTATACTTCACAATCTCCATACCAAGACTTACTCTCTCTAGATAATTCTTTCTAAAGATTCTTGATAAATATCTTTAATCTCTCACTGCTTTTAGTGGTTACCTCACCTTGCTCAATGAATCCACACCTCAAAGGTAATTTGAGTGAGTTTTCATTTTCTGGATTGACTCGAATTACAGCTCTCTCGAAGTTTTTGTCTTTTAGAAATTCAGTTATGAGATTAACCGCTCTCGTTGCGTAGCCTTTACTTCTCGCAAAAGGGTATAAGCCATAGGATATATTTGCGTCTTTCTCCTGAAGCCCCTCTAAGTTTTTATAGTCGCTGTTTGCTTCGACCATTCCTACAAGCTTGTTGTTTGAATCGACAATAGCAAAATTATATATATGGCCATTCTCTCCCCACTGTTTTTGATTCTTTTCAATCCAATTTTGTACTCCTTCAAGAGTACTCTTCCCACCGCTTAGCCATTTAACCTGCTCGTTATCTTCGCCTTCTAAGTGCTCTTGTGCGTCTTCGATTTTGAACGGGCGAAGAGTTATTACTTCATCATGCAATTCCATAAAATGATTATAACAAGTCAGAAAGGTTTATTCTTGTTATAGATAGGTACACTATGATATCATTCAGGCTCAATGAAGCTATTGGTATTAATAATTTTTCTGATTATCTTCCTGAGTTTAATTCCCGTTGCAAATACAATGGCCGACGGAAATTCAGAATCTGTTTCTAGTCCCAAAACAGCTTCGATTTCTCAAAATTTTACACATGAGAAGGCTAAGATTGAGGAAACCAATGGCTCAAATAAATCTTCGCTGACAAACAATATGGGAGGCTTCCTATCTGATGTTCTTACATTTCAGACTGCTATTCTTGCCTTACTAATACCTTTATCATTTGATGTTATTTCAAGAATCTCAGACAGATATAACTCGGAAATAATTATAAAACGATTTCAAAAAGAACCTGTTTTCCTTTTTTTGATTGGAATATTAGTTTCAAATATACTTTATATGCTCTTTTTAAGATTTTTCGATAACAGTTTTCAGATACTTTCAGGAATCTCCTTACTATTAGCCGTGAGTTCTTTGGTCTTGCTATGCTTCTTCCTTTTATTGGTAAGCAGATATACAAGTATTTCGTATATCAAAAAAAAGCTATTAAACAATGCAACAAATACCATTTCTTAAAAAAACAATTAAGCAACAACAAACTGAACTAATAGAAGACTTAGAGGGTTTGGGAGATATTTTAGTTTTCTTGACGAAGAATAAAAGGAATTCAGAGGTCTTACCTACTCTTCGAGAGCTGGGAAGCTTTATCAATAAATTCTTTGATTTACAAAAATCTGACCCTGATAAGTTCGAAAAGTTAATGCTCGCAGAGGAGTACTGGACAGATTACAAAGAAGATAAAAATGAGGCACAGCTCAGATTAAGTTTTACCCCTGAGAGATATTTAATAACTTTTAGCACTCTGCTTAATCAAATATTAAGAGTTTTCGAATCAGCAATAAAGGTAGACAACGATGAAATTACTAGGCACGCCTGTTACCAGCTAGTTATCTTTCTCGCAAAGGTTTCAGAGATAGAAAAATCTGACTTGTTTGTTAAAGAAATACTCAAAAGACTTTTGGAATTTTCTAGAAAGTCCATAGAATCTAAAAGCTCTGCGACACATGCATCAACTTATAGCTGGTATGTTGATGTTGTATTTAACAAATTAGGGCAAGAAAAAGGATTCAGATACGAGGAGTATCTTGACCTCTTCAATCAATACTTTCTCGAAAATGTAAAATTTCTCATCACGCAAAATCAATTTGAACTTTTCAAAAGTCTGGTTGGGTTTTTGATTGACGGTGTGCATGTATCTACGCATGATGTAAATAAGCTTTGGGATTATCTAGATTTGCTGACTCGACAAGATATGGCTTCTTACAGACGACTAAACGAAGAGGCTAATATTACGAGACTGATTATCCCTCTTGTAGATGATGTAAAGAAAATCTACACGTCATCACAATTACAAGAATGGCTTCTGAAATATGAAGAGTTCAAAGGCATAGTTTATCCCTTATTGAATCCAGCAAATAAAACTAAAGCAAACCGAATTGAAAAAGAGATAAAAAGTTCTGTCGTACAGTGTTATGTAAATCAAACACTAAAAGGGTTGATATTCACAGCTGGTGCATGGGCAGTGTATAAAAATCAACCCAAGTTTATCTCCGAAATCTGGACTCATAAGCAACCTGAAGATGCGAGGGCAAGCTATGGAGGTAATGACTTATTCCCACAATCTCTTTCCGAAGCTGTGGTTTTCTATTTCAGGTCTTCAGTTGATGATATCTTCTTTTGGGATGACCATCATGATGGACAGATTTATATATCGCAATACTTCCTTTTACTTTTATCTAGATATCTTAAAACTATTCCCTCTAATCTTAGAATAAATAATACCGAGCCCGTAGAAAGTACCTACCACGATATCGAGACATTTGAGTTGCCATTTGATAGGTCATCAGAACTCTCCAATATAAAATTTGAGGCTGAAGGGCTCTTAGTTACTGCTGAAGGACTGAAGGAATTAGCTTTGTTAGAAGAACTTTCTATTGCAGAGGATAGAGAGCAGGCGATAAGGCTCATAGATACTAAGCTAATCCCTTTCATAAAAAGGCTAATTGTTAACGCAGATGAGAAGATAAAAAGGATTCAAGTTTCTCAACCGTTGAGTGAAGAAAAAATTGAAGAATTTAAGAACGAAGTATATGGGGCATATTCTGACTCAGCTTCATTAAAAAAAGTTTTTGAAGACAATGGGATATTTGAAGATAAAGTTGCTGAGACGGAAATTGTTCAATTGCCCATAATTGGTTTTGATGAAGTTAGGCACAGAGACATGTTTTTTGAAGATTGGCATGTTAGCTACTCAGATTGGGGTAAAAATTACGGAAGAGGTATTGGTGAAGCAGAAGATTCATCTATCGCTACTAGCATCATCGAAAGTCTTCCTGAAACAACAAATATATCTCTTGAAGACGTACTCTCAGGAATTGAGATAACCGAGAATACGATTATCTTTACTTCATACGATTATTTGTACGAGCACCTTGAAAGAACGGGACATTTTAGACCATATTGGACTGAGAATGTTAACAGAGAGCAAGAACCTCATTTCCAAGGGTGGTTAGTCCTCGGAAATAACAGGATAAAAGTCTATAACTACCATATTAAGCAAGTAGAAATGTACTACGCTGTTTTTAATATAGATAGTATCGGAAAACTAGTTCATCACTATCCCTTAATCGCAGAGGATGACCCAAGCTTCCTTTTTAAGAATCTCAGAATAAAAACAATAGATTTCTCAACCGATGAACAATTTATACAAACGTTACTTGAGAATCCCCCACAGTGGGTACCAAGTGGAAGTGAAGAACAACAAAGACTATACGTGAGACAATTTTTACTCTTACAGGTGGGGACAAAATTTGAGTTCATCAAATCTGAAAACCCAACAGGGATTGCATATATTCAACGGGCAACACAGCAATAAAAAGCCCCTCCAGAATGGCTCTAGAAGGGCTTTTAAGACGTCTTAAATTACTTAACCACTTCACAATCACTAACATCTATTACACCTATTGTTTGCTTCCCTACGACCCCTCTTACAGTTGCCATTTCACCGTTCTTAAGTGAAAGTAATTGATTTTTGTCTTTTACTTTACAGCTTATTTGAGCGAATGAGAATTCTTTAGAAGCAACCTTAGTGAAGGAGAGACCTGAGTCAGTGATATTTGATACTTCAGCAGTAAACTCTACCAATTTACCACTCCACTTCTTCTCTGCTGCTACCTGATTACCGTCAAAATCATCCGCTAATTCTGTTGCAGATATTTTCATAGCTTCAGGAGCTTGCGTAGGTTGTTCTGCTTGATTTTGTGATTGGTTAGAGCCAGATGTGGGATTGTTTCCCGATTTTCCCATACCTGCTATTACTCCAATTACAATAAGACCAACGAAGATAATTGCACCCCATTTTAATATCTTTTTCATTTTCTCACCTCCTTTCGACAATCTGAGATAAGTTGGAGGCGAGAATACAAAAACTCGCCGCCGATAGGGCTTGCGCCCTTATGCAAGTTTCCCTGCACAGCCGTTGAAAGCACTCGACGACGAGTTACTGCTTTCAACGGTCTTTATGCCATACCTAGCATTTCTGCTAGGGTTAGGCAATCCAAATTGTAGATGAATTATATCACCTACGACACGTGGCGCAAAACTAGGTATTTAAGTTCTTGGTAATTAAAGGATATAATCAAGATATGACAGGTAGACCTTCAAAATACGACATTAAGTTTTGTGATATATCACAGCGTTTTATGGGAGAAGGATACTCAAAAGAGGCTTTAGCGGGCAAATTAGGCATAAGCAGAGATACCCTCTATCAATGGTGTAAGACTTACCCTGAGTTTTCCGACGCTATTAAAAAGGGAGAGAGTGCATCTTTATATTTTTGGGAGAAAATTCTACACGATTCAGCCATAGGAAAGAAACCTCAAGCTAATCCTACGGCTCTCATTTTTATAATGAAAACAAGATTTCACTGGAGAGATAAGCCACCCTTTGAAGACCAATTAGATAAATTCATAAGCCAAATGAGTGAGCCAGAGGATACTGAAAACGAAAATGATGTATTGGACTCAAAAAGAATAAGAGAAATTCTCAATAGGCATGCCCCAGTATTAAGAATAGTAGCTAAAATTAAGGATGAAAATGATAAAAAGAAGTTTTTAGCCTCAAACTCTACAGCAACTCTTGACTAAGTTCAGGTAAATAAAAGATAATCATTAACAAATCCTTGTTATAGGGTTCATTTACCAAGAACTATGAATAATGAAGAAACGCAGTTAAAAGTAGCGTTGTATTTGAGAGTTTCTACAGAAGACCAGGTAGAAAAGTATGGGTTAGACGCACAAAGAGCAGCTATAGAAGGTATTATTAAGTCTAGAGGCACTCTAAAAGACGGAAAGACACCTGCAGTGGTTTTAGCAGGAAAAGCTTACGAATACATTGATGACGGAATTTCGGGAACTAAGAATGTTAATGAAAGACCTGCATTCGCACGCCTGAAGGAGGACATTCTCAATTCAGAAGGTGGCCAGAGACCATTTGACACCGTAGCTGTTTTTAAAATTGATAGATTTGCAAGAAAATTAAGTATTCTAGTAGACATAATTGACTTCTTTACTGCCAAAAAAATAGAGTTTCTCTCTGCAACAGAGGCAATAGATACTTCATCTCCATTTGGGAGAGCTATGCTTGGAATAATGGGTGTCATAGCTGAATTAGAGCTAGAAAACATAAAGGACAGAACACAACGAGGACGAAATGTTGCAAAAGAACAGGGAAAACATATGGGAGGTCAAGTAAAGTATGGTTATCAAACAGATGATAAAGGTTTCCATATACCTCTTAAAGAAGAAGCAGAGATTGTTAAAAGAATTTTTTCTTGGTTTACGATTGACAAACTTACTCCACAGGTAATAGCTGATAAATTGGCAGAGCTTGGTGTGCTAAGTCCCAGCGCATCAGCTTTAAAGTATAAGAAAGTTAAGAATCTTAGAAAGAAAAGAAACTCTCTGGCCTTTTGGAGAGCAGAGAGAATAAGAGATATTCTTAGCGATGAAATATATACTGGCATCTTCTATTACGGTAAATATAAAGGGAATGTAAAACAGCCTAAAAGCGAATGGACATTATCTCCAAAACGCCATCAAGCAATAATTTTAAAGCATATATTTGAATTTGCTCAGCATCGATTAGAAGAAATATCTGCAAGAAAAACCTTGACTAAAAAGAAAGAGGAAGGAGATATTTATCTACTGTCTGGCCTTCTTAAGTGTAATGCGTGTAAAAAACTTAGTGGAAATACAGAAATGATGAGTTGGACTGGAGCTAGAAAAATTCTAAATAAATCGCCTCTTCAATACTCCCATTACTATTACTGCAACCGCAAAAATACGAAGAAATTTACATTTATTTGTCCTACTGTTCCTATTCCCGCTGAGCAACTCGAAGAATATATAGTAGATTTTGTTAAACGTCTCCTAGAAAATCCTACAGCTGTCTATGAGTATCAAAGAAGGCAAGCCGCAAGCCAGATGAGCATAAAACAGCTCGAAGATGATAAAAGACGGTACGAAGAGCTTTTGAATGACCTACCAAATAGGATTCAAAGCTATAAAGAACAACATATGGAAAAGATTATTAACATCGAAGAATTAAAAAACGGTATATCGGAATGCCAGAACAAAAAAACAGAATATGAGAACAGAATAAATGAGATTGATTATCAATTAAGTCAAATAGCTCTATCTCGTGGCTATGAGGAAAGCCTAAAGCTTTACTCTGAAAGATATGGAAACTCCCTTTATAAAGCCTTGTTAGATAAGAAGACACTATATGAGCTCGTCCATATGTTGGTAAATCAGATTGTAGTTTATTCCAGACCAGTCAAAAGAGGAGATAGGATAGCAGGAAGAAAGAAAGAAGGTCAATTGATACCCGAAAGAATTGATATACAGCTTAATTTACCACAAACTCTATTAAAAGAGCTTTATAGCCTCAAGTTCGGAGTCAGAAATGATAACTTGTGACGCCAAGGGGATTCGAACCCCTGATCACGACGCTGAAAACGTCGGGTCCTAGGCCACTAGACGATGGCGCCATAAAGTGACCCTGTAATTATACGAATTTTATGACTAAAACTCAATTATTGGGATTATGAGGTCTTTTTATAAAACTTTTTAAAAATCATGTATTTACTCTCACACGAATCTTAATTCTTATTCTTGCGCTCACGATTGATTTAAGCACATACAATCTGGTAAAATTTCATACATTCAAGTATATTATTGAATATGGTCCGGTAGCTCAATGGTAGAGCAAAAGCCTTTTAAGCTTTTGGTTCAGGGTTCGAGCCCCTGCCGGATCACATTACTATGGTTGAATCTAGAATAAGTTCACAATTGCAACTGTTTGACAGCGGTCCGTATCAACTTAAAGGAACATTGCCTATTTCCGAATTGCCACACAACATAAGATTTGTTGATCATCCCCATTTTATTGAAATAGGAGCGAGTAATTTATCTATGACTCCGGAGCAGACAGTGCGATACTATCTGGAGGATATTTATGATGAAAGGACCTTGCGTAAAACACCATTTGGAGTAGTTGTTTTTCAATTCAGTGGGGGTATAGAACAAATTAGAGATTTTGCACCTGAGTATGCGGACATACTATTTCTGTTCGATGAACCTAATCCAGTCATTGATGCTTCATTTATTCTAAATGAAAAACCTCATGAAGTTCTCCCATACATCCTAGATAGTTGGCCACAAATAACAAGCGATGGCGAATCTGTTGCTCAGTATGTTGCATACCATTTACCTACTTTTAAACCCATAGATTACTTTAGGTAAAAAAAGCTTCGACTCATCAGTACCTTTTTAATGAGTATGCATATTGAATGTGTCGAATTATATCTTTTGTAAAGCACCCTGCAGTAGTTAGCCCTGAGGGAAATTTTTATTTTGTCAATATTTTCTATTGCTACTGCAGGCAGTGAGTAATTTTTCCTGAGGAGGTATTATGCTTTTCACCTCTGATATTTTCTTAAGCCTCTTTTAGTAATTATGAAAAGAGAAGAGTATTCGAGCCCCTGCCGGATCACAAACTCAGCAATATAGTTTCATTTTTCTTCTCATCCTTGGAAAACTCCTAAATTCGGAATTAATTGCTTGTTCCTGTTAATCCGCTGTATATCCTCTTGAGAAGAAACTAAGGCGCTTGTGTCTTCGCCTCCAATGGGAGGTTGTGTTTTATAAATTCTAGACAGTGCCTCTCGAGGCGATATGCCAAACATGCTAAGATCGGCAATGTTAGTTAGAAAAGTGCTTGCATTCTCTACCAGCTCTATTCCATAATTTGTAAAACCTGAATATGAATATGCTGGATTCTTTCTCATTCCATCAGCTGGATCAGGATAGAAATGCTCTATTTTTGAGTCAGCCAGTTTTTGCTTCATTGTCTTCTCAAGCTTTTCATCTATTAGTTCTTTTTTTGTTTTATTGAGTGGATCATTAGGGCTAGGAGCAAGCATGCTCTTGTATTGATCCCAGTCTCCACCTAATACGGTATGGACAAAAGAGTAATTATCTTTCATGATACGGTTAAATACATGATTCCAATCCCCATCTTTGCAATGTTGTAAAAAGTCTTCTGCTCCGCTTCTACTTAGTCTTGCTAAAACATGTCTTACCGATGTTTCAATTTGCATTAGCTTATCCTGAACAACTGTGTGATCTTCAAATCCTGCTCCTTGTTGATCTACGCTGCTTTGCACATATGATGATTCTATCTGGACAGGCTTTCCCAGAGATGTTCTTACCTCTTCGACTCCCGATAAACCTCCCATGAGAACAAGTGTGTCTTCTGGGTTTGGAATTTTACTATCAACCGCTTTACTTAAAACATCACGAAGAGTATCACTATTAGCAATGGTTGTAGACATTACTTGGGATATTGAATTTTTTCCTGCCCATTCTTTCAGGAAATGCAGTGCCTTTTCTGTGTGCTCCCTGACATATTCACGGTTTTTATCATCAACTTGAGAAGAAAGCTCAAAAGAGTCAATTATTAACGTGGGAGTATTGCCATCTTTAACTCCTAGATACATTCCAGCTTTACCAAAGAAATTGCCCTCTCCGTCTGTTATTTTTAAAAAATTGAATCCAGGATCGGTGAGCCATGAGGGAAGCGTCCATGCATTAAACCCAACATTTAAATGAAATGCAGTACAGTCTCCAGTAAGGTCTCCCAAGAATAACGACTTTTCACCCCTATCCATAAGCGTAAATTCTGATTTATCTTGCAAGCTTGGATATGCTTCTCTTAATTTTACTGATACGTCTTTTCTCCCCTTCTTTTCATCTTCAAAAGCTTTTTCCGCCTTTTCCATGAGAGGTAAATTTTTAAATGCTTCTTCCATAGAGGAAATATCTGATGAAAGATCGATACTTGCGTATCTTTTGAAGAAAGACGTAATTCCCTGGAAATAGCTTTTCTTGTTTTTAACTCCTTCTGTTTTTGCTCGCTGGATAAGATCGTCCATCCCTGCAATAGAGTCTGAAAATGAATTTCCTGGCTTATCTAAGTCATCAACGAGTATACGTCCTACCTCCATAATCTGATCTGAAACAACTGCCACGTGCGTGTCTGTTAAAGAGTCCAAGGATGCGCCTATACTTTTTTGAAGATTTTTTGAAAAACGTAACCGAATATCTTCAGGTTGTTCTTTTATATCTCTGAGGAAATCTTTTGCCATTTGCGGATCAGTGGTATTCCAAAATCGTGCAAGATCTACTCCCTGCTCGCTTACTAAATTTCTAAACGTTGGAACACGGCTCCACAGGTCTAGTTTTATTGAGCCGTTCTTCCTCGACGTTTCTCTGTAGTAGTCATACAGCTCTCTTTGGTCTAATTCAAATGTAGGCTCGTCACGGTCATTCAATTTTTCGGGAGCAGGTGGTGGAAGTAGACGATTTGCACTAATATCCACCTGAGATTGAACATATTCTTTTTCCTCAGGATCTGAAAGTGTACCTATATACCTCTGCCAGGGCTCTCTAAACGCTTCTGATAGGGCAACCCCCTGAAGAGAGGGGGTAAATGCAGTGGTAATTACTTTCCCTGCATCAAGAAGTGAACTAGTTGACCCATAAACATCATTGTTGGTGTTCAGTTTTTGAACCCGTTTTTCATATTCAGATAAAACCTGTTTTCTGCTTTCGGTAGAGAATTTGCTGAATGGTATAGCTGCAAGAACTACATTTGAGGTATCTCTCCGATCCTGATTTGAAAGGTCATCGGGTTTTACTAACTCATCAAATAAAAGAAGTGTTGTTTGAAGTGTATTCGCTTCGCCTAGTTTTAAGAATGTATCCTTAAGTTGTGTTACTACTGCTCGATTGTTTTTTGCAAGGAGCTTATCTCTGTTGGCTTGGTTTCCCATCAAGCTTTCAACTAAGATGTTTGCTTTTTGAGAATGTTCTCCAGGTTCAGACATGTCCTAATTATTACAGATTCCAACTCTTAATCAAAGTATAGCAAATTGGTTGAAGGCATGAAGCACTCTTTTCGCATATTCCAAGAACAAAGGTTCGATTATGGAGACGTCTGGCTCACACTTCGGCAAGCTTAGCGCGAGAGTGCATGTTAAGTTACTCAGACACCTCACAGCCCTAGCCTCTTGATTTTTTAGCCGTATAACGTTACAATTTTCGGCTATGAGCTTAGAATCTAACCAACCTGATCGCTTTACAGATGATGATAGGCGCGCTCTTGCAAAAAAATTTCATAGTCCACCATATGAATCCACATCAGACCATGCCAATTCTTATATAAAGATGCATTATAAAAAAGAGGATCAGGAAAAAATATATGGTGATGACCGGGATTGGATCAGATTTAAAGATATTGGTGAAGTAATCACCACTGGGATTTACATAGAAAATTTTTTAGAAGAGTGTTTCAGAAATTCAAATGACTTTCCGACCCCAAAGAAAGGAAAACTTGCACTGGACTATTTTCATAACTGGAAAAAAAACAGACAGGAAGACTACCTAACACTAAACACAGATGAGTCAATTCTGGCAGCGGACATAATTGGGTCGCTTACAATTTATGATGTTTGTAGATATACAAACAGTAAGATTGAAGCATACGAAAATATAACCAAAAACCCTTCTATTAAAGACCATGATAAAGATTTTTATGAACAAAAATCAGCTATATGGGGAAATTACAGCAAGGTATTAGTTGAAGCGACAAAAAGACACTCTAGACTGCGCCAGTAGTTATTTAAATTTTACCGTTTTTACAATCATTTCTGCTGTAGCTTCTTGACCAAACTCCGAAGGGTGCACACCATCATCAGGGTTAGTATAATATCTGTTCCCGTATTTTCCGTTAAGTTGTGTTATTGAAAACATATCGATTAATGCAATTTTTTGTTTCTTTGCAACATTTACGACCTGCTCCAATTGCTCACGTATATTGTTTGCTTGCATATGAGCAGATTCAGTTGACATATTTGGCCCCTTGGGACCATCCCCAAACCCATCATATATTGGCGCAATTTCTGCTAAAAGATATACTTTTGCTTTTGTTTCTTTAGCTTTTTGTGCAAGCTGAGAAAGTGTGTTTCTGTATTTTTGTAAATCGTGAGGATTAAAAGGATTATAGGCATATGATCCCAAAATAATTACATCAAGGGAAAGTGTGGAAATAGGCGGAAAACTCCTTTCTCTATTTTTAAAAGATGCATTCCATCTGGCAAGCCCCTGCTCTACGTTTTGTGCTCCTATTCCGTAATTATAAAGTCTGAATATAACACCAGGATATTTCTTTTGAAGTTGTTTCTGTAAATACTCCATCTTTTCCCCCATAGTGTCTATCATAGAATCTCCGTATGCAGCTATAACATATTCACTTTTAGCAAGTTTAGGGGTAGGAGTAGGGATACTACTGACTCTTTCTGTGCTCACGCCTGCCACCTTTGAAGCATTGTCTTTTTTGGCAACTTCAGGATGTGTAGGAAAAAGGAAATATTGGACAACTAAGCTTGCAAAAATTGCCACCCCAAAAAACAAAAAAATAAAACGACCAGTTTTTTTAATCATTTATGTATATAGTATTTAAAAATATTTAAAAAATGCGCGTAGTTCGCGTAATAAACATAAGCAGTAAAGACCATAAGAAGCGGAAAAACAATTGATTTCTCAGCAAATCCTCCTGTTTTCATGCGAAACTGCTTTATGGGTGGAATTCCAATCCTTATAGGAAGTGGGAAAAGCCATGGAACACCATCTCTTGTAAGCGTGTCTAGTATTAAATGCGACACATACCCTATCATAAAGGCCCACCAGACCACTCCCATATCTACCAAAAGAACAGTATGAATTGCATCCAGCAAAAAGTGCGCGCCTACACCAAACAATATTATTCCTACAAGTGAATGTGAAATAAACCTATGCCCGCCCAACAGTGGATAAAAAATTTTACCCACTATAGTCCCTGCAGGGATTTTGTGCCATAGTTCAGCAGTTGGCTGATCAATGTCTGGTGTTAATCCACCTATTAAATTCGCTGCCACCGCAACAATAACTGTAGCTAAGCTCATTTGAGGAATGTCTTGGGTGGCTACTATAAAAGAAAGTGCTGAAAAAGCAGCCAAATCATGCGTACGTCCCGTCATGAATTAAGTATTATGTATTGCGTATTAAGTATCAAGTATTGTTTTTAAACTTTACCCCTAAAGTGATTGTTAAAATGTAATATTCACTATGTGATTAATAATGGGTTTTTCTGAATTATTAAAAATTATTTCAATTGCATCATACCTGTATGGTTTACTGTGCATGTTACGTTGCGAGAGATAAAACTGTGACGTTTTTATCATCTTTGAAAGCTTGTGTTTGGTTATAGCTTCCAGAGGGGTGCCAAACTGAATTTGAGTACGCGTTTTTACCTCTACAAATACTATTGCAAGACCGTCTGACGCGATTATGTCTATTTCACCAAATTTACTGTGATAGTTTTTTGCAAGAATATAATATTCCTTCTGCAATAAATACTTTTCCGCCAAATTCTCACCAATTTTCCCAAAAGAATTATCCATACAGCAGTATTAAAATATTATATATGGATTAACTGTCGGAATGTGGAGAATATTGTGGTTACTTACGCTTTTTTGCGTTTCTCTTGCGTGTTGCTTTTTTTGACTCTTTAACTACCATCAACTCAATTTTTGTAAGAGTTGGGGAGGAAACAGGAAAGATGCGGTCAACCACAACACCTTCTAGTGCATTTTGAACCGTAATCATTTTATTTAATCCTGCACCCTTAACCTTAATAATTTTGCCCTGAAAAGGAACAATGCGTTCTTTTTTGGCATCTGTTATTTTTTGATAAATTCTTACAAATTGTCCTTCACGAAGACCTTCTATTGCTTCCATAAGACACTATTATACATAAAAATGAAGATAAAAGTCAAAACGCAAAAGTTCAGAGAAAAAGATGATTTTATATTTACCAATTTAAATTTACTTTCAGTAAAATTGCCGAAGATTATCTTATCTTGAGGAAGCCTTTAAAAATTCCTCAAAAATGGGGTGCGGATGCAGGGGAAGACTCTTAAGGATTGCAGCGAGTAAAACGAGCGAGAACCGCAAGAGGAGATGGGAATTACTTATTTTTCGCGGCAGATTCTAGGAATAATGTAAAGATTGGGTGCGGTTTAAGTGGTCTACTCTTAAGGATCACAGCGAGTAAAACGAGCGAGAACCGCAAGAGGAGATGGGAATTACTTATTTTTCGCGGCAGATTCTAGGAATAATGTAAAGATTGGGTGCGGTTTAAGTGGTCTACTCTTATA
>JAGORM010000007.1:0-4790 GCA_018062815.1 Candidatus Levyibacteriota bacterium | reverse complement strand
ACTCTTAAGGATCACAGCGAGTAAAACGAGCGAGAACCGCAAGAGGAGATGGGAATTACTTATTTTTCGCGGCAGATTCTAGGAATAATGTAAAGATTGGGTGCGGTTTAAGTGGTCTACTCTTATACTCCGGGTGCCCCTGAGTCCCCACAAAAAAAGGATGTTTAGCTTTTGGAAGCTCTATAATTTCAACCAAGTTTTCAGCCACGGAACGTCCTGAAATTACTAAACCAGCATTCTCAAAATCTTTCTCAAATTTATTATTAAACTCGTACCTATGCCTATGTCTTTCAGATGTTAGTCCGTCTTTTCCATTTTTAAATCCGTTTTTTTTATACATCTCATAAGCAATTGTCCCTTTCTTTACTATAGCATCCCATCCTCCCAGCCTCATTGTGCCTCCATATGATCTTCTCTCCATAAATTCTTTTTGAGACTCTATCATGGCGATTACAGGATGTTTTGTCTGCGGGTTATTTTCCGCAGTATTTGCGTCTTTCCAACCTAAAATATGACGGGCATATGCTACCACTGCCAACTGCATACCATAACACAAACCTAAATATGGTATTTTCTCCTCAAGTGCATATTCAGCAGCTTTTATCATTCCCTCAGAACCCCGCTCACCCCATCCTATAGGAACAATAATCCCGTCAGGATTTCCAAGCGTTTTACCTATATCTTCCTTTTCCAACTTCTCCGCATCCACCCAACGGGTAGACACCTCTACCCCACTTTCCCATGATGCATGGTCAATTGCATCAAAAAGAGCCGCGTAAGAATCACGCAATTGGTAGTCTCCGGTACCAAAATATTTCCCAACTATGACAATCTCTGCCTTTTTTCTCTTTTGAGCTTTTATTTTTGTAATAAGTTTTTCCCAATCAGCTAAATTAGGTGCTTTGTATTTAAGCCCTAATTTTTCAAATATTCTTTTTTCAATACCTTGTCTATGAAGAACGACCGGAATCTCATATACATAATTAACATCCGGATTGCTAATAATATCCTCAGGATGCATATTGCAAAAAAGTGCAAATCTATCGCGACGCCTCTGGTCTAAATATTTTTCAGAACGAGCCACTATTAAATCCGGCTGTATCCCCATGCCGTTTAAAGTTCTTACTGACAATTGCGTCGGCTTTGTTTTTGGCTCTCCAAGATGTCCTGGAGTAGGCATATAACTAACATGAATGTGTATTACGTCTCCTGGGTTTTTAAGCGTCATAATACGCGAAGCCTCATAGTATAGAATATTTTGATACTCTCCCGCGGTACCCCCTAACTCAACTACTACAATATCTGCGTCTTTCTTTTGAGCCAATGATTTCATCCTTCCTATAATTTCGTCTGTAATGTGTGGAATTGCCTCTACGTCTTCACCGTTATACTCAAATCGCCTCTCACGGTCAATAACAGTTTTATATATTCTTCCAATAGTTACAAAATTATCTTTCCCCATATCCTCATTAAGAAATTTTTCGTATGAACCTATATCCATATCTCCTTCTGTCCCATCTTCACACAAGAAAGGATCACCATGCTCTATGGGGTTTATAGTTCCTGCATCTATATTTAGATAGTTCTCAAACTTTATAGGGGCAACCTTATAACCTGCGGATTTAAGGAGATAAGAAATAGATGAAGCGGTTAGACCTTTTCCGATACCTGAAATTACTCCTCCGGAGACAAAAATGTATTTGGTTTTTTTAGTAGTCGAATTCTTCTGCGGCACGATTTATGCTACCAAAAAGGGCGAATTAAGTCAATTGGTATTTGATTTTACAATCAATGCATAAATACCCATAAATATGAGCGGCGAAAGGGAGTCGAACCCTCTACATTCTCCTTGGGAAGGAGACATTCTACCGGTGAATTACCGCCGCAGATTATCATGATTATATCAGATCATCTAGGCAGTTTGAGAACATTGTCTACGTGAATGAGGTTGGGGTCTGAAATGTTATTTTCTTGTGCAATTTCTACCCATTTGTATCCGTCGTTATATGCACGCTCCGCTATATCCCATAAATCGTCTCCCGCCTTTATTTTATATGTATCACCTTTAATCTCTATTTTTTGAGAAGTCTGCACATCTTTATTCTCACTTTTCAAATCTGTCTCATGATTGGGTTTTACATCCTTCTTGACTTCAGTACTTGCAGATGCAAGCTGAGGAAGCTTGAGCTTATCGCCCTTAAAAATAATGCTTGGGTCTGAAATGTTATTTGCTTGTGCAATTTCTACCCATTTGTACCCGTTATTGTATACCTTTTCAGCAATCTGCCACAGTGACTCATTTTCTGAAACTATATATGTTTTCTCACCAATTCCCTTTGGTGCATCAGGAAGATATAGTTCCCCTGCCTGTTCCTCAGTGGGTACCGGTGTAATATTACTTATGCTTACTGCGTGGTCATCAATTGCAGGGGTTGGTCTATTAATTAAAAGTTTTACTGTACCAAATCCTATGATAAATAATATCATAACAGTAACTACTCCATATAAAAGACTTTTATAGGAATCGGAAGTATTTAGTACTTCTCTTTTTGTAGAAATTGCTTTACCCTTTTCTTTCTTGCTGTTTTTAGGCATATATTTAACTTGGGGCAGAAACTCGGGCAGAATCGTTAGTCCTTGTACTATACTATGTTTTTTTCAAAAATCAATACAGGTTTCAATAATGCGGGAGCGACGGGACTCGAACCCGCGACCTCCTCCGTGACAGGGAGGCGCTCTAACCAACTGAGCTACGCCCCCAAAATAAATTTTCAATGATAACTAATATTGAAAATTAAATTGGATATGTGTATTGTATTAAATTCTTGCGTGAAGGTCAACGCTTTGCTAATATAGGCTAAGGAGTTGAAAAATGTCGAATAAGGAAATTGTCCATATCTTTAAAAATGTGGCTGCCGCGTATGCTATCCAGGATGAAAAAAAGTATAAGTTTCAAATTATTGCATATCAGAAAGCAGCCGATGCGGTTGAACACACAAGCACAGAGCTCTATACCCTCTATAAAAAACATGGCAAAGTACAAAACATAGAGGGAATCGGAACAACTATCAGTGAACGTCTTGAAGAATTGTTTAAAACAGGACATGTAAAACACTATGATACCCTACTATCAGGAATTTCCCCAGCAGTTTTTCCTCTCTTAGATATTCCGTCTTTTGGTCCTAAAAAAGCGTATAAATTAGTTTCTCATTTTAAACTAAATGATCCTAAAAAAGTCATAAAAGATATATATAGCCTTGCCCAAGACAACAGAATCGCTGAATTGGACGGTTTCGGGGAAAAATCGCAAGCTGATATCCTACGCGCAATAGACGAATACGCGAAAGGAACAACAAAAACAGGAAGAATGGTGCTACCAATAGCGTTTAAACATGCACAAGAAATAATTTTGTTCATGAAAGAAAATAAAGAAGTGATAGATATCCAGCCATTAGGCAGCCTTAGACGGATGGTCTCAACAGTGGGAGACATTGACCTGGCGGTAACTACGCGTGATTCTGAAAGCGTAATAAACCATTTTGTCTCTTTTCCGGCAAAAGAGAGAGTAATTGAAAAAGGACCCACCACAGCCTCCCTTCTTATAGGTGGAGGGAAGCATGTAGACCTTCTTGTTTTACCGCCAAATCAATACGGTTCACTTTTGCAACACTTTACAGGAAGCAAAAACCACAATGTTGCACTGAGAGAATACGCACTAAAAAAGGGACTATCACTCTCTGAAAGAGGAATTAAACTGCAGAATGAAGAAAATAAACTTATTGAATTTAAAACTGAAGAATCATTTTATAATTACCTTGGAATGGACTGGATTCCGCCAGAAATACGTGAGAACCAGGGAGAAATTGAAAAAGCAATTAGTCACAATCTGCCAAATCTTGTAAAACTATCTGATATAAAAGGAGATTTACATATACACTCAAATTATCCGATTGATTCAAGTCATGACTATGGAAATGCATCCATGGAAAATATGTTAAATCGCGCGATTGAGTTAAAATATACATACTTTGCCTTCTCAGAACACAATCCTAGCGTCATGAATCACAGCAAAAAAGAAGTAAGTGAAATTCTAAAGAAAAGAAAAGAAAAAATTGATAAATTAAATTTAACGTTCAAAAATAGTATTCGTATAATAAATTTACTTGAAGTAGATATACTGGCCTCAGGTGATTTAGCTATAGATGAACAAGCTTTTGAGTATATTGACGCCGCGATTGTTTCCATTCATAGTTCCTTCAATACTTCAATTGATGCAATGACCAAAAGAGCTATAAAAGGTTTATCGCACCCTAAGGCAAAAATATTTGCCCACCCTACAGGACGACTAATAAACACAAGAGCAGGATATGAACTACACTGGGATGAAGTTTTTTCATATGCCGCCAAAAACAATAAAGCCCTTGAGATAAATGCATGGCCAGAACGCTTAGACCTGACAGATAGCCTAGTAAAAGAAGCAAAAGACCAGGGGGTAAAATTTGTTATCAATACTGATAGCCACGCGATTTCCCACATGGAGAATATGTTTTATGGTGTATCTGTGGCGAGACGAGGATGGTGCACAAAAGAGAATGTAATAAATACTTGGAATTATGACAAATTTATTCAATGGCTTAGGTCATAATACTTTGAAGTTTTCTTGACAACCTGTAACAGTTATGGCACAATGAACTTATGGGTGTATATATAGCCGTATTTCTTTTCGTAATTGTAGCCATAATCTTCTATTTGTGGCTTACATACAATTCGCTTATTGTTCTTCGTGAAAG
>JAGORM010000006.1 GCA_018062815.1 Candidatus Levyibacteriota bacterium | reverse complement strand
TGTTCATTCATAGCGCGTTACCTCAAAGGTGAGAAAAATAACAATAGTTTTATTAGTACTTATAGGATTGCACTTATTATTATGGGGTCTGCGATTGTAGGTATTACATTACGATTAGAATCTCGTAGTTGGGTGTATAGACAAAATAGGACATTCTTGTTCTGAGCAAAGTCAAAGGTTATGTTATGCCCTGTATCGTTTTTATATTGCATTATAAATTTCTGAAATTCACTTTAAGCATGTTTACACATTCCTTTCCTATGGCGTTTCCGTATTTTGAAGCAATGTTGTGATCGTTTGGGAGCGATTGAGGGTTAACTTTATGTGCAACCCCATGCATGATTTTGGTTCCATTTTGAAACATAATTTTCGCAAGACCGGTTTTCCAAGATGATCTGGCAGGTAGTGCCTCATATATAACTGAGGCGAGAGCATGAGTCCATGCATAGTATGTATCACCCGCCACATCTTGAGGAATAGTAGTTTTACATGCAGCAAGAGAATCTTGCCAGTCAATCATTTTTTTTCTTTTTTCAGCCTGTGTAAATTGTGGTAGATCTGGTATAGATTTTCCGTCAAGCCAGCGGGCATTCATTCTCGAAATGATAAAAAGCCTCCATAATGCCTCTGGGAGGTCACCTTCTGTTTGACTAAGGGCAATATTCAGCTGTTCAGGAAAAGTGATTGGTTTCAAGGTTTCCGCGGCTTTTCTAGTTATTCCTGCAGTTAATGCTTCTACATGCTCATGTGGGGTTTTTGCATACATTTGTAGTGAATCCGAGTAATCGGTAAACTGCATCATTACCCCGGCAATATGGATGAGTTCCTTGCCTTTTAGTTTTCTTTTTTTTCTTGGATCAACCAATTCTCTTGTGGAAGTTCTCAGATCATATTCAATGTTATAAATAGGAGGTTGTAGCGGTTGAATAGTTTCTTTTATCATTCCTGCAACTTCCAAATGCGGTGTTTTATGAGTGGGTGATTTAAATAGAGTGTAAACAGCTTGGTTTACCCCAATCACCGCTTGAAGATGGGTTATGTCCTGAGGTCGTATAAAGAATTTTCTTTGATTTTCTATTCCCATTTTGGATTTGGAGGGAATTATAGCAGATTAAGCGTTATATCTCACGCGTTTATGTTGACACCCTATAGTTAAATAGATATAATCTTCTCTTATGGCAAAATCTGAGAAGGTTAGATCAGACGAAAATTCTGAAAAAAGAAAGTTATACCCTAACGTCCTCATTCGTTACCTAGCAGGTAAGGGTGAAAAAGAGTTTGATATATATAAAAATCCCGCCATGTATGACAGTGGAGCACAAGGTAGAGTATACAAAAGAGATAATTTGGCAAGAGGCGTTGCTGACGTTGTAGAAATGGTCAGTAATAATCCAGGAAGTACAAGTGTTTTAGAAATTGGAGCTGGAACCGGATTTTTGTCGCTAGAACTTATGAGAAGAGGATTTGATGTGACTGCTCTTGATTTGTTTCATGAGCCTTTAAGATGGATGAAAAAGAAAGAGCAAATGGAAAGTCAAAAAGTTCCTATAGTGGCTGTTCAGGCAGACATGAATGAATCATTGCCTTTTGCGGATGGGTCTTTTAATACTGTTACTTCTTTGAGGGCGACGAGATTTATAAAGGATTTTGATGCATGGTTGTCAGAAGCTCACAGAGTATTGAAGCCTGGAGGAGTGTTTGTGCTTCCTGTATTTTTAATAGATTTTATTCCATGGAAAAGGCATTCAGATATGGGTTTATCTCAGGAAACGAGTTTTAACGGAGTAGTAAGTCACTTTAAAAGAGCCGGGTTTTCAATAGACAGGGAGTTAAGCAGTAAATACTCATCCCTAGTGGATACTAAAACTAGTGAAAGAAAAGTTCCTTGGTATTATAAACCCAAGTTTGTTGTTGGAAGAAAATAAAAAAAATTCTTATTCTTGACACTGGTTCACTTAATATATACCATGAATCAATATTTATGAAGATATTTGATAACTTCAAAAACAAATACGATCCTCATTGGACTCAGGTTACCACAGGTGGTGGACAACTGAAAATATCCAATTCTATTCTACGAATGTATTATGAAAGTGCACAGAAAGGAAAATATACAGATGCTCAGATAGATGACTACACGATGTTGTCAAAATCAAAATATCTATGGAAGCCTTCTCTTGAAATGGAAGTGCGCGCTCGCTTCTCGCATCCTTCAGCAGATGCAAAGAGTACTAGCAAAAGTGCTGGGGTTCTGAGGGGTACTGCCGGATTTGGGTTTTGGAATAAGCCCTTCTCAATGCAAGGGAATATCTATACTATGCCTGAATCTGTCTGGTATTTTTATTCAGCACCCCCATCTAATATGTCATTAGTTCCCAATATTCCCGGATGGGGATGGAAAGCTCAGGTAGTTCATGCCATGCGGCCGGGCGCTGCTATCCACTCGATCCCCTTGTCAGCAGCGGCACTTCTTGCGCGGGCATCCGGATACACAAAACCTGCTCAACATTTTATGCAAAAATTTGCAGGAGCTAGTGAGTCACTCATTACTGAAGATATGACCAAGTGGCATACTTATTCGCTAGAGTGGAGAAAAGATAAATGTCTTTTCTGGATTGATAAAAAGCTAATTCTAGAAACTTCTCTTGTTCCAACTCGACCGTTAGGTTTTGTTGCGTGGTTGGATAATGAGTTTGCAGTAGCAACCCCTAAGGGGGAATTGCATTTTGGCAGTACAAAGTCTGGTCCGCAATGGCTAGATGTTGACTACGTGAAAATTAAAAATCTGTGAGTTTGAAATAAAATGAAATTACTAGCGTGGATTAGCGTTAATGAATTGGTTCCCGTTCCTCAAACACTCCTAGAGCGGATTATTGAAAAATTTGATAAAAAACATTCTATTTACAAAAACACTTCTCATAGGCAGGTTTTTCAACAGTTAAAGGAAGCAGGCGTTGATGGAGTAGAGCTATTGATATCAGTTCATAGCTCTGAGAAGAGTATTGCTCTGGCGGGAAAAAAACTTAATTCATATAACGTACCGGTGATAAGCGTTCATCAACCCCTCTATTACGGGAGAAAAGTTGTGATATCTGATATTGAAAACCTTTGTAAAATAGCCAAGGGTTTTAAGTCCCGAGTTATTGTACTTCACATAACGACTTTTAGACGGCAACTTTTAGATACTGAATTTGTGAATAATCTTAGTAAATTGCAAAAAAAATACAAAGTTATATTTGGAATCGAAAACATGCCAAAGAAAGCGTTTAGCTCTGACGGCTTTACATATAAAGGAAAAGATTTTGCAAATGTAGTCCATAGTACAAACTTACATATGACTTTTGACACTACACATTTGGCTCAGGCAGGGGAAGATATTCTTAATTTTTACAGAAAAAATAAAAAAGAAATTGTAAATATTCATCTAAGCGATTACAAAAGAAATTGGGTGAATGTTCACTTAGTTTCTCAAATATACTCTCATTTGCCGTTGGGTGAAGGAGAATTACCAATAGATGAGTTTTTAAGTCTGCTAAAAGAAGTCAAGTATGATGGGCTTATTACTCTTGAAGTAAACGCTGGGCTAGCAAAGCTCTGTGACAGCGCACGGTTTGTGAATAAATATCTCAAGCGCGTTATATAATTCTCAATATGAATTTGTCTGTATGGGGGTACGCAAGGACGAGCGGGTTTTTTATGAACCTGTGTCTGATACATTTTTAATATGAGGCAGAAGGTGGGGGAACGCGCGCTTGATATAGCGCCTCATGTAGACGGGCTTACTATTGATAAAAAAACAGGGCGAGTTCTAAAGCTCACGCGGAACCCATCCAAGATCATCGCAGAGCTAGTTTCCGAATATGAAAAAAAATCTTGGCAAAAAAGTAAAAGTAAAGGTTCAATGAAATTATGATTCTGGAATAGAATGATATATTTTGTGTGATTTGATTGGGATTGACAATCTCTTACTAGTATAATAATAATTATTATATGGCAAAGAAAAAAGTAGTTAAAAGGACACATTCTAAAAAGGGAATGTTTGACGGAATTACCTGGCACTTTTTTGTACCAGGAGCAGTAGGAGGCGCAATAGCATTTATTTTTGGAAGCGGACTTATGTTGGCCCTTGAAGTATTTTTAGTAGTGATAGTTGCCACTTGGATCATCCGCAAATACGGTCAATCTTAATTTTCTTTGAGAAAACGAGATTAATCTTCACTAGTCAATTATAAAACTATCCTATCAAAAAAAGTATTTGGTATAATTACCTTCATGAACCTATCAGTCGGAACCTGCGAGACTGAAACATATTATTTGTTCCATTTAGCTTCAATTTGCGTTTGTCATCCTTGCGAAAATAGAGGGTTATCATTGAAATAAATAGATTGGGGCAGATAGGGAAGGCTAGTCTCCAATTCGTAAAAAAACATCTTTTTAAGATTGGCAAGTAAATTTTTGATTTACGTCATGGTATAACAATCCTCATAAAGAATTATTACTGTAACTCTTGAGCAGGCAGAAGCGTATTATGAGCGAAAACACGAATAAGCCACTTCTTAATACCTCATGTGTGGTATGATATGTATATCACAACACTTATTGCAACAATTTTTCTAGGACTCATTATTGCATTTTTTGCAACACAGAACACAGGATCTGTTACACTTAATCTATTAACTTATTCCTTATCAATCCCTATCTACATGGTTGTTATTGGCGCACTTCTTGTGGGACTTATTTTTTCCTGGATTGTTATTATGGGAAAAAGTATTGGGACAGGATTTGCGATGCGAGGAAAAGAACACAAGATTACAGACTATAAAAAAGAAAACGCAGAGCTGCTCAGGCAAATTCACCAGCTAGAAATAACCAACGCCAGACTTGAAACAGCAGCAAATCTTCCGTCTGATGATAAATCCTTGTAGAAAACATGCTTGGTAAACTTTGGCAAAAACTTTCACTTCCTACAGGTCTTCAACTTTTTATCATGCGTTTGTTTCAGTCCCAATTTTTAGTTGGAATAACGGGTGTTATTACAAATGACAAAAATGAAGTTCTTCTTTTTAAACACACCTACAGGTCAGGACCAGTGTGGAGTCTTCCGGGTGGATATATGAAAGCTCGCGAGCATCCGCTAGAGGGATTAGAGCGGGAGATAGAGGAGGAGTCAGGGTTTATTGTGAGCGCGGATGAAGAGGTACGAATTAGAACTGATAGAAATTCGTCTAGGTTGGACATAACAGTTACGGGGAAATTTATGGGGGGAGAATTTAAACCGTCCGCTGAGGTTTCAGAATATGGATTTTTTACCCTCAAAAATTTACCTAATATTTCCAAAAGCCAACTACTTTTAATTGAACAGGTTTTAAATAGTAAGACTTTATAGTTTGTCGCGGTTACTTGCT
Source organism: Candidatus Levyibacteriota bacterium (assembly GCA_018062815.1). GTDB lineage: Bacteria > Patescibacteriota > Microgenomatia > Levybacterales > GWA1-39-11 > JAGORM01. The sequence goes on along the minus strand of JAGORM010000006.1, from coordinate 26,659 downwards.
ACTACTTGTGGTGTTTTAAGACTAAATTGTGGATAGAAGTTAGAGGTAATCATGCACAGGCTATTAGAGTTGCTAAAAGCGTCCTCTAAAAGACAATAAACATCTTTACTTGTGGTAAAATATCCATCATGAACCTAAGCGTCGGGATAGTCAGGTTGCTAACCCAACCTTAGAATTTAGCTTCAAATTCAAACTTCCAACGACTAGATCATACTTTCGGAAGTCACGATTTTCTCATACGTCATTATGAAAACTAAAACACAAAGAAGAAAAGCGGTAGAACACATAATTTATGAATTCATGATGTTTAGGAGAACCAGCGAGTTCTTAACGTCTCCTATTCAAGAGCAACTATTAAAGAACATGATTATTGAATCTTTCGCGATTCATAGTAGGACTTTGTTTGATTTCTTCTATAAAAATCGTAGCCAATCTGACGATATTATTGCTCTTGACTATATTCATCCCGGTAATAAATTTCGTCCCTCAAAGACAGGTCTCAGTAATTTGTCACAAAAAACCAATAAACAAGTTTCGCATTTAACCTATGCAAGGAACAATTATAATTTTAGAACTAAAGGATGGAATGTAATTAGGATTAAATCAAGAATGGAGTTAACCATAAAGTCATTCATGAAGGCGCTTGAAGGTGAAGAAAAGGATTGGTTTGATAAAAAGATAAGAGAATACAATATCGATCCCATAACCTTCCCATAGTCTGCTATAATTAGCTTCATGAAAAAAGATGAGCACCAAATTGCATACGAGCAAGCAATACAATTGAAGATATACGAGGGAAACTTAGTTTGGTCGCGTTCTCAAACTATGTTAGTAGCCAATACAATCCTGTTGGCGGCTATTGGGATTTTTTTAGGCTCTGACAGACCCAATGTTTACGTTTTAATTCCCCTTTCGGTAATTGGTTTTTTATTGTCGATAATTTGGATGGAAACAACAATTCGTGGATTTGCATTTAACAAATTTTGGAGTCTCAGTGCGCGCAATCAAGAAGAGAAAATGTCAGGAGTAAAAGTGTTAACTCAGGGAGCAAACTTTAGAAATAATAAAGAAGTTGAATTTGATTTTAGGGATGAGAATAATTTGCTAAAAAGGTATAAAAGACCGGTTTGGGGTCGTTTATTTGCTACTGAGCCAGGCCTATATTTATTGATTTTTTTATTCACAGCAGTTTATGTTGTGCTTTTTATTCTTTCTTGGACTGGAAATATTAGTGTTTTGAGGGTTGGAGTATAAAATATAAGTTATGATTAATAATCTGAAAGGAAAAGTTGGGATATGAACCTATCAGTTGGAATTGTGGGGTTGCCAAATGTTGGTAAGTCTACGTTATTTAATGCGTTACTTAAGAAGCAGCAGGCGTTGGCGGCTAACTATCCGTTTGCCACAATTGAGCCAAATATTGGTGTTGTTCCTGTCCCTGACGAGCGCCTTCAAAGCTTAGCTGAAATTACTCAAAGAGAAGACGGTATGACACATCTTCCTCCTATTAAAAATGCACTTATTGAATTTGTTGATATTGCAGGTTTAGTTAAGGGTGCCAGTGAAGGAGCGGGGCTAGGAAATAAATTCTTGTCTCACATCAGGGAGGTAAAAGTTGTGGCACATGTCGTGCGTGCATTTGAAGATGCAGATGTTATTAAAGAAGGGGCAGTGGATCCAAAGAGCGATTACGAGACAATAGTTACTGAGTTAGTTTTATCTGACCTTCAGACATTAAGCAAGGTGAATGAAAAGACATTAAAAGCAGATCCGGCTAAGAAAAAATTAGTAGATAAATTAATCTCAGAAATGAATACAGGAAAAGCGGCTCGAAATGTAGTGCTTGAAGATGAAGAAAAAGAATTAATCCAAGACCTACAGCTATTGTCATCCAAGCCCGAAGTTATTATCTTAAATGTTTCAGAAGATCAATATTCCGATGTGAAAAATGAAGAAACAATTAAGAAATATTCAGAAATACTGGGCACTTCCTCAGAACAGTTAGTTGTCATTTGCGCAAAGGTGGAGTCGGAACTTGCAGAGTTGGGAATAGAAGACGCGAAAGAATATTTGAAAGAGCTTGGGGTTGAAAAATCAGGGCTTGAACGGTTAATTCAAAAAGCGTATTCACAGCTTGACTTGATCTCTTATCTTACCTGCGGAGAAGTGGAAGTTAAGGCATGGACTATTAAAAAAGGCAGTAACGCAGTGGAAGCAGCAGGTACCATTCATACTGATTTTATGAATAAATTTATTAAGGCAGAAATCGTTTCATACGCTGACTTTATTGAGCAGAATGGTTGGAAAAACGCAAGAACTTCAGGAAAAGCCAGGATGGAAGGACGCGACTATGTCATGCAAGACGGGGATGTTACAGAATTTAAAATAGGAAGGTAATAGGAGAATGCCTATATTTTTTGCACTTTTTTAAATCAATATATGTTTTTTTTCACGCCTGGAGCTATAAGTACTCTAGGTTTATATTCAAAAAATATATATGATAAAATAGTATAATATGTCATCTGAACTGAATCCAAGGAGAATATTGCGCGAGGTTGAGCTAATGTATTCAGACCCCAAAGTGTTTGAGAGCAATAAACCGTATCCAGTTGAATTATCCTACCAAGACGTTTCGTTTTGGCAAAGGCGTCTGAAAGATGATTTTTTACTCTTCGCCCTCAGGCGTCATAGAGCAAGAAGATTTCATGATTTTTTATATCTAAAACATGGAGTAGACTTAGTGGAAATAGTGAAAGAAAGATTTCTGCCTATTCCCGGACAAAGCCTAAGCGCACGCGTTGAAGTGGATTTATCGCGTCGGGAGATGGGTGTTTTGGACCAACTATTTTTAGTATCTCAAAATGAAAAACAAAGTGGGCATATATCTGAAGACCTTCCTTATGTTTATATGAGTGAACTAAAGGACGCGTTTGCCAAGGCTGTTCGGAAGAAGGATCATCCATCAAAATTAAGAAACGGTATAAATAACTTTTTTAAGAGATAGATAGATCTTATTATTTTTTACAAACTTACATAATCATGAAAGATAAGACGTGTGTTTTTTGCAAGATTGTTTCAGGCGAAATTCCAAAAGAGTTTACGTATGAAGACTCAGACATATTGGCGTTTCCCGATATTAATCCAATGTCCAAAGTTCATCTTCTTATAATTCCCAAAAAACACGTTGAGGACTTTTTCCACGCTGACCGTGACATTACAGTAAAAATTACTGACGGAGTCAGACGGCTTATAGATAAGGAAAAGTTGATGGGTAAAGGGTATAGGATTGTCGTAAATGGTGGCGGAGCACAAGACGTTTACCATCTACATTTTCATCTTCGGGGTCCAGTAGGCTCAGAGTGAAGCATATAAAACTTGCCAATATGCACTGAATGGAATATAATGAAGCCACATCTTGGAGTAAATTCAAATGTGCTCTAGGCATCAATTTAGTATTGTTTCCTAGTAAAAAAGGGGGTGTTTATTTTTATGGTATTTATTAAAAAGCAACCAGGGGATAGTAATGACTCAATGATAAGAAAATTTTCTCGTGGCGTAGCAGCTTCTGGGATCATTTTAGAAATGAAAAAACGTGAGTTTTATCATAAACCATCAGTGAGACGAAAATTTAAAAAAGAGTTAACTCGTAAATTCGCAAAACAAATGGCTCAAAGGGCAGCCTAATATTTTGTATTAGGTATACGCTGTCCAAAACACATGAGTGATATAACCACCCAAATTTTTGTAGAGAGTAGGTACAGAGTTAATAGAAAAAAAATAAAAGAAACGGTTAAGCGCGTAATATCAGATCGTGGAATTACAACTCCGGTTGAAGTTTCAATTGCGATAGTCGGTGACCGTAAGATGCGTGCTTTAAATAAAAAATATAGGGGATTGGATAAAACTACAAATGTTTTATCATTTTCACAAACTGAAGGAGAGGGGATGGTGGTGAAATCAGATAAGCTTATATTAGGTGATGTAATCATCTCATACCCGGTAATAATTGATGAAGCTTCATTTGAAAATAAATTGGTAGATGACAAGATTTGTTTTTGGGTTGCCCATGGTCTCCAGCACTTATTAGGTGAGCACCACGAGTAGTTCTCAAATATGGTTTACTATAGAAAATACCGTCCTCAATTGATTGCAGAGCTTGATCTTGTTGAGGTTCGTAAAAGACTTTCTGCAATTCTTTCCTCTAATTCTATACCCCATGCATTTTTATTTGCCGGTCCAAAAGGACTTGGAAAAACATCTTCCGCAAGAATCTTAGCTAAGGCTATAAATTGTGAAAAAAGAAAACAGGAGGATAATTCCAGTATTGAACCTTGCAATAAATGTTCTGCATGTATTTCTATCACAAACGGCACAGCAGTGGATGTTTTAGAAATTGATGCTGCAAGCAACCGCGGGATAGATGAAATAAGAGAACTTCGTGAGCGTATAAAATTTTCCCCATCAGCTCTTTCAAAAAAAGTCTACATTATAGATGAAGTACATATGCTCACAACTGAAGCATTTAATGCTCTCCTAAAGACTCTTGAGGAGCCACCGGCACATGTAGTTTTTATTTTGGCAACAACTGAAACGGGGAAATTGCCTGAAACAATTATTTCCCGGGTATTTTTGGTTCCGTTTGAAAAGCCAAGCACAGATGAATTATCACGAAGCCTGAAGCGAATTGTTGAAGGAGAAGATTTAGAGCTGGAGGAAGGCGTATTATTACGAGTGGCAGAGCTCTCTCAAGGGGCATTTAGGGATGCTGCAAAAATACTTGAAGAATTAAGTCTTCAAGCAAAAGGGAAAATTACACTCAGTCTAATTGAGTCACAATTTAAAACAGGGTCAATAGAATCTTCAGCTGCGTCTATTATCAATTTTTGCTTTCATATGGATGCGCAAAAGGCTTTATCGGAAATTGAATCATTGGCTTCTTTAAACACAGATTTTGCAATCATTATTGAGAGGATGGCAAATATTTTACATGAAGATTTGTTGAAGCATGTTTTGAAGAAAAAAAACACAGATATTGTGAGGGGGGAGAGGATGTTGCGTCTTTTAGACGAGGCATACAAGGGATTAAGAGGGGCAGTTTTGCCTCAGTTGCCCTTGGAGATTGCAGTTATAGAGTTTTGCATGAAGGATGATGAGGGCAAAATTTCAGAGGAAACTTCAAATGATATTAAAAAGGAAACCAAGAAGAATACTGAAGCTATAAAAGTAGCAGAGAAGGAAATTGAGCAAAAGGAAAAACCTCTTGAAATTGCAGAAGATGATGTATACGCCCTATTTAAAAGACTATTAGATTCAATCAATAAAGAAAATAAAATTCTTGCAGGATTGTTGCGCGGCTGTAAGCTTTCAAGGGATGTGGGGGGGGTTATTATTCTTGCGCCCTCATCGTTTCACCTGGGAAAGTTGACTGAAAAGCAAAACTATGCCAAAATTGCATCTCACATGCAAGACATCTTACAAAAAGAAGTTGCAATTACCATAAAAAATTAGGATAATTGACAGATAAAGTTAGGTGAGTTTAATCTAAGAATTTTAAATAAGAAGGGTGGTGTTTAAAATATGTTTAATCCAATGAAAGGTCTCGGTGCTCTAGGAGACGTAAAAAAACTAAGAGACGAAGCAATAAAGATTCAAAAAGAACTGCAAACTATTGTTGTCACAGCATCCCGTGGTCGCGTGTCTGTTGAATTAACAGCTGACATGAAAGTAAAAAGTTTTGTTATGAACGGTGAAGAGATGAAAGATGCAGTTGACGCATTAAATGAGGCTCTAGAAAAGGCACAAAAAAAAGCGGCTTCAAAGATGCAAGAAATGGGAGGGGGATTAGGAGGATTACTTGGGAAATAGCAGCGGTTTTAATCTTAAGTGCAGCCCTTCTATTTAGCGAAATATATTATGGCTTTGGATAGTAAGCAGTCAAATAATTATGTACTTCTTGCTGGAAGATCTAACTTGGTACTTGCTAAAAAAGTGGCAAGTTTTTTAAAGAAAGAATTATTTAATCCTGTTAGTGTATTTTCAGATGGTGAAATACGAATTAAAGTTCCAGAAAATGTTCGTCGTAGGCATGTTTTTATAATTCAACCCACATGCCCTCCTGTAAACGATTCCCTCATGGAGTTAGTCTTTATGATTGATGCAGCTCGTAGGTCATCAGCAGATGAGATAACAGCAGTTATTCCGTACTTTGGATATAGCAGGCAAGACAGAAAAGAAATGCCCCGAGTTCCAATCTCAGCGTCTGTGGTCGCGAGCATCTTGGAAAACGCGGGTGTTAATAGAATTGTGACTCTTGATATTCATTCTGAGCAGCAGCAAGGATTCATAAAAGGACCTTGGGACAACCTATATGGTTCTTATTCACTTATTCCAGAGATAAAAAAAAGAAATTTAAAAAATTTGGTTATAGCAGCTCCTGATAAAGGGGGTATGACTAGGGCTACTGGTTATGCAAGGCTTTTAGGGGTAAATGAAATAGCATTAGTATATAAGGAGAGGGATATAGCGGTAAACAATACTTCAAATGCCCTCGCCATGATTGGAAATGTTGAAGGGAAAAACATACTATTAGTCGATGATATGATAGACACAGGTGGAACAGTAATTCATGCGGCTGAATACTTAAAAAAATCGGGTGCAAAAAAAGTTATAATTTGCGCGACTCATGGTTTGTTTTCTGGTAGCGCGCCTGCAAAGTTTGAAAAAAGTACAGTAGATGAGGTAATAATTACTGATACAGTACCATTAAATTCGGAAATGAAAAAAAACAAACGTATTACTGTTGTATCAGTAGCAGATCTTTTAGCTTCGGCGATTGAAAGAATAGAGTCAGGAGAATCATTAAGCCGCAAGCTGATTTTATAACACCATCTTGATTATAGATGCTTATCCTTCGTACAATTATCACATGAAAATATTTTCTGGTAGCGCAAATAGACCACTGGCTGAAAAAATCGCTCACGATTTGGGGTTATCGTTGTCAGAAGTTGAGAATCATTTATTCCCTGATGGTGAGCGGAGGATAAAATTAATGGAGAGTGTGGTAGATGAAGATGTTTTGATCTGTCAGCCTACCTGTCCTCCAGTAGACTCAAACTTAATGGAATTATGTTTGTTATTAGATGCAGCTAAAAGAAGCGGTGCAAAAAATATTACAGCGATAGTTCCATACTTAGGATATCAGCGTCAGGATCATATTTTTAGAACAGGTGAAGCCCGCTCACTTGAGGTGGTTGTAAAGATGATTGAGGCATCAGGTGCGAATTGTTTTATGGGAATTGATTTACATTCCATAAAAATTCCTGAACTTTTTAGCATTGGAGTAGACCATCTTTCAGCGCTTCCTTTATTTGCTGAAATGATTAAACAAATTGAGCCTGATTTATCAAATGCATGTTTGGTGACACCTGATATGGGAGGAATAAGAAGAATTGAATTGCTCAAGAATTTAATAGGAAGTATAGACTATGTGTCAGTTGAGAAAGATCGGGACATAGTAACAGGAGAAATAAGTGTTGCTAGGGTTACCGGAGAGGTAAAAGATACATGTTTTATAGTGGATGACATGATTTCATCGGGAGGTACAATTATCCAAAGCGTGAATGAATTAATTGATATGGGAGCAAAAAAAGTATTTGTTATGGCAACGCACGCGGTGTTTTCTGATAAAGCTCCGAGTTTACTTGAAGATTGTCGGGCGGAGAAGATTTTTGTAACTGATACAATATATATCCCTAAAGAAAAGCAATTTAAAAAATTAGAAATTGTTTCTGTGGCCCCAACAATAGCCTTATCTCTTTCTGCGTGAGAAAGTGGTGAATAGAACAATAGATCCAGCTACAACCTCAACCGCTCCTTGTTCTGTCAAGATTACTGATTTCTCATTATTTTTCAATTCTGCGTCTGGTTGAGTAGCTAGCGCAAAGGCACTTATTCCATGAAGTATTAGACCACTTCCAACAATGCCCCCGAGTACTTTTGCCACTTTTCTGCTTGGTTCTTGTGGTTTGTGACCCTCAACCATAGTTGAAGCATAGCGTGCTATAAACCAATTGTCAACACAACTTATTATTGCATTCTTTCTCTTATGTTCTTATACTACACATATGCGATATTCAAAGCTTTTCGGAAAAACCACAAAAAATGTTTCAGCTGAGGAAACGTCAATAAACGCGAAGCTTTTAACTAGGGGAGGATATATCAGACGGGAGTTAGCGGGAGTATATAATTATTTGCCTTTAGGACTTCGGGTAGTTGAGAAAATTAATAAAATTGTTCGTGATGAAATGAACGCAGCAGATGCACAAGAATTAGAATTGTCATCATTGCAAAACAAAGATTCATGGTTGCAAACAAACCGTTGGGATTCTTTTGATGCGCTTTTTAAAGTAATATCCCAGTATAAGCACGAATACGCGCTTGGGCCGACTCATGAGGAAGTAATCTCACCTCTAGCATCACAATTTATTTCTTCTTATAAGGATTTGCCTATACATGTCTATCAAATTCAAACAAAATTTAGAGATGAGGCACGTGCAAAATCTGGAATCTTACGAGGTAGAGAATTTCTTATGAAGGATTTGTACTCATTCCATGCGACAGAAGAAGATTTTAAGGCATACTATGAAATTATGAAAAAAGCATATATGAACGTTTTTAAAAGAGTAGGTCTGGCTGCAATTGAAACGCAGGCATCAGGTGGAGCATTTTCAGATGTTTCTCATGAGTATCAGGTTATAACTCCGGCGGGTGAGGATGAGATTATTTACTGTCCAGGTGGTGATTTTTCGGCGAATACAGAAGTTTCTCCAGTTCAGGCAGGAAAGCAGTGCGATCTTGGACATGGAGCGTTAGAAAAGGCAAAGACTATAGAGGTGGGGAATATTTTTCCTTTGGGTACTAAGTTTTCTGACTCATTTAATATAACTTATAAAGACACGGATGGGGTAGAGAAGAAGGTATTGATGGGTTGTTACGGAATAGGCATAACACGTCTTATGGGTACTATAGTTGAAGTACACCATGATGAGAGAGGGATATTATGGCCTGAGTCTGTTGCGCCGTATAGAGTACACCTGATCACGCTTGCAAGTCAAAACCCGGAGATACTGACGGAGGGAGAGATGATATATCACAAACTAAATGATGCAGGAGTGGAAGTCTTATGGGATGACAGAGATGTTTCTCCTGGCGAGAAATTTGCAGATGCTGACCTATTAGGAATTCCAGTAAGATTAGTAATCTCAAAAAAATCAGAAGGAAAAATTGAATGGAAGAATAGAAATGAAAATGAGGTTAAATTACTATCAACTGAGGAAATTTTCAAAATTCTCTTAAAGTAGTTTTTAGATTCAATTTTTTTTCCTGCCTCACGTTTTTTTACATTTTGATAAATCCAAAAAAAACTAGCCAAAAAAGAATCCATACGCCCATAAAGAGTAAGAAAAACACAAGCACTAATGCTAGCGGAAATTTTTTCTTTTGATCTGTCTTCCCATTCTTGGTGAGAGGTGGTGTTACATCCTTAGGTTTTTCTTCTTCCTTTTTTTGTGTGGCAGGAATGGTTATGGTTTCTACCTGTTTTGCTACTAAATCCTCTTTTTTAACTTGGGGAGAAGCAGGTTGAGGTACATCTTTTTTAACATCTTGAGTATCTACGGTTTTTACATTTTCTACTTCCTTATCAGTTCCGTCTATTATTATTTTCTTTTTTCCCGTAAATACAAACATTTTATTTCCGATTCCGGTAGGTTTAGGAAGAGAGGATAGGAATGACAGGCGTGCATCTTTTGTTTCGGATTGTGTTGTGCTTTTTGGAGTGGTTGGTACAGTCTGAGGTTTAGGAGTACTCATAATTTGTTGATATTTTTTTATGTGCTCAGGTGTTACAGTGGGTTTATCAGGCATATACTCATGATATATGAATACGGAACAAATAATCAAGAATGAGGGTCGTATGTGATATACTTACACAAGTAATTTATACTAAAACATGTCAAAAATCATAGTAACCCATAACTCACCAGATCTTGACGCAGTTACATCCTCTTGGCTTATTAAGCGTTTTTTACCTGGATGGGAAGACGCTGAAGTTATAACTGTTCCTGCTGGTGGAAGATTAAATACAGAACGTGCAAGCGAAGACGTTATAGAGCATTTAGATGGTCGGGAAGTTATACATGTTGACACTGGAATGGGACCTCTTGATCATCACCAAGTAGAGAATGAGAATACATGTGCAGCAAAGCTTACCTACGAATATGTTTTGCCTAAATCAGAAGAGTTAAAAGTAAATAAGCACAAGGCTGAAGCTCTCATGCGTTTGGTCGACTATGTCGTAGATGATGACCACTTTCAGGAAGTCTATTATCCAGATCCTTCTTCCGATATGTATGAATTTTCACTCGTCTCTTTACTTTCTGGAATAAAATTTCAGTATCCAAGAGATGACGCGACTTGTATAAGATTTGGATTTGATTTATTAGACGTTGCTATTCATAGATTTGAAAATAGAATGTGGGCAGAGGAAGAAATAGAAAAAAAAGGAATTCAATTTAATACAAAATGGGGAAAGGGGATAGCCATAGAAACAATAAATGACGAAGTACTAAAGCTTGCTCAACTCATGGGATATGTTGTAACTGTTCGTAAAGATCCAAAAAACGGTGGAGTTAGAATCAAAGCTAGGCCAAGAAAAAGGGAAAAGAGTGGGCGAGGGAGAGTTGTCAATAGTTTTGAAAGTATAGATGTGGACTTCACCCCAGTATACGACAAGTTAAAAAAAATGGATTCGGATGCATCATGGTACTTACATGTTTCAAAAAGAATGCTTCTCAATGGATCTTCAAAAAATCCTCAGATGAAGGGAACAAAATTAACACTTCCTGAGGTAGTTGAAGTTCTCCAAAATCTTTAGGATATTTTTTAATATTGCTCTGTGAGATAATCTAGCATTTAGCTGCAAGAGACATCTAATTTATACAAGCGCATCAGCTGCATCATTTTGGGACTTTTTAAGCATATTTATGAGCTCATTTATATTTCCGTCCATAAGAGAGGGTAAATTATGAAATGATTCATTAATTCTGTGATCTGTAAGTCTGTCTTGCGGAAAATTATAAGTTCTTATTTTTTCAGCTCTCATACCTTTTCCAACCTGAGTAGATTTTAGTTCTGCGATCATTTCATCGCGTTTTGCAACTTCAAGCTCCCAAAGTTTTGCACGCAGCACTTTCATCGCGTTTTCGCGGTTTTGATTTTGCTGTCTTTCATCTTGACAGGTAACGACTATTCCGGTTGGTATGTGTTTAAGGCGCACGGCAGTTGATACCTTATTTACATTTTGACCTCCATGTCCGCCAGCTCTGTATGCAGTAAATTCAATATCATCGGGATTAATATGCAAGTCTATATCTTCAAGCTCTGGCAAGATGGAGACGACAACTGTAGATGTATGAACTCGCCCACGTTTTTCAGTTTCAGGCACTCTTTGTACTCTATGAACTCCAGATTCGTATTTAAAGTAGGAGAAGGCGTTTTTTCCAATAATTTTTATGGTGTATTCGTCTAGCTGCTCAACTCGATAGCCCTTAAGTTGGGAAAAGCGGTTATACATACGCAGTAGTTCGTTTGCAAAGATCTTTGCTTCATCTCCACCGGCAGCTCCTTTTATTTCGAGTATCGCATTTCTGTGATTTAAGTCGTTTCTTTCGGATTCGATTTGTGCGCCGCTTTGGGTTATTTGATTCGTAGCCCCTGAAAGCGCCATCAATAGTGCGTCTTTTTCTGCCTTTAGGTGTATAAGTTCTTCAGATGCCAACGCACCCATGTCAGGATCCGCTATAAGCTCTTGTGCTTCTTTAATTTTTTTATCTAGTTCTATAATATGAGATTCTATTCCGTCCATATGGGTTTTATTATACACAATTCCGGCAATTTAACCGTATGCGCAAGAAGAGGAAAATCTTATTTCTTTTTGAGAGCTGCGAGCATTTCTTTGAGGGACTTTGGGCCGTCGTCTTCTTTTCTTTCAGTTTCCTTTTTTACAATAATCTTTTTAGCCTTCATTTTATCTTCAAATTTTTGAATTCTTGAAGCAGTATCAACAAATTTTTGCTGTCCAGTGTAAAAAGGATGGCAATTGTAGCAAAGCTCTACATGTATAGTGCCCTTAGTTGATCCCACGTTGAATTGGTTGCCGCATGAGCAAATCACTGCTGCTGTATCGTTATATTGTGGATGAATCTGTGCTCTCATAATGCATTATTATATCTTTTTTCAGGCATTTACGCAAGAGTTGTTGCCTACTGTGTGAAATAACCATTTATTGCCTGCCTGTTAGTCTATGTAAAGGATGCCAATGAATTCGTTTTTCTGCGATAAATATTCCACCAAACACAAATAATGACCCTAGAATAAATAGCAGATCCGGATATTCACCCAATAGCGGACCTGCGATAAGAACTGTTACAACAGGATCTATATAAACAAAAATTCCAACATCCTCTGCCTGTAAGTATTTAAGCGCCCAGAAAGACAGAAAATACGCGACAAATGAAGATAAGACAGCTCCAAACAGGATTCCAAATATTACGTTTCCGCTCATTTGCGGTATGAACCCCTGAACAAGCCCTTCTTCATAAAAAAACGGTATGAATCCTACCGTTCCAAAGAAAAAAGTCCAAAAGGTAATGGTCATTGGGCTAAGTTTTTTTATTATTTTTTTAGCAAGAAGAGTGTGGGCAATAGATCCAAGCATGCCAATGAAGATAAGCGTGCTTCCTAGAATTGCTATATTTGGTTCATTCGTAAAAAGAGGCTTTAGGATGATTAGAAGAACGCCTAAAAGCCCTACAAGAGCACCATAAAATAATTTTTTTTTAAATTTTTCATGCAGAAAAAAAATTGATGAGAAAATTAATATAATTGGACCAGCACTTCCCACAATAGATGCGTTAATGGATGGTGCAAGCTCTAAGCCAAAAAAGAAAAAACTGATATTAATAGTAACTCCTGTTATGCCAATAATTATTATGCTCAAAAGATACTTGGGGTTAAATGACAAATTTTTATAAACAAAAGGAAGTGTAATTAGGGTAGCCAAGAGAAAGCGGTAAAATGCAAGTGAAAAGGGGCCAATGTCATAAAGTGCCCACTTAAAAATCGGTGGGGCAGCACCCCAAATGGTATTTGCAATAATAAGAGCTATGACGGCTTTTTTTGTTGTGGACAGTTTCATGGCAGAGTTAGCCTATCATTTGGATTGCTTCATCTAGTGTTACTGTTTTCTGTTCGCGTATATCTAATGCTTTTACGGTTACCATATTTTTTTCTTTCTCCTCAGGGCCAATGATTATCATGTATGGAATCTGTTTTTTAAGCGCATATTTTACCTGTTTTTCCATTTTGGAATCATCCTCAAGCCAAAGGTCCGTATTTACTCCGCGCATCCTTAATTTTACTGCGGCATCAATTGAATCTTGCTTTAATTCCGGAGAGAAAATAGTTACAAGAACTTGAGCGACTGACGGTGAGATCTTTAATAGATTTAAGGAAGTTAGTGCAGAAAAAAGCCTATCAAATCCAAACGCAAACCCAACTGCAGGTTGGTTTTTCCCATTAAACAAACCAATTAAATTATTATATCTTCCGCCTCCTCCTATTGAACCACCCTCGTATCCGTCTATTTCTACCTCAATTATAATACCGGTATAATAGTCCAGTCCGCGTGCAAGAGTAGGCTCAAAGACAATTCGCTCGTCTACCAATAGTTCTTTTACTTCCTGGATTCTTTGTGTTGGTTTAGATTCAGTTATTCTTGTTAGGATCTCACTGTCAATTCCCCTTTCTTTAAGCTCTGATAAAACTCCCTCTTTTCCAATTTTCTTAAGCTTGTCTATTGTGGCTATTCCTTCTTTAGGAATGTCGGCAAATACTGCCCGGTCATTTAAAAGAATCTTAAAATTTTTGACTCCTAATGACTCTAGGGTTGTAATTACAACTTTAATGATTTCAGAATCAGCAAGGGCGGAATCTACGCCTACTGTATCTATATCGCATTGAAGAAATTCCCGGAAACGTCCGCGTTGTGTGTTTTCAGCTCTCCACACATTTGAAACTTGGTAGCGCTTGAAGGGTAGAGGAAGATCGTTTTCGTATTGTGCGATGACCCTAGCAAGCGGGACAGTTTGATCGTAACGTAATGCAACGCGACGCTGGCCATTATCTTCAAAGCGGTACATTAATTTATTTCCTTCGTCACCATACTTTCCCAATAGTATGTCTTCATATTCTATAGAAGGGGTTTCTAGTGGTTCAAATCCGTATCGCTCAAAAACTTTTTTTAAAGCACTTATTAGATATTGCCTTTTTCTTGCCTCCTCTGGAAGAAAATCTCGAAAGCCTTTCAGTGTTCTAGGTGTAATTATCATATGAAGATATTGTAGCAGAAAAAAACGCTTAGGTAGATATACATTTAGCACAAAGCACTCTTGGTATACTTATCCCGCACCGTGAAGCTTATTATTTCTTTTTTGTTGTACCACAAGTGGTTCTGGTTTTTTCTTAGGGGTCATGTTGGCGGATAGTTGATTATTTATTTGTGCTTGTTGATTAGGCTTGCCTTTTTCAGTTATTGTAGCGCCTTGTTCTACCCTTTTTTCTTCAGGTTGTGTGGATTTAAATTCTTGTTCCATTGCAATTCCACTTCTGACTTTTGCCAATTTCGCTTTTTCTTCTGCTTTAAGTTGTTGTGTGCGTTCTTGTGTTGGAAGAGGGATGGGTTGTTCAAAGCTTGCCTTAACTATATCTACAGGAGCTTTAATAACCTCTTTTCCAATTTTTTCACCTTGCTCGTAAAATTGTTCCAATACATCTCCAAAAACTGTTCCGGGTTTTGGCATATAGTATTAAGTATACAATACAATAATCAGTTAAATAAGTACGAATTTTCAAGTTGCTGTGAGCTTATTTCATTGACAAAAAGAGAAACAGGTACTAAACTATTTTTTCATGAAGAGGCTGGTAGTTCTTCTTACTATTTTAATTGCCACAGTGCTTATTTGGAAAGGCGTTTCACCTTTTTTGCAAAATTATTCATTTTTTAACGAGTCAAAAAATATTGATCGGGGAAAGATTTTACAAGAGGAAAATTCTATCACAGAGGTGGTAAAAAGAGTAGGTCCTTCAGTTGTAACAATCGGGGTGATAGTGCCTCCATCAAATACACCTCCCCTAAATGATTCATTCTCTTTATTTTTTAATTCAGAAGTTCCGCAAGAACTTCAGGGTGAAAAATCAAGAGAAGATTTTATAGGCTCTGGATTTGTTTTAACGCAGGATGGGCTGATTGCTACAAATAAACATGTTGTGTCTGATGATAGCGCCTCTTATATAGTTGTGGACATGAAAGGGAAAAAATATAAGGTAGTTAAGATTTATCGTGATCCGGCTAATGATTTCGCAATACTAAAGACTGAAAAAACCCCAACAGGAGGATTTAAGGCAGCAAAATTAGGAGACTCAGACACTCTCCAAGTTGGACAATTTGCAATAGCCATCGGTACTGCACTGGGTGAATTTAGCAATACAGTTACAACAGGAGTTGTTTCAGGGCTCGGTCGTGGGATCACTGCAGGAAGTGTTTTCCAAGGGTTTGCAGAGAGATTAGATAATGTAATTCAAACAGATGCGGCAATTAATCCTGGGAATAGTGGTGGTCCGCTCTTAGATTCTAGTGGACGGGTTATAGGAATTAATACGGCAGTTGCACAAAACGGGCAAAATATTGGATTTGCCATACCTATAAATATCGTAAAAGAATCAATAGAGAATTTTAACAATACAGGGCAGTTTAATAGACCTTATATAGGAATTTCTTATACAATGTTGTCTTATCAGTCAGCACTTTTAAACAATTTACCAGAAGGTGCGTATATTCAGGAAGTGATTCCTGATTCAGCTGCTGATAAGGCAGGTATTCAAGCAGGAGATATTATTACGCACATAGACGGTAAGAAGCTTAGTGAGCGGGATGGAGGATTAGCTGCTGTAATATCAAGAAAAAAAATAGGGGATACTGTAGCCTTAGACTTGTATAGAAAAGGGGAAACTCAAAAATTAGAAGTAAAATTGCATGAATTTAAGCATTGAATATTCATTAAAAACTTCATAAAAAAGTACCGTGTTGTTTCCTCTTGATACCAACTATCCATTTTGTGTATAATAACTCAACGTATGCGAAGCTATAAATTAGTATTATTGTTAAAATCTGATCTAACTAAAGACAAGAAAAAAGCTGTTTTAACGCAAGTTGAGGGTTGGGCAAAGGCTCAGGAAACAAAAGTTATAGAAATGGGTGAAAAAAAACTTGCCTATCCTATAAAACATGAAAAAAAAGGCGACTATGTTACACTTGAATTCGGGTCTGAAAAAATTGATGTAGACTTTGAGAAACGCTTAGTAATTACTGATGGTATTTTGCGTCACTTAATGATCAGAGTAAATTAGGATTGGCACTAACTTAAAAAAGATGGCACGCTCATTGAATAGGGTACAATTAATAGGAAATTTGACGAGGGATCCTGAATTAAGGTATACACCGCAGGGATCTGCTGTTTGTACATTTGGCCTTGCTACTAACAGAAGTTGGACAACTGATAACGGAGAAAAAAAGGAAGACGCAGAATTTCACAAAATTGTTGCATGGAATAAACTTGCAGAACTTTGTTCACAACTTTTAACCAAGGGAAGAAAAATTTACGTTGAAGGAAGGATTTCTAATAGGACTTGGACCGGACAAGATGGTGCACAACGGAATACTACTGAAATAGTCATTGAAGATATGATAATTTTAGATAGTAGAAAAGCAGGAGAAGAAGTTGTAGCGGAACATGCAGAAGAGCCTATACAGCAGGATTCTGGGTTACAAGTTGAGGAAGTTGAAAAACCAAAAGCAAAGAAGGATATAAAGGAGCAGGTTTCTGAGGACGTAAATCCAGACGACATACCTTTTTAAACAATTAATAGGAAAATTTTATAAATATGGCAAACCAAAAAAAATTACATACTAAAAGAGAAGTACCAAAAAATTGCATTTTTTGCAAAGATAAAAAAAATCCTGATTTCTTGGATACTGAAGTGCTGCATAAATTCACAACAGATAGAGGCAAAATTCTCTCAGCATCTAAAACAGGTGTATGCCTGAAGCATCAGAAAAAAATAACCATTGCAGTTAAGCGGGCACGACACTTAGCGCTTCTTCCGTTTGTAGTATTACCTGATTAATAGTATTACAAGTTTTAGGTATAATTTCCTATTGCTCTTGTGGGATAGCACAGGTTACAATATATTTCTATGCGCAGAAAGTTCTCATTATCATTCTTCCATGTACTTCTCATAATCCTTATAGCAGGAGGGATCGGATATCTTCTTGGAACAAATCAAATTTCTGCATCATGGAAAAATTATGTACCCATTGTTTCAATTAACAAAAAAAACCCTCCCGCAAATCAGAATTTAGATATGGCGCCTTTCTATGAAGTATTAGATAAGGTAAATCGTGATTATTATGACAAGTCTAAAATCAACTCTCAGAAAATTTTACATGGCGCTATTTCAGGAGCTTTGCAAAGCTTAGATGATCCTTTCACCTCCTTTTTTCCACCTAAACAAAATACTGACTTTAAAACCCAAATGGCAGGTGAATTTTCCGGGATTGGGGCAGAGTTGGGTTTAAACAAGGATAATAAGATATCTGTTATGTCACCCATAGATGAGTCTCCTGCAGATAAAGCAGGTATTGAGAGCGGAGACGAAATATTAGCAGTAGACGGACAAAGCACAAATGGGTGGACCCTTCCTCAAACAGTTGAGAAGATAAGAGGCCCTAAGGGTACGACTGTAAAACTTACGGTTTTGCATGATAAGGAGACAAAGCCCACGAATCTTTCAATAGTCAGAGATACAATTCAGGTAAAAAGTGTAACTGGTTGGGTGAAGAATTTTTCATGCACTAAAGATGGTTGTCAGGAAGAGAAAGAATGCCCAACATGCAATACAATTTCATATATACGCCTATCTCAGTTTGGAGATAAGACAAACCAGGAGTGGACACAAATGATAAATAGTCTTTATCCTAAGATGATTGGATCTAAAAATTTTAAAGGACTGGTGTTAGATCTGAGAAATAATCCCGGAGGGTATTTACAGGACGCAGTATTTATTGCATCTGAATTTGTAAAGAGCGGTAATATTGTATCTCAAGCAGATGGTAATGGAGAAAAAATAGACATGCCTGTGTCTCGTAATGGGATACTACTGGATATTCCAGTTGTGGTGTTAATTAATAAGGGGTCGGCATCTGCCTCGGAGATAGTATCAGGGGCGTTACGTGACCACAAGCGGGCAATTTTAATAGGTGAAACATCATTTGGTAAAGGAACAATTCAGCAGCCCGTAGATCTTGCTGATGGTTCATCGGTTCATTTGTCAGTTGGAAAATGGTTGACACCAAATGGTACATGGGTTGATAAAAAAGGGCTAACTCCAGACATAAAGATAATCTTTGATAAAGAAAAATCCGCAAAGACACCTACTTTAGATAACCAACTTCAAAGGGCAATCCAAGAATTAACAAAATAGTAATAGAGTAGTAGAAAAAGCTTTAAACATAATACAATTGAAATATCCCCATAGTATAGGTATAATCCATATTTATGGGTATAGAAGCAGGAGGCGGAAAAGATTATACATACGCGAATATGCGTCAAAAGCGTGAGTTGGATAACGCTCTAAACGTCACAATAGGGGAGGCAGTTGATGTAGCAGAAAGGCTTGATAGTCTTTCAGGTTCCCTGAAGCGTAGAGTCATAAACTTTTGGGACATACAAAGATCTAAAAAGGAACTTGAGACTATTGCTCAGGAAGCATCAAGAATAGCAAGAGACAAAGAATTATTAGAGGACATAAAAGACGTTAGTTATTTTAAAGGTATAATGCATTACGATAGTGAAGAAAAAACGCATATAAAAGGTGAGCTAAACGGCCAATATGTAAATATTCAAAGACACATATCCTGTAACGGTAGATATACTTCTATTTACGGATATGTGGATAAAAAAGATATTTCCCCAGATATTGCTAATGAGATTTTTGCCCGGTATGAGCGCATTTTAGATGCACGTGAAAAAAAACATAACCTACTTTTTAACCCTCGGTAAGGAAAGCTACTGTAATACTAGTGCAGATTTGATACAATTGACCTCATGAGACTTTACAATACACTTACTCATACAATTTCAGAGTTTGAACCGTTAGATGGGAAGATGGTGAAAATGTACGCCTGTGGTCCAACGGTGTATGATTATGCCCACATAGGACATCTTCGTAAGTATATAGGAGATGATATTCTAAGGAGAACTTTGGAGCGCGAATGGGAGGTTAAACATGTCATGAACATTACTGATGTTGGTCATCTGACATCCGATGCAGATTTTGGTGAGGACAAAATGGAGAAGGGGGCAAAGAAGTTTGGAAAGACAGTTTTGGAAGTTGCAAGATTGTTTGAAGATGATTTTCTAAAGTCGATAGCTTTGGTAAATGTATTAAGACCTACTGTAATTGCGCGTGCAACAGAACATATTCCGGATCAAATAGCTCTCATTGAAGAGCTTACAGCTAAAGGATTTACTTACGAAACAACACAGGCAATATATTTTAATGTTGCTAAATTTCCTGGATACACAAAGCTTTCAAGGCAAGATCTTGATGATAAGATTGCAGGGTCAAGACAAGAAGTAGTAGTAGATTCGCAAAAAAAGAATCCGGCAGATTTTGCCTTATGGTTTTTTACAACTGGAAAGTTTGCTAACCACGTTTTAAGATGGGATTCACCTTGGGGTGAAGGATTTCCGGGGTGGCATATAGAATGTAGTGCTATGGCGATGCGTTATCTTGGACCAACAATAGATATCCACACGGGTGGCGTAGACCATATTAGCGTTCATCACACAAATGAAATTGCCCAATCTGAATGTGCAACGGGACAGGAATTTGTCCGCTTTTTTATTCATCACGAGTTTCTAAGAGTTGATGGTGAGAAAATGAGTAAGTCTCTTGGAAATATATATACCGTTAAAGACCTGAGAGATAAAGGATTCAGCCCCTTGGCTTTCCGCTATTTAACCTTTCAGACTCACTACAGGGCAGAAATGAACTTTACATGGGAAGCTTTGGAGGCAGCAACTAGTGCGTTGTATAAAATCTATGAGGCAGCCTCAGTGTTTACTGAAATTCATAAAGATGCAGATATTGAGTATGAGCGTGATTTTTTTGACGCACTCGGTCAGGATTTAAATATGCCCAAGGCACTTTCCATTCTTTGGGAATTACTCAGAACTCCTAAGGTCGCGTTATCACATAAGGCAGCAACAATTAGAGAGATGGATAAAGTTTTGGGGTTAGATATTTTTGAAAATGCAAAGCTCATGAATAAGATTCCACCACGAGTGTTAAAACTTGCTGAAGATAGAGATTTTTTACGTCACAATAGACAATATACCCAAGCAGATCATTTGAGAAACAGAATTGAAAAAATGGGATATGTCGTAAAGGACGAGTTGATAGATGGAAAAAAGAAGAAGACAATTATTATTAAGAAAATATAATTCTTGTTATTGGGAGCTGCTTATACTTGGGTTAGGAGTCTGGGTTTGTTTAGGGCTTATTATTGTTCCTTGATACTTTTTCATTTGCAAAGATAATGCGGTATTTTTAAGTAGAACAATTCGAGTTGATGCAATTTGGTTTTTAATTTTTCCGTCAGGAAAACCGGCGGCAAAAACCCGCTCACCAATAATAGCCTTGCTAAATCCCGCCTTAATCATCCCTTCAGTTTTAGTATACGAAAATATTTTTGTTGTTGTTTGTACATCCAGAATTTTCTCATTTCCATTTTTGTCCACAGCTGTAATTTGAAAATTGCCTTTATTGATTGCAGTTATAACACCATCAAAAAATATGGGTAATGTATCTAGCCTGTCAACGGAGCGCGCTAAAATATGATTTGAAACCTTATTTAATATTCCGATGATGCCTATAGTTTCCCCAACTGTGATATCAGATATACCAAAGGTTTTTGAGTTTGGGTCTGAAAACTTTGTTATTTCATCAATGTCTATGATTCTACTTGCGCCATTAATTGTTTTAATATTTATGGATGTATTATTTACCTCTTGAACTGCGCCGATAACCCCTGCTTTAGAAGTTGTTTTTTGTTCTGCAGAGCTGCTTGCTACGAGATCAATAATTTTTTTTACGTTTTTCATCTCGGATTCATCCAATGGGGCAGTAGATGCAGATGAGGTTGCTCCCTGGGAGTAAGAATAAGTAGGAATAATAGAAACTGTTCCAAGCAATATTACCAAAATAATAAATATTTTTTTCATATAGTTAAAGTGAATCTGATGAAAAAGAAATTGTTTGTATGACTTCTTCCGTTTCCCCTGATGTGTCAATAGCTCTGACTATCAGCTTATTCTCACCTGCATCTATAGTGATTGTAGCAGTAAATTCTCCTTCGCTTGTGGGACTTACTACAACATCCTCAGAGTTTGTTGAAATAATAACGGTGTTTTGAGAATCAGTAATTCCTTTTACTTGAATTGTTCTGTTTGTTGTAACGGCCTCATCTTTAGGAGAAAGAATTGTTAATTTTGTTTTTCCACTAGGTTGCGGTTCAGTTTTTTCTTTTTTTGTCAGATCAGGTTTTATTTCCTTATTTGGCTTCGAGGTTTCATACAGGAAGAATCCTATTGTTGTTACCAGAAGCCCTAATGTTACAGCAATAAAAATAATGACAATTCGTTCTTTCATGTTTTATGGCAGGAGAGAATCAGTATCGCAGAGGTTTTATGATAGGACAAATTGTATTACTTGTCAAGGAAGTGAGTTTTATGATAGTATGAAAAACCAATGGAAATATCAAAACTTTCTGACATTACAATAAAGATTAAAGGAAAGAACGCTTCAATTGTTCTGGATCCAACAGTTAAGGTTGATGCTGAGATAATTCTAGCGACACAGTCACAAGATAGTTTGAGTATTGATAAAGTATCAGGTACAAGACTTATCGTATCAGGCCCCGGAGAATATGAAGTAGGTGGCATAAGCATAACAAGCAAAGAGGTAAAGGAAGGAATACTTTACTATATATATGAACAGAGTCGAATTGCTATTGCTACATCCGCTAGTGTCGTCTCAATTCCTGATGATGAGGAGTTTGATTGTGTAATAGTAAAAGTTATAGGTGAGTTTAAGGATGATGTCTTAGGTCCTATTAACTCAAAATGTATTGTAGTTTATGGTGATTTAGCTTTGGCTACAATTAAATCAGACAACCAAGAGACTACTGCAAAGATAAATATTAAAAAAACCGCAGAAATATTAGGAAAAACATTTATTCTTAGCTAGTCCTTATCATGCCACAAAGAATTCCGCCTCATGACACAGATGCAGAACAAGCCGTATTAGGTTGTATTCTCATTGATAAAGAGGCAGCTACATTAGGCTCAGAACTTATTAAAGCAGACTACTTCTATGACGATAATCACTCAGAGATATTTTTGGCAATGGTGGAGCTATATGAAGCAAGAAAACCCATTGATTTAGTCACTCTGACTAGTCAATTGAAGGCGCGTAAGATGTATGAAAAAGTTGGGGGTGCGTCTTACCTTACAATGCTTGTAAATGCAGTTCCAACAGCTTCAAACATAGAACACTACACAGGCATATTGAGGGAAAAATATGTGCGCAGAAGGCTTATTACGCTTGCTGGACATATGACTGAGCAGGCATTTTCTGAAGAAGGAGAAACGCCGGAGGTTCTTGATAAAGTTGAGCAAGATGTTTTTAAAATAAGTCAAGAGCGTATAAAACAAGGATTTATACATATTAAAGATTCGCTTGCTGAAAGCTTTGACAGACTTGATCAGCTTCAAAAAGACGGGGGGAGATTTCGTGGTGTAGAGACAGGATTTGTTGATTTAGATTTTTTACTTTCAGGATTACAGCCTTCTAATTTAATTGTTCTTGCAGCTCGTCCGGGACAGGGAAAGACTGCATTTGTTGTAAATATTGCACAGCACATTACTATTCACTCAAAGCTTCCAGTAGGTGTGTTTTCTTTGGAAATGAGTAAAGAAGAACTTGTTGATAGGCTTCTTGTGTCGCAGTCGGATATAGACGCATGGAGACTAAAGACAGGGAGGCTTTCTGAAGATGATTTTGAAAAACTTTCAACAGCTATGGGAGAACTCGCTGAAGCTCCAATCTTTATAGACGACACACCGGGAATTTCAATTGCTGAGATACGCACAAAAGCGAGAAGATTGCAGGCAGAATCTGGCCTTAAGCTATTAATAGTTGATTATTTGCAGTTGGTTAATCCTGGTAGGAGGTTTGAAAACCGTGTGCAAGAAGTATCATATGTTTCTCAAAATTTAAAAAATTTGGCACGTGAGCTTAAAATTCCGGTTATAGCAGTTTCTCAGTTGTCCCGTGCAGTAGAGCACAGAGGAGAGCGAAAGCCACAGCTTGCGGATCTTCGCGAATCAGGAGCAATAGAACAGGATGCAGACGTAGTTATGTTTTTGTACACAAAAGACGAGGAATTTTCTTCTCAAAGAATTGTTTCCATAAATATTGCCAAACACAGAAACGGTCCTGTTGGGGAAAAGGATTTATTGTTTAGGGGAGACAGGATTAGATTTTATAATATAGAAGGAAAAAGAGAAGACACTCCGCCTCCGCTTCAAAATTAAAGTTAACCCATAAAGAAAATTAGAATTGAAAATTCATAAAAAGAATGCAGGCAATTTATAGTACTATGCTATAAAGAAGAAAACCTATCAATAATATAGTCCCTTCTTTCTCTGAGTACTTTTGAGAGCATCTCTCTTTCAGAGGAAGGAAGTCTTACGGAATTTATTTGTTTTTCTATTTCATCATCAGTTAATTTTTCTTTTAGAATTGTAGTTTGAGTTTTAATATCTTCATCTGTAAGGTCAGGGTATTCCTGTCTCATTCCAAGTCCAAGACGTTGTCTATCTGTTCCAAATTCAACTTCACGTGTAACATTACTAAAGAATATATCTTCCTTTCTTTGACCCCTGGCTCTAAACTGTAAAGCACCTCCATTATCAATCCTGTAGGTTTCCCCGCCAGATGCAATGTTGTTTCCTTGGTTATACACAGCATCCCAATTGGCCAGCAGTGAATCTGCTATAAAACCCTCTTTGAGACCTGGTCGCTCACTGGTATCGTCAATAGGTAGCAATTTGGAGGCATGACCAAAAGAATTGTTAATTTTAACAATCTTAGTTTCAGGAACAGGAATATCTAAAATTCTATAAAGATTATCTGCTAACTGCTCACTCCATAAGTGATCAAGTTCATCTCTTTCAACGTATTTTACATAGTACTTCTCTGGGCCTGTCTTAGTGGGTATGGTGAATTCAGCTCCGGGATTACTGCCTTTTTGCTCTCCTGTTTTAAGAGAATAGTCCCAGAGTTCTACTGGAACATCTAGATTAAGATCTTGTCGTTTCTGGTCATATTCTTCAGGTGAAAATAATAACTTACCGTCAAAAGCATAAACCGGAATGTACATTCCGTTTTCAAGAATAGCGTTTCTTGTAATATCAAATTGAATTTCTGGATTATTAAGAAGTATTGCTCCTATCTCTGTTGAGGGAACTCCTCCTAGCATCAGTGCGTGTCCTTCTCCGTACCCGTAAGCAACTTTTCCAGGTTCCCAATCGGTATCTGTTCTGTCGTACACATAATACACTCCATCCCCATAGTTTTTTGATATAGTCTTATCAATTACTTCCTTAATTGAGTTACCTTGTGAGTTCAATAAATCTGTAGTAACTCTTGAAAAGTCGACTTGAAAAGGAAAAGAGTCAGTACCAGAACGCTCTCCAAGAGCCTCTTGTGGAAGGTTTCCTTTTGAGAGCACGTCATCAATAATGTCTAGTCTGCTACCATGAATGTACATTTCTGGCTTGAATTTAAATGTGCTCGAAGTTTTTTCCCTATTTCTTTCTCCAGCAAACTCTTTTGCGGTGGAGGAACGCGATGTTTCAATAGACCTTCTCAGATAGTCTCTGAAGACCACTTTTTTATAGATGCCGCTTATATCATGAAATGGGACAGTATCAATCTCCCCTTCGACTAACTCTCTTATAACCTCAGGGTTTGAGACTATTCCCTCAAGACGTGAAGCTTTGTCGGGATTTTCTGCTTTCACTGTCTTATGTTGTTGAGTTAAACTTGTCCATGTTACACCACTAACTTCAGAAATAGGATAATAAGTCTGTGCATTAGCAAGCGCGTCACCTATTCGTGTGTTTGTAAACATGTAGAGCTGCTTCCAGTATGGCACTTTCTTTGTGAATACTGATGATATTTCTTTCGCTCTTCTTTCTACACGACCATTTGAGAAGATATCTCTTAATACAATTTCTCTATTTGAGTATAAAGGACCCCCTGGTTGTATGAGTGTAAAAAATTCAGGTTGAGTTTCAGGAAGATTTATAACCTCCTGAGCTTTTTCAGGTTGACGTGCTAAGTAGTGTAGCATATATTTATTGTCCACTAATTTGCCTATTGCCTGTCTTGGATCATTTTCAGGAAGATTTGCTGACGCAGAGATTTGCAATAAACTGTCAAGGAAAAGTTTTCTGGTTTCTTGTGAGTGTTCAGCATTAGGAAGACCGTGTAATAGTGGGTCAGTTTCAGAAAGTACATCCATAAGCCTACTTGCAGCAATAGCTGTTCTTACAGGGTTTATTCTGTGGACTTCTTCAAAAGTCTTTACAAAAACTTTTATGTCAGTATCCGATAATTCTTCATATGGCATAAGAATTTTTCCTTCATAACCTATAACGGGAATGTATTTATAGTCAGGAACAAAGAGCTGTATATCATCAATCTCCGTAAGCACTTTATCTTTTTGCTGCATAAGCATATCTATGTTTCTAAAAACCAAATCACTATTAACATTTCTTTTAAATAAATCAAGGGCAAGCTCGGATAGCTCAAGATTTTTTGAAACATGCAGTATCTGTTGAAAGTCGCCTAATGAATCAACATAAGGAAGATGCCCAAATTTTTCCTTGTATCCCGCAACGATTTCTTGGATTTTTAAGATAGACTCTTTTGGAATATCTAAAATTTCAGATACAGTGTCAAGATTATCCAAAGCCAATGGTGAACCGCTAATGAATAGTTTTGCCACGTTTTTAGAAAAAGCGTTTTTTGTTGAATTCTCTAGGTTATTTTTCAATACATCGTAATTCTCTAAAACTAAAAGAGCAGTTGAAGGGAACATCCCCTCTGAAAGAATAGATATTTGATCTATTGCGTAATTTCTAATAGCGGGTTCTGAACTCTTTAGACATTTTTCTAAAATTTTATTTAATTCTTCATGTTTACCCTGTAATGCTAGCGTGCATCTTATAGCGTATTGTTGTTGCTCTAATGTTCCATGTTCTAGAACCTCTGATATTACTTGAATTGCAGCCTTCTCTATGCTAAGAGCGGGTAGACTATCTGTTTCTTCGAGCTCCCCATTTTTATGGGT
>JAGORM010000013.1:2790-8942 GCA_018062815.1 Candidatus Levyibacteriota bacterium | reverse complement strand
CGGGGTCTACCCTGTTTTGTTGAAATCCAGGGACTAACACTATTGCGCACTTTTTATCTTGCTGTGAGGGGAAAAACCATCCTGAAATTTTTACATTATCTCTCGCTTGAACTGTAAATTCTTTTCCGTTCTTATTTACATCTTGAATAGAGTTTGAAAATTGTAAATATTGTGTGGTAGATAAAATGTTTGCGATATACAAACCAACTCCAACATAAGACACTAACAAAATAATTAGCGCGCCAGTAACGCATGAAATAATAAGCGTTTTTTTATTCATTTTGTATGAAATTTATTCATGACAGTAACCCCATTTTTTTTAAGTGAGATTAAAAGATCGGAAATTCATGAAAAAAATAACTGAGCTTTGACCGCGCATTTTTATTCCCAATCCTTTTTATAGTATACTTTACTTTTTAGATTTTTTGGAAGATATTCTTGGCTAGTTTTTTCACCGCTAATTTTCTCTGAAAGCCAAGGATACCTGTCGTGTCCTTTTCCAAATCCCAAATTTTTTACAACTTTGTTGGCAGGATTTCTCAAATGTAAGGGAATTGGATCCAACCTATTTGTGTCTATATCTGCCAATGCTTCAGAAATTCCTACGGTTGATGCAATAGATTTTTTGGCGGTTGCCAAGTATGTTGCTGTTTGGGATAAAATAAGAGTGGCTTCAGGCATTCCTATTAGGTGTACTGCTTGCATGCAGCTGGTTGCAACTACAAGCGCTGTGGGCTGTGCGTTTCCTATATCTTCAGATGCAAAAATAACCATGCGTCTGGCAATAAATAACGCATCCTCCCCTGATTTTATCATTCGGGCTAAATAATGCAGCGTTGCGTTTGCATCTCCGCCTCTCATAGATTTTATGAACGCAGAAATAGTGTCATAATGGTAATCTCCTTTTTTATCATAAAAAATAGCTTTTCTTTGAACGGCTTCTTCTGCAATTGTCAAAGTGACTTTTTTTGAAAGAGAAGACGCAAGTTCAAGTGCGTTTATAAGTGTTCTTGCGTCTCCATTTGCTGTTTTGACTAAATGTTCTAGCGCGTCATTTGTAAATGTTTTTTTAAGCTTCTTAACAGTAATTTTTGCAATCTCCATAAGATCTTCATCTGACAAGGCGTAAAGTACAAATACCTGTGCCCTTGAGATAAGTGGAGCATTTACGCGAAAACCTGGATTTTCAGTAGTTGCGCCGATAAGAATTATTGTTCCATCCTCTACAACTGGCAAAAAGGCATCCTGCTGAGATTTGTTAAATCTATGAATCTCATCAACAAATAATACGGTCTGTTTTTTTTCTTTTTCCCTTATCTCTTTTGCTATTTTTATAACTTTTCTCACGTCTTCAACTCCACTGGTTACTGCAGAGAAAAAAACAAAATGTGCGTCAATTGAATTTGCAATAATATGGGCTAGGGACGTTTTACCGCTTCCCGGGGGACCCCATAAGATCATAGAAGATACTTTACGCGCTTCAAGCATTTTGGCAATTGGTTTGTCTTTTCCTACTATGTGCTGTTGGCCAATGTAGTCTGATAGTTTTTGCGGGCGGAGTAATGACGCTAACGGGGCTTCTGCCATAAGGATATTTTATCACTATTTTCTAAATAAACGAAACTCCGTTTGTAAAAAAAACTTCGTCTTTTCTTACACATCAGCTCATTCTATTTGCTACAATTATTAATGTTTTGGGCTACCGAAGTGGTTCCTGCCCGTCAGGAACCGCGAATTTATTATTTTTTTTGAATTTATCCTCTCAAAATTGCTCATTCTTTTCTTGTTTGGTAAAATATCATGTACGTTGGGGCCTGTAGCTTAGTTGGTAGAGCGCCTCCATGGCATGGAGGAGGTCGGGAGTTCAAGTCTCCTCGGGTCCACCAAACAGATTGCGGGTAAACTGCAAATTGTAAATTAAAATTTAAATAAGTAAATTCATATGAGCATAGAAAGTCAGTTTGATGCGTCGTTAGTTCCTACACAACAGAAAAAAAATTTGTCTCGGGAAAGCTTACTTGACCCTTCATACCTACCAAAACATGAGGCTGTTTATCGTGCCTTTGTATTAAAAAAATATTTTTCCGTTGATTGGAGACGTTTTTGTACAAATTATGTGAACCCCATATTTGAATTTCTTAACGAAGAACACTTGAATGCCCTCAGTGATTATCTGATTCAAAGGTCGGAAGCGCTTGGTGCTTCTGATGATTCGCCGGTAAGCATCTTGGAGGTCGGCGCAGGTAATGGTCGGCTATCTCATTTTTTGCAGGAGCAACTTAACCTAAAATTTCCAGGTAAAGCAAATATTACAGCAACTGATTCCGGTAAATTGGGTTTAGAGTCAGTATTTCCGGTTGAAAAAATTGATCATGAAAAAGCATTAAAAAAGTACAAGCCAAAAATAGTTATCTGTTCTTGGATGCCTAACCGTGTTGACTTTACTGAAAGTTTTCGAGCAGCAAAAAGTGTAAATGAGTATATTCTCATTGGCGAGGCTGACGGTGGATGTTGTGGTGACGACTGGCTCACTTGGGGGATTTCGTCATCACTAGGTGAGAATAGAAATGGAAATAAAAAAGTTGCACCTTATATTGCTGACGGTTTTGTACGAGAAAAACTTGAAGCGATAAGTGCTTATCAGATTTGCCGATCAGACGAACCCGGATTCTATGGTAAATCGGTCACGATATCATTTAAGCGTAATAGTTAGAATATCACACAATAGTGTAGTTAAACATTTTTATGAAAGTTTGAAAATTCTTGACAAAGTAAGTATATAAAACTACAATAAATCTATACATGGAAGAAACTACACTACCAACTGACGCGCATCAGTCTTCGCAAAAAGGTATCACTACGCTGATAGCGCTTGTTATTGTTGTTTTACTAGTTATAGGGGCTGTAATTATTTTTGGCATGACTGAAAAGAGTTCTGCTACTACAATTCAAAATACGTCTTCAAAAATTGCTACGGAGTGATGTGGAATACATTTTCAATTATATATAACGCACCATAAATGGATGCAACCCCAAGCAGAAGGTAAAAAGTTTCCCAGACAGCTAGTCCTTTTTTATTCTCATGATGTATTTCTGGGATGAGATCAGAAAGTGCCACATAAAGGAAGAAACCAGCTGTGATTGAAATAAGAGCAGTAGAAAGTCCTTCAATATTTTGTCCAAAGTAATAAACAAATAAAGCTCCTACAAATGAGGCAAGGGCGCTGCTTATATTTATTGTTAATGTTTTTTTCCTTGATAATCCTTTTTTAATCATAACTCCAAAATCTCCTATTTCCTGTGGAATCTCATGCGCTCCTACTGCAATAGATGTAACTATTCCCAACGGAAGGCTAACCAGAAATGTTGCAGCAATCGCCATTCCGTCTACAAAGTTATGAATTGTGTCTCCGATTGCGATAAGCGGGATAATGGGTTTTCCGGTTATTTCTGACTCATTGTACTCATGGTGATGGAACCAGTGTAAAAACCTTTCAACTAAGAAGAAAAAAAGTATCCCGCCTAGAGTAAAAAGAAAAACTTGCTCAATGCTTCCGGAACTTTCAAGCGACTCCGGTATGAGATCAAAAAACACTGTTCCAAGAAGTGCCCCTGCTGCAAAAGATGAAAGAAGATGCGCTACTTTTCCTGCAAAATTTTTATTCAAAAGCAATAGCGCTCCGCCAATTAAGGATATAATACTCCCGATAAGATTAAAAATAAGTATATACTGTAGTACGCTCATAATTATTTACAGTTCTCGCAAAGCCCAAAAAATTCAAGCATGTGTTCAGTCAGTCTATATTTTGTAATGTCCTCTATTAATTTCTCCTGTGATATAAGTTCCTTCTCAAGTGGGATATCCTCTACCCTCTTACAATTTAAACATATAACATGATGGTGATGTGCTCTATTTATTGCAATCTCATATCTTTTTTTCCCGTCACCAAATTCTACTTCTTGAATAAAATTTTTCTCAATTAAAAAGATTAACTCACGGTAAATTGTGGTCTTATGAACCTCTTGATGCTCGGATTGAATATGCTCTAAAATTTCTTCAGCATCCGTTGGTTTGTGCTGAGTAGATAGAAAAGATAAAATTGCAATTCTGTTGCGTGTAAGTTTGTGCCCCTGTGTTCTTAGAGCGCTAGTCAGTATATCAGGCATGTTCATAAATATATGATAACGCAACTAAGTTGCATAATCAAGCAGTAATTTAAGCCTCAAAAGGTATGCTATACTTAGCTCATGAAAAAAGCGGTAATCTCTATTTTTGTTTTTATTTTTTTTCTTCTAAACCCCTCTTTTGTGTATGCACAGTCTGAAGCTGCCTTTACTCAAGACATGATAAAAGGGAAAGTTATTAAGGAAGATTCCAGAACATATAATGACTTAGGAAAACTGCAGAAAACTACCTATAAAGTAAGACTTGAGAACAAAAAAATTATAAACGCTGAGTACATTCCCAGTGCAATAACAAAATTATCCATTTCTGTAGATTCTGATGTAGTGCTTGTTAAAATGAATATGAAAGCAGGCGCAACTTATCAGATAGTTGATGCGTACCGTTTACCTTCATTAGTGTATTTTCTTGTAGCTTTTATAATTATTGCAATAATAATAGTCGGAAGACGTGGTTTGGGATCACTTTTAGGACTGATTATCTCACTTGTTGTGATCCTGTACGGAATTGTTCCTCTTATATTAAAAGGATATGACCCTTTACTTGTTACAATTTGTTTTTCAGTTGTTATCTTATTTTTCACGACTTACTTAGCGCATGGAGTATCTAGGCAAACAACAATTGCTCTTGTTGCAACATTTATAAGTCTTCTTTTAACGCTTGGTGTGTCGTATGTATGCGTATGGGTTTTAAAGTTAAATGGTTTAGGGAATGAGAATGTGTATGACCTTTATTTTGCAACAGGAAACGCAATAAATGCTAAAGGATTACTACTTTCCGGAATAGTAATTGCTACGCTTGGTGCACTAAATGATGTAACAGTAACTCAAGCAGTAACAGTTTTTGAAATGAAAAAACTGGATCACAAATTAAACTTTATGGGTCTTTTTAAAAACGGTTTAAATATTGGGCGTGTGCACGGCGCATCTATGGTAAACACATTAGTATTGGCTTACGCCGGTTCTTCGCTTTTTGTATTTATCTTTTTTATTGTAAATCCGCAAAAGCAACCGCTGTGGGCAATTTTAAATAATGAATTTATGGTTGAGGAAATTGTCACTTCATTAGGAGGAACAATGGGAATTCTTCTTTCTGTTCCACTCGTTACGCTTATGGCGGCGTGGGCTGCAATGAAATACACTAAAACAAATAGTAATTGATATGCTGATGTCAAAAAGGTAGAATACTTCATGGGAAAAGAAGCCTATAGCTCGCAGGATATAATTTCAGACAAAGCTTTTTCTTTTAAAAAGCTGAGTCCCAGAAAAATGAAAATTCTAGAACTCTCAGCAAATGGCGATTTTCTGTCTGAAATAGCTGAAAAAATGGGGGGTTTATCAGTAAAAACGATACAAGCTCATAAATCAAGCATTACAAAAACTTCAATTGATAGAATGGTCGTGGGATCAGTAGATACGGAAAATCTATCTGAGCTAATTGCATTTTCAAAGCGAATAATCACCTTTTTAATAATTGATGGGATTATAAACGGTAATATAAAAATTGAACCACCTGAAAAAGAGCTGAAAAAGCTAACAATGCAAGAGACTTTAATAGCTGAACTTCTAGGTAAGGGGTATTCTCAAACTGAAGTTGCAAGACAACTATACATTTCAAATAAAACTGTAGAGGCGCATACCCATCACTTAAAAGAAAAGATGTGTGCCAGGAGCATTACTCACTTAATAGCAAGAAAAACGCATCTTGAGTTAACGGGGGAATGGGACGTACTTGCCGCTGGACGCTCTCGTAAATATAGTGGTCGCAACACCAGTTCTTAATAAATATGGTAACAAACCTAACCCTCCCTTGAGTTTTATCAGAGTTAAAGATAAAATATACAAGTTCTATTCAGGTTAAGTTTCAATTTTTAGAGTCTAGTAGGATACGGGGTGTAGTTCATCGGTAGAACGCTCGCTTTGGGAGCGAGAAGCAGTGGGTTCAATTCCCTCCACCCCGACTGAACACA
>JAGORM010000013.1:1440-2690 GCA_018062815.1 Candidatus Levyibacteriota bacterium | reverse complement strand
GTTGGCGAAAAATATTTAGAATTCTTACTTGATTACTTCATTCATTTCTTCTTATAATCCTTGTAAATGCCTCAAAAATCAGAAGCAGGGAATAGCATATATCAACAGGATGTTCTCAACTCACAAGAGCTCCCAACTCCAGGCATACGAGTAATTATTAACGGACAGGGAGATGGCGCTGCATTATTATTTGATAAGATTTTTGAAAGTGGTCATGATATTGTAGGAGTAGTTACCACAGTAAAAAAAACACAGGACGGTAGCCTTGATCCGCTACGTCAAAAAGCGCAAGACGCAAAAATTCCAATTGTTAATTTAGGTGATATTAATATAAATAATAAGTCCTTATCGCAGGAAAAATATATAGCGGCAAATAATAAATTAAAAGACATGAATGCTCACATCTCAGTTGGTTTTTATCTTCAGGCGACAATGTCAGATGAGACGCTTGGAATTCCGGAATTCGGGTCAATAAATACTCATTATTCGTATTTGCCTGAAAATGCCGGAAGGGATTCAATGAACAGAGATGTAATGAATGGAAAAGATATTGGCATTAGTGTATATATGATGAATCAAGTGATTGACGGTGGAGATATTATTAGCCAAAAAACTTTTCCAAACCCGGGCGATCAGTCTCAGGGAGCACTTTATTATAAGTATCTTGAAGGGTTTGTAAGTTTTGTATCAGATTCTGTAAATAAATTGGCGATAGGAATAGATGAGTATAAAAGACTGGGTACTCCGCTTCCTCTCACTCCACAGGATTTTTCAAAAAGAACATATTTTGAGCCGCTAACTCCTGAGGATATGCTAGTAGACTTTAAGTCTATGGATGCTGACAGAATAAACAGAACTATGAATGCTGGTGGACCAGGTGCTACGGCTTTAGTAGAGGGAGTTTTGGAGAAAATTGCAAAGCCTACCGTATATCCCGGACCGTCATTTCTGCCAGGTCGTAAAATTGATGCATTAGACGCAAGCGTAACCATGTTTGAAACTAGCCAGGGAATAATAGGAATTGGAAGAAGGCAGAAGATTACCTCATGAAATCTTGTATAGCCTCTCATTCTTTTGTATAATTATGTTGCAGTGTCGTTTTAGTTTATAAAACGATTTTCAATGCGGGTGTAAGAACATTGACTACGTCAATTAACCTTGCTCCCTTGAAAATAGATTTCTGCGGGTGTAAGAACATTGACTACGTCAATTAACCTTGCTCCCTTGAAAATAGATTTCTGCGGGTGTAA
>JAGORM010000013.1:0-1340 GCA_018062815.1 Candidatus Levyibacteriota bacterium | reverse complement strand
TGCGGGTGTAAGAACATTGACTACGTCAATTAACCTTGCTCCCTTGAAAATAGATTTCTGCGGGTGTAAGAACATTGACTACGTCAATTAACCTTGCTCCCTTGAAAATAGATTTCTGCGGGTGTAATTCAGTGGTAGAATGTCAGATTTCCAATCTGAACGTCGTGGGTTCGAGTCCCATCGCCCGCTCCAAAAAAAACTTTGTTCTTGCAAATTAAAAAATCTAGCTCTACAATAAACTTCGTGGATCAGACTATACCTCAACTAAAAAATATCCCTACAGTATTTATCATATTTGGTGCAACAGGAGACCTTATGGCAAAAAAAATTACTCCTGCACTATTTCAATTATATAAAGACAATAAGCTTCCGGGAATGTTTAAGATAATTGGTTTTTCAAGAAGAAATTTTCCTGAAACTGAATTTAAAAATCATGTAAGACATATTTTAGAAAATCAGAAAAATAAGAAGACTAAAAAAGAGGAAATTGATTCATTTTTAAGTTTCTTTGTGTATCAACAGGGAGACTTTGATAAGGTTGATTCATATAATATTCTTGCAGAATACTTGGGCAGAATAGATGGTGAGTGGAAAGCATGCAGCAATAAACTTTTCTATTTAGCAGTACCTCCTAAGAACTATAAATCAATATTTGAACATCTAAAAAGTTCAGGGCTTACCCTACCCTGTAGCCCTGAAGAAGGATGGACACGGGTGATAGTTGAAAAGCCGTTTGGTAAAAACGCAGAAAGCGCAGAAGCACTAGATATGCTGCTCGGGAAATTATTTAAAGAAGAACAAATATATAGGATTGATCACTATTTAGGGAAGGATATGCTTCAAAATATTCTATCTTTTAGATTTAATAATGATCTTTTTGAGGATTCTTGGGATAAGGACCATATAGAAAAAATAGAAATTAAATTTCTAGAAAACGTTGGGACTGAAGGAAGAGAAGTTTTTTATGAAGGAGTAGGTGCACTCAGGGATGTAGGGCAAAATCACATGCTTCAGATGCTAGCATTTGTCACAATGGATCAGCCAAAATCTTACACTGCAGAAGATGTACGAAAGAAACGTTCAGAGATTTTGTCTAATCTAAAGCCCCTATCAGAAAAGGAAATTATAGCGCGCACATTCCGCGCTCAGTATGAAGGTTATACAAAAAGTGATGAAGTACCTAATGACTCAATAACTGAAACCTACTTTAAACTAGTTGCTGAGCTCTCATCTTCCAGGTGGAAAGGAGTTCCGATTATTTTAGAAGCAGGGAAAAAATTGGAACAACGCAAAGAGATAATAGTTACATTTAAACATAGACAGCCATGTCTTTGCCCTGA
>JAGORM010000025.1 GCA_018062815.1 Candidatus Levyibacteriota bacterium | reverse complement strand
TAGTTGCTGAGCTCTCATCTTCCAGGTGGAAAGGAGTTCCGATTATTTTAGAAGCAGGGAAAAAATTGGAACAACGCAAAGAGATAATAGTTACATTTAAACATAGACAGCCATGTCTTTGCCCTGAGGGTATACACTACAAAAATAAAATTTTATTTACTTTAGAGCCAAAGGAAGGAATTACTGTTGAATTTTGGTCAAAAAAACCAGGGCTTGATTTTGCTATGGAAAAACAGAAGCTATCATTTTTATTTAGAGATCAGAGAAAAAAGGCACAGTACATAGAAGAATACGAAAGGCTTCTGTTGGATTGTATATCCGGGAATCAGATTCTGTTTGTCTCAACAGATGAGGTTCAGGCTATGTGGAAATTTATAGACCCAATCATTACTATGTGGGAAAAAAATGCAGTGCCGCTTCAGCGATATAAAGAAAAATCCAAATCACTTCTGCAGGACGCTATGAAGGTAGAGTAATCAAGTATATTTTTAAAATTTAAAATATGAATAAACAAGTTGGCATTATTGGTCTTGGGAAAATGGGAGGAAATGTAGCGCGTAGACTTACAAAAAAAGGGTGGAAAGTATACGGGTACAACAGGACGGCAGCCGTTACAAAAGCTTTAGAGAAAGAGCAAATTAATGGCACCTACTCATTAGAGGAGCTTATATTAAGCCTTCCAACGCCCAGAGTTATTATCACAATTCTTACTGCGGGTAAACCTACAGATGAAATGCTCGGAAAGCTTTTAGTACTTCTTGAGCCAAATGATATAATTCTGGAATTTTCAAACTCATTATATCTGGACACAATAAAAAGAGGAAAAATGTTTGAGAAAAAAAAGATTAAATTTATAGACGTAGGTATTTCAGGAGGTCCCGGAGGCGCACTCAATGGTGCATGTCTGATGGTGGGTGGGGATAAGAAAACCTTTAATCAGATAAAGTCACTGTTAATTTCTGAATCCCGCCCCGGTGCACTTGTCCATTTTGAAGGTGTAGGAGCGGGACATTTTGTGAAAATGGTGCATAACGGAATTGAGTATGGGATGATGCAATCTATTGCTGAAGGATTTAACCTTTTAAAAAACGGTCCTTATAAAAATTTAAAAATGACTGATATTACGAAAATTTATATGAATGGAAGCGTAGTTGAAAGTAGGCTTGTGGGATGGCTTGCGGACGCATTTAAAACTTATGGAGATAATCTTAAGGAATTGTCAGGAGCTGTTGGGTATACAGGGGAAGGTGAATGGACTGCAAAAATTGCAAAAAAATTTAAGCTGCCAAATAAAGTAATTTCTGATTCGGTTCAATTCAGAATAGAATCACAAAAAAAACCAAGCTTTACGGGTAAAATCTTAACAGGAATGAGAAACGCGTTTGGCGGGCACTCTATAGAAAAAGGCAAAATGACCTAGCATCTACTTCAGCCTTTCGAGCAATCCCCTTCTTTTGACAATATTGCCGTAATCCCACTGAATTTCTTTAGATTTTTGCAGCCAGCGAGCAAGATCCTCAACGTTAACTTGATCTACACTGGTATATGTTATGGAAGCATCTTTGAATTTTCCTGTTCCGTGCAATAGATCCTTTTCCTTAAATCCTACTCCACTCCAAAACATAAGCTTAATACCAGTCTTCATCTTGCTATATCCTACGATTGGATTGCCATCCAAGAACCATACCGGGTGGGCATGCCAAACCTTACTCTGGTCATTTGGAAGAACTTTCCCAATTTCTTCGCCAAGAAAATCACAAATTTTTTTGTCTGATAGCTCTTGTAAATCGTTATATTTTTTAATGTCTTGAGTCATAATTTTGACGCAGTGCATCTAGCATACAGCTTTTATTGCATAGGGTCCATTAATACCCAATTGCGAGAGACTGCAGGCTCACTGCATAGATTTCTATTGAAGCAACAAGGGCGTCTCATGCCATGGCTGAGTTTTGAGATCATTACATCAACATGTTTTTTTCTGGTCTCTTCGCTTTTTACTGCCCTGACCCATCTTACCCAGTCCCAACGGGCTATTGGAGTTATATCATTCCAGAGATTTTGTATTTTTGCTGAAGTCTCAATAGCAGTCTTCATATCGTGTGGGACTTCAGGTTCTATCCAATCTTTAGTAGTCTGAAGAATCATATCCACTGTATCTCCGGGCTTTACATGAGTCGATTTTTGCATATCTTCATCAATCTTAAACCAATGACTACCTCTTCCGTCTGGTTCAAGTACTGTTTTAAAGCTATAACCATTCATTGTCCCCTGAACCATGGTCATGCCACGAGACGGAAGCTTTTTACTTTCATTTTCAGGAAGCAAAAGTATAGTCCATGAGTTTATTTTAAACAACTTAGTACTAAAGTGTATTGTAGCTATGTTTTCTTGATTTCTGACTGTATTCATACTATTTTAAATTGGCAAGTATAGCCTTGGCTTAAGTTAATGGAATTGATAGGTGAGAAATATCCCCCAATTTTAGTAATGTATATTTATCACCTGATTTTTGAATAGTTGTTATAGAGCACTCAGCAATATCTATATAT
>JAGORM010000024.1 GCA_018062815.1 Candidatus Levyibacteriota bacterium | reverse complement strand
AACTTCACCCGCAAGTTAATACACAACCAGAACAACTTTTTTTAATTTTGTCTTTAGTTGTTTTTTATGGTGCGAATATATTCTTATAAAATGGTACTCAATTCACACACGTACTACCTCATTCTAGAGAAAAAAATTTGTCTCAGAAAATTTCTTTTTTAGATGACAAAATACTACGAGATTGGCTCTCTGTATGCATACGAAAGTGTATTGTATTCCTCTGTCTCATAGACACAGATACCTGTATCATTCCAAAGAACGAATTGTGCGATACCTACATCAAGCGCACATCGACTACATACAGTACAAAACGGCTCACCTGACTTTACAATAGACCCCGCATCATCGACACGCGTAAAATAGATTGTTGAACCTTGTATTTTATGAGGATTTTTCTGCAATGCATCAATAATGGCTCTCCATTCAGCGTGCATACAGCACGTATGGTCGTATTTTGGTTTTCCAGAAAAATCATATGGCTTTAAACAATATTGATTCACTGAGGAATCAAGCGGTGGAGCATTGTAACCTGTGCCGATTACTTCATCTTGTGCGACAATAACCGTGCCACATTTTGCTCTCTTGCATAATGCCTGAGCTGCAATTAGTGAAGCTTCTTTCATCCATTGTATTGCTTCTTTTTCTTCGTCACCTGTTAGGTAGGTCATGGGTATAGTAAAAAATTAATGATTAAAATAATCAAATATAAAAACGTGTTATCCCTTCTTTAGGATAACACGTTTTTAGGGTAGCAAGCGTTGCGGTACGCAACTGGAAAAAGTTTGTGAGGGTAAGATTACTTTACCTCTCTTGAAGTAACCTCCCCAAGAGCCCTAAAACTCCCCTTCCCAAATGTATCTTCTATTAATCGAGCAACCTTAAAGAGATTTCCATTGATACCTGCTTCTATGAAAATATCCATTACTTGCTCAAAGGAATACTTATCATTATTTAATTTGTATATTTCATTGATATATTCTAATCCTTGCTTAACCTCCCTCTGCCTACTCAAATCAACAGGAGTCTTACTTTCTTTCATTTTTTGTAACTCATCTTTAAATAAATCACTTGTTTCTATATAATCCTTAAAAAATCGCTCAGTTAGAAGCCCGACAACAGCTTCATTAACATCTTCAAAGTAAATTTTATTTCCATCTCTTGATGTAACAGAAAATCCAACTCTGTATGGAATAATCTCACTATTCTCTTTTATACCTCCGTTTGTAACTTGCATAGCAGTAAAAGATTTTGCATGCACAAGTTCATGAAAAACCACTAAGGAGAAATTAACCCTGTTTAATGTTTTTTCAACCAAAACACTTCCGTTTATTGTGGAATGCAAACCACCACTTATTGAACCTCCAGTTATCTCTTCAACGCTTTTTTCTTTCAAGATATGAATATTTTCAAGGGGAATACCTCTTATGTTCCTATTGTATTTTTGTAAGTAATTATCTACAGCATTTGAACTAAATTGAATCAGTTCAATGTCTTCTTTTGTCTTTTCAAGTTCATAATTCTCAATTTTTGCACCACCTATTTCACTAAAATAACCTGTCAGATATTCTTCAAATTTCCCTTGCTGTTTTTCAATGTGTTCTTTCGGGACTCCAACAACTTTATCTAAATGCGGTATTTTAGGCTTTTCCATATTTTGATTATATCAAAGTTCCAAAGTATCAAATAGGCACAAAAACGAGCCTTAATAAGACTGATTTTATTTGCGGGCCATGTGGGTTAAGTACCCATGCTCTCAACCCTTATAAGGCTATTCCAGCACTTTATTTGGGTGATCGCTGAGGCACGTGAGTCATGAAAATTTAAAGATTCTTCAATCGTTCTTGCAATATAGCTATCTGCTTCTCGTCACTTGGAGATAGCCTGTCCCCATATTCTTTAGGAGCAGAGCCTATTTTTATATTTGTTTCAATTTTTCTCTTCTCATCCCAAGAATCCGGACTTCCAGTAAGAGCGGTGGGTTGATATGAGAAGCCACCCTTTTCATTTTTTGAAACAATCAAAGAGTATCCGCCATGAATTGCGTCTAGTGAAGAAGCCTTATTTGCATGCGCATTCTCATGTTCAACAACACCTCTAACTATGTAATAATTCTTTCCGGTCTTTTCCATAAGAATTTTATATTCCAAAAGAGTCTGGACCACAACTGTGCATTTCTTAAGTTTCTCTGTAATTTCATCTAGTTCTTTTTGAATTTCTGGAGTTCTGGGTTGTTGAAACAAATCTATCTTCTTATTGAAGAGAGCACGTTTTTCTTGGCCGCTTAAAGCGAAAGACTGAGCTACTTTTAACAGTTCTTCTATTTCTTCTCCTTTTTCAGCGAGCATAATCGAATCTAATTTAGTTTTAACTACCGCATTAGTTGGGGGCACCAATTCGTATGTTGAACTGTTTGTTTTGAAAAAAATCTTATCATTTTCATATTTTACATCCATGATAGGGTCGGTATTTTTTAAACCTTCATCTAATATAATTGGTTTTCCTATTTTAACGTCTACGTCTAATACTCCCTCAATCGTTTCATTTGGATTAAAAACTTTGACTAATTTAATACTTTTCCCAGCTATTAGATAATCATGCTCCAAAAGTTTTTCTCCAGGAGTTTTTTCTATATTTGGGTTGTTAAATTTCTCACTCATTATTATTGTATTTTAACTTAAATACGAAAATTTAGGTACTCGGGTCTGCCGATACTTAATTCTTACTGCGGTATCTGCTGGACAAAGTTCGAATGTTTTTCGAAGAAAATCCAAACGATTAAAAAAAGGACTCGGCAGGGCGAAACAATTTTCTGGGGATATGGATTCGCCCTGCCTCGGCTAATGTCTTTTCCCGCCCGCAGGAGGGGTCTGGGGAGGAATGCGGGCGGGATTCGCTCCAGCATTTCTTTTGCGGAATTCGGGGCGGACA
>JAGORM010000023.1 GCA_018062815.1 Candidatus Levyibacteriota bacterium | reverse complement strand
GATTCCGGCTGAAAGTGGACACTTACTCAGCCCTAAAAAATCATCTATGATGACAATGATTTAAAGGAATGAAGTTCATGTCAATACCTCTGAAAATTTTTTTCTTAGAGATTCACCGTTAAGTTCAATTCGATGCGCTGAATGGAGAAGTCTGTCGCATATCGCATCTGCAATTGTTTTTTCACCGATCATTTCATGCCAGTTAGAAACGGGGAATTGGGAAGTAATTATCGTAGACTTTTCATTATAACGGTCTTCGATAATTTCGAGAAGTGAAAGTCTACTTTGCTTATCAAATGGTTCGAGACCAAAATCATCGATGATAAGAAGATCAATTTTTTTTATCCTGTTTACCTCTTTTAAATAAGTTCCATCAGCATTCGCGAGTTTAAGGGACTTGAACAATTTCGAGGAATTGAAATAGGCGACAGTGCGACCGTGGATACAAGCGTTATGCCCAAGAGCACAGGCAATGTAACTTTTACCGCAACCGGTCGAACCTGTAATAGTCATGTTTTGTTTTTTTTCGATCCAAGTATTTGTCGCAAATCGCATAAGCATATTTTTATCGAGGTTCCTTTTAAACTGAAAATCAATATGTTCCATTGATGCTCTGTATCTCAATTTTGCTTTTTTTAAAAGTCTAGCGAGTTTCTTATTACTCCGCTCATCGTGTTCTGCATCAATAAGCATTGCCACAAGTTCATCGGGGGTAATCTTTGTAAAACCCATTTCAGAGGTTGCCTGAAAAGAGCGAGCCATTCCATTCAAATGCATGGACTTCATTTTTTCTATTGTTTGTTCGTAACTCATTTTAAGTCTCCATTATTTTTTGGTAATATTCATTTCCTCTAATATTCTCATGTATGGGAATAGTAAAGGGCAAGTCTTGCTGTTCGGTTTCTATTTTATCCATCCCTCTTTCTAAGAGATTGCAAATGAATCGGTATGAGAATTCCTGATAGGTAATTGCAATTTCACAAGCTCGATTAACACGTATATTCCCATACTTTCTAGAAAGATTAATTATCCCGATGCATGATTTAAAACCCTGTTCGGGGTGTTGACATGAGGATAATATATGATTTGCTACAGAGTTAACTTTATCCCCTACATTTGTAGCCCATGACAATATTCTTTCAGGATTCCACTCTGCATAAAATTTATGATGAGAAGGCATATGCTCTTTGTTTGTGCTGTATCCACTTCCTCGCCTTCTTTCATGAGTGGCAATTCTTTCATTCTTGTAAAATATCTCTACTATCCTATCGGTGTAAATAATACTGATTTTATTGCCTTTAAAGCGATATGGAACGCTGTAAGAGTGCCCATCTTCTTTGAGATACACATGATAGTTTATCTGAACCGTTGCGGTAGAAAACTTTTTAAAATCATATTTGCGAACTGGTAGCGGCTTAAGGGTATTACGCTCATACATTTCAAACAAATCTCTTCTGGATAAATTTGTTTTATGCATAAATTTCTTGTTATGAATTTCCAAATGCTCTTTGATGGCTAAATTCAATTCATCCAAGGAAGTAAAAATTCTATTACGCAAAGGAGCGAATACTCTTTGGTATACCAACCTGACTGCATTTTCGACAAGGGACTTATCTTTTGGATGATATGGTCTTGCAGGTAGGATTACTGTTTCGTAGTGCCTTGCAAAATCCGCATAATCTGGATTTATCTCAGGCTCATACTTATTTCCTTTCGTAACTGCTGACTTCAAACAATCTGGAACAATCGCCGCAGGGACTCCACCAAAATACAAGAGGCTATTCTCGGTTACCCGAATAAAGTCTTCTTTCTTTTGACTCAATACAGCTTCCGCATAGGTCAAATTACTCCCACCTAGAATGGAAACAAATATCTCAACTTCCGTCTCGATTTTTGTATGGGGGTTAATGAACTTTAACTTGTCACCGCTAAAGTCTACAAACATTTTATCTCCATACTTGTGCTCTATATGCATGGATACTTTTTTCATTTCGCTCCATTGCTGATAATGAAAGCAAAACTGTGAATAGCCGTAACCATTTACATTGTCATTCTTATATTCCTCCCAGAGAAGCCTAAGAGTGACGCCTGTCTTTTTTAATTCACAAGAGTAAGTTGGAAATTTATCAAGAAGTTTTTGATACACTTCCTTGCTAGTTAGCTGTTTGCCGCCAATAGAAAGAATTTCTTCTAACTGCTCATCCGTCAGGTCAACAATATCTAGATACTTGAGATTGTTTTTTTTGAAGGTCGCACGATAATTCTCGACTGATCCTCTTGATATATTCAAAGCCCTTGCGATTTCTCTGTAACTGCATCCTTGTTCAATGAGCCTTAAAAACTCTTTGAGTTTATTCATTGTTATCCTCCGATTCATTAAAATTACCCCTTCCTTGAGAAAGAGTTTGAATCAGATGATTTTTTTCAGGTAGGTATTTTTTTCCTTTTCGCTTCCCGATCAGCCTTATCAGCTATTTATATGTGTGGCACAATTTCAGCCGGATTGGGTGTCCAACTTGAAACGGATTCACTGTCCATTTCGAAACGGAATCAGTGTCCATTTTGAAACGGAATCAGTGTCCATTTTGAAACGGATTTTGCATTAAAACTAAAAAATCTTTCTATACTATAAATTCAGACTCGGAGCAAGATGACTCACAGCTTCCAAACATTGTGAGTCATCTTAGCAGATACGCGTAGTTCTACGCCGTTTTATTTTTGTGTATTACGACAAAGCTCTGACTGACGTTTAACTATGAATAGCCCTGACACGAGGTCAGGTGTAATACTTACTCCATTTCACAATACGATTATTTTTTCTTCTAAAAATTTATCGACCGATATTTTAAAATATTTTATTCTTTGAGTTATGGAAAACGAAGAAAAGAAAGTAGAAAGTTCTATTACTGAAAATCCTATTTGGCAAAATGGATATGAAACAGCTATTATAGATTTAAGAC
>JAGORM010000022.1 GCA_018062815.1 Candidatus Levyibacteriota bacterium | reverse complement strand
AATGAAGCACTGGAAGAAATCAAAACAAAAGCAAAAAGCTAATGCACCCTTTTAGTTTACAGTTTGAGGCAATAGGAACCCTCTGGGACATAACAGCACAAATTTCTCAAAATAATTCATCTGAACTGGCTGAAAAAATAAAGAAACGGATAAATACATTTGATAAAAACTACTCCAGATTCAGAAAAGACTCAATTGTTTACAAAATACAAAAAACCCCGGGAGTCTACACAATGCCCCAAGATTTTGACTTAATGATGACACTTTACGAATCATT
This sequence comes from Candidatus Levyibacteriota bacterium, assembly GCA_018062815.1. Lineage (GTDB taxonomy): Bacteria > Patescibacteriota > Microgenomatia > Levybacterales > GWA1-39-11 > JAGORM01. The sequence continues at coordinate 2,838 of JAGORM010000022.1, read as the reverse complement.
ATATAGGCTAACTAACGGTCTTTTTACACCTCTAATAGGCGACCTGTTAGTATCTTCAGGATATGACATGAACTACTCATTTAAACAAGGTACGCTTAAAAATGTTTTGAAATGGGAAAATACAATTGACTATAGAGACTTAAAATTACACATTAAAACTGCAACAATTTTAGATTTTGGCGGAGTAGGAAAGGGGTATTTAATAGATATAATTTCAGATATTATTAGAGAATATTCTAACTCGTTTATTATTGACGCAGGGGGAGATATACTAACAATTGATTCATCAAACAGGAAAATAAAAATAGGATTGGAACATCCTGCGGACAATACAAAAATAATAGGGGTATGTGAAATTCAAAACAAAAGCATATGTGCTTCTTCCGGAAACAGACGGAGATGGGGGAAGTTCCACCACATCATAAATCCTGAAACAAAATCGTCCCCTCAAAATATTATTAGCACTTGGGTAATTTCGGACACAGCCGTGATATCTGATGCTCTCGCAACATGCCTATTCCTAGTTAAACCTGGCCTTTTAGAAAAAGCTTATAAATTTGAATATTTAGTACTTTTTGATGACTATACATTTAGTATTTCTAAAAACTTTCCCGGAGAATTGTATACCTAGCTACAAGTTATGTATAATTTTAATATGAATTATGTTAATCGGCTTTTAAACAGGTTAACCATGTATCAACTTGTTTTTTATGGTCTAGCTATTCTCTCAGCGTACTCTTTAGCGTTGTCTTTTTTTGGATTTGTGTCCTACACAATTTTATCTCTAATTATATCTTTGTGTATTGTTTTTGTTTCTTGTTTTATAACAAATTTTCTATTTGCAAAAATGCTCCATATTACCCCCAATAAAGAATCTTACATAATTACAGCACTTATTCTTTTCCTGGTACTTATCCCTCCGGTAAACATACGAGAATATTTTCTTTTAAGTTTGGTTTCCATAATTGCTATCTCCTCTAAATACATTCTTACCATTAAAAAACAGCATTTACTAAATCCTGCTGCTGTAGGTCTTGTTGTTGGATCATTTTTTGGTGCAGGAGCTATATGGTGGATTGGATCATCATGGTTTTTGATACCCGTTCTAATTTTGGGCATACTAATATTAAAAAAAGTGAGAAAAATAAAGATGTTTAGCGTGTTTTTTATATTTGCTATTTTAAGTCTTTTTATATTTGGGTATTTTAAAGAAAACCCACTTGACTCATTCATTCTTCTGTTTACATCCTGGCCGCTTTTATTTCTGGGACTCGTTATGCTAACGGAACCTGCAACAACTCCCACAACCCTTAAAACACAGTCGGTCTATGCAGGGATTGTCGGATTCTTATCTGGTGTTTTATACCCCCTTGGTATATTCACTATGACTCCTGAAATGGCACTTATAGCGGGCAACGTCTATTCATATATTGTAAGACCAAAATACAGACTGGACCTTGAGACTAAAAATATCTATAAATTGTCAGAAGATTTATATGAACTAGCTTTTGATAAACCCAAAGGATTTACATTTACCCCCGGTCAATATATGGAATGGACTGCTCCCCACAAAAGCATGGATGTTCGCGGAAACAGAAGGTATTTTTCTCTTGCGTCTTCACCTACAGAAAACACAATTCAAATTGCATTTAGAATGTATGAAAAGGCCAGTAGCTTTAAAAGGTCAATAGTAGAAAAAACGTTGAAGGGAAATTTAATAGCATCCCATCTTTCAGGAGATTTTATATTACCTAAAAAACTTGAGAACCCATTAGCATTTATAGCAGGAGGAATAGGAGTCACTCCTTTTAGGAGTATGGTCAAATATCTGACTGATAAAAATCTACAATCAGATATTGTACTTTTGTATCTGGTAAAACGGGAAGAGGACCTTATATTTCAAGATGTTTTTAAAGAAGCGGAAAAGATTGGAGTAAAAGTGATTCCTGTTATAGGTTCTTATCACATCACAAGAAATGACATAGAAAAAAATATTCCTGACGCAAAGGAAAGAACTTTTTATATTTCTGGACCACAACCAATGGTGGAAGGAATAACTTCCGTTCTAAGATCACTCAAGGTCAAAAGCATAAAAACTGATTTTTTCCCAGGCTACGAAGTGTAAAAGCTATTTATTTACAAAAAGAATCGCGTTGGGGATATTCCTTCCTGGTCCAACCTGATATTTACCATTTGCCCAAAGAGCCACAGAGCCTCCTGAGTCTAAATTAAGAGCGTTATCCATTCCCATTTTCTCAAGAACCAGCGCTGCGTTCGCAACTGAAGCGTTGTGAACAAATCCTATATAGGCTGTGTTTCCCTTATTTGCTACAAATCCTCTTGTTCCGCTTCCTCCTTTTTTGGGGTCTCCGTCTCCCCCAAAAACACTTCTCCCACCCGACACCATTAATGGTTGGTTTGCAAGCACCCCATCAACTCCCGTATCACGCCCCCACTCCTGAGATGCCCCAACAAACCTAATAAACCCATTACCAAAAATTGCTGCAGGAACTCTGCTGTAAATGTTATTTTCTGAATTAATATACTTTTTACTTTTATTCATGACAAGGGTGTCAAAAGAATTTGTTTTACCCGCACAGGAAGGGTAGTCTGACGGACAAAAGTATGATCCGTTTATACCTGCATATGCTCCGTTACGAGCAACATATTCTCCCAGAGAGAGAACAGGACAGTTGTCTCTACAGTCTCCGTCTGTTGCAGTATCTACAATAACCCGAGTGCTTCCTAAGTTTCCAGCCACAATGTCTACCAGATATTTATTTCCGTTTACATCAACTGCCTGCCTGCTAAACCCAGACCCCGGAGGAGTATTCAAAG
>JAGORM010000021.1 GCA_018062815.1 Candidatus Levyibacteriota bacterium | reverse complement strand
TTTGGATTACTTACTAGGAAATATATTTATATGAAAATAGGAATAAATGGATATGAAGCGGTTATACCTCGTTTCGGATATTCAAGTGAGGGAATTCCGAACCGGGTAGGGAGTGCAGAAGTTTGCTTTCAGCTCTTATTAGAACTATCAAAACTAGATAAAAAAAATTCTTATATTATATATCTCCCATGTCCTCCCACGAAGGATATGCCTGAAGAGTCAGCAACCTGGGAATATAGAGTGGTGCCCGCTAAAAGATTTTGGACCCTTATTGCACTTCCTATGGCTTTGCGTCATGATAGACCCGATATATTTTTCTCTCCAACGCATTATTCACCTCTTTTTATGCCCATAAAGACGGTACTTACCATACTAGACGTATCTTATAAATATTTCCCTGAAATGTTTACAAAGAAAGATTTATATAAACTGTCCTGGTGGGGGAAATATTCTGTTAAAAAGTCAAAGAAAATTATAACAATAAGTGAAAGCAGCAAAGATGATATAATAAAAACATACGGTATAAGCCCGAAAAATGTTAATGTTATTCATCTGGGAATAAAAAATTTACCAACAGTCAGCATGACAAAAGAAGAATTATTTAAAAAATATTCAGTTAATACGCCTTACATATTATTTGTGGGAACGCTACAGCCAAGAAAAAATGTTAAACGTTTGATACAGGCAATTTCATTGCTAAAAAATAAAGAAGTTAAGCTTGTTATTATTGGTAAAAAGGGATGGATGTATGAGGAAATTCTTTCAGCTCCTGAAAAATTTGATATCTTAAATCGTGTCACTTTTTTGCATGAAGTTGTAAATGCTGAGCTTCCTTTTTTCTATAAACACGCGTCACTATTTGTTCTCCCTAGTTTATACGAGGGTTTTGGTTTGCCAATTCTTGAAGCGATGAAATATAAATGTCCGGTAGTGACAAGTAATGTAAGTAGCTTGCCGGAAGCAGGAGGAGACGCAGCTCTTTATGTTAATCCGGAAGATGTTTCAGAGATTGCAGAAAAAATTGATGAAGTACTTGGAAACACAAAATTAAGGGATAGAATGATAAAATTAGGAGACGCTCAGGTTAAAAAATTTTCGTGGGATAAAGCAGCTAGAGAAGTAATAACGGTTTTTGAGGAAACCTTTGGAAAAGAATAGGATCTTTGTATTTGAAAACGATTGAAATAAAATCGTATTCATGATTTATGAAAAAAATAGTTAGAAGACTTAAAGCAATAACACTGGAAGCAGACAATATGATATTAAGGTGGGTAGGGCATGTTCCTTCGCACCATTTTAGAAGATTTTGTTACAGACTGGAAGGTTTTAAAATCGGACATGGATCAGCAATTCATATGGGGGCAGTATTTTATAATATAAAAAATATAAAAGTTGGTTCGGATACAATTATTGGAGAAAATGCTGTTTTGGATGGAAGAGATGTCCTTACTATTGGTAGTCATGTAGACATAGCAAGTGAAGTGATGATTTATAATGCTCAGCATGATTTATCAGATCCATCATTTAAAGCGGTAAATGCTCCTGTTGTAATAGAAGACTATGTTTTTATTGGTCCAAGAGCTATAATTCTTCCTGGTGTAAGTGTGGGCAAGGGGGCAGTAATTGGTGCGGGAGCAATAGTAACAAAAGATGTTCCAGAGTTTATGATTGTGGGAGGAGTTCCTGCAAAAGTTATAGGAGAGCGAAAATTGAAAAATCCTTCTTATAGGCTTGGTCGCGCTGCTTGGTTTCGATAAATCTACATGAATGTTTCAATAATTATTTTAACGTTTAATTCATCAAAATACATAGATGAACTTCTTGAGAGCATCGTACACAAATATAAAGGAGAGATCAAAAGTAAAGAGTTGGAAATAATTGTTGCTGATAATTCATCCAAAGATGATACGGTAAAGAAGGCTAAAACGCATAAAGAAGTAAGAGTAATTAACACTGGAGGAAATTTTGGGTATGCAAGAGGTAATAATATAGCTTCTAATTTAGCATTAGGTGATGTTTTGATATTCTTAAATCCTGATACTAAATATTTATCAGGTGACATGTTGAAATTGGCGGATGAATTGAAAAATGAGGAAATTGGTGTTGTGGGCGGAGAAATAATAAATTTTGAAGGAGAAAGGGAGCTTTCTTGCGGAAAATTTTACAATGCAGTAAATACTTTCCTTCTATCAATGGGTCTTGAAGAGTTATGCGGCGTGCGTTTCTCGCCTAAAAGAAGACGGAAGGTACAATTTGTTAGTGGGGCTTTTTTTGCTGTAAGAAAGAAACTATTCCATGAGCTAAAAGGATTTGATGAGCATTATTTTATGTACATTGAAGATAGTGATTTTTGTTTCAGGGCAAAACTTGCGGGGTATTCAACATTTTTTTCACCTGTTGCTGCAATAAAACATGTCGGACAAGGAAGCTCAAATAGGTCGTTTGCTGTCGTAAATATTTATAAAGGGTTGCTATTTTTTAATAAAAAGCATATGGGTAAATTTTCTTATAAATTTGTTAAAGTCCTCTTAAAAGTAAAGGCAGCTGTACTTGTAAACTACGGAAAAGTAAGCAATAATCAATATTTAGTCACGACTTATGAAGAAGCTATTAAAGCGACTTAGCAATAGAAATAACTTAACACAAAGTAGGTTACTGTTTTTTTTAGTTGCAGTTTCCGTTTTGTTTATACCACTTTATCCGAAGCTTCCAGCAATCGGGGTAAATAATACGTGGGTATACATAAGGTTTGAAGATTTTCTAATTGCATTTACTACTCTTGTTTTTCTGGTGCAATTGTTGAGAAGACGGGTACAGGTAAATAGACCACTTGGGATTCCAATAGTTGCTTACTGGATTGCAGGGTTTTTATCTCTTTTAGTTAGTATAGTATTTATCGCACCTTATCTTGCAAATTTTTTTCCTCATGTAGCAATCCTTTCTTATTTGAGAAGAATTGAGTATATGGTGCTCTTCTTTATAGGATACGCAGTTATTAAGGAAGAAAAGGATTTGAGGCGTCTATTTTGGGTATTGGCACTGGCTGCAGGTGTAGCTTTTGTATACGGAATAGGTCAAAGGTATTATATAAACGTATGGGCAGCATTTCCAGATTTTTTTCAAAAATACTCATTCTGTTTCCCATCATTTCAGACCACAAATGAAGAGTTTGCAAAAGGTATTCCGCTTTGCTTGCCCTCAGACGGGAGAATAACTTCACTCTTTGGAGG
>JAGORM010000012.1 GCA_018062815.1 Candidatus Levyibacteriota bacterium | reverse complement strand
AAGTAAATTATATAGAGTGCAAAAACATCACAAATTAGGGATAAACGATTTCTATGCTCGTATCGGCCATCTGCAATATGCTGGCTTTGTTGCTCTCATGTTTGGTTTTTTACTTCTAAAGCCAACAATCGTAACAATTGTCATATTCTCTACTCTTGTTTTTATGTACACACGACTTGCTAAGCCTGAAGAAACATAATTGGTAAAAATATTTGGAAAAGAATACGAAAGCTATATAAAGAAAACATCGGTATTTATTCCAAAATTACGCTAAGAAAATACTATGAAAATCCATAATCATAACCATGAGGAGCGAAAGCATGAATTAGAACCAATTCGAGGAAGTATTATCATTCTGGTAGCTAAATTAGCAACGGTACTCCTCCTCTTTGATCTCCTTTACGTTGGTTTATATTATCTGCTTACATTAAGTTTTGCATTGCCATTTGACCTGCATCACCATATATCTCTACTTTTACTTGTTATATTTTTTCTTAAACTACTCATGCAGTTATTTTTGATTTTAAACGTTACCCTTTCATGGGCTAACAGTGCGTACTATTTAGCGGGTAAGCATATTATACGAAGAAATGGTATTCTTCATGTCGAGGAGGACGTCTTTCATTTTGACAATATCCGATCGATCTCTGTAAATCAATCATTCTTTGGAAAAATCTTTAACTACGGAGATATTAGTCTTAAGACGAGTGCATCAGGTGGGTATCAAGGAGATGTAATAATGACCGAAATCTCAAACCCGAAAAAGTATGAAGAAATTCTTAGAGAATATTTTTAATGAGAGAAAATAGTATGCAGAGAAATATTAATTCATCGATAAGGAATGGGTCAACTGCAACTTTAATTCTTTTGGCTGTATATGTTGCAATTGTTTCTTTTGTGAGTGGTTGGGATTTTATGCTCGATCAGTTCTACCAGTTCTGGTACTTTGTCATTACTCTTGCTATCGGTTTCGGTATTCAGATCGGGCTCTATTCATATTTAAAAAACGCCATTCATCATCAAAATACTTCAGGCAAGGTTCTGGCTGTATCAGGGACTACCTCTACTGCCGCAATGATTTCCTGCTGTGCTCACTATCTTGTCAATCTTTTACCGATTCTAGGGATTGTTGGCGTTGTTACTGTGATTTCTCAATATCAGGTACAGTTATTTTGGGTAGGGATCGCTTTTAATTTGGTGGGAATTTTGTATATGGGAAGCAGGGTAATAAAGTTTTCTAAAAGTGTATGAGATATAAAAACATTTTTATCATTTGTCTGATAACCATACTAGCAGTTTTTGTTTTCTACAGAGTTGTGAGTAATCCCTCGCAAGGTAATAAGATTACTACCCAGCTTCAGTTACAAAACTCCTTAATTACCCAGACGAATTCGGAAGGTTCTGTTACTGTGAAGATTACGCCAGAAAATATTTCCGAAGATATAAAAACATGGCAATTTCAGGTAATACTGGATACTCATACAGGCAGCTTAGATGAAAACCTGACAAAAAGTGCAGAACTTACTGATGAGAAGAGAAATAAACTACTTCCTTTATCCTGGGACGGAGATCCGCCTGGAGGACATCATAGAGAAGGTGTGCTTACGTTTCCTGCTTTTCAAGAACGTCCTCAATCAGTTACACTAATACTACGTAATGTAGGAGGTATTGCCGAAAGAGAGTTCATTTGGAGAATACAATGAAAGAGAAGAGAAAAAATGGTTACCAAGCAATTCTATATTGGATCTGCTGGATTTTTCTGGCAGGATTACTTATATATGTAGTTTTCAAACTATTTTAATATGATAAAAGAAGAAAAACTAACGAAAGCAAAGTATATTGAATGGCAAGCTTCCCTCTTCGGAGCTTGTTTTATAGCATTTGGTCTTGGTGTACTGCTAGCAAGCTATTTTCAACCTTTTGCTCTAATCATTATTTTCATTGGAATAATTATGCATAGTTGGGGAATGTACAAAACGCATCAAAGAAATAAATAGATATGAACAATAAAATATATACGTGTCCAATGCATCCTGAAATTCAGCAAAACAAAGCTGGTCGTTGTCCGAAATGTGGTATGGCACTTGTTGAAATAAAGAAGAGTAAACACGAGATGCATGAAAGCCATATGAGTCATGAGCACACAATGAAACCCATTGATGATATGTCCTTTTGGGAAAAAATAAAGATGAGCATGACTATGACAATGGGTATGGATCACACAGGAAAAGCAGGACGTGAGATGGCAAAGCTCATGGAAGAGGATATACGAAATAAGTTCTTTTTCTCGTTCATTTTAACGATCCCTATCCTTGCATATTCAATGGGTAGAATGCTGTTTAATTGGAACCTACCCTCACCAATTCCCATTCCCTGGCTTCTCTTTTTGCTAACAACACCGGTTTTCTTTTATGGTGGCTGGTTATTCTTGTATTCTTCTTACTATGAATTGAAAACCCGACGGCTAGGAATGTCTGTGCTTATCGCGGTGGGTATAACAGCAGCGTATGGTTTCAGTGTGATACTCACCCTGCTTGGGAGTCATGAAACATTCTATGAAGCTGCAGCAATGCTTATTACATTCGTCCTCTTTGGACATTGGATGGAGATGAAATCACGTCGTGGTACGACAGACGCTCTCCAAGCTTTGTTTAATTTAGTTCCACCCCAGGCAAGACTCCTTAGAAATGGAAAAGAGGAGTTGGTTTCAACTTCTGAGGTAAAAATCGGAGATATATTAGTATTAAAACCTGGTGATAAAGTGCCTGTTGATGGTGAAATTATTGAAGGTGAAACGGCAATTGATGAATCCCTCGTTACAGGAGAATCTATACCTGTTGCTAAAAGTAGTGGAGATCAGGTTATTGGGGGATCTATCAATCAATCAGGGTCAGTTCAGTTCAAAGCAACAAAAGTAGGAGAAGATACTGCTCTTTCACAAATAGCAAAAATGGTTGAAACAGCACAGAACTCCAAAGCTCCTGGACAAAAAATCGCCGATAAATTCGCTGGTTATTTGGTAATTCTTGCCGTAGGAAGCGGTCTACTTACTTTTGCCGTCTGGTATTTTATAGCAGGACAGCCTTTACTCTTTGCACTTACTTTTGCAATATCTGCTGTCGTAATCGCCTGTCCTGATGCATTAGGACTTGCAACACCTACTGCTGTTGCAGTTGGGACAGGACTTGGAGCAAAGCACAACATTCTTATTAAAGATGCTCCCACTCTTGAGCAGGTATCAAAAATTCAAGCCGTCGTGCTTGATAAAACGGGAACGTTAACAGAGGGTAAGCCTAAAATTACAAGCATGAGTAGTGTTAAGGGCTTCAGTGATAAAGAGGCTTTGCAACTTATTGGAGCTGCAGAAGCAAAGTCGAGCCATCCACTTGCAAATGCAGTTCTTGAAGAAATGAAGAGTAAAAAGATTAAGCTTCCAACCAGAATTGAAAAATTTGAGAATCTTTCAGGTTTAGGAGTACGGGCAGTCATTGAAGGAAAAAAGGTATTAGTGGGTACGGTAAAGCTCATGAGAGAAAATAATGTTGATGTTACACCACTTGATACTAAAATACAGTCATTTTTAAAAAGTGGACAAACAATCATGGTTCTTGCCGTGAACGGACAAGTAAAAGCCGTTGTTGGTGCAGCTGACCCTATTAAAGAAAATGCCAAAAAAGCAGTTGATCGGATGAATGAGCTAGGTATCGAAACAGCTATGATTACAGGAGATAATGAAACCACAGCTCTTGCAGTAGCGAAAAAACTTGGAATAAAGCGAGTGTTTGCGGATGTAATGCCAGAGGATAAAGCTTCTTATGTTAAGAAATTACAAAAAGAAGGAAAATTTGTCGCAATGGTTGGAGATGGCGTGAATGATGCCCCAGCACTTGCTCAAGCAGATATAGGAATCGCTATTGGTGCGGGGACTGATGTTGCAATAGAAACTGCAAGGGTCGTTCTTATGAAGTCAGATCCGGCTGATGTTATCAGGGCGATTAGGCTTTCAAAAGCAACGGTAAGGAAAATGAAACAAAATCTCTTTTGGGCATCAATTTATAACGTCTTAGCTATACCTGTTGCTGCAGGTGTTCTATACCCTGCATTTAATATTTCACTAAGACCCGAAATTTCAGCACTCTTGATGAGTGTCTCTTCAATTATCGTTGCAACAAATGCAGTTCTATTGAAGAGGTCAGAAAAAGACCTTATAACTGTATAATTTAGATTAATCCTCATAGTATTTTGCGTCTGGACTTCCCTTAATTGTTGCGGTACCTTGTTCCCTGATATGAACTACCAGAATAACTTGTTACAGCAAGCAGTTCTACCGCAAGTACAGACCGTTGAATATTGTCTCTATGCCCGAAAATCAACTGAGGATGATGAACGGCAAGCCATGTCAATTGACTCTCAAATCAAAGAAATGAATGACATGGCGATAAAAGAAGGACTATTTATCAAAGAGATTCGCAAAGAAAGTCATTCAGCCAAACTTTCGGGGCAGCGACCAGTCTTTAATCAGCTCCTCAATGATCTTCGTAATGGAATGTTCACAGGGATTTTAACATGGGCTCCAGATAGATTATCAAGGAATGCAGGAGATTTAGGAATGCTTGTAGATATGATGGATGGCGGAAAACTCATCCACATTAAAACATTCACGCAAGCATTCTCAAACAGCCCAAGTGATAAGTTTTTACTTATGATCCTTTGCTCTCAAGCCAAACTTGAGAATGACCAGAAAGGAATAAATGTAAAAAGAGGTATCAGAGCGAAATGTAACATGGGATGGAGACCGGGAATGCCGCCAATCGGTTATTTCAATAGAGCCATGGCTGGCATAAAAGATATTATTCCTGATCCTGAAAGAGCACCATTTGTGACAGAAATGTTTGAAAGGGTTGCGAAAAATGGTGATAGCGGAAGAACTCTCAAGAAGTGGCTCGATTCTTGTTTAACAACCAGAGCAGGAAAGAAAGTAACACTCAGTCAAATTTACTTGATGCTTAAAAACCCGTTCTATTATGGAGAATTTGAGTATCCTATCGGAAGTGGTAATTGGTACAAAGGGTCACATAAACCACTAATTAGCAAAGAGCTATTTGATCAAGTACAAAAACAGCTTGTAGCTCCAAAGAAAGCAAAATGGGGTAGCAAAACCTTTACCTTCAAAGAACTGTTCAAATGTGCGAGTTGCGGTTCACTGGTTATTGGTGAAGATAGATACAGAAAGCGAAAATATGGAGAACCACGCTATCACATTTACTATCACTGTACGAGGCAGAAAAAGTATGGTTGCCCGGAACCATATCTCACAGAGGAAAAGCTAGTAAAGCAAATATTACGATACCTAAACTTCATGTATATGGCGCATCCGCAGATATTTACTTTTAAGTTATTTATAAAAGAAAGTATGGAATCTTACAAGAAAATGCGAGATGAGATTTTGTGGGCGCAAGACATTAACCCTGAAAACAAGCCTGTTCACTTTATGGATTATGCGAACTACATTTTCAGAAATGGAACGATGCTGGAAAAACGAGAAGTAACGAATATATTAAATCGGCAACTCTATATCCACAACGAAACTGTTACCTCAGTACCGTTAATTTAAAACTATTTCTATCGCTTCTTTTGCAACTTTTTCCAGGAAACAGCAACAACTCCAAGAATTAAAAGACCACCAGTTACTAACATAAAATTTATATTAGGATTTGAAGGCTGTCTTTCACTACCTTCGGAGGATGATAAGTCCTGAGTGTTCCCACTCGGTGAATATCCCGTACCTAAAACAGCTAAATCTTCAGAAGTAAGTGCATCGGATACTTCTTTATTTCCCATACAGGCATTTGTTTTAAGATTACCGGAGTCCATCTTAAGAAAAAGGAGATACTTTTTATCTTCCTCAAACGAAAAATCAACAGATGTTACTGCTCCTTGAGATTCTTGTCCGCTTACCTGAATCTGAGAAGGTCCACCATGACCTTTAAAATATAGTTCCACATTAACTATAGCTGAAGTATCAGAAATGCTTGCTACACGGCCTAACACAACTATATCTGCCTGTTCTTTGTATTCAGCAAGTGATGTAGGAGGAGCACAAGAGGCAAAAGCAGTGCGAGGGGAAAAAGAAAATAAAGAAGGAATTACAATTAAGAGGATCAATAGTACATTTCTGAGACGCATATAGTTATATAAGGATTATAGCAAAATGAGGGGTTAGAATCCTTATTCTCTGGGTTAAGTAGGACATATATGAATCCAGCCTTGATATTGGAATTTTAAGAGTATTTTGCCGGTCCGAATGTTTCCCGTCTTGAAGGGGCTTTTAGCAAGCCCCTTCAAGCTAAATAGAGAATACGGTCACCTAGGGGTGCCCGTCTTAGCTGCCGGACATGGATTCGAACCATGGTAAACAGATCCAAAGTCTGTTGTCCTACCATTAGACGATCCGGCAATAATCGTAAAAAGCTGCTCTTACTACGCAGCTTGCTAATTATAGCAAACTTTTATGCCTAAGCCCATATTCCAATCAAAAGCCACAAGAGTAATAAGGTATAATAGGAATGTATGTATGAAACAAAACTAGTTACCAGAATGCTGCCTGTCCACATAATTCATCCTCGGGAAGAGGAAGAAGCAGCAGTAAATATAGGAGATGAATTTGAATCTTTAATCCGCACGCTGGGAGGAAAGATAGTTGATCGTATAATTCAAAAAATTGACAGACCGCATTATGCAACATATATAGGTCGTGGGAAATTAGATCAAATAATAGAGCTTGTAAAAAGCGCTAATGTAGATGTTGTGGTTCTTGACGCCATGGTAAAGCCAGGACAACTACACGCAATACAATCCATATTAAGCCAAGCAAATCCTTCCATAGAAGTTTGGGACAGGGTAGACCTTATTTTGAGAATCTTTGAGAAACACGCAATAAGTCTTGAGTCAAAATTACAGATAGAACTTGCCCGAATGAACTATATGGGTCCACGTATTTATGGCATGGGATATGTGCTTTCTCGCCAGGGTGGAGGAATTGGGGTTTCAGGAATTGGAGAAACAAACACAGAACTTATGAGAAGGCACTGGAGAGATCAAAAGAAAAAAATTACAGATGAACTTAAAAAAATTAGCAATAGTCATCAGCAACAACTGGATAAACGTAAGCGGGCGGGATTTAAAACTGTATCTATAGTAGGGTACACAAATGCTGGGAAAAGCACACTTTTTAATTCATTGTCAAAAAAGACAAAACTTGAGAAAGACGCATTGTTTGCTACTCTTGAGAGCAGTGTGGGGAAAATGTACATTCCCACGCTTTTTCAAGAAATACTTATTACAGACACCATAGGTTTTATAAGAAATCTCCCGCCTCTGTTAATCTCAGCTTTTAAGTCCACACTTATGGAATCCATTAATGCTGACTTAATTCTGCACATAATTGACGCATCAGATCCTGAAATGGTAAGAAAAATTGAAATAGTTTCTGAAATATTACATGATCTTGCGGTTACAGACGGAAACATAGTCTATGTGTTTAATAAAATAGATCAATCCCCTAATATAAACAGGGCGGAAATTAAAAAACAGTACAGGGAATTTTCACCTATGTTTATTTCTGCCCGAGAAAAGATTGGAATTGAGGAAATACCTGTGGTAATAGGCGAAAGACTTCAAAAAAACACCTAAAATTAATATTTCTTATTTAGCTCGTATTTTCTAAAAAGCTTAAAGAAATATATGGACTTATCAAAAATAATTACTAAAACAAACCAACAAAGACCTGCAAAATAACCCGCAATAACATCACTGGGGTAGTGAACACCCAAATAAATCCTACTTATACCTATTAGGAGAATGAGAACGGTTGATAGGATTATAAGAACAGCACCAAATTTTGTGTTTTGTATTTTTCTAAAAATAAAATATGACACACATGTATAAAAAATGAACGCGTTCATGGCGTGACCGGAAGGAAAGCTATAGGTATTTTCTAAAACCAGAGGAGACAAATCAGGTCTTGCTCTTTGGAAGAAATTTTTAAGATATAAATTTAAAAAAACCCCGGACAAGAGTATAAACGCAAAGACTAGACCGTCTTTTATGTGCCTTGAAACAAGCAAAAAAAACATAGTGGCAATAATTGTAACCTCTAGGAATATTTGACCTCCAAGAAACGTAAAAATTCTCATAGCTGCTGTTAATTCAGGCGTACGCATGTTATAAAGCACTTGCGCTATTTCTTGATCAAAGTAACTAAGACTTTTGTAGTCTAGTACCTGGCTGAGCCTAAGAAACGCTGCAAGGGTTAAAACAATTACCAGTATTCCAATTATTATTTCTGAAAGAAGCACTATTGTTATCTGCGAGCTTTTAGCAAAAGAAAAAAATCTTACTGCATGATTTTTCATGGGGTTGATATATTAATTGTAATATATTTTGAAGAAAAAAATTAATTTGTCTTAAGAATTCGTCTCAGCAATATCTGTATCCCTTGCGCTGTCTAACTCCTCAGGGTGCTCCAATGTTTCGCCCACCTGATGACCGACTTTTTTTTCATTTGCGAGCGTGTCATCATCACTCTCTGGGTCTGGAGTTGATCCACTTACTGACTGTTCACCTTCCATTGCCGGGGATTGAAACGGTTTTTTAGGCTCTTCCTCTTTTGCTAGCTCCTCAAGAGAGATAACAGTCGGATTTGTTATATTATCATCACCTTGCTTAAACATATACTATTTAGTTTACAACTTAAGCAGACTCTTTGCAAACTACTCTAAAACGTTCTAACATATCCTTATGAAAACAATTACAGAATGGGCAATAGAGACAATTCTTGTAATAATTCACTTCCCCAGTAATATCTTATTCCCATTTATAAACTTTAATGGTGTAAACCGTAAGCCCAAACAGAAAAGACCTATCATTTTAGTAGAACGTTGGTTTACAAGAAATCCATTTCATATTTTTCCAAAGATATATCTTGAAAAGAAAGGTTTTAAAGTTTACAGCATAAACTCAACCCTTCTTAAAGGAACTTTTGATCAGGCAGCAGAAAAGCTTGAAAAATATATTGAAAAACATAGGCTAGAAGATGTGGTTTTAGTTGGAATTAGCGCAGGTGCAACAACATGCCTTACATACCTAAAAAAACACAGAGGATGGCATACTACGCATGTTTTTATAAGCATCGGGGGGTCAATAAAAGGATCACCGCTTTCTAAAATTATTCCCCTTCCTGCAGTAAAAGAACTGCTTCCAAATTCTGACTTTTTAAAAAACTTGTCTGCAATTCCTTCAGAAAAATTATCCAAAACAGTAACACTAAATGCAAAACATGATAATATGGTTCCTATGAAGTATTCGACTATTTCCGGGGCAGACAATGAAGTAATTGACGTTGTAGGACACAACTTATTGCACACATTTTGGATACCCACTTATAGAAGAGTCGCGGAAATTGCAAAACGGGCATAACTATGAAAATTATTTTGTTCTCATTGATCTTTTTAGGAGTTATTGCGGCTTTTACTTCTTTTTTCTTCAATAAAAACAAACCTGCTACAAAAACCCTAAGCACAATAGTTACTAAAACTGATTCCCCGCAAACGGAAATCATTACAAAAGGACTTGATACCCCCTGGGCAATTGCTTTTGCGCCTAAAGGTTCAAGTTTTGAAATGCTTATAACAGAGCGGCCTGGACGCATACTTATAGCAAATATTAGCGGAAAAATTATTAGTACCATTAATATACCCGAAGTAAAGGAAATAGGGGAGGGCGGACTCTTAGGAATCGCAGTGGATCCCAACTACAAAAAAAACAATTATGTATATTTTTACTATACATACGCAACAAGTGGAAATAAAACTCTTAATAGGGTAGTCAAAGCAGTCTTAAAAGACTCTAAGCTTTTAGAAACAAAAGTACTTGTAGAAAATATTCCAGGTGGGAAAAATCACAACGGTGGCAGAATTGCGTTTGGACAAGACAATTATCTATATATAACAACAGGAGATGCAGAAAATCCATCTCAGGCACAGGACAAGAACTCACTGGCAGGCAAAATATTGCGAATTGATACGGAAGGAAATAAAGCAGTTGAAAATCCTTTTGGAAATTTGGTTTTTTCATATGGACACAGAAATCCACAAGGAATAGCATGGGATCAAAAAAATATGTTGTGGTCTACGGAACACGGAAGATCCATACCCATTTCAGGTCTGGACGAAATCAACACAATTCAATCTGGGAATAACTATGGATGGCCTATAATTTCCGGAGATGAAAGAAAATCTGGAATGCAAACCCCAATACTTAATTCTGAAAACAATACATGGGCGCCTGCGAGCCTGACTGTTTCACCGGAAGGAAATTTTTACTTTGGAGGATTACGCGGCAGTGCACTTTATAAGTATGAACCAATAGAAAAAAGGCTAAGCGAATATTTTAAAAATACATATGGTCGGATACGAGAGGCAGTAATGGGGCCAGATAACATGCTGTATATTACAACTAGCAATAAAGACGGAAGAGGTATTCCCAAACAGGATGATGACAAGATCATACGCGTAAATCTTTCTCTCCTTAAGTAGACACTCCCGTACAAAACTCATATAATATGCTTTGTGGCTAAAACTACAAAAAAATTAAAACAGGCAAGCTCTCAAGTAAAAATTGTTTTCGCGTTACTTGCCCTAGCATTGCTTTTATCTTTTTCTTTATATAGAAATCTTCAATCTAATAAATACCCCTTTCTGTATTCTGAAACAAGAGAAAAAACACAGACATTTGTTCCAAGAGATGTTGCGGATGAGGTTTTGAAACAAAAAAAAATCTATAGCCTTACAGAAGTTCCCGTATATAAAGTTCCAATTCTTATGTATCACTATGTTGAATATGTTTCTGACAAAAATGATACTATTCGAATTTCATTAAATACCTTACCCATAACATTATCTGAGCAAATAAAAACTCTAAAACAAGCAGGCTATACGCTTATGAGCATACATGAATTAGGCTTAGTTATGAATGGAAAGATGCCCTTACCTAAAAAGCCCGTTATACTAACTTTTGATGATGGCTATAGAGATTTTTATACAGACGCATACCCAATTTTAAAAAAACATAACGCTAAGGCTACACAGTACGTTGTTTCAGGACTTCTTGATTCACCAAATTACATGTTCCAAAGCCAAGTAAAAGAAATAGCCAAAGAAGGGTTAGTTGAGATTGGAGCACACACCGTAAATCACAGATGGTTAAAAGATCAAGCAGTAGAAAAGCTTGCCTATGAAATCTCACAAAGTAAAATTGACTTAGAAAATCTGATTCAAAAACCTGTCACATCATTTGCTTATCCATATGGCGCGTTTGATCAAGCAGCAATAGAGCAAACAAAACTTGCGGGTTATGACACAGCAGTTAGTACAATTCCCGGAATAAAACAGTCTTTTTTTAATAAGTATTTTCTTTTCAGATTAAGACCTGGGGCAAGAACAGGACAAGAGCTTATAAACTATTTACAAAATTCAAGATTTTCTGCTTTTTAAAAAAACTTGCATTTGTTATTTATTTCTTGTATTCTGTATCTAGTTTAAGATCAGATGGAACCTACAACACCAACAGAACCCAAAAAAAATTCAAAAAAGATAATTTTAGTTTTAGTAGCCATACTTTTAGTTTTAGCTATAGCGGGTGGAATTGCATATCAAACACTCAATAAAAGCTCAATTACTACCACTGAAATCATAGACACAACAAATCAAAATCCTACACCTGAGGAAGCAAGTATGTCTCCATACAAAAATGGTGAGTTTGAAACTATTGGAAATTACACATCCCCTGGAGGTCCTGAGGAAATTGATGTAACAATTACGCTTACAGATGGTGTTATAAGTGATGCAACAGTTGTTTCTAAGGCAACGCGTGATATGAGTAAAAAAATGCAAGCTGATTTTATAGCAAATTATAAACCTCTTGTTATCGGACGAAAAATAGATGATGTAATGCTTACAAAAGTTTCAGGATCCTCACTTACTCCCAAAGGCTTCAATGAAGCACTGGAAGAAATCAAAACAAAAGCAAAAAGCTAATGCACCCTTTTAGTTTACAGTTTGAGGCAATAGGAACCCTCTGGGACATAACAGCACAAATTTCTCAAAATAATTCATCTGAACT
>JAGORM010000011.1 GCA_018062815.1 Candidatus Levyibacteriota bacterium | reverse complement strand
CAGCTTTTTGAATAGCCTCAGCGCGTGCTCCTGCAATAGCTCTTTCAATATTTTTTTCCATAATGTATACGAGGATTATAGCAGATTACATAGTTAAATGCTAACTATAAGATGTTTGTGAGCGACCGGGGATTCGGACCCCGAACCGATTCCTTAAGAGGGAATTGCTCTACCATTGAGCTAGTCGCCCGTTTGCCGGCTTTGCCTTTTCAGGATAAGCCCTTTTTAATCTGTTAGTTATGCTTACGCTGAGTAAAGCGTGCGCGCCTGGCGTGAGTCGAACACGCAACCCCTTGTTCCGAAGACAAGTGCTCTATCCATTGAGCCACAGGCGCAACTCACGAAGCTAATAGATTTTAACAAATAAATATTGCTGAGGCAATCAACTACCGTGAGACTGTATAGCTATAAGGAAAATATAGAAATGCAGCTGGCGCATCATCCAGTAAATATTTTTGAACGTCCGCATATATTTGTATGCGTTTATTTTCATCTGTTGCCTGTCTCCCGTCTTCCAGAAGTTTATCAATCCTCACATTTTTGTAGTGTGTAATATTATTTACTTGTCCTGAGTGCCAAATAGTATACATATCAGGATCATATGGCAGCCGCATGGTATAAAGAAGTGCTTGGTAAGTTGTGGGAAGGTCATTTGTCGTAACAATGTCAGTTTTTACTCCTAATTTTTTCCATGCATTTGCTATTAAAAGTGCTATTGGCTTTAACTCTTCCGGAGTTTTTAACGTAATTGTGGGATCTTTAACCTCTGCTGCTGATAGAAGAGATCTTGATAATGCTAGATCTAATATGCCTTCGTTTGGACTTTTTGTATAGTAAATAGAGTTAGGTTGTATAAATGAAAAAGTTCTTTCACCCTCAGGAAAATTCTTGGGCAAAACGTAGGTAAGTGCTTGTCTTACTTTTTTATTTGAAAGAATACTGTCAGAAGTGTTAAAAAAGATACCTACTAACTGCGTGTAGTCAGTGCTTTTGTGAACATTTACATTTTTCCATTTAGAAAAGTTTTTTTCAGGAGCCGTTTCAGGTAAAACATCTTCCATTTTGGAAACTTCACCTAACATAAACGCCGTAGTTAGTGCGTCTGCAGTAGGATAAAAATAAAATATTTTCTTTTTTGTATTATTTTTATTTGTTAAAGTTAAAGATTTTATAAAACCTGAGTTTTCTTCAATTTTTGCGATGTGATATTCGTTAAACCCGTAATTTTTTATTATAATTGGTGAGCTGGCGATGGATAAAAAAGGTGCGTATGCGCTTTTTAAAGTAAATTGAATTTTATTATTTCCAATAATTTTCTTTTCAACATCTTTAAATTTATAAGGAACATCTGAAGCCAAGAATTTTTTGCCGTTTGATAGTTTTAGGTTATCCCGTAAAGTAAATGTATAAACGCGTCCATTTTTTGAAATCTCCCATGAAGATGCTGCTGCGGGAACGACTCCACTGTTTGGATTCACAGATGTTAGACCATAAGAAACATTCTCAAGTACTGCATGGGGTAATGTTGTCAGAGTATAAGAACCTGCGTACCCTATTTTTACAACGCTGTTGTTAAATATTGGAAAAATGTAATAATTTAAAACAAGAAGAAAGATGAAAAACACGCAAGCACCTACAAAAATTGAAGAAAAAATAGTTTTTTTCCATTTCTTAATGTATGCCTTAAATAGCCAGATGTAATATCTGCGTCTTACCAATACCATAAAATTTATTTTTAACCTCTCACAGATTGTAAAACATGCCTTGCTTTATAAAAAGTGTTCAGAAAATTATTGATTGATGAGTGAAAGAATAGTGATAAGCGCAAAGGTAGCAGCAAGAATTATAGTTGCATAAAACAATACTTTTTCCATGCCTTTCTTACTCCTATAACTCTCTGTGCCCCCGCCAAAAGCCATTCCAGATGATGAACCTCTGGTCTGCAAAATTATAGTAATAACTATTAAAACTGCTATCACAATTTGTATAACTGTATAGATTGAATTCATAAATCAAATATGTACATTAATACTTTTTGTACTGCCTGTATTGTAGCAGAAATTAGTATGTAAGACAAAAGTATATTGGAGTAAAATGATGGGATTACAATACCAAAAAATGATATCCCTGAAAACGGAAAAGATACAATGTTAAAATTTTTATCAAACATAGTTATCAAAAATAAAACAAATGAGGTGGTAATAATAGAAAACAGTCCTAGTGTAAGAATACCCAATGGGAGCGTGATAATGTTTAGCAAAGGACGCACTATTGTAAACCCAATAACTAAAAACACAGAAGCAAGTAGTAGTTGAGCAAATCCGCCTGTAATAATCAGTCCCGGTAAAAATAATGAAGTAAGATGAAGGGAGATAATTGCTATTACGAGCTGTTGAAATATAAATTTCATCACATTATATGCTAACAGACTGGTTTTAATCTGTAAATGTTTGTTTGCTTCTTAGCTTTCTGTGATATGAAATTGCAAAACGGTGTGCTTCGTCTCTTATTCTTCGCAATAGATTTAGCGCAGGCGTTGAAAGAGGAACCCTAACCTCGTTGAAAATAATCTGTTTTCCAACTTTTTCAGGTATAATTATGGTTTCAAATCGCTTTGCAAGACCAATGACTGGTACAGATATTCCTAGGTGCGCTAAAACCTGTAAAACAGAGCTTACCTGTCCTTTTCCGCCATCCACTACTATGAGATCAGGAGTTCTCCACTCCATGTGTTTCATTCGCCTTGCCATAACTTCTTGATGCATTGCAAAATCATTTGGCGTAGAAAGCTTTTTTATTTTAAATTTTCTGTATTCACTTGTGGTTGCGCTCCCTTTTATAAATACCGTCATGGATCCAGTTGCATTTGTTCCTTGAAAATTTGATATATCATAACATTCTATCCTTTCAAGAATAGGTAGATTAATTCCGCTCTGAATGAGTAAATTTTTTAAGCTATCATTTTCATTTTTCTCACGTTCTGCTTGTGCGTTTGGTACGGTCAAGTAAAAAAATGGATCAAAAGTTTCTTGGGTAATTTTTTTTATTGAATCAATTTGTTTCTGAATACTTGATGCGTTTTCAAATTCTTCAGCGCGTATGCTGTTTTTTTGTTCTTTAATAAGGGCTGTAATAACTGTATCTGTATTACCCCCCAAAAAGCGCTTTAAATTTTTTAAATTTTTAATATATTGTGTTTTGTTTTCGGAAACCGCCGGCAAACAAGGACACAATCCTAAATGATAATACAAGCATTTTCTTTTTGAATGATTTTTTACTGATTGAAAAGGAAATATTTTCCTTAAAATTTTAAGAACAATTTTAACTGATCCTGCATCTGGATAGGGACCAAAATAATCTGCATTTTTGTTATTTTTTTTACGTACCACAGAAACATACGGAAAGTTATCATTTGTAACCATAATATACGGGTAAGATTTGTCATCTATAAAGCGGATATTATAGTAGGGCTTGTGCTTCTTTATAAGTTCTGCCTCAAGCAGAAAAGCTTCAATTTCAGAATTTACGAGTATGTGATCAATTGATACAACATCTTTTACTAAGTGTATGGTTTTAGCGTCGTGTGCACCCTTTTGAAAGTATGAAGTAACTCTTTTTTTAAGATCTTTTGCTTTCCCTACATAGATTATCTCTTTTTCTTTATTTTTGAATTGATAAACTCCTGGTTTTGAAGGCAAGGATGAATATAAAAATGATTCCAATAAAAATTGCACCTCCTATCAAATAGTATTGAGAAAATGGAAATACTTTTACTTTCACTAAATACAGTTCCTGTCCGTTCTCATTGTAAATTGTAATAGTGTGATTAAATTTTGTCAAAGAAGAAATAATTCCATGATTTAGAGGTATAGAAACTGATAATTCAGATTCACCAAGTGGAGGCACTTGAGGGAATGTTGCATTAAAAGCTTTTTTTTCGTCAAGATAAATTTCCACTTTTTGAGTCTGAGATTCAGAGTTGCCTAAATTTATTAGTTTTATTGTGCCGTCTATTGCGTTTTTATTTGTAAAAGATGAAAAAGAACCCGACACTTGAATTTTTGAATTTTTTATAAACGTGACTGAATCAGGATAAGACACTACTATATCCTTTGTTTCTTCATCTGTTTTATATCCTCCTGCAGGAACCGGATAAGAGCTTTTTTCACCGTTTATGACAAATGCAACGTGGTCAAAGTCCAATGAATTAAAATAATCTACCCCTCCTGTTGTACTCCCCCAAGTAGGATCCACCATTATCCATGCTTTTTTGTTTTCATCATAATATTCAGGCCATGCGTGAAGAACATCCTCAAATAGTGAGAGAGGCTTATCTTTTGAATCATCAGTATATGCATATCCCTCAACTGACCTTGCAGGGATGTTAGCTGCCCGTGCAAGACTAATAAAAAGGTCTGTAAACTCAAGGCAAACAGCATAAAGAGGATTTGAAAGTGCTTTTTTTGCACCTTGTCTTACGTTCTCTAAATTAGCTTTTTTTGTCTCATATGACAGTGTTTTTACTACATAATCATAGATTGCTGAAGGTGTTTTTAGTTCTTTTGCAATTTTTTGTATTTCTAAATCATCAACCTCCCAGTACTTTTGCGGTTTTAGATATATTTTTTTTTGTGATTCCGATAGAACTTCACTCGTGGGAATATGACTTACTTTAATCATAACCTCGGCTACCACGTGAGTAGTAGTTTTTGGAGGTAATAAGTAGGTGGCAAGTAAATTTCTATCTTTATCTTTATAGGTTTTGCTGGGTTTAGGTGAAATATTTTCTACTATTACTTCCTGATAGGATGTGTTTGAAGGTAGGGCAAGTTCAGTCTTAACAGGAAAAACATTACTATTTTCTAAATGATAAGAAAGCTTAAATCTATACAATTGGAACTCTCCAAATATCATTTCTACGCCCTTTGTCAGTTGTCCGTTGCTAAATATATACGTGTTCCCCTTTTTGCTATATGAAACGTTAGGCTTAACTATACTAGGAGTTCCAAATTCATCTGGAACATTCACAGCCGCTGTATATGAGTCAAAAGCCTGAGAACCTGAAAGCGCAGGTACTTGAACAGTTAAAATCTTTCCAATTTTGTGGGTAAAATCTGAAGAGTCATAAGAGAAGGTAAAATTGTTTTTTTTGCCTACGCCAACAATTTTTTGAGGAAAAGTAATTTCTATGGTTTTTGATCCATTCCTGTTATCGTTTAGTGTAAAAGGAAGTGCCCCTTCTTCATTACGTGCCGCAATGTTACTTATTGATTCTGTGTGCAGTGTTATAGCATAAGAAGGAGCATAGTAAAACTCTTTTTTGTTTACTATTGAAATTTCTTGAATAACGTGAGTGGATGATGAACTAACAACCTGGTATAGAGAGCTGGCGGATACGGTAAAATAGTCTTTTGAGCTTTCTTTCTCTTGTGCGTATGATGAAAAGACAGGAAATAAAATAAACAAAAGAAAAATGAGAAATAGTTTAATAATCTTTTTAATCACAGTTCCTTTTTCAGGTATTGACCGGTATATGAATGAGGATTTGATGCAATTTCATGTGGAGACCCTGCAGCTACAATAGACCCTCCCCCTCTTCCACCTTCCGGACCCAAATCAATAATATAATCTGCATTTTTAATAATATCAAGATTATGTTCAATTACAATAACTGTGTTTCCTTTTTCAACTAACTTGTGCAAGACTACGGCAAGTTTTTCTAGATCCGCAAAATGAAGACCTGTTGTGGGTTCATCTAGTAAATATAGACTGTTGTTTCCGCCTTTTTTTGAAAGCTCAGACGCGAGTTTTATTCTTTGAGCCTCGCCGCCTGATAAGGTAGGTGCTGATTGCCCCAGTTTAACGTATGATAAGCCCACCTCTTTGAGTGTTAATAATTTGTTGGATAGTCCTTCGTGAAAAGAGAAAAAATCCAGAGCTTCATCAATAGACATATCCAAAACATCAGCAATATTTTTTCCTTCAAATTCAATTTCAAGCGTTTCCTGTGTATACCTTTTTCCGTTACATGTTTCGCAAGGAATGAAAACATCAGGAAGAAACTGCATTTCAATTTTTAAAGTTCCTTCCCCTTCGCAAGTCTCACACCTTCCACCCTTTACGTTAAATGAAAATCTTCCGGGTGTATACCCTCTTATTCTGGCTTCCTTACTATTTACAAATATATCTCTAATGTGTGTGAAGGCACCTGTATACGTAGCAGGATTACTTCTTGGTGTACGACCAATCGGAGACTGGTCAATCATAAACACCCGCTTGATAAATTCTTCTCCAACTAGCTCTTTAAATTCTCCCGGTTGCTCTTTGTGATAAGGGTTTTTTCTTTGGGCTAAAGCATGATATAAAACATCATTTATGAGAGTAGATTTACCGGAGCCTGAAACCCCGGTAACACAAATGAGCTTTCCTAGAGGAAATTCAACTGTTACATTTTGTAAATTGTGCTCTGTAACTCCTGATATGATTAACTTTTCGTTCTTGTCTAACTTTTTACTTTTATGAATTTTTATTTTCTTTTTTCCTGACAAGTATTGCCCTGTTAAAGAATTATCATTGTCCATAAGCTCCTGAGGAGTTCCTTGCGCTGTTATATGTCCTCCTAACTGCCCAGCACCAGGACCTATATCAAAAATATAGTCTGCTTCTTCCATCATTTCTTTATCATGTTCAACAACTATGACTGTATTTCCTATTTCTTTTAGTCTTTTAAGAGTTGTTATCAGCTTTGTATTATCTCGGGGATGAAGACCAATAGAAGGTTCATCTAAGACATATAAAACACCAGATAAACCACTTCCTATTTGTGATGCAAGTCTAATTCTTTGAGCCTCGCCACCCGCAAGAGTATGTGCGCTTCTTGAAAGCGTAAGGTAAGACAGTCCAACGTTTAAGAGAAATGCTAACCTGGCGCTTATTTCCTTAACTATTACTTTCGCAATTTGTTTTTCACGCTCACTTAGTATTGGGTCTAGCTGAAGTATAAATTCGTGTGTGTCCTCTATGCTTTTTTGCGTAATCTCAACAATGGACTTTCCTTGAATGGTTACTCCTAAGGCTTCTTTCTTAAGCCTTGCCCCTTTACACTCCTCACATGTTTTCGGATTCATATACTTCTCAATTTCACGTTTTACAATTTCTGAATCAGATTCGTTATATTTTGATAGCATATAATTTACTACTCCCGTAAATTCTTCGTAAATTTTTGTTTTTTCTCCGAATCTGTTATTTCCGATAATTTGATACGTTTTGTCTCCAGTTCCATACAATAGTTGTTTTTTTTGCTCTAAGCTAAACGTTTTTATGGGTTTATTTAACGGAATATCATTCTCATCCAAAGCTTGCTTTACCGTTCGTGCAAACCAAGTATCCTGTTCTCCTATGTTTGAAAACGAAAGTATGCCCCCTTCAAGAACTGTTAATTCCGGTGCAAGTATTAAAGACTCATCTATCGCATAAATTACACCCAGTCCATTACAGTTTGGGCAAGCTCCAAAGGGAGAATTAAAAGAAAAAATTCTAGGTTCAATTTCTGATATTGAAGTCCCACATTTAGGACACGCAAATTTTTCAGAATATGCAATATCCTCCATCTCAACTGGCTTCTCTGGAAATTCAAATCCCTTGTCTTTAACTTTTGTAATAGTTACTTCACGATTTCCTAGAACAAGTGCCTGCTCCAAAGAATCTGATAATCTTTGACGGTCAAAGTTTTTTTCAAGAGTAATCCTGTCTACGACCGCATCAATTGTATGCTTATTTGTCTTAATAAGCCCTATGTCTTCTGATAAATCAAGTATAATTCCGTCAACTCTTACTTTTTGATAGCCACGTTTTCTAAGATCCTTAAATAAATCGTTATATTCACCTTTTCTCCCCTTAACTAAAGGGGCTAATACCATGATTCGGTTAGGCTGCATGCCTACAAATTTTAATATAACGTCCTCAAGTATTTTTTCTTTTGTAGTGCGCGATATTTCAGTATTACATTTAGGACAATGAGGATGTCCCACGCGAGCAAATAATAAACGGAGATAATCATATATTTCAGTAACAGTTCCTACAGTTGAGCGCGGGTTGTGCGAGGTTGATTTTTGATCAATAGATATTGCAGGAGAAAGCCCTTCAATAAAATCCACATCAGGCTTTTTCATGATTCCTAAAAACTGCCTGGCGTAACTTGATAAAGACTCAACATATCTTCTTTGACCTTCAGCATAGATTGTGTCAAACGCAAGTGAGCTTTTTCCACTACCAGATAGACCCGTAAAAACAACCAATTTGTTTTTAGGGATCTCAAGGTCAATATTTTTTAAATTGTGCTCTCTGGCACCTTTAACTATTATTTTGTCGTACATAAAAGTTCACTTTTCCAGGGTATTGGAAATTTGAAGTTATCCATTATAGACTAACTGGAGTAACTTATTCAAGCGTGTGGTTTTAGATAGTCCATCTCAGCTTCAACGCCTCCAATGCATCACTATTACCTCTTGGTCTTGCTCTCTCTGCGATTTTTGTTAATCTATCTGCTCTACTTACTATTTCATTCCTTTCTTCATCAGCCTGCCCTCTTAAAGGAATAGATTTAACGTCCCAAGTTTTTAATAATTCTTGAAGAATTGAAGTGTATTCAATTCCACCATAAATACCAGATACTGAGCTTGCTTCAACAAATGCGTTAAATCCAGACATCTTGTTTCCTGGCATAATTAGTCCTCTTTTAACGAGTTCGGAAAGTGAATGAATAGCGCCTTCTGGATCTAGTTTAAATATTTCGCCAACTACTGGTATATAAAACTGTGCGTGCCTTCCCTCGTCTCCTGCCATTTTGGCAGCTGCTTTGTGAAGATATTCTGCCCCAGCATTTTTTGCAACTCTTGCTAGTCCCTTGTGAGAATCTTGTGTTGCCCTTTCTTGCCAGGCTGTGTACATAAGTGCCTGATAAGAATCTTTTCCATGTCCAGGGTAAAAGCCGTCTGAGATATACCCATGGACATCCCTTTCAATTTGTGTAACCTTGAAACCAACCGAATCTCTTACGTACATCTCAATTAATCTTCCGTGTCTGTTTTCTTCAGAGGCCCATCCTCTCCTCCATCTTTCCCACGGTGAATTTTCTTCTTCACCTACTCCATATATTTCTCCAAATCTTGAAATTTCTGCTGTAAAATTAGGAAGCCCATCTTCAGTGATTAAAGCTCCAACTATTACAACTTTTGTTTCAGCCGTAAGCATTTTTGCTTCTTCTTGAATTAATCTAAATTCTGAAGATTGAGGACCAGGTAAAACCAATGAGGGTTGCCATGCCTTTTTAGGGTCTAGAAGTAGGTCTAATTTCTTTTCAACAAATGGGGTAAGTCTTGTTAGCACATTAGACCTGCGCTCCATAGCTCCTTCTGAAACTAAAGCTGATGGTAATTCTGGTGTTCTTGCCATAATTATATTTTACTGTTGCTCTATATATTTAATCTTATCTCTCAGTAATGCTGCTGTCTCAAAATCCAGATTCTTAACCGCATCTTTCATCTCATCCCGTAATTTTTTAATAACTTTCTTTTTTTGGTCAGGAAGCAACATCTCCCGATCCATAAGCGGCTTTACATCATCTAAAATTTCTTCTTTTTTTATTAATTTTTCCCGAATAGATTTTTCTACCGATTTTGCGGTTATGTTATTTTTTTTATTATATTCAAGCTGAATTTTCCTGCGTCTTTTAACTTCTGCAACTGCAGCTTTTATTGAATCTGTCATTATATCTGCGTAAAGAATTACTCGTGAATCAACTTTTCTTGCAGCTCTACCCATTATTTGGATAAGAGAAGATCTTGACCTTAAAAATCCTTCTTTATCAGCATCAAGAATAGCCACCAGAGAAACTTCAGGAAGATCTAGTCCTTCCCTTAATAAATTAATACCTACCAACACATCATACTTGCCCTCTCTTAAGTCGTCTAAAACGTCTTGTCGTTCTAGGGTTTGAATATCTGCATGAAGGTAAGTTACGGCGATTCCTTCCTCCTCCAGATAGGAAGACAACTCCTCAGCCATACGTTTTGTCAGAGTTGTGACTAACACCCTACCTTTGTTTTCAATAGCCATTTTAATTTCTGAAAGAAGATCTAGAATTTGTCCGTCAGTTTTTTTTATAGTCACTTCCGGATCAACGACACCTGTAGGTCTTATTAGTTGCTCAGCAATGTTGTTTGCTCCGGATTTCTCAATTTCCCATAAGGAAGGAGTTGCGCTCATATATATAGTTTTATGAACTTTACTTCTAAACTCCTCAAACGTTAACGGTCTGTTGTCAAAAGCAGAAGGAAGTCTAAATCCAAAATCTACCAACATTTGCTTTCTGGCTCTATCACCGTTATACATTCCACGAATTTGAGGAATTGTCATATGGGATTCGTCTACAATTAGAAGCCAATCTGGGTCTGATTTTTCAAAATACTCAATTAGGGAAAATGGTGCATCCCCGGGCTTTCTACCGTCAAAGTAGCGGGAATAGTTTTCAATTCCGTTTACGTACCCTAACTGTGTCAACATTTTCAGATCATACTCAGTGCGCTGATTTATTCTGTGTGCCTCCAAATCTTTACCTTGTTTTTTCAATTCATCTGTTCTCTCCTTTAGATCACGCCTGATTTGCGCAAATACATCTTTATAGTACGCAGGATCAGTTATATAGTGTTTTGCAGGATAGATTGATATTTCTTCTTTTACTCCCCGCATCTCTGATGTTAAAGGGTCTAAAATTTCTAAGCGTTCTATAGTTTTTCCTTTTAATACGATTCTTACTACGTAATCATCATATGCCGGGTGTAGCTCTATTACTTCTCCACGTACCCTAAAAGTACCACGTGTGAAATTATAATCGTTTCGCTCGTACATGAGGTCCAGTAATCTTTCCAGAATATGTTGTCTCTCATATTCTTCCCCTTTTTTTAATGTAAAAATGTATTTGCTATACTCTTGAGGAGATCCAAGGTTATATATGCATGACACTGAGGCAACAACAATAGTATCCGGCCTTGTTAATATATTTGTAGTTGCCGCCAGTCGAAGCTTATCTATTTCGTCATTTACTTCAGTTTCTTTTGCAATATAAGTATCAGTTGTAGGTATGTATGCCTCGGGTTGATAAAAATCATAATATGAAACAAAATATGAAACAGCATTTTCAGGAAAAAAGTCTCGCATCTCCTGATAAACCTGAGCTGCCAATGTCTTATTGTGAGATATGATGAGAGTAGGCTTATTATATTTTTGTATTACATTCGCAATTGTGAAAGTTTTTCCACTACCTGTTACTCCCAGTAATACCTGATTTTCTTTATTTTCCTGTAACCCGTTTGATAGTTTTTCTATTGCTAATGGTTGATCTCCCGTTGGCTTAAATTTTGAGTGTAGTTTAAAATTCATAACCTATAATTTTACCACATTCTGTCACGTGTCTGAACATGTTCATTTAAGTTTTAAAAGTGGTTAGTTTTGATATTGTTTGTCATCTTGTAAAGTTCAAGTAATTTTCGTATAAATTATGTATGACAGCAGTACTCTATAAAAAAGAACGGGAATTACTTAATTTTATTATTCAATTTCAGGAGCAAAATGGCTACTCTCCTACTTTGGCTGAAATGGCACAGGCTACCGGCAAAAGAAGCGTCTCTACAGTCCACGCACTTATTAGAACTATGGTTGACAAAGGTTATGTTCAAAAAGTTGACGGAAACCTAAGAACTCTTAAAGTACTGAAAAAGGAATCATTGGGAAAACTACTTGGCCCTACTTCAAAATCACTTGGACCTTCTATTTCTCTACCTCTTATGGGGTATATAGCAGCAGGACAACCTTTGGAGCCTTACACTGACCCAGAAGCAACATTTGCTGTTGCGTCAAGCATGCTCTCAGGAACAAAAACATCTTATGTTCTCCAGGTTAAAGGAACATCAATGATAGAAGACGGAATTTTAGACGGAGATTTTGTGGTAATTGAAAAATCCGAAACTGCTCATAACGGAGACATAGTTGTTGCACTTGTAGATGAAAGCCTTGCCACTCTGAAGCGGTTTTATAAAGAAGGAGAACAGGTTATCCTAAAACCTGCGAATAGCACAATGGAACCTATTTATCCTAAGGCTGTCCGTGTACAGGGCAAAGTTGTTGGTCTTATCAGAAGATTTAATTAATTTTTTTTACTATACCAACTATTTACTACTCTTTGGTGCTTTTCTTAACAGTTTTTTTAACTTCTGAATAGTTTGCATGGGCTAGTTGTTTTTTTGAGAGTCTATGTTCATATCTGTGTTTTATAAATTCATATGCAACTGGAATCAGTGAGATAAAAACAATAATGACTACAGCATAGTGAAAATTTTTCTGCATGAACGGAAGGCCACCAAAAAAGTAACCTGCAAATACAAAGCTTGTTACCCACAAAAATGCACCGGCAACATTATAAATAAGAAATGACTTGTAATCCATCTTACCTACTCCTGCAACAAAAGGAGCAAATGTGCGTATTATTGGAATAAACCTGGCCAGGATAATAGTTTTACCACCGTGTTTTTCATAAAACTCACGGGTTTTCTCAAGATACTCCTTCTTAAATATGCGTGAGTTTTCCCGAGCAAAAACCCTTGGCCCAATTTTGTTACCTATCCAGTAGTTGAGTGAATCTCCTAAAATTGCTGCAATTAAAAGAGATATATAAAGTATGACAACATTAAGGTACCCCAAACCGGACAGGGCACCTGCTGCAAACAAAAGTGAGTCTCCCGGCAAAAAAGGCGTAACTACCAACCCTGTTTCAGCAAAAACTACCATAAACAGAACAACATACGTCAAAGGCCCTAAAAGGTTAATGATGTAGGCGAGGTGCTCATCAATGTGGAGAAATAAATTTATGATACTTGTTAAAACATCCATCAGTTAAAGTATAATACCCATATGGGGATTTTATATATTGTACCAACTCCAATCGGGAACTTGCAAGACATAACACTGCGAGCCATAGACGTTTTGAAGTCTGTTGACCTTATTGCCTGTGAAGATACAAGAATTACAGGCGGACTTCTTCATCATTTAGGCATAAAAAAAGAGATGACTGTTTTAACGGACAATAACGAAGAAACTAAAATTTATGAAATATTAAATCAAATTGCCGAAAATTTAAATGTTGCATTGGTCTCAGATTCAGGCACACCTCTTATCTCAGACCCAGGCTTTAAGTTGATCCGCGCAGTAGTAAAAAAAGGGTATAAAGTAATACCATTACCCGGTGCAAACGCCGTAACCACAGCACTATGTGCATC